>CALURK010000009.1 GCA_944323165.1 Candidatus Gastranaerophilales bacterium | reverse complement strand
AAAAGCCGGTAATAGGAATCGAACCTACAACCTACGGTTTACAAAACCGTTGCTCTACCGTTGAGCTATACCGGCGTCAAGTCTTATGATAGTAAAAACATAATTTAATGTCAATAGAACTTTTTTAAATATTTTGACTTTTTATTTTTCTTTATTAAATATCTATCAAACTACTTTAAACAGATGATTTTTCATAATTTTATTAAAGCAGATGATTTAATTATCCGTTTAAGTAATAAAAGAGGTACAACTATGCAAATCAATGGCGGTGTAAGATTTTGTGAGCAAGGAATGAAAGCTTCTATACGTGCTATGCATGTCCAAAGCGAAATCCTTGGCATGATAAACGAGAATGTTACAGGGTTTGATAAAGTCGGGTTTCAAAGACGTGAACCCGTCGTGTCTTCTTTTACAGAATTTATCGGTGTTCACGGGCTTTCAAGTACAGTTGATGATCAGGTCGGAAGAATTATGGTTTCAAAAAATCCGCTAGACATAACTATGGCGAACAAAGGGTATTTCCAAATCCAAACTCCTGAAGGTATTCAACTTACTCGTGATGGTAGGTTTAAGCTTGATAGAGAAGGTAATTTGCTTAATCTTGAAGATAATCCTGTTTTGTCAGCTGCAGGAATGCCGATTAAGCTTCCTGTTGTTCCTGATAATCCCGCTCAGGTTGTTGTAAACACCAAAGGTAAGGTTAGTGTCTATGCAAAAGATTCCAACGAACTTTTAGAGGCAGGATACCTTGGTATTGTAGATGCAAACGGTATGGCGGTTTTGGATCCGGATGTAAAACAAGGTTACAACGAATATTCAAATGTTTCTCTTCAAAATGAGTTTCTTGCTGTAAAGCCTGTTGTTAGAAATTTTGAAGCTAACAGACAAATTTTCCTAATTGAAAGCAGCAATTTACAAAAAGTTATAAGTCAACTGGGAAGTACAAGCTAGGAGGGTTGAGTTATGTATAATATGCAAGCGGTAGTAAGAAAAAGTATTAATAATGCTACAATGCAGTTTGAAAAGCTGGGTTATGTTGCTAACAACCTTGCCAATTACAATACAGCTGCTTATAAAACTTCTCGTTTTGAGCAAATCCTAAGAGAGGACGGGTATATCGATGGTGCGATTAGAACGAATGCATTGCAGGGTTCTATTCGTATAAGCAAAAATCCATACGATATTGCGATTAACGGTGAAGGTTATATTCCGGTTGTTTCTCCAGATGGCGAAATTCAATACACACGTGACGGTGCATTTAAAAGAGGAGAAGGCGGATATTTAATGACAGTTGATGATTGGATGGTCGGTGACGGTATTAAAATTCCTGCTAATTCCTATAAGCTTGAAATAAAACCAAATGGTGATGTTATAAATTATGATGATGCAGGTTCTCTGCCTGAAAAAATCGGAACAATTCCTATTGTTCAGTTTGAATGTCCGGAAGCATTAGAGCAAGGGCATAATAACAAAATGGTTTACAATCAGGAATCTGGAGCACCAAAAATTATAAAAAACACTGACAATATAAGACAATATGCTACAGAAGTCTCAAATACAAACATTTATGATGAAATTAATGATCTTATGAGGCTTAATACATCAATGATTGCAAGTATGAACTTAATGAAAGTTGCTGATGATATGTATAACAAAGCTATAAATATTAGAGAATAGGATAGTTTAAGATGACATTTACAAGTTTAGATTCAATGGGAAAAACCAATTTAATGATGGATTTGATATCTCAAAGACAAAGGGCCTTGGGTTCAAATGTTGCTAACGTTGATACTCCGGGGTATGTAAGGCGAGATATTGATTTTTCAATGTATTTAGGATCAATGAACAGTCCTTTAGAAACTAAACTTTCAACTGAGCTTGGACCTTCAGGGGTTTTGGAGGATCGGCAAAAAGCTGAAATTGATATTGCAAAAGAATTAACTGAGATGCAGAAGAATTCTCTTTTATACACAATGGCAACAAGAAGAATGTCAAATATAATTACTGAGATGAAAACTGTAATTAACGTAGGCAAGTAATGTTTTAGGAAAGTGAGGCATTAAGATGAGTATATTAGAATCAATAAATATAGGTGCAAATGCTCTTCAAGCACACGGAATGCGTTTGGATATCCATGCAAAGAACATTGCTAACGTTGATACTCCTAATTATGTAAGACGAATTCCTGTTTTAAATGCGACGGAAGATATATCATTCCACGGGCTTATGAACGTAATGAAAAATGATGTTTTTGGAACCGGCACTCTTCCTTATTTGCAAGGTGGTGTTGTTTTTAACGGATGTGTTGAGGATCCTACTGTAGGAGAAAGAATTTATGCTCCAGGCCACCCTGATGCTGATGCAAACGGATATATAAGAGCTTCTAACGTTAATGCTATGGTTGATATGGCGGATGCTATTATGGCACAAAGAGCTTATGAAGCTAACCTTGCTCTGGTCAATATTTCAAGATCCATGGCTTCCAGGGCTACAGAAATCGGAAGATCTTAGAAATTTTTTATATAATGATTTACAAACTCCATTCATTAGTATACAATTTACTAAAGGATGGAGTTTATTATGTTTGAAGAGTTTAATGAAGTTATTTGCCTGGGAATGGGCGGTTCTTATTCGGAAATCGCCAAAGATAAACTTTTTAAGGCTTATGATTTATATCTATATCAACGTTCGCTAAATTCGATTAAAGAATGTATCGATTATGTTGATGAAAATTGTAATGCAATTGCAGTTTTGCCTGTAGAAACCACTTATAAAGGGATTATCAGAGAAACAATTGATAATTTAATTTTGACAAAAAATCAGAATATACAAATCCTTGCGGAAACAATAGTTCCAGTAAATGATTGTATATTGTCTAAAACTACTGAATTTTACAGTCTAACAGGGCTTATAGCAAATCCTAATGCTCTTGCGAAGAGTAAAAATTTTGTAAGAGATGAAATGCCAAGACAGCTAAATATTGTTGTTGCTGCCAGTATGGATGAAGCGGCAAGACTTTTGAATAATTATAATTTAACTTATTCTATTATTGGAACTCACAAAACTGCTGAAATTTATAACCTTAATGTATTGAAGGAACACATTGAAGATGACAAAGATAATAAACGCAGGTTTATAGTCATAGGAGATGCTTCAACTCAACCGACAGGACATGATAAGACAAGTATAGTACTATTTTTAAATGACAGACAAGGGGCGCTTCTTGATATTGTACAGATATTTGTTAAATATAATATCAATATTACACAAATAAATTCCAAAATGATGAATAATAATGCGGAAGAACAAGCTGTATTTATTGATTTTGACGGACACAGAGAGGATGAGGTAATTAGGAATCTAATAAGAGATTTGGAACCTCATGCCCAAAGTGTTAGGGTTATTGGTTCTTACGCAAAGTTCTGATATTTAACAAAAAAAAACGACCATTTGGTCGTTTTTTTTGCTATAACATTCTTTCCAAGCTCGCATTCATTTCTTCTGTGCACTTGGCAAGAGCTTCTGCAGAAATCTCTGCCGTATCTTGTATTAATGAACCTGCTATGTAGCTTGTTTGCTGTGACATACTCATGCACTTTGCTGCATATTGAGCTTGTACTTCCGGAGTTAATGCACTTCCGTAACCTACTGAACTTACATCCATATAAATATCCTCTTCTAATTTGTGATACCTATATTTTAACACCTTTTATATATACTTGCAATACCTTAAATATAATTTTTATTTTATTTTAAAAGTTACATTAGCTACCGCAGTAACTTTTTTGTCAATAGAAGAAGTGTCATTTATGCCGATATCAGAAACATCAGTAGAATTTACAGGAGTGATTTGGTAAACTCCCATTCTAACAGATTTAATACTTCCAACTTTGTTTCCGGTTGGCTTAAGCATAGAACTTGCACGGTTTTTCGCGTCTTGTGAAGCTTTTTCAAGTAGTGAAACTTTTAAATCTCCGAGTTTTGAATAATCATAGGATGGAGCATAAACAATAATATCGACACCTTGATTAATTAAACCTGTTATATCATTAGTGATTTCCTTAATTAATTCTACATTGTCCGATTGAATTGAAATCGGTTGTGATAAATTGTATGCTTCCCGGATTTCTGTATAAGCACCTGTTTTGGCGTCTCTTTTATAAGAGTAATAACCGTTTATTGTCTTTAACTCAATATTCTTAATTTGTTTGCCAGCAAGATATTTTTGCACAATTTTCATCTGTTCTTGAACAGCAGAGTATGCTTCCTGTTTCGTTGCCCTTTTGACTGAGATGTCAAAATTTAAAGAGCCTGAGTCTGATTTTACAATTTCGTAGGCGGAACCTGTTACTGAAATTTCGTTGTTAGAAATGGTAGAGGATACCATTTTAGTACACACGACAAGTGACAGAGCAATTAATAATCCTAAAGATATTACTTGCAATTTTTCAATTCTTTCAAGCATAAATTAATCCTTTCTTATTTTTGTTTTAATTTTTGTAACTCAGAGAGGTAGTCTGCATTTACTATAATATCTTGAATATTTTTATAAACTACGTTTAAAAACTCATCCATTTTTAATTGTTTGTTTGTTAATTTTTTATTGCTTCTTCTAACTTGTTCATTATGAATAAATCTTTTTATAAAAGATGGTTCTTGTTTTTTAGAACGTTTGTGCTTTGGCTCCATAGACGGGACTCGCAAAAGCTCTTCAAACGAAGTGGCAAAACCTGTCTGTTCAACTCCTTTAGAATTTTCTATTACAACTTTACCCGTATTATTTTTACTATCCGGTTTAATTACTACGTTGTATAAGTTATTACTTTCAGATTGTTTTTTTAACAGTAAAAGTTGTTTGTAAAAATTCATCAAGTGTTTATCATATTCCGGATAACTGCGATCAGGAAAGTATTTTGATTGCTTTAAAACTTGGAAACTTCCGGGTTTCACTATCAATTTCCCAAAACTTGGGGCAGGGGATTGATTTACTGATTGTATTCTCATTTTAATTTCGCTTTCTAGACATTTCCGGTTGAGCTGTTTCTATCATCTTCCAACTGTTTGAGCTGTTTAGCGTCTACTTTTTCGTCGCTTGAATAGCTGTTGATGTTATTTGGAATATCAATTTCAACATTAACATCTGCATCAACCATTTCTATTTCGGTCTTATTGTATTCTTTTATTTTACCATCTTCAAACTTAACTGCAACAGAATTATTTAAGAATTGTATAAAACAAACTTTACCCAGTCCTGAAGGTGTCATAACAGTAGATCCGATAGGCGGCATTCCCTTTGCTGCTTCTATATAGTTTGAATATTCATAAGTCAAACAGCAAAGTAATCTTCCGCAAGTTCCTGAAATTTTGGAAGGCGTAATCGGCATTCCCTGATCTTTTGCAAGTTTTACATTAATTGATTCAAATTTTCTTAAGTAACTTGAACAGCAAAAAGGTTTCCCGCAAATACCGCAGCCACACATTATGGAGGACTCGTCCCTTACACCAATATGGCGTAAATCTATTCTCATTCTCTTAAAAACTTGAGTTAAATCTTTTAAAAGTTCCCTAAAATCTACTCGCTCAGGGGCTGTATAGTAGAAAGAAATTTTTCTCTTATCAAAGGTTATTTTACACTGAACCAAATTCATATTAAGGTTGTGTTTTTTTACTAGTTCTTTGCATTTAAAATATGATGTAACTTCATCCTTTTTTAATTCTTCAAGTGTCATCATATCTTCTTTTGTCATTATTCTAATGAACTCAAAAGGTTGAGGGGTTTTATCAGATTCTGAAAATAATTTCGCAACCTCATCATTAACAAGAAACGCCTTAAGAGCCTCTTCGCCTTTTTCCGTTCGGGCAATTACCATCGCTCCGTTATCCAGATTTACATTGTCAGGGCAATTTAAAGGAACAAAAGTGTTTTTTAGATAGTGTACGGCGTATTTAAACATAACTTTCTTCCTTTTTAAGCTTCCTGTTCATCAATTTTGATAATACTTGTTCTGGAGTAATATCGGTGTATACGGCTTCATAAATAGCATTAGAAACAGGAACTTCTACCCCTAATTTTTCCGCTAAATCACATACGGCTTTAGAAGTTTTAACTCCTTCAGCAACGGAGCCCAGTTCATTAAGTATATCATTTATTTTCTTACCTTTGCCTAACATTGCTCCGACAGTATAATTTCTGGACATTGGGCTTGAGCAGGTTGCAATCAAATCACCCATTCCTGAAAGTCCGTATAATGTAGAAGGATTTGCGCCTAATTTTACTGAAAGTCTTACAATTTCTGCCATACCTCTTGTAAGTAAACTTCCCATGCAATTGTCACCCAGATCCATTGTGTGAGCGAAGCCGGAAGCAATTGCTATAACATTTTTTAAACTCCCACCGAGTTCAACCCCAATAACGTCAGTGTTTGTATAAAGTCTGAATTTGTTAGGTACATTACAAGCTTTTTGTACAAATTCGGCAGTTTCAAGATCCTCGCAAGCAACACAAGCTGCTGTTGGTTTGCCCATCAAAACTTCTTTAGCAAGTGTAGGGCCAGACAATATTACAATTTTTTGCTCAGGTAAAACATCTTTTATAACTTCTGACATTCTCATAAGAGTATTTAGTTCAAGTCCTTTAGAAGCGTTAACTAAAGGTGTTTTAGGGTTAATTCCTGCAGCTTTTAATTGTTCACAAACAGGTCGAACACCGCCAGTTGCAACAACAGATAGAATTATATCAGCTCCATCAATAGCTTTTTTTAAGTCAGAAGTTATTTCAACTTTCTTATCCAACTGTACTTCAAGAGGTTTAGAGCAATGCTTGTTTATGACAAGCTCATCGTTAAGGTCACACTCTCTTCCCCAGACTACAATATCATCAAAATTATTATTCATCAGCCAAGCTAGCGTTAATCCCCAACAACCAGGTCCAAGTACAGTTAATTTCATTTATGTTACTCCTCTACTTCCTTCATTATACTATAAAAATAGCTCCTTAAAAACCAATGTAAATAATTGTTAAATTTAGGCAATATTTAAAATGATAGAAACTTTATATAAGTATCGAGGATTTTTAAAGAGGCATTTTTATGGGAATACAGGGAGCAAATTTAAACAGTATTATAGAAACAGGTTTTTATACAAAACTTAATAAGCAAAGAGAAGAGGAAAAAGAAAATTGGTTTTTGCCTTATGCAAAATATGCAACAGCACCGCAAGACGAGTTTCTTGGAAAACAAAAATTAGTTACAGATGAGGAGAGAGCTCTTTTGGACGATGCTGTTAAAAAGACAGGAATTGCACCATATTCTTGGACATTATTAACAAACGATCATGAGGCTATCGCTAAGTCCCAAAAGCATCTTATTGATTTGATAAGATATTATGAAGGTGATAATAATCATTATTACGAAACTGTATCTGTATCCTACAGAGATATCGGAGGAAATAAGACAGTAGGTTTTGGAGAGTACATCGATGATAACAATGATAAGCTTCTTACAAGAACTCAGAATCAAGGCTACAAAAACTTGGTAAAGCATATAGAAGAACATGTTGTGTATTTAAAGAATAAAATCGGAAAAGAAACATATAATTCGATGCCTAATTCTATAAAAGAAGCTTTGATAGATTTATCATTCAATAAAGGTCCAGGTCAAATAGGACCAAAAATAAAAGAAGCAATAAAGAATAAAAACTGGTCAGAAGTTGTGAAAAATCTAAAGGTTGTAAGTTTAAGTTCCGGCTCAAAACCAGAACCGGGGTTATATAAAAGAAGTTTAAGCCGTGCAATTCTTGCAGTTAGAGATTTAACTGGCAATGAGCAACAAGAAGCCGATAATGAAATTAAGAAATTGTACCAAGAAGCTTTGCAGTGTTTTAAGGCAAATAATTCTGATACAAAAGAGTTAGATAAAATTTATGAACAGTATACGACAGGTAAAATTTCAGGAGAGGCTACGAGCGCTGAATCCGGAAAGATATTAGTTGATAAATCTTTTAAAGGCAAAGGTGTTTATTCAGTAGCGCAAAAAGCTTACAGTTCTTTGAAGAACAAAGGTGATGTAAGTTTTGAAGAATTTTATAAAGCATTCAAGCAAATTAATCATAATCCGGAAGCAATAGTAATAGGTGCAGAGATGAATGTCCCATTTATGAAAAGTGTGGATAAAGTATCAGCAGCTAAAGAAGAAGTTGAAGAATCAAAAGAAAAACAGGTGAACTCAGAAGAAAAAGCGGAAGAAAAACCTAAAGAGGAAAAAGGCTTTTTCTCAAGACTTTGGGATGGGATATGTAACGTTTGTTCAAAAATCGGGCATTATATAAAGGGGCTTTTTGTAGGGGATGAAGAAAGCAAGTCAGTGGCTGATGATGCTTCAAAATCAACTTTCCAGAAAATGTTAGAAAAGGGAACAGTTACAGATGAAGGCGAATTTAAGCTAATAAGCTTGGATCATAAAATCGTAAAAAAAGAAAATTTATCACGTTTAGCAAGACAATATGATACAACAGTGAATATTATTTGTAATGATAACGATATAGAAGATAAAAATAAGGTAAATATAGGACAGACAATAAAGATACAAAAATTAGGCTATAAAGTAGAGAAGGGAGATAATTTATTTCAAATTTCTAAAAAAACAGGTTTAACCGTAGAAATGTTGAAGGACTTGAACAATATTGAGGATGAAGATAAAATAAATGCCGGTAAAATGCTTGAAATTCCTGGGTTTGTATACAAGGTAAAGGAAAATGATAGCTTATCTCAAATAGCAGAAAAAGTCGGTGTAGAAACCGAAAAATTAAAGAAAATTAATAATTTATCAAGCGATGCAATCAAGCCAGGACAAAGAATAATAGTAATATTTAACAACGCAGATTATGCGGTATCAGGAAGCAAAAGAACTGTATCAGTTGATGAAAAAAATAAGACCGTAACAGAAACAATAGATATGAGTGCTTGTGATAAATTGGCAACGCGTCCGTTGTTGCAGAAAAAAATGAAAGTTAACGGAAAAGTTGTTGCAACAAGGAAAGTTTATGATCCACAGAAAGATGAGAAAAATGAGAAATATAAAGAAGGTAAACTTTCTGGAAAAACTATTATAATAAATGCTGGACATGGTTATTCACAAGCCGGTACGGATATCGGAACACCTGGACTTAGCGGTTTGGATGATGAATGGTTATTAAATTATGATAATGCAATGAAATTAAAAAATAAATTATATGAGCAAGGAGCAAAAGTAATATTCTTACAAGGTAAAGCACGTCTGATAGCTGAGGAAGTCCGAAAGAGTAACAATAAAGCAGATATGTTTATTTCAGTGCACGTAAATTCAGCCCCAAACACTCAAGACAGAACGCAGGTTTATTATAGAAATAAAGATGTTTCAGGTGCGCCAAGAGAAAATAGTATTAAGCTTGCCAATATAATGGTAAAGAACTTTCAAAAATGGATTCCAAAGCATGAAGACATTGACAAAGAAGATCAATGGAAAAATGAAGGAAAAGTAGATTACGCACAAGAGAGTACAAATGACGATAGAACAGGAGTTCTAAAGGCACCTTTAAACGGTCAAAATATCCCTGGCGTAATTTGGGAAGTTGCGTTTATGACCACTGAAAAAGGCAGAGAAAGACTTGCAGATAAATCATTGATGTCTAATTATGCAGATATTATTACACAATCCGTAATCGAGTATTTTAACTAGATTTTAGAAAAGCTGTTAAGGGCTCGTCTTAATACTCCACAATTCTTACGCAACAATTCTTGAGCTTCCTCTTTGCTTAAATTGCACTTAAGCATTATAATTGCAGCCTTAACGCTCCATCCGCATTCAAGCAGAGTTTGCAGAGCTGTAGAATTATTTACATCAGCAATTTCGGAAACGATTCTAATAGCTCTATCTTTTAATTTTTCATTAGTTGGCATCAAATCTATCATAAAGTTTTCGTAAGTTTTGCCAATTTTAATCATAGCTCCGGTTGACAGCATATTCAAAACCATTTTTTGAACAGAACCTGCCTTCATTCTGCTTGAACCAGCAATAACTTCAGGGCCTACTTCCACACAAATTCCGAGTCCAGCTTCCTCCAAAATTAAAGCTTTATGATTACAAGTAAGTGCTATAGTTTTGCAATTAACTTTATCAGCCTGAGCAAGAACTCCCAGCAAGTATTTAGGATTACCGCTCGCGGAAATTGCGACACAAACATCTTTGTCTGTTAAACATTTTGCATCTTCAACACCTAATTCAAAATTGTCTTCAGCGCCTTCTACTGCAGTTTTAATAGCTTTATCACCACCAGCAATGATTCCTCTAACCATATCTTCTGGGACTCCAAATGATGGCGGGCATTCGGAAGCATCAAGAATACCTATTCTTCCGGAGGTTCCTGCTCCAAAATAGTATAACTTACCACCCATTAAAAATTGTTTTGCAATTATATCAATAGCTTTTGCAATATTTGGAGTTTCATCTTCAATAGCCAGTGCTACAAGTTTGTCCTCTTCGTTAATCTTTCTTACGATATCTATCGTCGATAATAAATCGATATCTTTGGTATTTTCATTTCTGTATTCGGTAATAACTTCACTCATAACACACACTCCTTTGGTTAAAAATATAAACTACTAACCTATTTTATTCATTACATTTGCCATTTCGATAGCAGATTTTGCAGCATCAGAACCTTTATTGCCGGCTTTTGTTCCGGCTCTTTCTATTGCTTGTTCGATATTATCTGTCGTAAGAACTCCAAATATTACAGGAACTTCTGTATCTAAACTTACGGATGCTACACCTTTTGAAACTTCTGCACAAACATAATCATAATGAGATGTAGAACCTTTAATTACTGCTCCCAGTGCGATAAGCGCATTATATTTTCCTGTTTTTGCAGCTTTTTTAGCGATAATAGGTATTTCAAACGCCCCTGGACACCAGATTACATCAATATTTTCTTCTTTTACTCCGTGACGTTTAAGTTCATCCAATGCTCCTGATAATAGCTTTGATGATATAAATTCGTTAAAACGTGAAACTATAATACAAAATTTTTCATTTGTGACTGTTAGTAAACCTTCTATAACCGGCATGAACCTTCTCCTTAAAAATATCTCTGCAAACATTATACACGATTATTAATGATTTTACTACTCTTTTTTTTAATTCTTATTACAATGTTTTATGCTAAAATTATATTATGCAAAAAGGGCAGATATTTAAAATTCATTCAGATTTCTATTATGTGCATTCAGGGAATGAAACTTATGAGTGTAAAATTCGTGAAGTTTTAAAGAAGCAAAAACAAAAGATTTTTGTCGGAGATTACGTTGAATTTGAAAACGGTGCGATAGAAAAAATTCTTCCGAGAAAGAATTTTATAACAAGACCGACTGTTGCAAATATTGATCAAGTTTTAATAATTTCTGCCGTAAAAGAACCCGATTTGAACTTCGTTCAGCTTAACAGATATGTGTCTTTTGCCAAATATCACAATATTCCTGCAGTATTGTGTTTTAACAAAAATGATTTATCTCAAGATGACAAGACTATAGAGAAAGTTTTTTCGATATACCAGCCGCTAGGGTATGATGTTCTCTTTACTTCGGCTCTTGAAGGTTATGGAATTGAGGACTTTAAGGAAATACTATCTGGAAAAACTTCTGTTTTATGCGGTGCTTCAGGAGTTGGAAAATCAAGTTTGATAAATGCTGTATGCCCGGGGCTAAATTTAAGGACAAAGGAAGTTAGCGAAAAAACGCAGAGAGGTACTCATACAACAAGGCATTGCGAAATAATATCTATTGATGAAAATTCAAATATCGTTGATACACCTGGGTTTAGTAATTTGAAATTTGATTTTATAATGCCTCTTGAGGTCGGAAATTTGTTTGATGAAATTTCTCAGTATAGAAAGGATTGCAAATTCCCCGATTGTTTACACATCTTAGAGGCTGATTGTGCAGTAAAGGCCAATTTAGATAAAATAGATGATACGAGATATCAAAGTTATGTGGAATTTGTAGAGGAAGCTAAGGAATACAAGGAAAAGGTTAAGTATCAAGGGGTTAAGACTGAAACAAGCCATAAACAACAGCATAATAAAACCGCTGTTAAAATAAGTTCCAGAAAAAGAGAAGTTTCCAGAAATACAAAAAGACAAAATATTTATAAGGACGTGGAAAATGAAAGAATTGATTGAACTTGTAGATAAAAAATTAGATGAATATATGCCGATATGTTATCCTGAGGATATTTTTAAGGCGATGAAATACACATTGATGCTTCCTGGGAAACGCTTAAGACCTGTTATGTGTATAGAAACCGCAAGAATTCTCGGTTGCGATATTGAAAAAGTTCTTCCGTCTGCTTGTGCTCTGGAAATGCTTCATGTTCAGAGTCTTATACACGATGACCTTCCTTGTATGGATAATGATGATTTTAGACGGGGGAAGCCTTCTAATCACAAAGTCTTTGGCGAAGCTAATGCTGTTTTGGCAGGGGATGCTCTCTTAACTTTTGCTCCTCAGCTCATAATCGAAAAATCAAAAGGACTTTCTGCAGAGCAAATAGTTAGAATTATTCACGAGTATACAAAATTTGCAGGTGCATACGGGCTTATTGCAGGGCAAGTTGTTGATATTGAATCTGAAGGCGGAAAATTGGTTAAATCACCTGAGGAAACTTTAGATTTTATTCATCTGAACAAAACCGCTGTACTGTTTAGGCTTGCCGTAAGAGTCGGGGCAATTGCTGCTGGGGCAGAAGAGGAAGTTATTGAAGAGTTTGATAATTTTGCGAAGAAATTTGGGCTTGCTTTCCAAATTTATGACGATATTATGGATGAAATTTCATCTTTCGAGGAAATGGGTAAGACGGTAGGTAAAGATAAAAATAGCGGAAAGCTTACTTATGTTTCGCTTTACGGCTTAGATGAAGCTGAAAATAAATTTAAAACTTTAATAAAAGAATGTTATGGTATAATAGAAAAGTATCATTCGAAGATTTTTGAAGAGATATTGAATAAGTTAGAGGATAGAATAAAAAAGAATTAGGAGTTTGTAAATGGATCTGGCGCAATTTTACGGCACGGGATATGAGGTAATATTTATTGCTTTTTCAGGTATTGTGGTTGCTCAAGTAATTAAATGTTTTTTGCACCTTGTACTAAAGCGGAATTTGGATTTGCGCTTATTTACAACGACGGGCGGAATGCCAAGCTCTCATTCTGCTGGAGTGATGGGACTTTCTACCGCTGTGGGATTGATAAGAGGGTTTGATTCGATAGAATTCGCCATAGCTCTTGGGTATGCTTTTATTGTAATGTATGATGCTGCAGGTGTGAGGCGTGCTGCAGGAAAACAGGCTGCTTGTTTGAATAAAATTATAATGGATTTGTATAAGCAGGATCTCGCAGAAGCTGGCGGAAAATTGAAAGAACTTTTGGGACATACTCCTTTGCAAGTTTTTGCGGGTGCTATTTTTGGTGTTGCTTATGCATTTTTTATCCATTTTAGAGTTTTACACTAATATTTTACAAAAATTTACATGTTAAGGCTCGATTTGCTTGCATTTTGAGTATATTTGTATTACAATTCTTTTGTCAGAAAATAACCCACAATTGAATATTCTGTAAATGCCTGTTTTAGGTGTTTTTGAGTTTAGGTATTCGGTTGTTTAAATAGCAAAAAAGTAGAACAAATATGTAAACAAAGAAAGGTTTAACATGTCAGAAGAAAAATTAGAGACACAAGTCGAAGAAACAGTTGAAGTAGCAGAACAAGCAGCTCCGGCTGAAGAAGCTGTTGCAGAAGAAGTTGTAACAGAAGTTCCTGCGAAAAAACAACGTAACAGAAAGAAAAGAGTAGAAACTCAAGAAGTAAAACCTGAATCTGAATGGAAAGAACAAGTTGTTCAAATCCGTCGTGTAACAAAGGTTGTAAAAGGTGGTAAGAAATTAAGCTTCCGTGCAATCGTTATTGTTGGTAACCAAAAAGGTCAAGTTGGTGTAGGTTGTGCAAAAGCTTCTGAAGTAATTATTGCTATTCAAAAAGCTATTGCAGACGGTAGAAAGAACTTAATTACAGTACCTATTTTCAAAACAACAATTCCTCACCCTATTACAGGTCGTTCAGGTGCAGGTGCAGTAATGTTAAGACCTGCTTCTCAAGGTACAGGTATTATTGCAGGTGGTGCTGTTCGTTCAGTTCTTGAACTTGCAGGTATTGAAAACATTCTTTCAAAATCTTTAGGTTCTAAATCACCTCTTAATGCTGCTAACGCTACATTAGACGCTCTTAAATCTTTAAGACCATTCAATGAAGTAGCTAAAAAACGCGGTTTAACAATGGCTGAATTATTAAACTAGGTGGTATATGAGGGGGAAATGAGAAAATATAAAACATATTACCTCTCGGATTATTAAACTAGTAGGCTATTTAAGTTATAGTTTGAAATGAAATAATAATTATAATTAAAAAGGATAAAAAAATGGCAGAAACAAAACAAATAAAAATAAAACTTGTAAGAAGTTTAATCGGCTGTTCAGAAGCACAGCGCAAAGTGGCTCAAGCATTAGGCTTAAGCAAAACTGACCAAGTTGTTGAGCACAATAACAGTGCAACAATTATGGGTATGGTAAATAAGATTTCACATCTTGTTAAAGTAGTTGATTAATCAAGTTAAAGTAAAGGAAAGAAAAAATGACAAATATAACATTAGAAGATTTGAAACCTGCAGAAGGTGCTACAGGTAAATCAAAAAGAGTAGGCAGAGGTCGTTCTTCAGGTCACGGAAAAACTTCTTGCCGTGGTAATAATGGTGAAGGTCAACGTTCAGGAAGAGCTTCTAAAAGAGGTTTCGAAGGTGGACAAATGCCAGCTTACAGAAGATTACCAAAGTTGAAAGGCTTCCAAATTATTAATCAAAGAAATTATGCTCAAATTAACGTTGGCAGATTGGCTGATTTGAACGTAGAAGAAATTTCTTTGGAATCTTTGAAAGCAATCAGAAAAGTTCATCCATCTTGTGATGGTTTAAGAATTTTAGGTAATGGAGAAATTAAGAAGGCTGTTACTGTTAAGGCTTCTTATGTAACTCCATCTGCAAAAGAAAAAATTGAAGCAGCAGGCGGAAAGGTTGAATTAGTATAATGGCAGGAACACACGCAAACGGAATGAGAATGCCTACTACGGCAGATTTAATGTCTATGTGGAACGCATCCGGCTTGAAGGAAAAGCTTATCTTTACCTTTGGAATGCTTGTATTGTTCCGTTTTGGTATTCATTTACCGGTATTCGGCATAAATAACGAAATTTTTGCAAGGATAGCTTCCGGAAATAACATATTAGGTTTTCTTGATTTATTCTCCGGTGGTGCTCTTGGTAAAGTTTCAATTTTTGCATTAGGTATCGGTCCTTACATTACATCATCAATTATTATGCAATTGATGGCAGTTATAGTTCCTTCGTTGGAAAAATTACAAAAAGAAGACGGAGAGGCAGGCAGACGTAAACTTTCACAATATACGAGATTGTTTACGGTTGTTCTGGCAGCTTTTCAAGGAATGATTTTTATGGGGTACTTGGCTCATCTTCCGGGTTCTATTACTCCTGGTTTAAATCATACTATGTTCTACATATCTTCTGTAATTACACTAACGGCTGGTTCTGTGCTTGTAATGTGGATGTCTGAATTGATTACTGAAAAGGGAATTGGAAACGGTGGTTCTTTGATAATCTTTGTTGGCATATTATCCGGTATACCGCTTTATTCTTCAAGGACTGCTCAGATGGTTTCTAATGACTCATCTTTGATGTGGGGACTTATACTTTTACTTACAATTTTCTTCATTGCAATGGTATTCATCGTAATTATGCAGGAAGCTGTAAGAAAAGTTATTATTGTTAATCCGAAAAGACAGGTTGGTAATAAGGTTTATGGCGGCGTAAATACGTTTATTCCGTTCAAGCTTAATCCTGGTGGGGTTATGCCTATTATCTTTGCGGTTGCAATTTTATTGTTCCCGTCTACAGTTCTGAGTCTTGTCGGGCAAGCTAATTTGCCGGCAGGATGGGTTCAAGATTTGGTTCTTGTGCTCAATAAGCTGTTTAATCCAAGTGGTGTAATTTACTATGCGATATACTTTGTGATGATTGTTGGCTTAACATTCTTCTACGCTTCGATTATGCCAAATATGCAGCCTAAAGAAATTGCTGATAATTTGAAGAAGTACGGCTCTTCAATTCCTGGTATAAAACCGGGTAAACCTACTGCTGAAGCTTTAGATAAAATCTTAACAAAAACTACTTTTATCGGAGCTTTGGGATTGGGTATAATTGCCCTTGTACCTGCTTTTGCAAGCTATATTACAAGAATTACTACTCTTCAAGGTATCGGTGCTACTTCTTTAATAATCATGGTAGGTGTTGCGCTTGATTTTATTAACCAAATCAGAACTCACTTACTTGCAAGAAATTATGAAACTTTCTTGAAAGAGTAAGATTTCAAAAAATATATTTTAAATAAAGCTCTTTTAGATATGTCTAAGAGAGCTTTATTTTTATCCAATCGTATAAATTTCTTATTTCTCCATAATCAAAATTTTTTAAAACATTTGGAGTGTCAAGATTTTCAGGTATCGGATTAATTGTAATTTCTCCATTATTGTATACTTTAGAATAATTTTTGTTTTCGTAAACGCAGTAAGGGACTTTAACTCGGTTATTTGAAATTATATAGGCAAGCCCATGAACCCTGCATATAATAGGTCGATATTCGTATATGGAGCATTTTTTCTCGATAAGGAACGGACATTGTCCGCCTTTTTGAATGGATTTTATGTTTTTCTGAACTTTAATTTTTGTTTCATTATCTAAATTTATGTAGCCCAGCATAAGGTATTCTAATTCTATTTGAGAAAGCGGGTAATCTCCATTTTCGCAGCAAGAAGAACATCCGATTTTGCAGTGGACATGTTCTTTGTGTTGGTTGAAATAATTCTCTAATTTCCTATCAAATTCTTTTAGAAATTTTCTATAATTATTCATATTTATTAACGTTTGCTTCTAAAACGAGCCCAGAAGCTTTTTGATGCGTGACTTTCTAGCTGTTCAATTCTTTGAGATAATTCTTTGTTGTGTTCAAGCAGTTCTTTAACCTGTTTAGCAAGAATTTCATTATCTCTTTTGTATCCGCCTGCTTCTATTAATCTTGTAGCCATATCAGAATTTGTGATATCATCACTTATTTTCTTGGCAACAGCTTCTGCAAGCATTTGGAGAGTTTGGCTTGAAACATCAAGTGTGAAACTTTTGCCTTGAGGAATAATCTCAGGCGCGCTTTCTTCTTTTACTGTCATTTCCGTAGAAGAAGTTTGGTTTTCGTCTGCAGTATCACTCAAAATTACAGGTTGAACAGGCTTTATCGGCTCTTCATTTTTTTCAACTTTTGCTTCCATTCTTGAAAGCTTTGTAATAATTTGTTCATCACTGTAACCTTGTGCCTTTAGAGAAATTCCCTTTTTGATTTTTTCTAATGCCAAATCATCATAAAATTCCAACCCATCTTCATCTTCGTAAATGGATTCGATTTTCCAATCTTCAAGAAATAAATCAAGCGAATGATTATCAATGTAATAATTCTCAGCATTTAAACTTTTTAAAATTGATTCTCTGTTAAACATCCGCCATTCCTCTTTCTTTTACACACTTCATGCTCTATCTTTTCATCATACGAGCCATATCCCTGTCTTGAGTTTTCTTAGTAATAGCTTCTCTTTTATCATAAAGCTTCTTACCTTTGGCCAAGCCCAGTTCTATTTTAGCAAAACCATGGGTTAAAAACAATTCTAAAGGTATAATTGTTACACCATCTTTTTTTACCTTATCTTGAATCTTTAGAATTTCACGTTTATTCAAAAGTAATTTCCTTACTCTATCAGGCTTATGATTATATCTGTTCCCCTGTTCATAAGGTGAAATATTCATTCCGTATAGGAAAACTTCATTATCTTCAATTTTTGCAAACGAATCTTTCAGGTTTATTGTTCCTTTTCTTATTGATTTAATTTCTGTACCCGTTAAAACAATCCCTGCAATAAATTTATCAAAAATTAAAAAATCGTGAAAAGCTTTTCTATTTGTTGAAACTACTTTCTTATCCATAGATGTATTATAATTCAAATTTTGCTCCCTGTCTAGAATTACGGGCTAAAAACTCTCTGTCAATTTTATTAAGACAATCGAGTTTTTTTCCTATCCATCTTGGAGCAACAAGTTCCGTTCTCAAACCGTTTCCAGCAAGTCTATGTATTGTTGTCTCTGGAGGCAGATATTCCAAAAAATCGCAAACGGTTTTTACATATTCATCTTCTGTCATAAAATCAATTTCACCTGCTCTATACATTTCTGCAAGTTTAGTGCCTTCAAGAGCACATAACATGTGAATTTTAACTCCTTCCGGCTCTAATTTTGCGATGGTCTTTGCAGTTTCCATCATCTCATCATAAGTTTCAAACAAATTTAAAATTACATGAAGGCAAATATTTATTCCGCCAATATTTTTTGTTTTTTCATAAGCTTCCAAAAAACACTTGTAATCGTGTCCTCTGTTTATTTTTCTCAAAGTTTTATCATGCACAGATTGGAGTCCGTATTCTATCCAAGTATAATAATCCGGGCTAAAAGATGATATTAACCTTAATTTGTCATCATCAATACAGTCAGGTCTGGTTCCGATTGACAAACCCACTATGTCAGGGTGAGTGAGTGAAGCCTTGTAAATTTTTTCAAGTTCTCCAACTGGTTTATAAGTGTTGGAAAAAGCCTGAAAGTAAGACATAAATTTTTGAGCTTTAAACCTGTTTTTTAAAGTTTCAGCGCCAATCCTAACCTGTTCTTCTATACTTAATTTGTTAGAATGCGCTTGAGAAAAGCTTCCGCCATCATCGCAGAAAATACATCCGCAATTAGAAATTGTTCCATCCCTATTAGGGCAGGAAAACCCGGCATCTAACGTTATTTTATAAACCTTTGCGCCAAATTTTTGTTTTAAAAAATCACTATATTGATTATATCTTTTCTTGTTTATATTTTCCATTACAAACTAATCAAATACCAAGTAACAAGGGTTAAATAAATTGCAAGGCCAATAACATCAATTGTAGTTGCAATAACAGGCCCGGAAGCCACTGCCGGATCAATTTTAATCTTCTTCAAGATTAAAGGCGTACAAGTTCCGATAACGGTCGCTATTGTCATATTAAGTGACATTGCAATTCCAACGATAAGACCTAATTCCAAATTATGCTGCCATCCCCAGGTGACAAGTGTTACAATGAGCCCAAATATCGCGCCAATGCTTAAACCCGTAATAGTTTCTCTCATAATCTGATGCCAGCCTGAGCTTAAAGTAATTTGTCCCGTTGACATACCACGAACTATAAGAGTTATACTTTGTGTACCGATATTTCCGCCAAGACCTGCAAGAAGCGGCATAAATGCTGCAATGATAGGCAATGCCGTAAATGTTTTGTCAAATTTATTTGTGACAGTAACTGCTATGAATTCTCCGATAAGAGTTATAAATAACCACGGAATTCTTGCTTTAATCGAATGAGCAAGGCTACCTGTTAAAATGTCATCGTCATCATCCCCAAGGTCTGTTACGATACCGGAAGATGTATAGATTTCGTCAGTCGTTTCCTCTTCTACGATATCTTGAACATCATCCCAAGTTACGATTCCTTTCAGGTGATCATAAAGGTCTACAACAGGCAAGGCATTAAATTGATATTTCATAAAAATATCTGCAATATGCCCCTGATAATCATCTACATGAACTTTAACCAAGTCCCTGGACATAATATCGGAAACATTTAAATCGATAGGTGCTGTAATGAGGTTTCTTAAAGAAACTACCCCTACAAGATGATTATGCTTGTCAACAACATAAGCATAATACAATTCCATATTTTCTTTTTCTGCTTTAATTCTTATGGTATCAAGAGCTTCTTTTACCGTCATATTATCATATATCGTTAATACCAATGGCGTCATAATACCACCTGCGGTATCTTCGTTATATGTCAAAAGCTCTCTAACTTCAGACGAGAACTTCTTTGGTAATTGTTCCAAATAAGCCTGGGATTCATCCTCTTCCATATCGCCTAAGACGTCGGCGGCTTCATCGTGAGGCAATTTTGAAATTAATCTTGAAGCAAGCTCTGTATCAATATCTCCAAGAATTTCAACCTGAAGCTGCGGAGGCAAATACTCAATAACATCGGCAGCCTTTTCTTCATTTATTAACGGAAAACACTTCAACCTTTCATCAGGCCTCAACTGCTGAATTATGTCGGCCAAATCCGCAGAGTGAAAACTGTTTAACTCTTCACTCAAATGCTCGACCGCATTAGATTCAATAAGTTCCTGTATTCTATCGATTGTGTTTTCGTTATTTGGCATTTATGCTTCTTCTATTATTAGTAGTTTTACTTATGAGGATGACCTGGAGTTATAATTCTTACTTGTAGTTTAAAGTATGTCATCTGACCAATTGTTTATGTACGTATTCTTTTGTGCGAAATTCTATAGTTCCACTTATGAGGATGACTTGGCGTTTGAATGCTTACTTGTAGTTTAAAACATGTCATCCGACCAATTGTCTACGTACGTAGTACCTATCTGTAATTTGTAAATTGTAAAGGTGCATCATATTTTTCTTCGTTAGAACGTAGCATCTGAATAACGGCTTGCAAGTCATCTCTGCTTTTTCCCGAAACCCTTACTTGTTCACCTTGAATAGATGCTTGTACTTTTAATTTTGTATCCTTTATATCACTTACAATTTTCTTTGCAAGCTCCTGAGTTAAACCTTTTCTAAGATTGTAAACTTGTCTTACGTTACCGCCTAGAGCATTTTCTATAGGCTGTGCGTCTAAAATTTTAATACTTATTCCTCGTTTTATAAGTTTTGATTGTAAAATATCATAGATATTTTTTAATTTCATATCATCGTTTGTGGTAATAGTAATTGATTTATCGGCATCCAAATCAATAGAAGAATTAGAATTTTTTAAGTCAAAACGAGAGGTTAAATCTCTTTTAACCTGATCAATAGCGTTAACAAGTTCTTGCTTGTCAAATTCTGAAACTACATCAAAACTGCAATCTTTAGCCATTTTTTAACTCCTATCTTTGTTTCTCACTAAATAATAGCATGAAAAAATGATAATTAATAGGAGTTTAAATCTTATTTACCCGCCAAGAACGTTATTTAAAAAACGTTTTAAAAGAGAAGGCTTTAAAGAATTTTTACCTTCAGGTATTATCGGTTTTGGATATTCCTGCCAATAAGGTTCTTTCCTAAAACAGTCTTCACAACCGTATTTATTTCTAAAATAAACATTTACATTGCCGCTTTGCATCCCATAAGGACTCATCATGCCGCCGTACATTCCATACATTCCAGTCATTCCCGGATAGCCGAAGTTGATACTCATAATTATACCTTTATATTTACTACACTATATTTATAAAAAAAATAAACTTACAAAACTTGCCTAAATGTAACGAAGTGTAAAGTATATTTATTTTTGTAAAATTCTGTTACAAAAAGGCAATTTTATAAAGTAAATATACTTTATATAACTAAAGGACAAAAAATAGAGGAGTATTATATGAGAAATTTGAAAAAAAAGATTTCAGCATTAGTTTTAACAACAGTATTTGCATCTATGCAGTTGACAGGCTTTGCTGCAATTGATACAGGATTAGGAGCAGGTAACGGCGGAGCTGTAATAAATGGCGTAGAGGGCGGCTTTGTCGGTGTTAATGGCGCCGGTACAGGAAATGTTGATTTAAATTTTAATGGCAGTGCTCATGTTAATTGGGACACATTGAATGTTAATAAAGGAGAATCTTTAAACTTTAACGCAGTAGATGGCGCAAATGGCTTAACAATATTGAATACGGTAAATAGAGGAATGTCCACTATTTATGGTCAAATAAGTGCAAATTCAGGAATTGCTCAATTAATTATTTCAAACCCAAACGGTGTACTTTTTGATGGTGCTCAGTTCACGACTGCAGGCGATACAATGATTACAACACAGCCAATGACAGCTACATTTGTTGATGGTGTTATGAATGTATCAAACCTTGCAACAACCACTCCGGTAGGAGTCGTAACAATTCAGGATTCTGATTTTAACGTTGGTGGTGAATTTAATATTTTAGCACCTTCAATTGATGTTGTAAGAGGCGAAATAAAGACCGGAAAAGGTATGAAACTTATTACTCAAAATGGTCAGGATTATCTTTCTACCGGAAACCTTGATTCAAGCAAAGGCGTAAGACTTGAAACAGTAAACATAGACGGAGATGTTTATGTAATTGCAGACAAAGGTATTGTAAAAACCGTAGGCGGCGGTGAGATTAACGGTAATTTGAACATTAAATCAGATGATAGTGTAGCATTAAACTATGTGTCAAACGGTCAAGCATTACACGTAACAGGAGATGTTGATGTCGAAGGCAACGGTGTATTGATGTACGCAAGAAATACAAAAGTTGATGGAAATTTGAATATGACTAACGGAGGTGGATTCCTTGAGGTTGGTAATGTTCAAGTTGGAAAAGATATGAATTTGAAAACTGTTGCAAAATCAGAAAACGGTTATAAGCACTTTGTTCACGTAGTAGGAAATAACAAAGTCGGTGGTGATGTTAATATTGAATCAAAACATAACATTCACATAGGAAACTATAATTATGAAGATAAGCAATTGTTAGACGGCAGCTTAGTTGTTGGTGGTGATCTAACGGCTCACGCATCTGACGGTCACATAATGACAACAATAGATGTTACTGCAAATAAGATCTCATTATCTTCAGATAATTATAATGTCTTGACAGACGGCAATGCAGTTTTAACCGCAAATGAATATGAATTTAGTTCAAACGGATATTTGGGTGGTCTTACAGGTTCTGACGATATGACAGTAGATGAAAAAGTTATCAATATAATGGAAAACTACATACATATTCCTGACAGTGTAGGAACTCCTGGTAATATAAACATTGCAGGTGGCACGATTTCAAAAATCAATACACCAAATAACGCTTCTACATATATTTCATCAGTAGGTGATGTAAAATTAACAGGAGCAAATGCAGGAAACATAAATATAACTGCACCTGGCAAATATATTGAAATTACAGGTGATGTAAATGCAGAAACAATAAATGTTGGAAGAGAAACCGATAAATTGAAAGTAGACTTCCCGGGAAGAAATTATGAACTAAAATACACTAATATCAGAGATAACAAAGAGGTTACGGTAAAAGGAGATGAAGAAGTAACTTATGAATTAACAAATGGTGAAAACGGTTATAATGACGGTAAACAAATCAAGGGTGAAAATACATACTTGGTAGGTCCGGATAAGGAGCCAGATGTAGAACCTGATCCAGATCCAACACCTGATCCAGATCCAACACCTGATCCTGATCCAACTCCGGATCCGACAATCAATCCAGAGGACAATGATAACGTAAAAGTCTTAAGAAGTTTTGAAAAACAATCAGTAAATCTAGACAAAGTATATACACCTGTAGCTTATGCAGCAGATTTGGAAGATGATCAAAACGATCCGGGAGTCAGAAAGAATGTTGACGGTTCAGTAACAGTCGTAAGAGCATTTCCAATGGACAAATAAAAATAAGATGTAAGATAGGCAAAAGACGGAGTTTTTAAACTCCGTCTTTTTTTATGTATAGATTTTTAGTATAATAAATTCAAAAGGAAAGGATAGAGTATGATAATAATAGAAAAGCCTTATGCTTCAGAATTTTTAATAGATACTGTTGCTCAAAATGATTGGGGTGTTTTAGAGAATGATGCAATAAAAGATGCAGAAATAGAAGAAGGAGCTTTTGAGATGATACCTCAAGAGGTGGCAGAGAATTATTACTTGACTCAAGAATATCCTTTGATTTATTCAAACTCGGAAAATGCGATTTCGTGGGTATTACAAAATCTACCGGAATCTAATTTAAGTGAATATATAAAATTTTGTAAGGATAAGGTTTCTTTTCGCGAAGCTCTGAGTGAAATGTATCCGAATTTTTATTTTAAATCTGTAGAATTAGAAGAATTAAAGAATATGTCTGCAGATGATGTAAAATTCCCAGTAGTATTAAAGCCCGCAGTCGGATTTTTAAGTTTTGGCGTGCATACTATAAAAGATGCAAAGGAATGGAAAGATGTTGTAGAAAAATTGGATAAAGAAATGCGTGCAGCAACATTTATGTATCCTTCTTATGTTGTAAGTTCTGCAAAGTTTATAATAGAACAGTTGATAGAGGGTGAAGAATATGCTGTTGACGCATATTATGACAGAGATGGCGAACCTGTCATCTTAAATATCTTTCAGCACCCATTTTACAATATGAGCGATGTAAGTGACAGAATTTATTTGATGTCAACTGGTATAATGGTCAGATATATGGCGAAATTTGGTTTATTGTTAAGGGAAATTGGGAAGTTAAAAAATATCAAGAATTTCCCTATGCATATAGAATTAAGAGTTACAAAGGATGACGAAATAATACCTATTGAAATCAATCCGATGCGTTTTGCAGGTTGGTGTACTACGGATGTTGCAAAGTATGCTTGGGGTATAAATGTATATGAGTCGTTCTTCGAACAAAAACGACCAGACTGGAACAGTATTCTTGCTAATTCTTCAAAAGATGTATATTATTTTTCTATGGCGGAAGTCCCTTCTAACATTGATAAAAGCAAAATAAAAGGTTTCGAGTATGAGAGATTTTTGGCAAATTATTCAAATGTTTTAGAGGTGAGAAGAATTAATCCGAGAGAAAATCCTCTTTTTGCAATAATATTCGGTTCAACAAAGAGTAAAGATGAAGTTGTTAGGATTTTGTCATTAAAGACGGCTGATTACGTTTTGTAATATGTTTTTATAATTATTGATGAAGCGTTTTTACTATGATAAAATGTACTTATGGAAACTCTGAAGAGATTTTATGAGAGATTTAAACAGATAGATAAAAAGAAGCGAACTTATCTTATTGCCGGTTTAGCTGTTGTCTTGGTAATGGGTTGGGCTTTTCTTAGTGCTGCCTTAATAACATCAAATTATACAAGAGCTCAATTAAAGGGAACTCCAGATGAGCAGAAGGTTGATGCAGAGGGTATAATTATTACAGAAACAAAAGATGGTAATAAGTACTTCGAAATTTATGGCGAGACAGGACATTATAGTAATGATCACAGTATCGCGACTTTAAACAATGTTATCGGTAATTTTTATAAAGATAATAAAGTAGCAATGAGTTTTCAGTCTTCAAAGGGTACTTATAACGAAAAGACTAAAGAAATTACGTTGTATGAGAATACCTTTATAGTATTAGAGGATTCAACTTCACTTACTACTGATAAATTAACCTGGGCGGGATCTGATAAAGATACAATAGCAGAAGGTCATGTTGTGATTAAGAAAAATAATGAGATGGTAGCAACGGCAGAAAAAGGTATAATAAGTTCAGGTTATGAGAAGTTTAAGATAGTAGGCCATACAACTACAAAGTTATACGATAAAGATGGCAAGAATTCTTCAGGTTCTGCGCTGGATTTTAATACAAAGAAAGGATCTAAATGAAAAAGGTTTTAGTATTATTATTGTTAATATTTTCGAGTTTAGCGGTTTTTTCATCAGATTTGATAATTGATTCTAAAACACAGACTTTTTCTGGAAAAGAAAAGAAAATCAAACTTGATGGCGGAGTAAAGGTAAGGCTTGATAATTTAACAGTTCAAAGTGACAGAGCTGATGTAACAATAAGAAGAAATAATAAGCTTGATACTGCAACTTTTTATGATAAGCCTTATGCTTTTGAGGTAAATGGAAATAAAAAAAGAGAAGTAAAAGCTAATATTCTGAAAGTATCTTTGATAAACAAGATAGTAAGAGCTGAAGGTGAGGCTCAATCAGTAATTACAGAGGGTAATACACCTATTGTTGTTATAAATGCTGATGCTCAAGAATATGATATTAAAAGTAGTGTAATGGTTTGTACAGGCGGTGTAACTATTAAGTACAAAGATATTGACACATATTCCGATAAAGCAGTAATTATAGCTGATGAAAAAGGTGGTTTAAGAAAGATTGATTTAATCGGAAATGCAAAAGTTAAGCAAGAACAAAACGAATCAGAAGGGCATCATTTTGTATACAATCCTATAACAGAGGAAATGAGTGTTTCAGGTAATACAAAGACTGTAGCACTTTCTGATGATGGGAAAAAGCTTATAATACATTCTGATTATCAGCAATACAGCAAAGTACATAATTCCTATGTCGGAAGCGGGCATGTAAAAATTTGGTATGACGATTATTATGCACAAGGTCCTAAAGTTTCAGTATTCCCTAATAAAGAAACCGGAAAACCAAATGAAGTTTACTTTGTAGGCAGATCAAAAATTGTTCAGCAGGACAAAGATATAATTGCTGATAAGATAAAGATGACGATGGAACCAAAGGACTTTATAGCAGAGGGAAATGTAAGAACAATTATTCATAATATTGATACAAAGGATGAAGAGGATTTATAAATGTCTGAAAAAATCGATAAGGCAATGAGCCTTTTTAAGGAACGTAAGTATAAAGAAGCAATAGATGCTTTTAGTTCGGTACTAGAGACGGAGCCTGATAATGCAGATGTGTATAACAATATGGGAGTTGCGTATTCATGTTTGGGAAATTATGAGCAGGCAGTGAATTTTTATACAAAGGCAATCGAATTAGATCCTGAGTTAGCTCAAGCTTATATAAATCTTTCGGATTTGTATTATAAGATAGGTGATTTGCCATCAGCACTTGGAACTTTGCAGAGAGGAAGTTACGAATTACAGGATAATCTCGCAATAGCTCACCTTTTGGCAAGGGTTTATATTGAAGATCAAAGATGGGAAGATGCTATTGTTGAACTGGAAAGAGTTTTGGATGGTGAACCTGAAAATTATGATGCATATTATGACTTAGGTCATGTTTATTTTGAGCTAGGTGATTATGAAAGCGCAATTTCCAATTTTGAGAATGTAATCGAGTATAAAGAAAATAACGAATTGCTTTATTACGCTTTGGCTCAGGCTTATGAAGCTAATAATGAGATTGATAAGGCTATTTCAAATTATCTCAAAGCAATTGCAGTTAACGATAAGTTTATTCTTGCATACAAAAAGGTAGGTATACTTTTCTTGGCAAGAGAAGATTTTGAAGATGCAATTGAGTATTTTGAAGAGTATATGAATTTTGATATTCCTCAAGAAGAAAAGGATAACGTATCAAAACTTGTAGAAAGAATAAAAGCAAAGATTTAGAATGAATAAAAAATATTGGATAGCTTTTTCTGCAATAGAACAGTTGGATTCTACATTTGTACAAAAGCTTTATAATTATTTTGGAGACATTGAAACTGCTTATGGAGCAAGTCTGAGTGATTTGAAGCAAATTGAAGGACTTAGCGTAAGAAAGGCTGAGAATTTTATAGAAAAAAGAAAGAACATAAATCCGGATAAAGCATTTGAGGAAGTTGAGAAGCGCGGTGTTAATTTTGTAACTTTTGATGATAAGAATTATCCTTATATGCTTTCACAAATTTATAATCCTCCTATGACTTTGTATTATAAAGGCGATTTGTTCTCTTGTAATTTAGAAAGAACAGTTGCTTTTGTAGGTTCAAGAAGAGCAAGCTTTAACGGAAAAGAAGGGGTTAGAAAGATAATAAAGGATCTTGCAAGTACTGATATTTGTATAGTGTCGGGTTTAGCTAGTGGAATAGATTCTGTATCTCACGAGAGTGCAATTGTTAATAACCTAAAAACAATAGGTGTAATTGCAAGCGGATTTGATTTTGTGTATCCAAAAGAGAATAAAAACTTATATGAACAAATAGAAAATGGAGCCGGCGCTATTGTAAGCGAATATTATCCGACATTTGAACCACTAAAATTCAGATTTCCTCAGAGGAACAGAATAGTAACAGGGCTTTCTTACGGAACTGTAGTCGGTGAGGCTGCATTAAAAAGTGGAGCATTGATTTCTGCTAATTTGACACTAGAGCAGGGACGAGAATTGATGTGTATTCCGGGAGCTATCAATAATACTAATACTGAAGGTGTTTATAAATTAATAAAAGACGGCGCAAGTCTGGTTACATCAGGTGAAGATATTTTAAACGTTTTAAATTGGGAAAAAGTATCTATAGATGTTTTTGAAAAGACTAAAGAAACTGATTTACCCCCTGCAGAAAAAATAATTTTTGATATAATAGGAATTGAACCGAAGAGTTTTGATGAAATACAGAGTAAAACAAAATTAGATACAGAGAGTTTACTAACGACGTTAACTATGATGGAAATAGAAGGCTTGGTTCAAAAAACGGAAGGTGATAGGTATAAAAGGTCATGACGGAAGCTGTTGCAGAAAAGAAAACTACTAAATCAAAAAAAGAAAAAGCTCTTGTAATAGTTGAGTCTCCTGCAAAATCTAAAACCATAAAAAAGATTTTGGGAGATTCGTATCAAATAGAAGCAAGCTTCGGGCATGTGAGGAATTTACCGGAAAATGTTTTGGGGTTTGATGTTCATAATGATTTTAAGCCGACTTATGTAATTATTCCTGAAAAAAAGAAAGTGGTTACGAAATTAAATGATTTAGCAAAACGCTCAGACAAAATTTATCTAGCTTCCGACCCTGATAGAGAAGGAGAGGCAATAGCTTGGCACGTTAGAGAACTTTTGGATGTTCCGGATGATAAAGTTTTTAGAATAGAGTTTAATGAAATTACTCCAAAGGCTGTAAAGTATGCAGTAGAGCATTCGCGCCAAATCGATATGGATAAAGTTAAAGCGCAGCAGACAAGACAAATTTTGGATAAACTTGTAGGTTATAAATTATCTCCGGTTTTGTGGAAACAGCTCGGAAATTACCGTCTTTCAGCAGGTAGAGTACAATCGGTTGCTCTTCGTATGATTTGTGAAAGAGAAGAAGAAATTGAAGCTTTTGTTCCAAAAGAATACTGGTCTATTCATACAATTATGGATAAAGACGGAAAACTTTTTGAGGCAGAAGTTAATAAATTTAAAAATAAAAAACTAGAGATTAATAATGAAGAAGAAGCAAATAAAGTTAAGAAGTATTTATTAAATCCTCAAACAGAATTTGTGGTAGAAAAGGTTACAAAAAAGGAAACTAAAAGAAAGCCAACAGCTCCTTTTATAACTTCTACTCTACAAAGAGCAGCAAGTTCCAAACTCGGTTTTGGGGTATCCAAAACTATGCAGGTAGCTCAAAAACTATATGAAGGTATAGAAATAGACGGTACCCCTGTTGGTTTAATTACATACATGAGAACCGACTCTGTCAGAATTTCAGACGATGCACATCAAATGGCAAAGGATTTTATAGTAAAGAATTATGGTGAAAAATATTATCCTCCGACAACAAATGTTTATGTAAAGGGCAAGCAAAATGTTCAGGACGCACACGAAGCTATTAGACCTTCTTATCCTGAAAGAACGCCGGAGAGTATAAAACAATACCTTTCTTCGGATCAGTATAAATTATATAAACTCATTTGGGATAAATTTATGTCCTCCCAGATGGCACCTGCAGAGATTGCAAATAAAACAATTGATATCAAAGCAGGAGATTATAATCTAAAGGCTGGAACGAGCAAGATTTTATTTGATGGTTTCCTCAAGTTGTATAATGACGCAGAAGAGGATGAAAAAGAAGCGGATGCAAAAATTCCTGATTTAGAACAAGGAGATAAGGTTAAGTGTAAAGAAATAAATCCAAAACAACACTTTACTCAGCCTCCTCCAAGGTATAATGAGGCATCTCTTGTTAAAGCACTTGAAGAACACGGAATAGGACGTCCGTCAACTTATGCTACTATTATTACTGTTATTCAGACAAGAAAGTATGTTGAAAAGAAGGATAAAGCTCTTGTTCCGACACTCTTGGGAAGAACTGTTTGTAAACAGTTGGTAACCCAGTTTGCGGATATTATGGATTACAAATTTACGGCGGGAATGGAAGAAAAACTGGACTTAATAGCTGAAAAGAAGGCTGTTTGGAACGTAGTTTTGAAAGAATTTTATACTCCGTTTATGGAAGTTGTTAATTCTGTGATGAAAACTTCTCAAAAAGTTGTAATCGAAAGTGACAAAAAATGCCCAAATTGCGGCAGGGTTATGCTTGTAAAAACAAGTCGTTTTGGTACGCAATTCTTAGGCTGCTCAGGATATCCTGAGTGCAAAACGATTATTTCACTAAATAACAGCGTTGAGTTAGATGACGTTGATGGTGAAAATAAGGAAGCGACTGTTGATGAAAAATGCGAAAAATGCGGTGGTGAAATGGTAATGAAGGTCGGTCCTTACGGTAAATACCTTGAGTGTAAGGAATGTAAAAACCGCAAAAAATATGTTCGCTCAACAGGTGTAAAATGCCCTAAATGCGGCGAGGGTATGATAATAGAAAAGAAATCAAAGTACGGAAAAATATTTTTCGGATGTAATAGATATCCTGAATGTTCCTTTGCCTTGTGGGATGAGCCTACTGGAAATGTTTGCCCTGAATGTGGAGAATTGTTGGTTAAAAAGGCGACCAAAAATGGTGATTTTGAAGTTTGCTCCAGCAGAACTTGTTCATTTAAACGCCAGATAGAAAATAGTTCTGAAAAAACAGAAGGCAGTGAAAATGAGTGATTATAAAACTAATGTAATGCGAATTTTGGATAAAGCAAAAATTTCTTATAAACACTATTCATACGCTGACACTGATGCAATAAGCGGTGTAGAGGTTGCAGCGGCCTTAAACCAAAATCCTGATCAAGTTTTTAAGACACTTGTTACAACCTCTAAATCAGGAAATCATTATGTTTTTATGATACCTGTAGAGAAAGAACTGGATTTGAAAAAAGCAGCTTCTGCTGTTTCAGAAAAATCTGTAGAAATGCTTAAATTAAAAGAACTTTTGCCTCTAACCGGTTATGTTCACGGCGGTTGCTCTCCAATTGGTATGAAAAAGGCGTTTAAAACAGTTATTGATTCTTCGGCTAATAATTTTGATACGATAATTTTTAGTGCCGGAAAAATAGGGTATCAAGTGGAATTAAATCCTCATGAATTATCAAAACTTATAAATATAGAGTTTAAAGAGGTTGTTTTCCAAGCTTAATAACATTATTTCTAATTTTCATGTACCTCTCACATTGCCTTACTCTGTCGTATCCTAACATAATTCCAAGCATAAAATCTTGCTCCGGCGTTAATTCATTTAGTTTCGGATTGAATGTTCTTACAACATCAATGCATTCTTTTGCACCAAAGTATACATTAATTTTATTTTTATCAATGTCGTGAATAAGAAAATCTATATTTTCTTTCTTTAATTTATTAGAGATACTTTCTTTATATTTCGATTTTTCAGTAGTCAAAATTAAATTTCTAATCCCTTTTTTGAATTCATAAATATGATGGTGAAAAACCCTTAAGTCAGCAATTTCATTAAGTGATGTAGTATTTTTACCCCGATAAACAGGTGTAGAATTTGTCTGGTACATAATAACTTTTGGAACAAACATATTCTTCTCCTTATAATGTTAAGCACTCCTAACTTTAATATTATGATAAACTATGTCCCCAATTTTGTCAAAAATTACTTAACTTCCGATTGGATAATAATGTTATTGAAATATTTGTTAGCGACACTTATTATGTCAGAAGCTGTAACTTCGTCAATCATTTTGATGTATTCGTTTAAGAAGTCGTATCCAAAACCATAGGTCTCAAACAATCCGATATTAGAAGCTTTTTCAGCATTAGTTTCCATCGCAATAATGAAACTTCCTTTCAATCTGTCTTTGGCATCGTTTAATTCTGTATCGGAAACAAATTCCATCTTTAATCTTTCGATTTCTTTAAGAATTTTTTCTCTTGAATAATTAAGAGTATCAGGATTAGTTCCAATGTAGGTGAAGAAAGTTCCCGCAAGCATTTGAGGAGAATAGCTAGAACCTAACTGATAAGCTAACCCGTCTTGTTCTCTCAAGTTTCTGAAAAGTCTGGAGCTCATACCGGAACCTAGAATGGTGTTCATAACTTTTAGTGTAACAAAATCTTTTTTGTTTTGAACTCCCGTTGTTTGCCATCCCAAGAATAACCAAGATGTTTTCAAATCTTTTATTGTTTGTGAAGCAGTTTTAGGTGTTGTAGCCTTTGTTATCTTAAAGTTTGAATAGTTTACACTCGGAGCTTTCTTATCTTTTAATATTGAACCGAATTCCGTTATCATATTTTCAGGATTAACATTTCCGTTAATTGAAACTATTACATTTTTAGAGTCTAAAATTTTATTGTAATATTTTACAATATCTTCTTTTTGTATAGTCGGTAATGTTTTTTCTAAAATTTTGTTGGAATGTGAGTAAACACTGCCTTCAAAGATTATTGTCTTAAAGTTTTCTAAAGCGACGTTCATAGGAACATCTCTTCTTTGTTTAATTTTATTCAAGATTTCTGAACGTTTCTTTTCTATTTCATAATCATCAAAAGTTGCATTGTTAATTATTTCATCCAAAATTTCCATTGTTTTTGGAAGCTGTGCGGTTGTTGTTTGAACATTGATTACTAAGAAATCTTCGCTGCAAGAAGGCTCGATAATTATGCCATTCTCGTCTAAAATTTGTGCAAGTTCTTGTGCCGAATATTTTTTAGTGCCTTTAGTCATAACTGCAGCAGCTAAAGTTCCTTCGCCAGGAATATTTTCCAAAAATTCACCGCCCTTTGCGATTATACTCATTGCTATAATGTCGTTATTTTGGTTTTGGTTAACCAAAAGGGTTGTTCCGTTATCTATTTTGTATTTTGTCGTGCCATTATGTTCTGAAATTTTTGTTGCTGAATGTATTGTTTTTTCTTTTGTTTGAGTAACATTCTCCATTGATTTAGGAAGTACTATAGAAACAGCACTTTTGTTTACTCCGAGGTATTTTTTTGCCGCACTTACGACTTGTTCTGCTGTAACTTGTTTAATTCCATCTACGTAGCTATCATAAAGTTCTGAACTGTTAGTAAGTGCCATTATGTAGCCGAGCTCGGATGATATGTTAGAAGTGGATTCTCTTGCGTAATAAGTATCCTGAACTATTATATTTTTTGCTCTTTGAAGCTCTTCATCGGTAATACCGTATTTTTGAATGTTGGAAATTTCTTCAAAAATAGCTTTTTCTAATTTGTCTAAACTTGTAGGTGTAAAGTTTGCATTTATGTAGAAAATACCGTCATCTCTATAACTTCCGTTAGAAGCTGAAATTGAATAAGCAAGTCCTTTTTGTTCTTTTATATCTCTATAAAATCTTGAAGATTTTCCGCCCCCGAGAATTTGAGCAAGAACATCCAGCGCAAAGGTTTCTTTATCCGAAATGTTAACACCTCTAAAACCTATCATCATATACCCTGACTGCGTGTCAGCATAATCCGTTTTGCGTTTTTGAGTTTGCAGAGGACTTTCTTTTCTGTAATGCTTGTTTATTGGTTTTTTGTATTCCTGATTAAAAGATTGTTGAATTTTAGAGATGGCTTTTTCAGGCTCAACATCCCCTACAACTAGCGTTACCATATTTGAAGGAGCGTAGAAATTATTAAAATATTCAAGAATTTCTTCTCTTCTAATAGTTCCTATAATATCAGCAGAACCTATAACTTTTCTTTTGTAAGGATGTTTGGTATACATCATGCTGTTTAAGTTGTCATAAGCCTTTTGAGAAGGAGTATTGCCGTCTTTAGCAATTTCTTCTAATACAACTTTTCTTTCTTTTTCCAATTCTTTTCTTGGTATTTGTGGATTAAGAAGCATATCAGAATGTAAATCCATTGCTGTATCAAAATATTTTGAAGGGATAGTTATGTAATAGTGTGTAAAATCTTTGCTTGTAGCAGCGTTAACTATAGCACCTTTAGATTCAAGAATTTTTTCTAATTCGCCAGTCGGATGTGCTTTTGTTCCCTTGAAGAAAAGGTGTTCTAAAAAGTGTGCTACACCGTTATTTGTGTCATTTTCATTAATAGAGCCTGTTTTAATCCAGGTATCAATTGTAACAATCGGATTGTCTTTTATCGGATATACAACTACAGTTTGCCCGTTTGAAAGTTTTTGGACAGTGTAAGCTGAAGCCCAAGCTGTTGTTGTGAAAATTAATAAAGCAAATATGATTAATATTTTTTTCATAAAGTCCCCTCATCAAAATTTTATATTTATAAGTATATAGTAATATATTAAGAGAAGAATTTCCAGATGTTTTGAAGGGTAATTTGTTATAATCTATTTCTTTTGTATTATAATACTCTTGTGATTAAGGAGTGTGTGTGAAAAATGTTTGTTAATCCTATTGGTGCTGCTTGTTTTGCTAACAATTTGAAAACTAAACAGAAAAATAAGAGTTCTAATTACTATGTTAGTTTTGGTAGTGCTGAAAATATTTCTCCTTTAAATTTGTGTGAGAAAAATCAGATTATATGTGAAATTTCGAAATCAAAAGATGTAAAGCAAGGTTCTTTAGGCAAGGTATATAAAGTAATATTGCCCCAAAGACCAATATTAGCGGTTAAGGAATATGCGCAAGAATATGAAGGACGAAATCCTCAATTAGAGGCTAAAAATTTGAAAAAACTTCCTCCTGATTGCAAAAGAGTTCAGCGTTTTGTAGATTTATTTGAAAATCGTGGTAAAAAATATTTGGTAACGACTTTTCAAGAGGGAGAAAGCCTTTCGAAATTAAAGGATTCAATGTCGGATACTCTAATAGGAAATATTTTAGATGAATTATTCAAAATTGAGCGCTCTGGTTTGGCTTTTTACGATTATAGTATGGCAAATATTGTTTTTTCTGGAGATGAACCAAAGTTCTTTGATTTTGAAATTTCGAAAGAGCAAAGTTTTAATAAAATAAATGAAAGTGCTAAATCAGATTTGTGTCACCTTTCAAGAAATACATATTTCCCGTTTACGACTAATATGGCAGGATTTGAAATAAGAACTGTAGGGAAAATTATTGGCGAATTAGAACGGTATCCAAATAGTGAAGAGAGAAGTAATAATTTTGTAGAAAGGTATTTAAAACAAGCTTCAGTATTTTTTATAAGGATGGCAGATTTATATTCTCAGAAACGTGCAATGTCTGAAATTCCTAAAGAAGCCGTTAATTATTCTAAAATATTGGGAATGTTATTTAAAAATCCGTCTAAGGAAATTGTTTCTATAGAAAAACAATCTATGCGAATAAAAGAACTTTTGACAGAATATTGGTTTAGAAATGATCCAAATTTGCCGCATGACGATATTTTATATAATAATTTACCTTCGTACATAGAAAATTTAAAAAAAAGATTTGGAAATCTCCAAAATTCAATAATTAAACTTTTTTCAGAAACTCAAAATCCGGAAATTAAAAAATATTGTAGTACAACAGCAGAACTTCTTAACAAAATTTCAGAAAAAGAGATTACGTATTTGATGACAAAGTGTATTAAGTAAAGCGTTTATAATATATTATTCAATAATGTTATAACTTGAATCTATATGTCTAAAAATATCTTCAAGCTTAACTGAACCATCTAGCCTTATTGTGTACCAGTATTTTTTATTCATATGATAGCCCGGTAAAAAATTTTTATTATCAATAAATTTTATAATATTCTCAGGCTTCCCTTTTAGATCTATAACTTCGCAAGTTCCATCTTCTTGAAGTCCGACTTTACATTTTTTTACGGTTAAAATGGCCGCATACCATTTTTGATTATTTTTATTTCTAAAAATAGCATTATCCGGAAATTTATCCCAGAGATATTCCGGCTCATCTGAGTATTTTTCTTTAATGTAGTCAATAACTTTGTATGTGTATTCGCTTACAAAAGGATTAAAATATGTACATTTGTTTGAAATATCGGAGATTATTTCTTCGGTTTCTTGTCTGATTTCTCCAACAAAACTTCCCTCAGCATTTTTTATGTACGCTGGTTCGTACTCTTCTCCTGTCGCGGTTTCAATGATTTTATAGTCTAATTCACTGTCTTTAGAAAAATTTAAAATAAGTTTAAATTCACCTTTTTTTAATTCTGTTTCGAAAATAAAGCTTCCGCTCTTATTTTGAAAGCCATATTTTTTTAATTTTTGAAAATCAATTTTTCTGTTTTTAAATTCTGTTCCCTGATATTTCATAATAAAAAAAACTCCTGAATTTTTTCTAATTTTAATTCGCAGAGTTATATTTTGCAATAAATAATGTGTAGCAAAGTTATAAAAATCGTTTGAGTTTGGATGAAAATATAAAAAGTTGAGAAAGTATATAGTATGTGTTAATATTAGGCTATGGATACTATTGATTTAACATCTTTTGAAAAAGCACTTGCGAGTTTATTTGAGGTTATTGAATTTTATAACAGTGATAAATCAAATTTGATTACTCGTGATTCTATGATTCAGAGATTTGAATATACTTATTCAATATCACTTAAAATGATTAAACGGTATTTATCAAGCGGAGCATTTGTTTTTGAAAATATCGATGGAATGACTTTTAATGAAATGATAAGACAAGCTAATAAGATGGGGATTCTGCGCTCAAATCTCGAAAAATGGGATATTTATAGGCAAAAAAGAAACTTAACTTCTCATACTTATGATGAAAAAATTGCTAACGATGTTGTTTCAATAATTGAAGATTTTGCACAAGAAGCAAAATTTCTATTGGAAAAATTAAAAGAGAAACTTGGATGAAATTCGGACTAAGTGAAAAGCATTTAGATTTTATTCAGAAAGTCTTAAGAGAAAATATACCTCAAAAGGACGCAAAATTTTATATATTTGGCTCTCGAGCTAAAGGAAACTATAAAGAATATTCTGATATAGATATTGCAGTAAAATTAGAAAACGGAAGGCTTTCTGCTGATGTTCTCGGAAAAATTTTGATGGAATTTACTGATTCCACTCTCCCTTATGAAGTAGATGTGATTGATTTGAATGCGATTGATGAAAAATTTAGAAATCTAATACAAGAATCATTAGTTTTGCTTGTGGACTAAAATCTGTTCCGTTTACTTTTGGATGATTTCTAATTTGCTTGTAAAGATAGCACAATTATAGATCTTAGGCTCAGTCATTGCAAGGAGCGGAAGCAAAGTTGCAATATAGATAATATTACTTTAACATTATAAGAATAATGTCATAAATTTTTTGTAAAGTTTTACGTGGGCAATTTGATAATAGCGTATTTATATTTGTAATAATATCGGAGTTTTTCTCCGAATTCTGAATAAGAAGCTCTGCCGGTGTGATTTTGAATACAGAACATATTTTATCAATAGTATTTGCCTTTGGTTGGTAGCGATTGCGTTCAATATTTGATACACCGTTCAAGCTAAGCCCGATTTTTTCTGCAAATTCTTCTTGAGTTAAATTCTCTTTTAAGCGTAATTCTTTGATTTTTGAACTAATTAATTCTTGGTACTTCATATACTATAGCTTATAGTAATTCACCAATGACTTTAACATACCAAATGGATAAATATTAGTTAACCAATTGTAAAGATTTGTATCAAAACCAGATATATTAAGCAATTATATTTTTTACAAATACTTTATATATATGTGAGTATTACAAAGAGTATAAAAAGGAGAACAAATTATGCCATTACATGCAACACAAAAATTACAAGCCTACGAAGGTATTAGCCTAGAAACAATTAAAACAAAAGGTAATTCTGCTCAGCAAAAGGCGGCATCATTATTCGATGCAAACAGGGATAATAAGCTTACAGGAGATGAAGTTGAAAAATTTAATGCTTGTATTTTTGCAGATGATCCTCAGAAAAAAGAACTAAGAATTCATGAACGATTAGATGATGGTAGAGTAAAACATACAACGATTAAATATAATACCCCAAAAGATTTGGATAAAAAAAATATGTCATACTTAGAGGGTACATATCGTAACAAAGTTAATGGTAAAAATCATGGAGTACAGTTACCAAAAGATTATTATAAGGCAAACATTGATTTTGTTGACAATAAACTTGCTGTATCAGGTGCTAAGGGATCTACTTTGAATGTAATAAGAATGGATACCCAAATTAGCAGTTCACGTTTGAAATATGTTGGTATAGCTGGTCCTGTAAAAGTAGATATGTATAAAGTTTATGGTAACTCACTTTTTTCAAATACAGCAGATGTACGTGTTAGTTCAAGTGCAGTGGTTACGCAAAAACGATCAAATGTTGATGTTAATGCTAAATGATAATAAAAATTGTCGGAACCTTTAAGGTTCCGACAATTTTATTATTTATCTTGTCAACTACTTAATTTACTCCACAAGCGCAAACGCCGTCTTTGCAATGGTAGTTCAAAGCTTCTTGAGCTTCTGCCATTCTAACTTTAATACGTCCGTCTACTGCAATACCTTCACCTGTTTTTTCTGAAATCAACAATGGGTTGATATCTAATTCATCGATGAATTTGAAGTCATGTACCAATTGAGATAATCTCAATAAAGTTTCTTCAATTTGTTCCATCTGAGCAGGTTTAGTACCTCTTGCACCTTCTAACAATTTGTATGCTTTAACAGATTTAATCATTTCCTTAGCATCAACATCAGTTAAAGGAGCGATTCTGAAAGTTACGTCTTTCATAACTTCAATGAATACACCGCCTAAACCGAACATCATCATAGGACCGTATTGAGGATCTGTTGCGATACCGCAAACCATTTCTCTGTTACCTTTTACCATTTCTTGGATGATAACACCTTCTAGTCCTTCAAGAAGTCCTTTTTCTGTTAACTTAGCGATTAAGTCTTGATATTCAGCTCTAAGTTGTTCAGCTGATTGGATGTTAACTCTAACACCACCAACATCAGTTTTGTGAGAAGTTGTCTTAGATGTCATTTTCATAACAACAGGGTATCCGATAGAATCAGCAATTGTTACAGCTTCATCTTCAGATTTTGCAAAACCTGACTTACAAACTCTGATACCGTAAGCATCCAATACATCGATAGATTCTCTTGTTGTTAATTGAGCTCTGCCTTCATTAACTGATTTAGCTATGATTTCTTGAGCTTTTTTGTAATCAACATTGAATGTAGGGATTTTACCTTCCGGTCTTTCCATCCACAATCTTTGTTGATTTAATCTGTTCAAACCGTCAGCAGCTTCTTCAGCGTACATAAAGAATGGCATATTAACATCCATATCAGACAATTTAGCGAAGAATTCACTCTTAGTCATAAATACACCAATAACAGGTTTTTGAGGATTTTTAGCCTTGATTTCCATAAGAGCTTTAGCAACATCGATATCCTTCAAGCCTAGGAAAGGAAGATAGATTGTAATAATCATATCAACATTTTCATCAGCAATAACTGTTTCTAATGTTTGCTTGTAGTGTTCGATAGGAGCAGAAGCAATCATATCGATAGGGTTTTTAACTGATGCAGCTGAAGGTAAGAAGCTTCTTAATTTTTCTTTTGTTTCATCAGAAATCTTAGCCATTTGCATACCGTGTTCACAAACAGCGTCAGTTGCCATAATACCAGGACCACCTGAGTTTGTGATAATTGCTACTCTGTTACCTTTTGGAATAGGACAGTTAGCAAAAACTTTAGCTGTTGCAAATAGGTCTTTCAATGAATATTCTCTTATAACACCAGATTGTTGTAACAAAGCATTTGCAGCTTTATCAGCACCTGCTAAAGAACCTGTGTGAGATGATGCTGCAGAAGCCCCTGCTGCTGAACGTCCAGCTTTGAGAGCCAAAATAGGTTTCTTTTTAGAAATTCTTGAAGCAAGTTTTCTGAAGTTAGCAGGATTTTGAATTGATTCCATATAAAGTAGAATTTGTTCAACATCTTTTTCATCTTCCCAGTATTCAAGAGCTGTTTCAGCGTTAACATCTGCTTGGTTACCGATTGAGATGAATTGAGCAAAACCAAGGTTAAGGTCTTTTAAGATGTTCAAAATACCGCCGCCTAATGCACCTGATTGAGAAACAAAACCGATGTTTCCTCTTTCAGGTAAAGATTCTGCAAAACATCCGTCCATTCTGATGTCAGGGTGAGTATTTACAACCCCTAAGCAGTTAGGACCTACGCATCTCATGCCATATTCTCTAACTTTAGCAAGTAATTGTTTTTCAAGTTCAGCACCTTCAGCACCTGTTTCCTTGAAGCCTGCTGTAATTATACAAAGTCCTTTGATACCCTTTTCGTGGCATTGGTCAATTGTTGCAAGAACAAACTTAGCATTAACTACTATGATTGCCAAATCAACTTCACCAGGTACTTCCAATACAGAAGTATATGCCTGTAAACCTTCTATAATTCCACCTTTTGGGTTAACCGGATAAATTTTTCCGTTAAAATTGTATTCTTGTAATCTTTTCATAATGTCAGAACCAATTGTATGTTCTTTGGTAGAAGCACCAATAACCGCAATTGATTTTGGTTTCATGATTTTGTCTAAAACGTTCATTAGTCTCTTCCTTTCTTGTTTTTAAAAACAACAATTAGATTATAGTACAAACAAGCTTTATGGGGTAATGAATTGTTTATTTTTGTAAATCGTATTTATAATATTTTTTTGTGATAAAATACAATTTATAAGTAATTTTAAGATGAAAGGATTTTAAATGATGGAAAAATTAGCAGATATTGGTGTATTTGGTGGCTCAGGCTTTTATAAATTTATGGATGACATAAAGGAAGTTAAAGTAGAAACACCTTATGGAATGCCATCTGATAGTCTATTTATAGGTACTATTGGTGAACATAAAGTTGCATTTATGCCTCGTCACGGAAGAAGCCATACTATTCTCCCTCATTTAATAAATTATAGAGCAAACGTTTGGGCAATGAAGGAAGTCGGATGCAAGAGAGTTATTTCTCCTTGCGCTGCAGGAAGTTTGCAAAAACACGTAGAACCAGGACATTTTGTTATATGCGATCAGTTTGTAGATTGGACAGATGGCAGAAAAACTACTTTCTTTGAAGGTCCTATCGTAACTCACCCTTCTGCTGCTGAAACTTACTGCCCTGAACTTAGAAAACTTGCTATTGATACTGCTAAAGATTTGGGCATAAAAGTTCACGAAACAGGTACTGTTGTTGTAATTAACGGTCCTAGATTTTCAACAAAGGCTGAATCAAAATTCTTTACTTCACAAGGTTGGGAAGTTATTAACATGACAGCTTTCCCAGAAGCATATTTGGTTAAAGAAATGGATATGTGTCCTTTGAATATTTCACTTATTACAGACTATGATGCAGGTTTGGTTGGTGATGTTCCACCTGTTTCTCATCATGAAGTTATACAGGTATTTAATAACAATTTGGATAATTTGAAAAAACTTTTATTCACTATGATAGAAAAAATTCCTGCTGAAAATAATAATTGTGAGTGTGCTAATACCAGAAAAAATTCTCAATTATAGTCTATATCCACAAGGAGAAATCATGATATCAAGAGCGGTAAGTACTTTATTTTATTTTTATTACATTTTGATAATAATAAGAATTTTTCTAACTTGGCTTCCAAACATAGATTGGGATTCTCAGCCATATTACGGAATTCGCTCAATCACGGATCCTTTTTTGAATATATTCAGGGGAATAATTCCTCCGATAGGAATGCTTGATATTTCACCGATTCTGGCTATAATTCTTCTGCAAATATTGCAAGGTGTTATTTGCGGGTTCTTGCAAGGACTTGGATTATGATAGATATTGAGCTTATACAAAAAGCAATCAAATTGACTCAAGATGGGAAATTTCAGGACGCAAAAGAAATATACGAAAATTTACTTAAAGAAAATCCCAATGACAGCAATTTGTTATCTGTCTTTGGGCTTTTTTACGTTAATATTGGGGATTATGATAAAGCTTGTGAAATTTTAAGAAAAGCAAATGATATTAATGAAACTTTCGGAACAATTTCAGCGTTAGGTTTTGCAGAGTTTGAAAGAGGTAACTATAAAGATTGTGCAACTGTTCTTGAAAGAGCATTAAGGCTCGGAGAAAATCCTGATATTTACAATAAGCTTGTACTGAGTTTGTTTGAAATACACAATTACCAAAAAGCTGTAGAATACGCAGATAAGATGTATGAACTTTATCCTGATGACGTTAGAGCTATTGCTAACAAGGTAAAATCATTAACTCATTCGGGTAAACTTATAGAGGCAGAAAAGCTTTGTGTTGAGGCTTTAAAAAAAGATAAAGAAGCTGCTTCTCTTTGGTTTCACTTAGGTTTCCTGAAAGAACTTATTTACTGTAATGATAAACAAGCAAAAGAGTGTTATCAAATAGCTGCAAATTTAGGTAATCCGCAGGCAGATTATAATATTGCTGTAAGTTCTCAAAAATTAGGCGACTTTGAAGAAGCAGAAAAGCATTATAAAGTAATGCTTAAAAGGTTTCCAAATGATGTTAACACAATAACTTCTCTTGGAATGTGTTATCTTACTCAGAAAAAATTCAAAGAGGGTTATGATTTGTTCTTTAAACGTAATAAGTCAAAATTTAAGGATTTGTCAAACAACTTTTGGAAACCAGAAGATAAGTTAGAGGATGAAATAAATATAATATGTGATCAGGGTTATGGCGATCATATTATGTTTGTAAGGTATTTACCGTTTTTAAAAAATAGGAAAATAAATGTAGGCTCAAGAGATGCTTTAAGAGAATTGTTTGCAAAGAATTATAGTGAAATTAATTTTGTTTCGTATGAAGAATTAAATCCTAACGTTCAAACTGTATTTATCACGGATTTAGCTTATGTATTGGGTATGGATTTTGATAATATTCCGTATTCGGAAGGGTATTTGAATGCAGGCACGGCAAATATTGAAAATGCAAAAACAAAAGTAGGCTTCTGTTGGGAAGCCGGAAGTGCCGGTATTAGGACGATGATTAATCGAACTATTAATATAAAATTCTTTGAAAAAATGTTGAATTTAGATAATATTCAAGTTTATTCTTTTCAGGTGGATGACACTTTGAATGGTAATGAAAGATATTCTCAGATGATTAACCTTGCAAAGGATTTTAAGAATTTTTCCGATACTGCTTCTGCTCTCAAGGCAATGGATTTAGTTGTGACAGTAGATACATCGGTTGCTCATCTTGCAGGAGCTTTGGGTGTAAAGACTTTTCTACTGCTTCCTTATGCTACTGACTGGAGATGGTTTAGGGATACTAAAAAGACTCCTTGGTACGATAGTATTGAAATTTTTAAACAACAAGATCATATTTCTTGGGAAAGAGAAATTGACGAAATTGTTGAAAAAATTTGTAAAGAAAATTAGCAAAATTTATTTTTATGATTTTTTAAAATTACATGGTAAAAATTTTAACAAAACCTCATTGGCGAATGAATTCTGGTGCGAAGTTATGTAGTTTTTCTTTGCATAAGGAGGTTCTTGGTAATATAAAAACAAAAGTTTTGCATGAAAGAGATTTTAACTATGTAACAAAACTGATAGGTGAAGCTGGTGAAAATCTAGGAAGAGATCATTTTTATATGAGTCCGAAAGAGCATTTAATGGTCGATTTTGATATGAAGACAGAAGACAAATACCGTGGTAAATACCGTCTTGGAGAATTGCTAAGATTGATAAGTATAATGCAGATGATTGAAAATAATATAAAAAAGGTGGAGTTATATTCAAGAGAGAATGCCGTAATATTTCACGCAAAGTATGGGTTTAAATCTAATATAAGACGTTTTTTTCATAGGGATAGTATATTAGAGCAAATTATTCACGATAAAAGATTTGAGGACTTATCTCAAAGAGCCAAGTACATACAAGAGAGAATAGCTAAGGATGGGGATAATTTTATACAGGAAGCTTTTCAAAGAACATCAATATTAACTGATGATTATATACAGCGAATAAAGAACTTGCCTCAAGCCGAAAGCAATTCATTCAAACATGGTTTTGATATGAAACTTGAGAAAAAATTTATTTTAGAGAATAAAGCAAAATTTAATGAGATGTTTATCAGGCAAGGACTGGATTACCAAATTTAAACTCCGGAACCTTTAATTTCAATTTTCTTTAATCTTTGTTCAATTCTTCTATACCATTTTAACTTTCTTTGGAATAGGGTTTCATAGCCTTTAAAGTTTCCGTGGCTGATGTCATAAAATTGCTTGTCACACAATTCTTCCAAAGTTTTTCCAAGAAAATGCGTATATTCTTTTCTGTCAGGCTTATCACTATTAAGTTCAATGACTTTTCCCATTTCAACCAAAACCTCTGGTCTATTATCTCTTAAGAACATATAATTAACCGCAATAGGCATAAGATGAACTTTTCCATACTTTTTAGCAGCTTTTTCTGCAATATATGTTAAACCTGATTGAAGTTCTATTGGCCTGTAGTTTGGCGGTTTAATAATTCCTTGCGGAAATAAATATAAAATATTATCTAAATCACCTAAAACATCAACCGAGTATTTAATAGCTTCCATAGAAGCTTGTGGTGATTTTTTATTAACATTAAAAGCGCCGCCTCTTCTAAGTAAAGGAAATCTATTAAGCTCTTCTACCATTAACCTAATTTCTTTTTTAAAAATCCTGTTACAGATATTATATCCAACAATTCCATCCCACCAGTTGCTGTGTGGGGCAAAAAGAATGATAGGAGTATTCATATCTCTAAGATAGAAGTTTTCCGCACCTTTGTATCTGAAAGCGTAAAAACGATTTTCTAACATTCCGTAAAAAAATCTGTCAGCTACCCACAACCAAAACGGAGAAGTTTGTGCCGGACGAAATTTTTCGTCAATGTTCCTCAGTTTTGTCGGCGGAACTTCCGAATATAAATCCTCTAAGTTAATAAACATACTTTCTATAATACACATTTCAAGATAATTTGTGAACACCTTTAAGTATTAATTTTAATTAAAGTTTACAATTTTAATTTTCTCTATATTGAAGAGCTTGTGTAACGTGTTCTAATGAAATATCATTTTTTTCGTCAAGATCGGCAATAGTTCTTGCTAGTTTTAGTATTCTTGAGTACTTTCTTCCTGAAAGTTGAAATTTTTGTGCTGCGATTTTTAAAAAGTCAGTAGTTTTTTTATCTGTTTTACAATAAATTTTAATTTGTTTAGCATTCAGTTCGGAATTTGTAAAAATTCCTTCTTTTTCGTAACGTTTTGCTTGAATTTCTCTTGCTTTTATTACTCTTTCGCGTATTTTAGCAGAAGGTTCAGCTTCAGAATTTGCGTTAATAAGCTCATCCGTGGTCAGTCTAGGAACATTAATTATTAGATCAATTCTGTCCAAAAGAGGACCTGATAATTTTGAACGATAGCGCTGAATTTGATAATCAGAGCAAGTGCATTGTTTTTCTTTATCTCCTAAAAAACCGCAAGGACAAGGATTCATCGCTCCAATAAGTATGAATTTAGCAGGATATTTTATGGAAGTTTTAGCTCTGGAAATAACAACTTCTCCATCCTCGATAGGTTGTCTTAAGACTTCTAAAACTTGTCTTGGAAATTCAACTATTTCATCCAGAAACAAAACGCCCCTGTGAGCTAAAGTTATTTCTCCGGGCTTAGGGTTGCTTCCTCCGCCTATAATTCCGTTTTGTGAAGCCGTGTGATGAATTGATCTGAAAGGTCTTTTTGTCATTAAAGGATTATCTTGCGGTAAAAGCCCGCAGATACTGTAAATTTTTGTGAGTTCAAAAGCTTCTTTAAGTTGCAGTGGCGGTAATATTGATGCTAAACACTTTGCCATAAGCGTTTTACCAGAACCCGGTGTTCCAGACATAAGAACATTATGTCCGCCGGCTGCTGCGATTTCCAAAGCTTTTTTTGCTTTTTGTTGACCTTTTACGTCCTTAAAATCATATACGTATTCATCATCTAAGCTTTTATTCAGGTATTCATTAATATCAATGACCGTTTGTTTTATTGGTGTTTCACCAAAGTGATTTACAATATCACCAAGGTGCTTTGCACCATAAACTTTTATATCTTGAACCAATGCCGCTTCTTTTGAGTTTTCTTCCGGCACAAAAACAGTTTTTATTCCGCAATCTTTTAAACCGCTTACAAGCGGCAGAATGCCGTTAACTTTTCTTATAGAACCATCAAGAGAGAGCTCTCCTAAGAAAGCTGTTTTGTCATCATCAGGAATTTGAATGCCTTGCTCTTTTAAAATACCAATTGCAATAGGTAAATCAAAATTTGTCCCCTCTTTTCTGATATCAGCAGGTGCAAGATTTACAATAACTTTGCCTGTAGGGAAAGAAAATCCAGAATTTTTTATTGCAGAATGAACTCTTTCTTTTGCTTCATTTACTGCACTGTCAGGAAGTCCCACAATACTTATGCTTGGAAGCGAATTTGCGACATCAACTTCCACTTCTATTTTGCACGAATTAATTCCAATTGTAGTTGCGGTTATAGCTTTTGTTACCATATAGGTATTATATTACAAAATGGGGATTTTATATAATATATTAAGAATCCGGTAACATTGAAGAAATTTCAGCAACAATTCTTGCAATATCAGGGCCGCCAAAAATAGCTTCCAGTATTAATGCTGAATTTATTATAACAGTTTCTCTGTATTCCATTGTGTCTACATCAATAATATTAAACTCAATATAATCTTCCCCAACATACGTGATTTTGCCGTATTCAGCTCCCGTTGCCCATCTTAAAAAAACGTATTTTTGTTCAAAAACTTTGAGTCTGTTTATTAATTTCATCTCAATACCTTCACCTTTATGTATATAATATTATTAGTCTTATTTTATACAAAGTCAAATGTTAGTTTAATAAAATTTATAAATGGCTGTATCTGTAAAATTTAAAAAATTAGCTCCTACTATCAATAATAGAATAGCACATAAAAAAGCATATCTCAATAGATATTTTTTACTTGACGGTATTTGGAATAAGCTGTAAAATCAAACTTATGTGTAGAATAGGTGCAATCAAATCGAAGCAAAAGCTTCATCCTTCAATCGCATTAAAACTTATGCGCAGCCAGCAGGAAGGTCATGATGATTCGGGTTTTGCATTTGTAATGCAGGATATGGGCGGTTTGTTTGAAAATTATAAAGAGCTTCCGCTACTTTCTATGGCAGGAACCGTAGAGGGGGCGCGTCTTGCAGAAGATATTTTGCGTGATATCGGTTTTACTCGCGTAATGCAATGGTCGCCTGATATTAATAACAAGAAGGGTTTAAAGATTGATGCTTTACCAATGTATATTTTTGAGGTTTTACAATATCCCAAAAGTTACAAGCATGCTACAAAAGAAGAAAAAGAAGAACTTTTAATCGATACATCTATAAAATTGAGAAAAGCTCTTGAAGAAAATAATTCCGGATATATATATTCTTTTTGGCCTGATACCTTAACTCTAAAAGAAATCGGAAGCCCTAAGGATATTGGGACATATTTCAATTTATGGGACGAGAATAAAGATTTAACTTCAAGTATAATTACGGCTCAATGCAGACAAAATACAAATTATGATATTGTAAGGTATGCTGCTCATCCGTTCTTCTTGGAAGGTTATACCGGGCTTGTGAATGGTGAGAATATTTTTTATGAAAAAAATAAATCTTATCAAGAGCGCTTGTATAAAGGTTATTTAGGCTTTGAATCTGATTCACAATGCTTGTTGTACACGCTTCATTACGTACATAAAATTCTGAAATGGCCGTTGAAGTATTTTAAGCATACAATTTCTCCGTTGAGTTATGATGAAATAATAAAAAGAGAAGATAGCGAAATTTTACTTCGTATAAAGGCTTCTTTATCACATTTAGAAGTAAACGGACCAAATACATTTTTAGGTGTGACTCCTTCAAAGGAACTTTTATGTGTATGTGATTCCAAAAAACTACGTCCTGTGGTTATTGGAAAGGATAAAGATACTGTAATTATGACATCTGAAGTGGTCGGAATAAACGATTTGATGCCAAACAGGAATATAGAAGAAGATATATATCCGAATGAAAGAGAAACAATAGTAGTAAGAGATGATTTAACGGTGGAAAGATGGCAGCAGTAAAAATTAACGAAATACACAAAAGCGATTTGCCTTGGATAGTAGAATATGATGAATCCAAGTGTATTCAGTGCGGAAAATGTACTGCTGTGTGCTCTTTTAATGCAATAAAACCTGCTGTTGAATATAGAAAAAAAACAAATTCAATACTAGAAAAAGACAAGTTAGAAAAAGTTCTTGTAATAAAGCAGAACATATCTTTGGATAATTATTGTCACGGATGCGGAATGTGTGCAAATGTATGCCCGAACGGTGCAATAAAATTAATAAGGAACAAGGATGACAAGTATTCGGTTGCATATCGTTCCCAAAAAGCTGATTCTTTCAAAAAAGGTGGGCGTTCAAACTTAAATACAGAAGGAAGAACTCTCGATAAAATAAAAGTTGGAAGAATTTCTCAAATGACAGATCCTTCTCTTGACGCTCAAAGACACACATTTGAACTAAGAACTCCTTTTGGAAGAGTCTTGAAGGCTGATAAATTAAATTTTGGAGTAAAAGACGGCAATATAATAGAAACAACCAAACTTCCGCCAAACAGATGGATTTATCCGATAATATTCGGTGATATGTCAATAGGTGCTGTATCTTGGAGAATGTGGGAAGCTATGGCAATAGCTACTGCTTATTTGAATGAAGTTATGGGAATTCCAATCCGTATGTGTACAGGAGAAGGTGGAATTCCGACGAAACTTTTAAAATCAAAATATGTAAAATATATGATTTTGCAAATCGCATCAGGTCACTTTGGTTGGAACAGAATAATAAAAGCAATGCCTGATATGACCGAGGATCCGGCAGGAATTTTAATTAAAATCGGTCAAGGTGCAAAACCGGGTGACGGTGGTCTATTGCTTGCAAATAAAGTTGCCAAATATGTTCAGGAAATACGAGGAGTCCCAAAAGCTGATTTATTATCACCTCCGACACATCAGGGTTTGTATTCAATAGAAGAAAGCGTTCAAAAAATGTTTTTGTCTATGAATGCCGCTTTCAAATTTAAGGTTCCTGTTGCAATAAAGGTTGCAGCTTCTGTTACCAGTGTATCTGTTTATAATAATCTTTTGAGAGATCCTTATAATATAGTGGGCGGATTTTTCTTAGATGGTTTGGCTGCAGGTACTGGTGCAGCACACGAAATCTCTCTAAACCATACGGGACATCCTATTACTTCTAAATTAAGAGATTGTTATTTGGCGGCAGTACATCAGGGACGTCAGGGTGAAATTCCTCTTTTTGCAGGCGGTGGCTTAGGACAGACGGGAAGCTTCGCGGCTGACGCATTTAAGCTTATTTGTCTTGGGGCAAATGGTGTATTTACAGGTAGGATGCTTATGGAAATTGCCGGTTGTGTTGGAAGTGATACAGGAAGATGTAATGCTTGTAATACAGGACTTTGTCCTGCGGGGATTGCTGCACAGAATGAAAATCTCGTAAAAAGACTTGATGTTGATAAAGTTGCACAAAATCTTGTGAATTATATTTTGGCAACTGATATTGAATTAAAAAAACTTATGGCGCCGATTGGTTGTTCATCGCTTCCTGTAGGAAGGTCTGATGCCTTAATTACTGTAGATAAGCACATCTCTAATCGTTTGGATATCCAGTACGCTTGCTAAGAAAAGTGAAAGAATAGAATGATAAAGATAAAAACATTAAAAAATAATAACAGAATGTCAACACAAGAGCTTCTTCAAATGATATACAAGAAAATTGAAGAAGGTCATACTGATTTTGAAATAGAAGCTTGCGGACAACATGATATCGGCGGGGCTTTGTGGTCAAAAGTTGAAAAACCGCTGTATTTCCGTGTAACCAATCCTGGGCAAAGGGTTGGGGCAATGGCAATGGACGGGACAAAAATTGTTGTAGAGGGCTCTGCACCTGCGGATGTGGGTTGGCTTAATTCTGGCGCAGAAATTGTTGTAAAAGGTGATGCCGGGGATACGGCAGCACATTGTGCGGCTGGCGGAAAAATTTTTGTCGCAGGAAGAGTTGGTACTCGTTCAGGTGCTTTGATGAAACATGATCCGAAATTTGAGCCTCCGCAATTTTGGGTGCTCAAAAATACGGGCTCTTTCAGTTTTGAATTTATGGGCGGCGGAATAGCAGTTGTATGCGGATATGATTGCGAAGAATTAAATTCGGTTTTAGGCGATAGATCTTGCGTTGGAATGGTTGGAGGAGTTGTATATGTCAGGGGAAACGTGGAAGGGCTTTCGCCTTCTGTTGAGCAAGTTCCGCTGGATAAGTTTGACAAAGATTTCTTAAAATCCGGAATGCCGGAATTCTTAAAAGAGATTGATAGATTAGATTTGAAAAATAAGTTATTAGATTTTTCTGAGTGGACAAAAATTATTCCGATTCCTAAAGAGTTAAAGAAGAAAAAGCTACCTGTCAAAGATTTTATAAAAAATGAATGGTTTAGTGACGGTCTTTTTGGGGATTTGGTCGAAGACAATGGAGAGGTCTACGGACTTGCAGAAGAGGGAAAAGCTAGATTAAGAAAACCTGAGTGGGATAAAAATTTATGTGTAGGCTGTGATTTATGCATAAAAAATTGCCCGCAAAATGCTATAAAAAAAGAGTCTGACAACTATGTTTCCGAGGATGAAAAATGTATCGGATGCGGAATTTGTTCTGCAGTGTGTCCTAGAAAAGCTTGGAAAATGATAGTTAATAGATAATGTAAACTTATGTAAAGAAAAATCCTGCAATTGAAATTGAGGGTTTTATTTATACTTTATAAATACATACGACATTAATGAAAGTTAGATTAAAAAAGAGAGAGAAAAAGAGAATTAAAAAAACTTCCCTTTTTAAGGGAAGCTTCTTTTTAAGAATTCTTTTTTAGAAAACCAACAAGCCCTTCTAAGGCAAGAACGTAACTTAGTTCCTTGAAACCCACAACCTGAGCAATACAAACTCCTGAGAGTAAAGACGTGTGTCGAAATTCTTCTCTGGCATGGATATTTGTCATATGAATTTCAACAGTAGGAATTTTTACTGCGGAAATTGCATCGCGAATCACAACACTTGTATGAGTGTATCCGCCGGCATTGATTAAAATTCCGTCATAAATCCCTCGGGCAGACTGTATCTTGTCGACGATTTCGCCTTCGTGATTGCTCTGCCAAACGTCAACCTCCACACCAAGAACTTTACCTCTTTCGATTACGGATTGTTCAATGTCAGAAAGAGTTGTGGAACCGTATTTTTCAGGTTCTCTTTGCCCCAACATATTTAGATTTGCACCATTAATCAGTAAAATTTTCATAATTCAATACCCTTTTAATATAACATATTTTATAATACAATAATACTAATAAGAATGCGAGGAAAAAATGATTAACAAACGTTGGTATGACAAAGATCCGATTTTAAAAGAAGCTTTGGAACTTTTGAGGCTTTCTCCTGATGAAACCAGAACAGAGGCTGCCGAATTTATGTTAAAGCTACAGGAACAGGTAGCAGGAGAGGTTATAGAACACGTTTATGAAATTATAAACACATATCAAGGCAAAGGTAATCGTTGGTATGACAATGATCCTGTTATGCTAAAAGCTGTTGAATTGTTAAGAAATGCGCCTCCAAAGGTTCAAAGGGTAGCTGCATTAAAGCTCTTGATTGCTTTAGAACAAAAGAGCTTTGAAGGAGTTGAAATATAAATGAAAGATGTTCAGAATCAGTCTGATTCGCGTGGTGTAGAAATTCAAAAGGTTGGAATAAAAGGCATTGAACTTCCTCTCGTGATACAGAGGAAGGATGATGAGGACATTGTTATTTATTCATCTGCAACAGCTGGTGTGTCTTTGCCTGCTCATTATAAAGGAACTCATATGTCCCGTTTTGTTGAGGTTTTGAATGAGTGGAGAAGTAAAAAAACTTTAGGGATTGATATTAAAGGTTGCGTTGAAGCTATAGTTAAACGGTTAAATGCAAAGAGCGGTTATTTGAAATTTGATTTTAAATACTTTATTAATAAAAAAGCTCCTGTAACGGGAATATCAGCTCCGATGTGCTATGACTGCTCTTTTGAAGGAATTTTGGATAATTACGGCGAGGAGGATGAAGAATACAGATTCTTTCTTGGGGTAAAAGTTCCAGTTACTACACTTTGTCCGTGTTCAAAAGAAATTTCTGAGTACGGTGCGCATAATCAAAGAGCGATTGTTTCTGTAAAAGTAACTTATCCTGAAGATGAACATATTTGGATAGAGGATTTGGTAAAAAACATTGAGAAATCTGCTTCTTGCGAGTTGTATCCTTTATTAAAAAGAGAAGATGAAAAATTTGTTACTGAAAAAGCTTATAATAATCCGAAATTTGTTGAGGATGTTTTGAGAGATGTTGTAATTCTTCTCAGAAATAATGATGTTATCGATTCTTTCGAAGTAGAGTGTGAATCTTTAGAAAGTATTCACAATCATTCTGCTTGGGCTTATCAAAAAGAAGGTTAGAGGCTAATATTTTGAAAAAATTCAGCTTTAATAAGGTTATTCTGGTTTTAATTTTTATTATTGCTGTTTATTTGCGCTTGGATGCATATTTGATAAATAATTCATTTTTTACGGATGAAATATTATTGGCACAAAATATTTTTGAGAGAAATTATGCTGAATTGTTTTTACCGTTGAATTACTTTCAGTCAGCACCTTACTTATTTCTTGTAATCTCAAAATCTATCACCTCTATAATTGGAATAAATGAGTTATGTTTTAGGTGGTTTCCTTGTCTTTCAGGTGTTGTATCTGTTTTTGGATTTTATTTCCTGTTGAAAGATTTGTGTAAGAATATATGGGTTCAGCTTATAGGATTATTTACTTTTTCAATTTCTTATCAACTTTTGTTTTACTCTCAGGCTTTTAAACAGTACTCTTCGGATGTTCTGGTTTCTATCGGAATTTTATTTCTGATATCTAAATTGTTTAAGACAAATATTTCAACAATTAAAAGCTTTGGGATAGGATTTTTATGGACAATTGCTTTAATGCTATCATTCCCTGCATATATAATGTTAGCGGGCTTTTATACTGCTTGTATTCTTACTAAAAAGAATATACGAATATACTTTTCTCTTATCCCACCCTTATTGTTCACTTTATTCTATTATGGTTTTAACCTTTCAAAAGTAGCTTCTTCTGCATATTTAAATGAATATTGGCAAAAAGGTTTTGCAATATTTTCTCCTGAAATTTATAAACTGAATTTTGACTTTTTATTTCAATATTATTCTTATCCTATTGTATTTTTAATTCTTGTTGTTTTGGGTTTGTTCTTTTTGTTCAAAAATAAAAAATTCTATTTTTGGAATTTATTATGGGTACTTATTTATACTTTGTTGGCTGCATATTTGAAAATGTATCCCTTTGAGAGAAGGCTCTCATTATTTTTACTTCCTATATTAATTATTCTTGCCATTTATCCTTTGGATAATTTGAAGAAAGATTTGAAGTCTAAATTAATACTTTTAATGTCATTTACATTTTTAGGAATTGGTTATTTTAATTTCACAAAAGAATTTATAACCGGAAATGTAAGTTACTTGAGGCAGGACGTAAAACCTTTGTTAGAAATTGTAAGATCAACGAGTGAAAGTGAAAAAATATATTTATATTACGGAGCTCTAAGTTCATATTCATACTATTCAAGGATATACTTATTGCCGGATGTGATTTTACCAACGTATCCAAAGGATGAAAGTGATTCGGATAAGTATTTGTTATCGGATTTAAATTCTTTGGATAAGGGAGTTTATTATTTATTATTTGTCAAAGGCACTTGGACTTATGATAAAGATATTCTGGTTTTGAACAAATGGCTTGAACAAAATGTTGAAACTTTAGAAAGACAAGATTTAAAGTCTGCAACATTGGTAAAAGTAAATATAAAATAAAAATCTTGTAATTATAATATTATAGTTTTATAATTATAAATAAAGGACAAACGGGGATGAAGAGCAGATTTTGGGTAATTATATTATCAATCTTTCTTTTAATATGCAATAGGGCATTTGCTTTAGATGTTTATTCTCCGTATGTACCTAAGAATAATGAAATTATTTTCAACCAATCAATGTATAAAATTGATGTTATTGATCCTAAAGTTAGTACGAATTTAAAAGGTATTAATTATCCGGGGTTGCGTGGCTCAAATCAATTGGTTGTTTATACTCCGGCATTTGGTTATCGTACTAACACAAATGAATTTGGGACAGAAGCTATTGTAACAGGTGATACCGTTACATCTTTAAGTGGAGCCGATTCAATGATTCCGGCGAACGGTCTTGTAATAAGCGGACACGGTCAGGCAAAAAAGTGGATAAATGAAAACATTATGATAGGGGCTAAAATCTCTATAGATTATAATAAGAAGATTATAACATCTTATATTACCTCAGATACGTTCTTATTTACGGCTCGCGAAAGAATAAAAGAAGTTCAGAATATGATGCTTTATTATATTCAAAGTACATCAAATTATAATTCAAAACGTACAGAGCAGAACATTTCAAAGGCGAATGATTATATAGAAAAAGCTCAAAAAAATACAGAGGACTCTCAGAAATACGCATCCAAGGCAATAGAGTATGCAAATCTTGCAATGTCTACAGTAATTCCTTATGATCCTTCAGAGTTAAAAGGGGTTTGGATAAGACCTACTTATTATAGTGAAAAAGATATTATAAAAAGTTTGGATAATCTTGCAAATATAGGAATAAATAATGTATTTTTGGAAACGTATTATCACGGAAAAACAATATTCCCATCTCAAACGATGTCAAAATATGGATTTATAAGACAAAATGAAGATTTTGTTGGTTTTGATCCTCTAAAGATATGGATAAGAGAAGCTCATAAACGAGGAATAAAAGTTCATATATGGTTCGAAACTTTTTATGCTGGTAATAAGCCTCCTGAAACAAATCCTGAATACATTTTGGCAAAGCGTCCTGATTGGGCGAACTGTAGAAAGAAAATGGCAGAATCTGCTCAATTGGATTATTCTGTGTCGGAACATAACGGATATTTTATTGATCCAGCCAATCCGGAAGTTCAAAACTTTTTGTACGAACTATTAACTGAAATTATTACTAAATATCATCCGGATGGAATAAATTTGGATTACATAAGATACCCTCAAACACTCGATCCGACTTATGCGACTTATGATTTGTCAAACTGGGGGTATACAAAATATGCCCGTACAGAATTCAAAAATATGTATGGCGTAGATCCAATATTATTGAAAACCAGTGATCCTCTTTGGTATCAATGGAAATTTTACCGTTGTAATAAAGTTACAAGCTTTGTAAGACGTGTAAGTCATTTATGTCGTTATAATAAAATAGCTATAACAACAGTTATATTCCCAAATCGTTCATCTGCGTTGGATACAAAAATGCAAGATTGGCGTACTTGGTCTATGAATAATTTTGTAGATGGTTTTACACCTTTATTTTTGACCTGTGATGATAAAACTGCAAGAAGTCTTATGGATGAAGTATTGAGAAATAAATCTGCAAGTACGAAACTTTATGCAGGTTTGTTTGTAACATTCATGAACGGTGCTGCTTCAGACTTAATCAAACAAATTCATGTAGCAAGAAAGTATTCCTTGGGGGGAATTATAATATTTGATTATGCTCATCTTACCGATACTTATGTAAGTACTTTAGCAGAAAGCATCTTTAAGGGTAAAAAAGAGGTAACGATTCCATCTGCTCAAACAGTGCAAAGCAATCAAACAAAAGAGAAGGAAAGCAAACGTGGAAGATGAAAAACCTAAGAGAATGTTTTTGGGTATATGGTTTGACTGCTGTCATGTATATGGCAGGCTTTATAAAAATAAAACAGGAACAGCTTATGTGGGAAGGTGTCCTAAGTGCTTAAGACCTGTCAATGTACGAATAGGCGGGGAAGGAACAAGTAGAAGATTCTTTAGAGGCGAGTAAATATAAAATTTTAAAAAGAGGTATAAATATGAGTTTAGACGAATTAAGACAGCAAAATGAAGTTTTAGATATTTTTTGTAATTTGGTTTCAATTCCTTCACCATCTTTAAAGGAGGAAAAAGTTGTAGATTGGATTTTAGATTTTTGTAAGAAAAATCAAATTGACGGAAGAAAAGATAATTATGGAAATGTTTATATAAACGTACCGCCGTTGGATTTATCAAAAGAGTATTTGATGTTGTCATCTCACATGGATGTTGTGGGGGATGACAGTCCTGTGAATATTTACCTCGATGGTGATTTTATAAAGGCAGAAGGCCGAACATTAGGTGCTGATGATAAAGTAGGTGTTGCTTGTGCTTTGAAACTTGCAAAGGATATAAAAGAGGGAAAAGTTAATGCAGGAGGCGGTTTAGAAATCACTTTTACCAGAGATGAAGAATCCGGTATGAGCGGAATTGAGCATGTAGAATTTGATAAAATTCAATCAAAGTATGTTTTAGTTTGTGATGCGGATAAATTAGGTCAGTTGCAGATTTCAGGAGCAAGCTATACAAATGCAAAAATTACTGTAAGAGGTCTGAAAGGCGGTCATTCAGGAATTGATATTGGTGATAAGACAAGACTTAATGCAGCAAAAATGATTGCGGAACTCCTTGCTGAGTTTCCTCAAGGGGCATATTATACTGATGAAACCGGCGTAATTACTTCTTGTAATTTAGGCGCAATTGTAGCCGGCGGAATTCAAAATTCAGTAGCCTCTATTGTGGAAAATGGTATTAAGACGAATGATTATATAACTGAGATTATGAAGAAGACTTCTACTAATATAATTAATACTCTTGGAATGGCATCTTATTCAATAAGAAGCGCTAGTGTAGAGAAGGAAAATGAATTAAAGAATTTGATGCAAAGTATTGTTGATAAATTTAATGAAAAATACAAAGGTTTAGCAGAAGCAAAAATTGAATTTGAAGTTCATTTATTACCGTTTGAAAGAGCAAAGGATAATAGAATAGAAGTTGTACATACAAAGGCTTGTGAACGAGCCGGTATAAAAAATGATATCTCATCTTTTCACGCTGGCGCTGAAACTCATATTTATTGCCATAACAAAAATGCAAAAGGTGAAACCTTTATGCCAATGCTGTTAGGTTTGGCAGATGTTTACAATATGCACTCTGCCTCCGAAAAGGTTGATTATAAAACAATAATTAAAGGTTATGAAGTAATCAAAAATACTTTTGAAGAATTTAATAAAATCTAAATAAAAAAGCTCTCCTAAAATGGAGAGCTTTTTTAGAATATGCAAGCTGCAGCAGTAATAATTCCGCAGATAGCAGCGCAAATTTTACCAATCTTTTCATTACCGCTAAAGAAAGTTCCACCAATACCACCGGCAATAGTTGTGAGTCCGGTTAGAATTGTTGTAAGAGTTAAGCCAGGAAATAAAATCCCTGCGGCAGCACCAACTACAGTGCATTGAGAAACTTTATTTAAGAAGGATTTGTTTTTCCTGATGACTCCTGCAAAACTTCCGATAATTCCGCCGATTAGTCCTACCCCTAGCCTCTTCCCTAAACTTTTTAATGGTGAATCTTTTTCAGAAATATATTCTAAATTAGAGATCAGTCCTCCTGTTGATGCAACATTTTGTTTCTTATTAAGTGTGGATATTGAAAAGTTCTTTTCGTCAGAATTTACATATTCAATTTTTTCTTTTTCAAATAAATCATTCTCATTCTTACAAGAGGAAAGTCCCCCAGCAATCAGAGTTCCCGCTAGCATTGTACCTATAATGGCTTTTTTAGGTGAAATTTGATTTGAAAAATGGCTAATTTTGTTTAGCATAAAACCTCCAAGATATGTATAAGAAAAGAAAACATGAAAATTTTTTAATTTGCTAGCAAATTATTTTTTTATGTGTTTTAATAATGCAAAAAGGAGAATGTATCATGAACGTAAATTCTTTAAACAGAGTAAGTACAGTAGGAAAAGTTGACGGTTATGTAGAAGCTATGTTAAATAGTGCCAATGCGGAAATCAATAATGTAGCTAAACAATTCGGAAGAAATGTTAAAATTGCTCAAAAAGGCAGCCGTGTATTTGTTAATTCAGGGTTGATAACTTCAAGTTTCGATTACAAAAAAATGAAAAAAGCCAGCGAATTTAAAAATAATATCTTGAATAATCTTGTTGCTAATCAAAAAGCAAAAGAAGAGTCATTAGATAAAGGATTCTCTGTGATAGCATAGTTAAAGTATTAAACCAAAAACGCTCCGAATTTTTGGAGCGTTTTGTTTTAAAAATTTTATTTTGAAAGAGATTCTTCAAGTTCTTTAATAATACATTCTTTTTTCTTTTGTTCCATACTTTGTTTTTTTACCGAATTGTAGCCGATTTTTTCATCCTCTCTTAGAACTTTTATCAAATTTTTCTTAGAATTGTAACTGCCATTTCTGCAAAATTCAACAGCATCCTCAATGTTCATTTTGTTAGAAATATTTTTTATATCCCTGTAAGACATTCCTAATTCATGGAATTTTTGTGAGATAATTTCATTTTGTCTATCGGTAAATTTTACTTTGCCACTTTGCGTTTTTATAAGTTTTTCCCAAGCTTCTTTAATATATTTTGGTTGTGGTAAATCTAATTCAAACTGATAATTAAATCTGCTTAAAATCGCAGTGTTTAATCTAACTGCGGTGTTGTCGCTTTTCAGCCCGTTTGGATCTTTGTTTGTTGCTCCAATAAAGATTACATTCTCACATTCTTGTTGTAAATGAGTCATAGCTTTTTTTAATGTGTTTACTAAGTCCTCGGAATGCTTAGAATTATTTCCTTTGTCAATAGACATGGTGCCGTCAATTTCATCCATAAAAACTACAATTTGCTTATTAGGATTATTTTTCGCGTGTTGTTCTATTTGGTCAACTAACGTAGTTAATTGTCTGGCACTTACTGAAACAAACTCAGAGTCAAAAAGTTCTTTATCAATTTGAATAAAATCTGCATCAAGTTTTTTAGCTATACCCTTTGCTGCGGTCGTTTTACCCGTACCGGGCACTCCCCAAAATAATATGGACGAAACAGGTTCAATGTTATGTTCCCGTGCTGTTTTTTTGTTGGATAACAATGTTTGGTATTTATTAACAAAATCTTTTATTTTGTTTAAACCTACCAGATTGTCAATGGATTCTACCGTAGTGTCATCCTTAAAAGACTTTATTTCCATTTCAACAGGCTTGTGCAAATTAATTTCTCTTGTTTTATTTTTGCATTCTACTTCTTCTGCAAATAATTTTTGCAATCGTGTTTTAGAAGTTCTATCAAGCATACTAATAGCCATTAGTGCGCTAAATCCCATAAGTGAATATAGTAAAACTCTGTCCGTTTTGTTTTTGTTTTGTTTGGTTTGAACAGAACGAGAATCCTCTTTTTTAAAACTATAATTTGTTTGTGAAATTGGTGTAATTAGCATTTATCTACCTGTTTTTTTCTTTGTTTAAATCGACCATGCAATTTTCGATTTTTTCTATATTTCTGTCAATTTCTTTATTTTTTTGTTGATCTTCTATAATACCGAGAGCTCCATAGCCAACTTCAGTTGCACCCAACGAAAAAATTCCCATAAGAGCACGTGTTACTTTGTTTTCTGTATCACCGCCAGTATCTAGTGTATCTTGCCAAGTTTTTAACGATTCTGTTACTGTTTTTTTATTTTTTAAAAATTTATTTCTCCACTTAGGATCGTCAAAGGCTTCTTTTGCTTCTTTAATAATCCAGTCTTCATAATATTTACCATTAACAATACCTTTAAAGCTTTGCGTATTATTCCTTATTTGATAATTTGTTGTAATTTTTTGAATTTTCATCTTATACTCCTTCTATCTTGTTTATATTAAATCTTGTAAAAATAAAGTTTGCTAGTTTTGCAAAGTAAATTTTACAAAAAGTAACATAAAAAGTCCTAAGCATTTTTGCTTAGGACTTTTTATTGTAATTACTTATCTCTATGTCATAGCTTTTTCAACTGCAACAGCAACGGCAACAGTAGCACCAACCATAGGGTTGTTACCCATACCGATAACGCCCATCATTTCAACGTGAGCAGGAACAGAAGATGAACCAGCAAATTGTGCATCACCGTGCATTCTGCCCATAGTATCAGTCATACCGTAAGAAGCAGGACCAGCTGCAACGTTATCTGGGTGAAGAGTTCTACCAGTACCACCGCCAGATGCTACTGAGAAGTATTTTCTACCATTTTCCCAGCACCATTTTTTGTAAGTACCAGCAACAGGGTGTTGGAATCTTGTAGGGTTAGTTGAGTTACCAGTAATAGAAACATCAACACCTTCTTTAATCATAATGGCAACACCTTCGTTAACGTCATCTGCGCCGTAGCATTTAACTTTAGCTCTTTCGCCTTCTGAGAACGGAGTTTCTTTAACAACTTTTAATTCGCCTGTCTTGTAGTTGTATTCTGTTTCAACGTGAGTAAAGCCGTTAATTCTTGCGATAAGATAAGCAGCATCTTTACCCAAACCGTTCAAGATAACTCTTAAAGGTGATTTTCTAACTTTGTTAGCGTTTCTTGCGATACCGATAGCACCTTCTGCAGCTGCGAAAGATTCGTGACCAGCTAAGAAGCAGAAGCAATCAGTTTCTTCTCTAAGTAGCATAGCAGCCAAGTTACCGTGGCCTAAACCAACTTTTCTTGTGTCACCGACTGAACCCGGTACAGCAAATGCCTGCAAACCGATACCGATAGCTTCTGCAGCTTCTGCTGCAGTTTTGATTCCTTTTTTAATAGCGATAGCGCAGCCTAAAGTATAAGCCCAAGATGCGTTATCGAACGCGATAGGTTGAATACCTTTTACGATAGCATCAACATCGATGCCTTTTGATAAGCATAATTCGCGAGCATCTTCCAAAGATTTGAAACCGTATTCAGGTAAAACTTTTTTAAGAGTAGCTTCGCGCCTGTCTTGTCCTTCAAATTTTACTGTCATAATTTATTTCCCTTTTTTCTAATTTGTAGTTTTACGATTGTTCCCTGACCAAATGCCTACGTGCGTAGCAATTGTATCTTTATTTGTCTTGTAGTTTTACTTTGAGGGGAATCGGTAAAGTTTCTTTTGGTTTGTAGTTTTACGATCGTTCCCCGACCAAATGTCTACGTGCGTAGCACTATTCTTTACGAGGATCGATAGTCTTAACAGCGTCAGCAAATCTGCCGTAAGTTCCGATATTCTTTTCGTAAGCTTCCTTAGGATCAACGCCTGCTTTAATAGCATCCATAACTTTTCCAAGGTTAACGAATTTATAACCGATAACTTCGTCGTTTTTGTCAAGACCAAGTTCAAGAATATATCCTTCTGCTAATTCAAGGTATCTAACGCCTTTTTGTTTAGTAGAGTGGATAGTACCAACTTGAGAGCGTAAACCTTTACCTAAATCTTCAAGTCCTGCACCAACAGGAAGTCCGTTTTCAGAGAAAGCTGTTTGAGTTCTACCGTAAACGATTTGCAAGAATAATTCTCTCATAGCAACGTTGATAGCGTCACAAACAAGGTCAGTATTCAAAGCTTCTAAAATAGTTTTTCCAGGAAGAATTTCACCAGCCATAGCAGCAGAGTGAGTCATGCCTGAGCAACCAAGAGTTTCAACCAAAGCTTCTTGAATAACTCCGTTTTTAACGTTAAGAGTAAGTTTACAAGTACCTTGTTGAGGAGCACAGCAGCCGCAGCCGTGAGTTAAACCTGAAATATCAGTAATTTCTTTACATTTAGTCCATTCACCTTCTTGCGGAATTGGAGCTGGAATACCTTTTACACCGCGGTGTACGCAGCATTTTTCTTCGATTTCATGCGTAATTTCAATTTTGCCCATTTGACCTCCTTATTAATCAAAAATAAAGCTATCTTTTTTCCAATAACTTAATTATAAAACAAACAGGGGGTAAATCAATCGGGGGTAAATGTATAGGTAAAAAGATAAATTTTAGTTTTTTGTTTTAAGTAGCAAATCAATTTCTATGTTAAGATAGTCGGCAATTTCTAAAATTTTCCCTAATGACAAATTTAAAATACCGGATTCAATTTTTGAAACATAACTCCAGCTAACTCCCATGAGTTCTGCAAAAGTTTCCTGCGTATATCCTTGGATAAGTCGTTGTTTCTGGATATTTTTCCCAATGATTTTGTACAATTCGCTTTTCTGCATGAAATAATTTTACTTTTTATTGACATATATGTGTATTCATATATAATTGAATAATGCGAGGTGGTTATGTACACAGAAGAACAAACATTCAATATACTTAATAATATGCTAACACTATTAATTTACTGGTGTAAACGCAAGAAGGATGGTAATATCCCGATAAAAAAATATCTTCCGTTTTTTGAGGAAATGTTAATTCTTGTTGAGAAGCAAAATAGTAGAGAAAAAAATTTTAGCTAATCTTACCTTGAATATCATCTACGAATTCTTTTAAGTCAGTTACGACGCTTCTTGAATATGTATTATAAAAGTTGGTTGCTTGTTTTTTTGCAAAATCGAACAATTCTGAACGGGCATTTTGACCTTGAGAATTGTTGTTCAAAAGTGAGGAGAAGAAAGTCACAACTTCTGATGTGGTAACATCTCCGTCGTTGTTCATATCAAAAGGATTAGTTGTGTTATCTGTTTCAGTCGTATCGATTTTTTCTCCTACTGCTTCGACTTGATCTTGTGCTGTCTCAGAAAAATCTGTCCCGTCAAGATTTTCAATTTGAATTCCCGGAGGCATTCCTAAACCATCTATAAGATTGGTAGAAGAATTTTGAACTTGTGAACTTTTATTTAATTGCTTTTCCAAAAGTTCGGAAAATGTTGTATCATTCAAATCAAAACTTGGTGTTGAGCTAACACTGTTGTTTAAACCTATAGAAGATATATTTCCGACAAAATTCGATACTAAACTCATAGCTATATAATATAATATTTATTAATATCATTCATCCTGCAAAAAGTTGAGGTTGCAGATGTTTGTATATTCCTGTATAATGAAACCTCAGGAGAGTTTTATATGAGAAAGATTTTTTTTAGCTTATTGATATTATCAGGACTGGTTCTGAATGTTCAAGCATCAGAATTGCTCAGCATTCCGTATAAGGGCATAAAAGAAGAGGGTAAATTAAAGATAGTTAATGATGTGTGGACAGATAAAGTTCCAAGAAAAGATTATGATTATTTCGTAAAGATGATTTCAGACGGTACAGGAAGTTACTCTGAGTTTTATAATTCTGATGGAACTTTTGCTTTCACAACAGGATGCCAATATGAATTTATAAAAAACGGGGATTTAATCGGATATTCCAATCAAGATCTGAAATTTTATGATTACACATATTCTGATAATTTATTAAGCAGAAGAGAGTTGACGGAAGAAGAAGTTCAGGCACTTTTTCCTGATTTTAAAATAATCAAAATTTCAGAATTTTCAACAAATACTAATTCTCTAAAAATAAAGAAGGATAAACGTAATTTAAAGATAATTATTCTAAATGATACAGACAGAAATTTTTATAACTATTCGTTTACGTCGGGTAATTCAAAATTTGAGCTTTATCCTCTAACAGGTTTTATAAACATCAAAAAGCGTGGCATGATTCAGTTCTCACACTTTGGGGATAATACAAAAAATAACCCTTGGTTTATTCTTTTGATTAGATAGAAATTATATTTTGAGCCGCAACAAAAGCTGTAGACCAAGCGTTTTGGAGATTAAATCCTCCGCAAAATCCGTCAATATCGAGAACTTCTCCGATAAAATATAGGTGTGGATATTTTTTGCACTCCATGGTTTTTGAATTGATTTCTTTTAAATCAACTCCTCCTGCTGTAACTGTTTCTTCACCTTTATTTGTGCCGAATATTGTGAGTTCAAAATTATGTATTTTATCTAAAATTAAATCTCGTGCTTTTCCATCAATTTTGTGCGCCTTAATTTCTCCTAACTCAGGAAAAAGTGATTTTACAAAGTTTATTGGTAAAAATTCCGAAAGTATATTTTTTAAATCTTTATGTGGGTTTTTGTTAAATAAATTTTGTAAGTCTAAAGTTTCAGGATACAAATCAAAGCTTAGATTATACGGAAAACTTTCTCTTGCTTTAATTGAAGATATTGTGTAAGTTAAAGGACCAGAAATACCAAAGTGTGTAAATAAAATATCTCCAAATTGATTAATATCTTTGGACAAAACATTTTTTATAACAATTCCTGCAGGAAATTTGATGTTTGTATTTAGTCCGACAAGAGAAGGTTTAGGCTCAATAATATTAATATCTAAATTTTTTAATATATCTAACGAAGATTTCCCGCCAATAGCAACAACAACATCCGAGAATAAATATTCGGCTTTGGTTGTTTTAATTTTAAAATCTTTGTCAAGCTTAGAAATTTCAAGAACATTTTCTTTTATAAAATTAGCATTCTTTATTTTTTTAAGTAATTTTTCTCTAACATCTTTTGCGCTGTTTGAAGTTGGAAAAATTCTCCCATTTTCTTGAGTATATGTCTCAATTCCAATTTCTTCAAAAAGTGAAACTGTATCAGAAGTAGAAAATTTAGAAAAAACTGAGTACAAAAATTTTTCGCCTCTCGGGTAATTTTTAGCAAGCTCCTTAAAATCAAAAATGGCATGAGCAAGGTTACATCTTCCGCCACCCGTAGGCAAAAGTGTTCTCAGAGGTGAAGCTTTATCAAATAAAGTTACATCAAATCCGGCTTTTAGTAAGAAATAAGTACAAAAGCATCCTGCTGCGCCAGCTCCTATAATTGCAATATCTTTATATCCTTGTGCCATAAAGTACAACCATTTCAGGATTCTCAAGCTCTTCATACAATTCTGCAACAGTTTTGTTAAATAAAGGATGAACAAAATCCTGAGCAATTTCAAGCATAGGAACCATTAAGAAAGCTCTTTTGTGGAAAAATTCGTGTGGAATAGTCAAATCAGGAGTATTAATAATTTTGTTATCATAAAATAAAATATCAATATCAATCGTTCTATCTGTATAATTTCCGTTAGGAGTCCTGTGGATATTTGATCTTCCGAGCTGTGATTCTATTCTTTGACACTCTTTTAGCAATTTTTCTGGCTCAAGTGTTGTGGAAATTTGTATAACAGCGTTAACGAACCAATTTTCTGAATCCATTTGCCAAGGCTCTGACTCATAAAAAGAAGAAGTTGCAACAATCTTTATTTCAGGAACCGCACTAAGCAAGCTTGTAGCTTGCTGTAAATATCCGACTCTGTCACCTAAATTAGAACCTAACGATAAAAAAACTATTGCCATAGTAAGATTTTACCTTGATACAACTAATATTGTCAACAAAAAAGACCTGCGTCGGCAGGTCTTTTTTGTTGTAAAATCTTAACCAAACTATTTCTTGTTACCGTAACGTTTGTTAAATCTTTCAACACGTCCTTCAGAGTCAAGAATTTTTTGTTGACCAGTGTAGAACGGGTGGCAGTTAGAACAAATTTCAACTGTAAGATTGTCTACAACAGAACCTGTTTCGATTTCGTTACCGCAAACACATTTGATAACAGTTTTTTTATAATCTGGATGGATACCATCTTTCATAATAACCTACTTTCTGTTTTTTCAAGATTCCAAACTTGATAAATAAAAAATATTCGACCAAGGAATATTTTATTATGCTAAAAAATAATTATCAAGTAGTTTGTTAGTAAAGATTTGTAAAAACATATTTATTTGAAAATATCCTTAATATTATCATTCATTTTATCAATATCATATGTTGCCCAGAAATGAATTGGTGCATAAACAATAATGGCAAGTATTTTAATAATTTTTATAATTATTCTTAATAATTTCTTCATCGCTAATATGTGATGTATTACTTCATAGTATTAACAAAGATAATACCATTTAATTATCAATATGCAAGTAGATTTATCTCATTATTATAAAAAAATATCTGATAATATAAGAAGGATAAGGCGGTCTAATAATTTATCGCAGGAGAAATTTGCAGAGAAACTCGGTTGTTCAAGGGAGTATATAAGCCGTCTGGAGAATTATCATGAGCAGATAAGCCTTCAGATGCTATTAACAATAGCGGCTGTGTTCGAGTTAAAACCGCAGAAGTTTTTTGACGAATAAAAGAATAAATAGTAATTAGTGTCAAAGTTAGTATTTATGAGTTTGCAGAAAAATGTCAATTTTTCCGCATCCTCTTATTGTAAATTTTTGTAAAACATAAAAATAATAAAGTAACATTCCCTGTTGACAGTGATTTTTGTTTGGCATACGATTAATATGCTATAGTCGAAAGTAATAGCCGGATTGCAGTAGAAAAAGGTTACTTTTGCTACATGAGTAATTCGAATTGTTAACAGAAAATATAAAGGAATGAAAAATGACAACAGCTAAAAGACAAAGAATTAGAGTTTGTTTAAGATCATACGAACACAAATTAGTTGATGTATCAGCTGAGAAGATCGTAGAAACAGCAAAAAGAACAGACGCTAAGGTTGCTGGTCCAATTCCTTTACCTACAAAGAGACGTATATATTGTGTATTGCGTTCACCACACGTAGATAAGAAATCAAGAGAACATTTCGAAATACGTACCCATAAACGCATTATCGACATATACGAACCTACTCAACAAACAACAGAAGAATTGAGTAGATTAGACCTACCGGCTGGTGTAGATATCGAGGTTAAATTATAATCTCCAGAAACACAGTTTCTTTGAAAACTTAATAAGCATTATGCATATAATGTGAACTACGACGTCCAGGCGACGGAAGGTTAAAACCCTTGGGGATGACTTTCAAAATGACGAATCCCATTTAGGTAAAGAGTAAGGCAGTAGCGCTCGCAAGATGAAAGGCATATTGGTACAGGCAAATGATTTTGCTGTGTATATATGTCGGAAAGGAAAGGCACATGACATTAGGTGTAATAGGTAAAAAATTAGGGATGACACAAATCTTTGATTCAGAAGGTTTGGCAGTTCCTGTTACAGTAATCAAAGTTGATTCAACAGTTGTTACTCAAGTAAAGACTGTAGAAACTGACGGTTACAATGCTATACAAGTTGGTACGATACCGGCAAAAGAAAAACATTTAACAAAGGCTGAGATCGGTCACTTCAAGAAAAACGGTTTAAACAACTACAGACATCTACAAGAATTCAGAGTAGAAAATCCATCAGATTACAAAGTAGGTCAAGAAATCGACTTATCAGTGTTAAATGATGTACAAAAAGTAGATGTAACCGGCACATCAATAGGTAAAGGATTCCAAGGTACAGTAAAAAGATGGAACTTTGGCAGAGGACCTATGGCACACGGTTCAAAGAACCACAGAGAACCAGGTTCAATCGGTGCAGGTACAACTCCAAGCCGTGTTATCAAAGGTAAGAGAATGGCTGGTAACATGGGCAACGAAAGAGTTACAATAACTAAGCTTAAGTTAGTAAAAGTTGATTCTGAAAACGGCTTAGTATTAATAAAAGGTTCAGTTCCGGGATGTGAAGGCAGATTGGTAACAATCGTTCCTTCAAGAACAAAATGGAACTAACAGCGTAGCCGGAGTGAAGTCCGGTGTCGGGTTGCGAAAGCAATCCGAGCAGGTACGGAACTCTACGATACCGCCGTTATGAGTGGAACGTGAGTGAAGCGAATGAAGCAATCTTAGATTGCACAGGCGGAAAAACAAACAGAAAAGTTTTAAAAATCCCGACTTGCCATATAAAACGGGAAACCGAAAGGGGTAAGAGGAAGTCAGAAATTAAATAAGGAAATAAGACAATGTCAAAACAATTATTAAATACAAACGGTGAAAAGTTAGGTGAAATCACTTTAAACGAAGCAGTTTTCGGTGTAGAACCAAACTTACATGTAATGCACCTTGCACTTAGAAGACAATTAAACAATGCAAGACAAGGTTCAGCTTGTGCAAAAACAAGAGCAGAAGTTTCTGGTGGTGGTAAAAAACCTTGGAAACAAAAAGGAACAGGTCGTGCAAGAGCAGGTTCACTAAGATCACCATTATTTGCAGGTGGTGGTGTAATCTTTGGACCAAAACCAAGAAGTTATGAAATTAACATGCCTCAAAAAGCAAGAAAACTTGCTTTAAAATCAGCATTATCAGCAAGAGAAGAACAGTTAGTAGTTGTAAAGGATTTTTCAGCTATTACTGAGCCAAAAACAAAATTGATGGCAGGAATTATCAAGTCATTAAACTTAACAGGTAAAATTCTTGTAATCGCTGATACAATGGCAGAAGAAAATAAATATTTAAGTTTAGCAGCAGGTAATATTCCATCAGTAAAATTGTTATTACCATCAAACTTAAACGTAAAAGACTTACTTGAAGCTGATTTCGTTGTAATGACTGAAAAAGCTGTAAATGAAGTTACAGAAAGGTTGCAATAATGAGTAAAGAAAGAAGAAATATCGAAAAATTATACGATGTAATCAAGAAACCGATTATAACTGAAAAATCAATGATGGCAACAGCTTTGGGTAAATACACTTTTGAAGTACAAAAAGATGCGACAAAAGTAGAGATTGCACAAGCTGTAGAATTAGCTTTTCCTGGAAGAAAAGTTAAGAAGGTTCAAACAGTTTATATGCCGTCACACGAAAAAAGAATGGGTTTAAAATTTGGTAGAACAGATTCTTCAAAGAAAGCAATTGTTACTATCGAAGGTGATCCAATAGAAGAATTAACAGCTATCTAGCCGATAGAAAAAAAGATAATTATAGGAGAAAAATAAAAATGGCAATTCGTAAAATTAATCCGACATCTCCGGGACAAAGAGGTATGACAAAGAGTGATTATCAAGAAATCACAACATCAACTCCTGAAAAATCTTTATTGAAGAAACTAAGCAAGACTGCCGGTAGAAACAATACAGGTAGGATAACTTGTCGTCATAAAGGTGGCGGTGTAAAACAAGCTTACCGTGTAATAGACTTCAAAAGAGAAAAATTCGGTATTCCAGCTACAGTAAAAACTGTTGAATATGATCCAAACAGAAATGTAAGAATTTCATTAGTATTTTACGCAGATGGAGAAAAAAGATATATCTTAACACCGGAAGGTTTAAATGTTGGTGATGTAATCGTAAGTGGTCCTGAAGCATCAATTCAGACTGGAAATGCATTACCGTTAGAACTAATTCCTCTAGGTACAATAGTTCACAATATTGAATTAGAACCTGGAAGAGGTGGAAAGATGGTTCGTTCAGCTGGTAATTTTGCACAAGTAATGGCAAAAGAAGGCAACTATGTAACTATCAAACTTCCATCAGGTGAAATGAGAATGGTAAGAAAAGAATGTATGGCAACCATAGGTACACTAGGTAACTCAGAATTCAAGAACTTATCAATCGGAAAAGCCGGCAGAAAAAGATATATGGGAATCAGACCTACAGTAAGAGGTGTAACGATGAACCCTTGCGATCACCCACACGGTGGTGGTGAAGGTAAGACAGGTCCTGGCGGACATCCTAAGACACCTTGGGGTAAACCTGCTCTTGGTTATAAGACAAGAAAGCAAGGAAAAGCGTCTGATAAGTTAATTGTAAGAAGACGTAAAAAGTAATTAATCGCTAGATGATATGGGGTAAAATTTACCCCAGTCACTAGCAAAAATAAAAATTTTCAAACATTAATACAAATATATAAAAGGAGAAATTAATGGCACGTTCATTAAAAAAGGGCCCATACGTAGAAGAAGCTCTTCAAAAGAAAATTAACAAGATGAATGAAAATTCAGAAAAAAAGGTTGTTAAGACTTGGTCAAGAGCATCCATGATTATTCCTGATATGTTAGGACATACAATTGCAGTACACAACGGCAAAACACATGTTCCAGTATACGTAACAGAACAAATGATTGGACACAAGTTGGGTGAATTTGCGCCTACAAGAATGTACAGAGGGCACGCAGGTTCTGATAAGACAGCAAAAAGAAAGTAGTCTGTACAGATTTTTGATTAAGAATTAATTAAAAAAATAAGGAAAATAAAAATGGAAGCTAAAGCAAGACAAACAAACATAAAGATGACAGCAAGAAAACTTCGCAGAGTAATCAACGAAGTAAGAGGTAAAGCTGTTACAGACGCTCTTGATATGTTACGTTTTATGCCATACTTTGCAGCCAGAGTTGTAGAAAAGAATTTGAAAGCAGCCGCTGCAAACGCTTTTGAAAAAGGTGGTGTAAAAGCAGACGCGCTCAAAGTATCTGAAATATATGCAGACGAGAGCGTAACATATAAAAGAGGTAAACCAAGAGCACAAGGTCGTATATACAGAAGACTCAAACGTACATCTCACCTCACAATTAAAGTTAGTGATGCAGTAAAATAGAGGAAATAAGGAAATGGGACAAAAAACACATCCAACCGGATTTAGAGTAGGTATAATCAGACCTTGGTCAAGCACATGGTTTGCTAAGATAAAAGATTATGCTGAATTCGTAGCAGAAGATGCTAAAATTAGAAAATTCATAAAGAAAAAATTATATGCAGCAGGTGTTGCAGATATCTTGATTGACAGAAAAGCTCAGAATACAACAATAACAGTTGTAACAGCAAAACCAGGTATTGTAGTAGGCAGAGGCGGTCAAGGTATTGAAGAACTAAAAACAGAAGTTTCAAAATACTTGGGTAAACCTGTAATAATCAATGTAGTAGAAGTAGCTAGAATTGACTTGAATGCACTATTGTTAGCAGAATATGTTGCACAACAACTAGAAAAACGTGTGGCATTCAGACGTGTAATGAAACAAGCAATGCAAAGAGCAATGAGAGCCGGCGCACAAGGTATCAAGATAATGGTATCAGGACGTTTAGGTGGTGCTGAAATTGCAAGAAGTGAATGGGCAAAAGAAGGAAGGATTCCTCTACAAACACTTCGAGCTGATGTAGACTACGGTTTTACAGAAGCAGATACAATCATGGGTAAGATTGGTGTTAAAGTATGGATTTTCAAAGGTAACTTAATGCCTGGAGAAAAAGCAGATATGAACATCAAGTCAAAAACCTCAAAAGATTCATCAGGTGAACGTTTTAACGGAAGACGCGGTAAACGTAAAGCTGTAGAAACAAAATAAGAAATAACAGGAGAAAAATATAATGTTAATGCCGAAAAAGACAAAATACCGCAAGATGATGAAAGGTAGAATGAAAGGTACTGAAACAAGAGGTACTGAGTTTGAATTTGGTCGTTATGCGCTAAAAGCTCTTGAACCTGGTTGGATTACAAGCCGTCAGATAGAAGCAGCAAGACGTGCAATGACTCGTGAAATCAAACGTGGCGGTAACGTTTGGATAAAGATATTCCCAGATAAACCAATTACAGCAAAACCTGCTGAAACTCGTATGGGTTCAGGAAAAGGTAATGTTGAGTACTGGGTATCTGTAGTAAAACCAAACAGAATTTTATTCGAACTTGATTATTTTGATAGAGCAGTTGCTATTAATGCTTTGGAATTAGCAGCACAAAAGCTTCCTATTAAAGTAAAAGTTATCGAAAAAGAATCTGTATAATTTAGATTAAATTAAGGAAAAATAACAATGAAATTAAGTGAAATGCGTGAAAAAACAGTTGAAGAATTAAACCAATTTGTTGAAGAATCTAAAAAACAATTACTTAATTTTAGAATACAGAAATCAATGCATAAGTTAGAAAATACAGCAGAGATATCTAAAACAAAGCGTTTAATAGCACAAGCAAAGACTGTTATAAGTGAAAAGAAAGCGGCTAGCGTTTAGAAAGGCTTTTCAGCCTGATCGGAGTTCAGGTCGAAACCCGTAAATTAAAGTTAGTCAAGGAGATAAAACAAATGCCTAAAAAAGAAAAACAAGGTGTAGTAATAAGTGACAAAATGGATAAGACAGTAGTCGTAAAAGTAGCGTCATATAATCCACACCCAAAATATAAGAAAATTATAGAAACAAATAAAAACTACAAAGCTCACGATGAAAAGAATGAATGCGGTATTGGTGATACAGTAAGAATAATTGAATCAAAACCGATTTCAGGAAGCAAAAGATGGGTTGTAGAATCTATCGTAGAAAAAGCTAAGTAGTTTGTAAAAAAAATCTTTGCCGGGGTGAGTTTAACGCATAAAATTCATGGACAGGTAAAGAAAAGTAAAAAGGAAAAGAAAAATGATACAACAAGAAACAAGACTAGTAGTAGCAGATAATACAGGTGCTAAAGAATTATTAGTTATCCGTGTTATGGGAAGTTCCAATAAGAAATTTGCAGCTGTTGGTGATGTTGTTGTTGCAACTGTTAAGGATGCAACTCCTAATATGACAGTAAAGAAATCTGAAGTAGTAAAAGCAGTTATCGTAAGAACAAAACACGATATTAAACGTGCTGACGGTTCTGTAATCAGATTTGATGAAAATGCAGCTGTAATAATAAATAAAGACGGTAACCCACGTGGTACTCGTGTATTTGGACCTGTAGCAAGGGAATTGAGAGACAAGAACTTCATGAAGATTGTTTCTCTGGCACCAGAAGTTATTTAGCGAGTTAAGCGAAATAAATCCAAACTCAAATATAAACGGAGAAAAATAAAAATGACAGATAGTAAGAAAAAAAGCTTGCATGTAAAAACAGGTGATAGAGTTATCATCACAGCAGGCAAAGATAAAGGAAAAACTGGTAACATAAAAAAATCTATGCCATCAGAATCTCAAGTAGTTGTTGAAGGTGTAAATATGATTACCAAGGCTACAAAAGCAAATCCTGCATACGGAATACAAGGTGGATTAATCAAGAAGGAAGCTCCAATTGATTCTTCAAATGTAATGATCGTATGCCCAAGTTGCGAAAAGCCTACAAGAGTAAAGCATGCAGTTGTAGACGGTAAAAAAGTCCGTGTATGCAAAAAATGTGGCGAACAATTAGACGTATAGTAATAGCTTAAAATATACGCGGGGTAAGTAGTTCTTAGAATTATGTTTCCCCTACCGTATGAAAAGAAGGAAAAGAAAAATGACTAGAACTAAAAGCTTAAGATTAAAATACAATGAAGAAGTAAAAGCAGCACTTAAAGAAAAATTCGGTTATAAAAATGATATGATGATTCCAAGACTTCATAAGATCGTTTTGAATATGGGTGTTGGTGAGGCTTCTCACAACTCAAAAATAGCTGATGCTATTCAAGCACAATTAACAAAGATTGCTGGGCAAAAAGCAGTTGTTACAAAGGCTAAAAAATCTATAGCTTCTTATAAGTTAAGAGAAGGAATGCCTGTAGGAGCTATGGTTACATTACGTGGAGAAAGAATGTATGATTTTCTTCAAAAGTTAATCTGTGTTGTACTTCCTCGTATTCGTGACTTCAGAGGTATTTCTGCTAAGAGTTTTGATGGCAGAGGTAACTATACTCTTGGCTTGAAGGAACAAGCTTTGTTCCCTGAAATCACTTATGAAGAAGTTGATTTGGTAAAGGGTATGAACGTATCTGTTATCACAACTGCTCATACTGATGATGAAGCAAGAGAATTGTTAAGATTATTAGGAATGCCTTTCAAAGGTATGAATAAATAACGGTAAAAAGATACCAAAATGAATTAGCACAGATGGATTTTTTAATCCCGATTGTGTTAGGATGTAATTAGAATCAAGATTGTAATAAAGGAGAAAATCATGGCTAAAAAAGCGATGATAAACAAAGAACTAAGACGTGAAGCATTAGCTGCAAAGGGTAAATATCCTAAAGTTAGATTACATAACAGATGCAGTATTTGTGGAAGACCTCACGGATTCCACAGAGATTTCGGTCTTTGCAGAATTTGTTTAAGAAAAATGGCTCACCAAGGTGTTTTACCTGGTGTTACAAAAGCAAGCTGGTAGT
>CALURK010000008.1 GCA_944323165.1 Candidatus Gastranaerophilales bacterium | reverse complement strand
ACGTCATCCTGAACTTGATTCAGGATCTCAAAACAAAATAAGATTCCGTAATAAATTCGGAATGACAGGCTAAAAAACGTCATCCTGAACTTGATTCAGGATCTCAAAACAAAATAAGATTCCGTAATAAATTCGGAATGACAGGCTAAAAAAAACAAATGACTAATCAAAAATACATAGCATTAATAGATTGTGACAGTTTTTTCGTATCTTGCGAAAGAAAGCTTAATCCTGAGCTCAAAGGACTTCCTGTTTCTGTCGTTTCAGGAGAAAGAGGGTGTATAATTTCTCGCTCCAAAGAAGCAAAAATGCTAGGTGTTCCGATGGGAATTCCTCTTTTTCAAGCAGTTGAAAAATTTCCTGAATGTATTTACATAAGCGCAAATCATTACAACTATACAAAAATTTCTAAGCAGGTAATGTCTATATTAAAAGAAATCAGTCCAAATGTAGAAATTTATTCTATTGATGAAGCATTTGTCGATTTTACTGGACTTACTAAACTTTATAAGAAAAATTATTTTCAAATAGCCAAAGACCTTCAACAAAGAATTCTTGATGAAGTCGACATTCCAGTATCAATAGGAATAAGCAAAACAAAAACGCTCGCCAAATTAGCTTCCGACAAAGCGAAAAATACCTCTACAAGAATTGCTCTTGCCGGAAAATGCAGTATCAAACATCTTTTAACATACACAGATATACAAGAGGTCTGGGGAATTGGAAGAAGACTTGGAGTAAAATTAAGAGGGCTTGGAGTCAGAACCGCTCTTGATTATATAAACAAAGACGAAAAATGGATTCAACAAAAATTCGGCAAAAACGGATTAAGCGTAAAAGCTGAACTGCAAGGGATTATGGTATCACCAATAAGCAACAAAGAAGAGCTGCCAAAATCTATAAGCGATACAAAATCTTTTTTGGAATTCTCTTCAGACATCCAATTTTTAAAGAACGAACTTTCTATACACATCCATTCCTGCTGCAGCAGGTTAAGAAAAATCGATTGCAAATGTTCAACTATCGGAGTAATTCTAAAAACTAAAGACTTTAGAACTCTATACCTAAAGGAACAATTAAAAACACCTACAAATTTTGAATTTGAAATTTCTCGCTCCGCATTTCCGCTCTTAGAAAAAATGTTTACACCTAATGATTTGTACAGAAGTGTCGGAATTGTTCTTGAAGATTTTAATGAGAATTCACAAGAGCAATTACAACTTTTTGATAACAATGAGAAAAAAGAACAAAACGAAAAACTCGGAAAAAGTCTTGATATTTTGGAAAAGAAGTTTGGCAGAAATATTGTCAGAACAGGATTTGTGAATAAAAATGTTCCGTTTAAACAAGGCTTTCTCACAAGTCCTCAAGATGTTGAATAAATTTTAACCTCTATAACCACTACCCGCTCTGTACCCTGAAATAGAATAAAGTGCCGGAAGAGCAGGTTCAATCCATTTTAATCCGGACATTACCGCAACAGTCGCAATATCATCAGTATGAAGACAAATATCAAGAGCTTCCGGCTTTCTCTCCTTTGTATCGGTATTTTTGAAACATTTATTAATCACCTTTTCACCTATCAAATTAGCAATCGCACTACCGCCAACAACCCCTGTTAAAACAATTCCACTAACCATACCTAATGCTCTTGCTGCTTTTGATTTTATATTTAATTTTTCTAAAATCCCCAAAGCAATTCCTGCACCAACATTACAAAGAAATATATTTGCTAAATATTGATATGCACCCTCCTTTATTTTATTTGGAATTCTTTCCTTATATTCCTTATCGGTAAGCTTATCACCTAAAATTCCTCCAACAATACCACCTAACACCGGTATTAAACCAAAAACTGACAAACGACCTATTTCTGAAAAAATTTCCTTTGATGTTATATTCTCAGGTTCCGGAATAAGATTATTAAATAATTCTCGTCCCATTTTCGTTTGCAAATTATCTGAAAGTTTTTTTACCTCATTTACACTCAAAACCCTTGATTTAATTTTTTTCAAAAGTTTCTCTGTTTTAGCACTTACATTATTTCTTACAAGAAAATTACTAATTAATTCAGAATTATACGCTTCCAATTCCTTCATTTTAACCATATCAGGAGCAGTACGAAAAATCTTCGAAGTAATTTTTGGTGCGTAAAGAGAAGATGTAACTGCTCCAAACATAGTTAGACCATCACGAATAAAAACTCCTTTTCTTTTATCTTTTGGTGCTTTATAAGTATCATTCAATACAACAGCCCCAGAACCGGCTATTAGAAGTGGTGGAAGTGTTCTGGAAAAATTCCTAACCAACCTCGGCTGATCTAAAAACTTTGCAAATGCTTTGATTGTTTTCATTTTGTTCGGCACTCCTAACATGTTAATTAAAGACTATTGTAAGACGAGCCTAACATCTTGTCAAGAAAATATTTTCTTTTGTTTAATATCTAGTTTTCTTGACTAAAAACGTCATGAAAGTTATAAAACTGATGCGGATAAAGAAGCGTATATTTTTCCAAGAATTTCACATAAGCTTTTTCCAAATCCAAGAGAACTTCACTCTTTTTAGTCTTATCGGTTGTAAATTTTTCAGTATAAACTTTAAATTTTTTCCCATCTTTGACACAAACAATAAAATATATAGGAGCCTGTAACATGTATGCAAATCTCAAAGTTCCCAAAGGAAAATTAACTTTGTGATTTAAAAAATCAGCCTCATAAACTTTGTTAGTGTTGCGGGAAGAGACCCTATCTCCCGCCATAAAGACAATTTCACCGTTTTTTAACCTATCAGCTATCAATATTGAAGTATCGGCACTTATTTCTTCGACAGGGAAAGCGTCAATGTTTAACTTTAATTCCAAAGATTTCAAAAAATGATTAAATGTTTCACAAGCTTTTCCCTCCAAAAATACGTTAACTCTCTTCGGATGTTCCATATTTTGTGCCTGAAACAAAGACCTCAAGATTTCTACGTTCCCGACATGTGTCGTAACAAAAAAAGCCCCATGATACACGTCAGGATTAACAAGTTCAAATCTATTCGGATTTAATTTACCTAAAAATGAGATAAATTTATCAACCAGAGCGTTTCCGTAATTCAGAAATTGAATAAATGAATGGAAGAATATAAATTTTTTATTCAAAATCCTAAAAAATTTTTCTGAAGCCGCACGTCTTTCCTTTGCAGTCAAAAACACAGCTAAGACTACAAAAAAAGCTATTATTCTAACAGGAAATTCTCCAAAAATTTGGTAAATATACTTAGTCAAAATAAGTCTTTTTTTACCGGCTCCCTGTTCGGATAGTTGAAACCAATTCTTAGGCATTTTTCTCTCCGAGAAATATCAAATTCAATTTACGCTCAAATCCAAGCATAATATGATTTTAGCATGAACAATTTATGTATTCTACTTATAAAAAGATTATAAAACTTTATTTTTTACGACAAACAAACTCAAAATATATGATGTCAAAATTCCGATAAACAAGGTTAAGCCAATAGAGCTTACGAGCTTAAAACTCGTAAAGGCTAAAAGCATAAATGAAAAAGCTGTAGATATTGCAGATATGAAAACAGCATCCTTTGACTCATCCCCACAGTTTAATCTGAATATCGAATAATCCAAACTAAATCCAGCAATCAAAAATAGACCTAATATATGGAAAAGATTTAGACTTTCTCCAAATACGGATAAAATCCCAACCGTAAATAAAATTCCCAAAACAGGAGAAATACTTACCCGAAAAGCATTTTTAATTCCATAGATAAAACTTAGAAGAACAAACAACACCAACAAAGTTAAAGGTAAAAGTTTTAAACAATCGACTCTTCTTAATTTCATCATATTTGATATTTCACTTGCCGGATTCAAACTTCCGTCTATATGGTCTTTAACTATAATGTATGAAACTCCTTCATCAAGATAGAATTGATCTTTTAGTGGGAAATTTTCAACATCATATATTTTAAACTCCTCGGGTTCAAATATTATACCTGTTTTCGCCTCGTAACTTTTTAAATTGTTTTTATACAAATCCTTAACCAATTTTATATTTTCTTCCTGCCTTTGAGTCGAGGATACAAAATTGCTGAGTCCGATAGAGTTTTCTAAATCCAAAGCTTCTTCTTTTCTCAAAATTTCATCCAGACTACCGCCCCTGACAATCAAAAATTCACTACCGGCGGAATTAAAAACTTTTTTATACAAATTCTCAGCCCTCATAAGATTTTCAGGCGGTGTATAAAAACTTCTTATATCATCGTTAAATTTGATATTAAAACAACCAGCCACAATCACTATGAGAACAATTGCATAGATTAATTTGGAAGAAATTTTGACTGTTTTCAATGTATTAAAATCCCTAAACTCGCCAAACATCGGAAGTATATTTAAAACAAACAGATACACACCCACTAGTCCAAATGCCGTAAAAACTCCTACCTCACTTAAAACTTCTATCCCGGAAAAATACAAGAACAAAAACGCAATTACAGTTGTAAGCATTGAAGAAGTTAAGCTGTTTCGGAAAACATTATCATCTTTTCTAAGAAAATAATGTAGAGAATAGTCTAAACTTATTCCGATAAGTGAAGTCGAAAATACAAAAGTTAGAACATGAAGCCTATCAAACACAAGAGATGATACAGAATAGCCGAATAAAAACCCAAATAAAATGCTTAACGCTATAGGAATAAGTATTTTTACGGAACGAAAATAATATTTGCATAAAAAGACAAGAACTAAAGTAGAAATCAAACATATTATATTAATTTCAAAGCCTGATTTATTACTTGCAAAATATGAATGGACAGGAGTGCCCGTCAAGTATATTGGCTTTCCTTGAGCAGCTTCAACAATGGTTTTCACATCTTTGTTATTCTGAACTTTTAAATGTTCAACTCCATAATATTTCCCCTCAAATTCTCTAATTGAATCGTCTTTTAATTCAGCGTTTGACATAACAAAATCTGTTGCAAACAAATATGGATCTTTTAGAGGCGGAGAAATATAAATTCCTAAGGGATTATAAATTCCTTCTAAACCTGCATTTTGAAGTTCTGTATATTTTTTCTCCTTAAGAAGTTCTCGTTTGTTTTTTGAAATAAAATTCGCAGGATAATTTCTATAAACATCAACTACATCCTGAAAATTCGTTTCCATTTGAGGAAAATCTGCCCTAAGCTCTTCAACCTCCTCAGGAGTATTCCCTTCAAAAATTACATTTACTGATTTAGAAGAAATATTTGCAAGTTTAACAATATTTCTTTCTATCTCCGATTTTGGGTTAACAAAAGCACTCATCAAATCAACTTCAATAGGATTTGCTTTTAAAAAGGCAAATAGAAAAAACAAAATCGAAAATATTATAAATAAAATTCTTTTAATCATTGAAACCAAATAGTAGTTTGCGTCTTATCACAAGTCAAAATAATTATCTTAGAAATTTTAGAAGAGTTTCCGATAATCTCAATTGATTTTAAGTAATTATACGCTTTTGAATCAACTTTTGGCAAAAGTGCCAAATCCCAGCTTTTCTCATTACCTTCATAGAAAAAACGAAAATCCTTCTCAAGCTTTGAATACGATTTGTTTGAAATTGCTGTAATCACATTATTAATTTGTCTGTAATCTCTTGAAGTGTAGGATGTTGTACTTTGTATCGGATATGTTGTATGAAAAACAACTCCCTTATTTTTTTCGAACACAAAGTCCCCAGAGGATTTCAAAACCATGCCGGACATTATCTTTTCTTGTCTAAACTTGCACTTTGTACTTTCTAAAACAGGAAGTTTTTTTGAGATAACCTCCAATTTCATTTCGTGGTCAAAAACCCCTGCATAAACTATTTGTACAGATAGTAAGAATAACAACAATAAAAAAGAAAATATTTTATTCACCAAAATTCTCCACAGCATTTTTTAATACCTCAGGTGCCACAAACAAAGTTTCTCCGCTCTTTGTAGAAACAGCCATTTGCATTGTATGCGCAGAAAGTATTTTTTCTCCGGCATCATTTACAATATCGTATTTTATAATTATTGCAGGTTCAAGTTCATTAAGAGTACAGCGAACAGTCAAATCATCACCGAATTTCGCCGACCTTATAAATTTGAAATCCATCTTAGCTATAGGATACATTACACCATCTGCGTACATTTGCATATAATCATATCCGAGTTTAGAGAAAAAGTCGCACCTTGCCTCCTCTAAATACTTAACATAATTCCCATGCCAGACAATATTCATCGGATCCAAATCATAAAACGGAACTTTTATTTTTAATTCTGTAACAACTTTTTTCATCAAAACATCCTATAAAAAACTTTCCAAAGGTAAAATACCCGTAGAAAAAGTCTTTTCATCATTATAATACTTATAGCTTACTCCTTTTGAAGTTTTTTTCAACTCCAAATTAACAACAACATTCGGTTGAATTATATTGGAAAACTTCACCCTCCTAATCTGCCCCAAAGAACAGTCAATTCCAAACGCAAGCTTTATAAACCAATTGGCATAAAATAACTGTACAACTCCCGGAAGAATAGGCATACCTTCAAAATGACCTTTAAAAAAGTTACTGTTTTTCAAAAATGTAATCCTAAAAACAGCCTCATCTCCGCTTACATTTCTCGAAAGTATCATAGGCAAAGAAAGATTCATGCTGAATAATTCTTTTATCCTCTCTTTATCAAATTTTCCTGTTTCTTTCCTCGGAATTTCATCAAAAAATTTCCATCTCTGAGGAATAATTTCAAATTTGTCGACTAACTGAGATTTTAGTTTTTTAACAAGCGTCAATTTATCGTTTTCAAGCAAAAACTTTTTACCTTCATCTGTCAATACGCACAAAGCCGCGAGTTTTCTGTCATATTCAAGACAATATGATTCACTTACAAACTCAAGCTTGTTAATCTCTTCTTCCACATCAGACGACATAATCCTCTTTTCTTGAACCTTCAAAACTCTTCCTCTTCTTTCAAGAAACTCAATTTCACCACTATCATAGACTTTTATTCTATCCTCAAGAATAACAGGGTTACAAGACGAGTAGTCGGAATGAATTTTTGTATAATCTTCTGTATTTTCAAGAACTTTCATCCCGCGAAAAAGCTTCATTCTTCCTGACTTATAATCCTCTCTCCAAGCAATACTCCCGCTTTCTGAGCTGCCGTAAATCTCAATTACCCTGTCTGAAATACTCTTTGCAAATTCAAAAGTCTTATCCTCTAATTTAGCTCCTGCAGCCATAATTACTTTAGGATTGACCTTCGGTAAATCACCGTATTTTCTCATAGCTTCTAAAAAAGAAGGGGTCGTTACAAGAACTGCATTTTCTACATTAATATCCTCAGGATAATTAACCCTCTTATGTTGGATTTCTGCGCCGATAAAAGCCGGATATAAAAGCTGAAAAGTAAATCCCCACCTATGATTTGGTGTCGTTGTAGATATGAATTTATAGCCATCATCAAGTCCCAGCTCATCTTTCATATCTTGCATTTCAACCTGCATTTTAGAAAGTTCCGCCCGAACGAATTTACCCTCAGAAACCGTGCCTCCTGTCCTGAAGAAAATTTCTCCCGTTTTAAAAAACTTATCTAAAATCTCATCAAACTTATCCATGCTTCCTCATAAAATTTATTCTTACTATATATTCTATAATAAAAATCAACCCGACAAGAATATAAGAGATTAATCCGTTATACAGAGCCCAAATTCTCTCCGACATAAATACAGTTACAACTGATACAAGGAAATTTAAAAAAGTAAAAACAGCCCAAATATAAGTCAAATTTCTTGTATACTTCATCACATTTTCATTAGAATTCGGATCACTTGCTAAAGCAATTTTTTGAATAACAGTTCTTTCTTGAAAAAGTGAAGAAAAAAAGATAAAAAACAGACAAAAATTCATAACCGGCGGATAGAATTTAAGCAAGACAAAATCCGTAAAATGGAATATGCCTATTATCACAAACATACCGATAAACGGCGCCACTGCCTTTATAAATCGCAGAGCATTACCCCTAGCCCAAAAGCGCATAAACAGCTTCCACAACGTCGTTAACGGTTTGAATTTTCTTAAATTCTGCAGGTGAAAGTTTTTTGTCGGTAAATTTTTGCATTCTGACAGCAATATCAACCGCATCAATACTGTCCAAATCTAAATCTTGAAACAAATTAGCTTCAAGCTTAATATCTTTTTCATCTATTTCAAGCTCTTCTATCAGAATTTTTTTTAATTCCTCTAAGATTTGCTCTTTTGTGAACTTCTCAGCCATTAATTTTTGACTCCACAAAATCACTTAACGTATTCACTGAATAAAAATATTTTTTATTCACGTCCTTATCTTCTTCCATCTTAATATTATATTTGCGCTTAATTGCCATACCAAGTTCAAGCGCATCAATAGAATCAAGCCCCAAACCCTCGTTAAACAAAGGCTCATCATCTTTAATATCTTCCGGTGTAATCTCTTCCAACGCTAATGATTCAATAATCAAATTTTTTATTTCTTCTTTTATACTCATACCGACATTATATCACAAATCATACAAATATTTCTCAATTTGTTTAGTAATTTTGTGTTTAGCCCCGATTTCCGTATCATCGGCAAATTTACTTATATCAATTTCCTGCATTTCTCTTAGAGTAAATGTTACACACCTGTCACTTACCGCATAAAACGGTTCATTTATATATAAAAAATCTCTATCGTTTGAAATTTGAATAGGAACAATGTTTTTTCCTGCGTTTAAAGCAATGGAAGCTGCGCCTTTTTTTATTTTTAAATGTTCATCTTTCCTATGCCTTCTGCCTGTCGGGAACACAACAAAGTTAAAACCTCTATCAAGAATCTCCTTGGTATCTATTTTTAATTCTTCTATATCAACATCATTTGTAATAAAAATACTTCCTATAATATTTTTTAAAATCGGATTTTGCGCCAACTCTTTTTTAACCACACATGTAGTTCTAGGAATTAATCCTATCAAAATAACAATATCTACAAAACTCGGATGAGTCGCAACAATAACTTTATTATGAATTTCGTTCAGATTTTTAATATCTAGTCTAAATAAACCCAAAAACATCATTAAATGTAAGAAAAATTTCCATACACAATGAATAATATCAGAGCATAATGTTTTGTTATTTTTAATAAATGGGAAAAGAATAAAGTTAAGTAAAACCGAGCCTATTCCAAAAATTCCAAAACAAAATATCGCAATTAATGAACGAAAGTATTTCATAAAAGAATTATACAATAGAAATTAAAGTATTTATATTTTCCCTTTACCCGCGTCTTTTTGTTATATAATTTATTTATGAATAGCCGAGATTATCTAAACAACAAATTTGATGTAATAGTAGTAGGTGCAGGTCACGCAGGTTGCGAAGCAGCTTTGAGCGCAGCAAGATTGGGATGTAATGTTTTATTATGCACCCTTAATGTTGATAATATTGCGCTTCAGCCTTGTAACCCTGCAATTGGCGGACCTGCAAAATCAACTTTAGTAAGAGAAATTGACGCACTAGGAGGAGTTATGGGAGAAGTTGCCGATGCAACTTATATCCAAATGAAAACTTTAAATTCCTCAAAAGGGCCTGCCGTTAGAGCATTAAGAGCTCAATCGGATAAAAAAGAATACACAAATTATATGCGCCATATCTTAGAAAATACAGACAACATATGGATTAAACAGACCTGTATTACTGATATCAAAGTAAAAGATAAAAAAATAATCGGCGCAATTGACGAATATGGACTTGAATACTCTTGCCGTGCAATAATTCTAACTACAGGAACATCTCTTGAAGGGAAAATGTATGTAGGTTTGCAAGCGTATTCAGGCGGCAGACTCGGAGAAAGGGCTGCAATAGGACTTTCAGCCTCTCTTAGAGAACACGGAATTATAACAAAAAAACTTAAAACAGGAACGCCTGCAAGAGTTGACAAAAGAACCATTGATTATTCCAAAATGGAAGTTCAGCCCGGAGATGATAAGTTAAGTTTTTACTCCTTCAAGCCGAACCGTCCTATAAGAGCTCAATATCCGTGTTACCTCACCAGAACAAATGAAGAAACACATTCCATAATTCGTGCAAACCTCGATAAATCACCTATGTATCAAGGTTTAATTCAGGGAGTAGGCCCGAGATATTGTCCTTCTATTGAAGATAAAATCGTAAGGTTTGCCTCAAACCCTTCTCACCATATTTTCATAGAACCAGAAGGTTTAAATACTTATGAAGTTTACATTCAAGGCTTTTCAACAAGCCTTCCGGCTTGCGTCCAAGTAGAGATGGTACGTTCGCTTCCGGGTTTAGAAAATGCTCACATTATAAAACCTGCTTACGCCGTAGAATACGATTACGTTCCTGCAGTACAAACAAGACATTCTTTAATGTCAAAAGATATTGAAGGACTTTTCTTTGCAGGACAGATTAACGGAACAAGCGGGTATGAAGAAGCTGCGGCTCAAGGTTTAATTGCGGGCATTAATTCAGTTAATTACCTGAATAATTCTGAACCTTTAGAACTTTCAAGAGCTTCGTCTTACATTGGAACTTTAATTGACGATTTGGTTACTAAAGATATACAAGAGCCTTATAGAATGCTAACTTCACGCTCAGAATACAGACTTCTTTTAAGACAAGATAACGCGGATGAAAGATTAACGGAAATCGGACATAAGATTGGTTTAATTGATGATGCTCAATATCAAAGATTTTTGGAAAAGCAAGAAAACATTCAAAAAGAAATTCAAAGACTTAAAGAAACTAAACTTTCTGCAACAGATGAGGTAAATGAAGTTTTAGCAAAGCACGGTGAACATATTGAACGCGGAATGAGGATGGCAGAACTACTAAAGCGTCCTAACATTACTTATGATGTATTTAGAGAGCTTGATGAAACTTCAAAAAACATAAGAGAAGATGTCGCAGATGAAGCAGAAGTTTTAATTAAATACGACGGCTACATAAAGCGTCAGGAGCAGCAGGTAGAAACAGCCGAAAAGCTTGAGAAATACAGAATACCTGCAAATATTGATTATTCTCAAATTAAGCACATCTCAACAGAAACTCGAGAAAAACTGGAAAAAATTCGCCCGCAAAACTTGGCGCAAGCTTCCAGAATTGGCGGAGTAAAACCTGCCGACATTTCAGTTTTGATGGTAATGCTCGGAAAATAATAATACCAGCTCTGTAAAGCTGGTACTATTATTTATTATTTTATAATATCATTAATCAATATTAATAATCAATCTTCCAACCATTAGCTACAACACGTCCAATAGGCATCGGTGCAACCATAGAAGTACTCCAAGAAGAATTATCGTATGAATCGTCATTAGCATTGTAAGTTGGATCAAAAACTAAACCATCGAGATTGACCGTCATTGTAAATAAATCTCTTCCGGCAATATTTGGACCATTTACACCATTCGTGTCAACATCAACAGTCATTACATAATTTGCTGATGCATAAGTTTCTAACGCCCCATCTGGAGCAGGCTTTATACCTCCTATAGAACTTGAGGAGCTTGAAGAACTTGAGGAGCTTGAAGAACTTCCACTACTAGGTGGATAAACCAGCTTGAAGCAAAGAGTCATTCCGTCTGATAGAGCTACTACATAAGAATCTGTTGAATCTGTCAAAGCTGCGGATTCGCTCCTATCCTGAGATGAATATGAACTTGCAAAGCATTTGTTTTTATCATTGTATTTTGTTCCACAGTTGTTCACAACTTTAAAATATTTGTCAACAAACGATACTAAACCAGTTCTATTCCGGTAAAATCCGGCATTTTTTAAGTTAGAAATACCTTCCATCGCCATATAGGTCTGAACTGCATTGCTTACCGTATTTACTGATTTTTTGATACCTGCTTCATAAACTTTGTCTTGGTAATTTTGTATCAATGCAGGTAAGGTCATTGTTGATACAACACCTATGATACCGATTGTAATCAACACCTCTGCTAAAGTAAAGCCCTTTTGTTTCATTTTCATAAATCCTTTCTTCTTGAAGTTGATATTATTAGGTTCTTAATAAATTTTATATAATGTATTCTATATATAATATATTATAACATATTTTTACTAAAAATAATAACTTATATAAAATTTTAATATATATTCAAAAAAAATAATTACCAGCAACTACATGCCGGCAATTATTTTTCTGAAATTTATAGTTAATATTTAATTCTCCAACCATTAGCTAAAATACGACCAATAGGCATTGGAGCCGCCATTGACTTATTCCAAGCTGAATAAGAATCTTTTGCTACATCATAAGTTGGATCATAAACCAAACCATCACTTTTAACAGTCATTGCAAAAAGATCTCTACCTGCAATATTTGGGCCATTTACACCATTTATATCTACTTCTATAGATATAGCTGATGAAGGCGTTGCAACACCAGTCATGTTATAAGAATGGTCATTATCATCTACTTTTCCATCGCCATTTACATCAGATTCGCCTGTTTCAATTGGCATTTCCCCTGAATCAAAACACAAAGACATTCCGTCTGATATTGATACTACATAAGCGCAATAATATCCTTTTAGATTAACTGTTTCAGTTTTATCTAAGGAGCGATACGTTTCTGCAAAACACTTGTTACCATCGTTGTATTTTGTACCACACTTATTCACAACTTTGAAATACCGATCAACAAACTCAGATAATTTTGCAGGGTTGTTATAAAAATCGGCATTTGTAAGATCTGATATATCTTCCATTGCCATATAGGTCTGAACCGCATTACTTACTGTATTGGCAGTCTTCTTTAATGATGACTCATACACCTTGTTTTGGTAATTTTGTAGTAATGCCGGCAAGGTTAATGTAGATACTATACCTATTATGCCGATCGTAACCAGCACCTCCGCTAAAGTAAAGCCCTGTTGTTTCATCTTCTTAAATCCTTTCTTCTTAAAGTTGTTATTTTCTTTTAAACAAGTATTATATAATGCAGTCTATATATAGTATATTATAACATACTTTTTTAAATTTTTACTTATATAAAAATTCAATCAATATAAAAAAAAATAATTGTCAACACATAAATGCTGACAATTATTTTTCTAATATCCTGATTTAATACTTGATTTTCCAACCATTTGCTAATATACGACCTATAGGCATTGGACCTTTACTTGACTCATTCCAAGTCGAATTTGTGCCATCATTAGCATCATAGTTTGGATCATATACCAAACCGTCGCTATTAACTGACATTCTAAAGAAATCTCTACCTGCAATATTTGGGCCATTTACACCATTTATATCTACTTTTACAGTTAAAACTTCATTAGCATTAGCAGTTGGAGCTTTGCCGGTAGCGGCTTCTCCCTTATCAACATTTCCGTTACTCGTTCCTGAACTTGAAGCGGAACCGGAATCAAAACATAAAGCCATTCCGTCTGATATTGACACTGCATAAGAACAAGTAGAACTTTCTAGACTAAAAGTTTTAGATTTATCTAAGGAGCGATATGATTCGGCAAAACACTTGTTACCATCGTTGTATTTCGTACCGCACCTATTTACAACTTTAAAATACTGGTCAACAAACCCGGGCAAATTAGTAGAATTATTATAGAAATCAGCATTTGTAAGATCTGACATATCTTCCATTGCCATATAGGTCTGAACAGCATTACTTACTGTATTGGCAGTCTTCTTTAATGATGATTCATACACCTTGTTTTGGTAATTTTGTAGTAATGCCGGCAAGGTTAATGTAGATACTATACCTATTATGCCGATTGTAACCAGCACCTCCGCTAAAGTAAAGCCCTGTTGTTTCATCTTCTTAAATCCTTTCTTCTTGGAATAGCTCTCACTAATTTGTGGAATAAAATTCCTGTGGTTTATTATACCATATTTTTAACAAATAATAAAACCCCTAAGCCAGTTAGAATAATATTTTCTTCCTATCTTGATAAAATAAATTTAACGGACTATAATCATTTATCACAAATCAAGATTAAATAGAAAGTAAGAAGAGGAGTATTATAGATATGAAAATATTATTTGCCTCAGCAGAAGTTGCGCCTTTTTCGAAAGCCGGTGGCCTTTCTGATGTTGTTGGAAGCCTGCCAAAGGCGTTAGAAAAAGATGCTGAAATTGCGATATTTACACCACTTCACGGATGTATTGATTACAAAAAATGGGGATTAAAAGAACTTGAAAATTCCGAAATGTGGATTACGTTTGGTTCTTCACCTCAGAAGTTTAAACTCCACATGACAAAACTTCCAGGCACTAATATAAACGTATTTTTCGTACAAAATGATTGGTATTTTTCTTGCTTCCAAGAAGTTTACCCAAAATGGCTTGATCCGAGATATGAACACGAAAGATATATCGCTTTTTCTCTGGCAACCCTAGAATACGCAAAACAACTTAACTTTAGAGCTGATATAATTCACTCGAACGATTGGCACACAGCAATGATTCCTTTGTATATTAAAGCCAATTACAAGTTCGATGAATTCTGGTCAAAAACGAAGAACGTATTCGAAATCCATAACCTTGCTTACCAAGGCGTTTGGTTTGAAGATATTTTAGATTTTGCAAATATGAGAAAAGATATAGTTTTTAATGAATGGGGATGCGAACATTATGGAAAAGTTAACTGGATGAAAGGTGCCATAAACTATTCCGACAAAATTATCGCAGTTTCGCCAAACTACGCAAGAGAAATCTTAACAGGTGAATACGGCGAAGGTATGGACTACACCCTAAGAGGACATACCGACAAACTAATCGGTATTGTAAACGGTATCGACTATGACGTGTTTAATCCGAAAACTGATAAAACTATCGCCAAAAACTATGATGTTAAATCTATTGATAATAAAGAAGAAAACAAAAAGAAAATTCTTGAATATTTCGGGCTTAAATATAATCCTGAAAGACCTTTGATAGCTTTGATTTCAAGGCTTGTAGAACAAAAGGGGCTAGATTTAATAAGACAAGTAGAAAATGATTTGAGAAATTTAGAAGCTGATTTTATTTTCTTAGGCTCAGGCGACAAGTCTTATGAAAACTTATTCATTTGGCTATCAAACAACACACCAAACATAAGAACTTACGTCGGATATCGCGGGGATTTGGCTAATCAGATTTATGCCGGCTCAGACTTCTTCCTAATGCCTTCGAAATTTGAACCTTGCGGACTTTCACAATTAATTGCTATGCACTATGGCTCACTTCCTATAGTTCGTGCAACGGGAGGTTTAGAAGACACTGTTATAGGATACCCGCTTGATAACTCTACCGGCTTTAAATTCTGGGGGTATGACGGCTGGGCAATGAAAGACGCTATTTTAACTGCACTTTATGTTTACAAGGACAAGTACACATTTAATGCTATGAGAAAATCTGCAATGGAAGCAGACTTTAGCTGGAAAGAAAGTGCTAAAAAATACTTGGAAATGTACAAATCTCTAATCTAATTTCCAAATAAAAAAGGTAATAAATATAAAAAAATAACCACTCCTGATTTCTCAAAGAGTGGTTATTTTCATTTCAAATTAAGTTTTTTACATCGACTTTCTATCTGCGATTTCTTCCATCTTGTGATCTGCTAACCTTGAATCACCCTTAACTCGTGAATACGCCAAATACCCATTCATTCTCTCTATCTTAGTTAAGTTTTTAGATCCACATTTTGGACAAACATCCATATTCAATTCCTGATGTCCGCAATCATCACAGTATGAAAGCGAAAGATTTACACCTTCATAGAAGCCCATATCCATTGCTCTGTGGATTAAGGTTTCTACAGCATCTGTATTATAATCAATCGGATATTTTACATACTGAATCTTTCCACCGTTCAATAAATCCCAAAAACGTTTTTCCAAATCCTGTTTTTGTATTGGAGTTATATCCTCACTTACGTGGCAGTGGAATGAATTTGAAACATAAGGTTTGTCTGATACATTTGCTACAATACCATATTTCTTTCTAAATTGTTTTACTTGCAAACCGCAAAGGTTTTCAGCAGGTGTTCCATAAATTGCATATAAAATTCCGTCTTGTTCTTTAAATTCTTGAGTCTTTTTATTGATATATCTCATAACTTCAAGAGCAAATTCTCCATCTTCTACAAGAGATTTTCCATTATACAATTCTTGCAACTCATTCAATGCAGTAATTCCAAATGAAGCTGTTGAAGATTTAAGAATTGGTCTGATTTTATCGTGGATACCCAAATGTCCGCCATAGAAACCGCCTTCGCAGAATGCAAGCGGATTTACTGAAGCTTTCATTTCACCAAGATAATCATAAGTTCTGATGTGAAGTTTTCTAATCAATTCCAAATAATAATCAAGTACTTCATAGAAATCTTTGCTTTCTTTTTGAGCCTTAGCATAAATCATTGGTAAGTGTAAGCTTATTGCACCAATGTTGAAACGACCTACAAAAATTGGCTCATCGTTTTCATCAGCAGGTTTCATACCGCCTCTTTCGTACCAAGGTGACAAGAATGCTCTGCAACCCATTGGAGAAACTACCTTACCATACTTCTTATACATAGAAGCTACATAACCTTCACCTGTTAAAGATAACCAATCCGGGTACATAGTTTTCTTTGAACATTCAACACCAGCCTTGAATAAGTCCTCATTAACTTTACCAGGGCCATGAAGATTTTCATCATATAAGAAAACTATCTTAGGGAATAATACAGGCTTTTTGCATTCTTTTTTACCCTGACCACCCATTCTAATCTTTAACATAGCTTTTGTAGCCATTTTTTCATAAACGCCTGTTCCAAGACCTGCTGTAACCGTAATAAACGGATAATCACCTCTTGATGAAGCTACAGTGTTGAATTTATATTCCCAACCTTGGAAACCTTGTTCATAATCTTTTTCTACATCAGCTAAAGCTGCTTCTCTTGCTTTCTCAAAAGACAAGCCTAAGCATAAATACTTGTCATATTGTCTTTGGTAAGTTTTTTCAGCATACACTGCAAGGATTTTATCAACTTCTGCAACTGTAAAACCACCATACTGTTGGCTTGCAGCTGCCATTACGATATCGCCGATTACATCAAATGCTACATCAAGTGATTTTGGTTCGTTATACCACAAGTTACCCATCTCAAAACCACCTTTTAAAACTGCTGCTACATCAAATAAACAACAATTCATAGTATCACGACGTGCTGACATATCGTGGATGTAAATATAACCATCTCTTATTGCTTGTAATTCATCTACAGTTAAGAAAAACTTCTTATACAATTCTTTGTTCAATTCATTGAAAATTAATGAACGTTTGGTAGATACAAGAGTTGAATCTGCATTGGCGTTTTCTTTATCACCAATATACATAATTCTTTGTGATTCTTGATAAACTTTGTCTAGCATGTGCACAAAATCCTGTTTGTAGTTTCTGTAATTTCTATAGCTTTGTGCAACTTTCGGGTTAATATGTTCTAGAGCACCTTCTACCAAATTATGCATATCAGCTATAGTAACTTCTTTTTTATTCATCTTTATAACATTATTATCTACGAAGTCACATATTTCTTTCAATTCCGCATCTGATAGCTCTACTAACATTCTTGTTGCAGACTTCTTTACAGCATTTATAATCTTGTTATTATCAAATTCTTCTTTTGTACCGTCTTTTTTTATAACATATACGCAGTTAACTTTGATAGGAGTTATTTGAGCTGTTTTTGGCAGTTCATTTAATTTTGACAAAGGTGAAACAGAGCTTCCCTTCATCACATCAGTCACTTTTGCTGCCGTTGAGGTAAATTCTACTACATTTCTTTCCTTATTTAAACTATTTTGCATTGTCCTTACGACCTCCTAATCTACACTAAGGCCAGCTATTTTTCCTTTTCAGCTTTCCTTATATTTAGAGAATAACATTCTCTTCCCAAAATCTAATCCTATATATAAATGATAATTCAAACACCAATTCTAATCAATAAATTCACAAAACGTCACATATACCCAAAGGTCAATAATAAAGGGGGTTTTACATTTCTCAATATTGTAAAATTTGTTACGTTTTTAGCATGTTTTTTTCATTAATTTCTTGACAAGACCCATAACACTTTTAAATTGTTTATTTAACACTTTTCATATAAAAACAATCAGACATGCTCATTAAAAAAGGTGGAGCAAAATGCCCCACCCCGTTTTTTTTATGCTTCAAGAATTTGTCTTACCAACTCATTAACAGTCTTAGGATTTGCCCTACCCTTAGTTTCCTTCATCACTTGACCGACGAAGAAACCTAAAAGATTCGTCTTACCGTTTTTATAAGCTTGAATTTCGTTAGGATGTGCATTTACAACCTTTTCAACAATCGCTTTTATTGCGCCCTCGTCAGAAATCTGGCTCAAACCTTTTCTCTCAACTATATCAGAAGCTTTTTCGCCCTTAGTAATCATATCTTCTACAAGAATTTGTTTACCGATATTGTTTGAAATTGTGCCCTTTTCTATTAAGCTAATAAGCTCTGTTAAGTTTTCAGGTGTCAATTTTGTATCAGTAATTTCAATTTTATTTTCCTTAAGATATGCAGCAATTTCACCCATTATAAAGTTTACAGCAGTCTTAGGGTTTGCTCCGAGTTCAAGAACTTTATCAAAGAATAAAGCTAAAGGCATTTGCTCTACAATAACGCAAGCGTCATATTCACTCAAACCTAATCCCATATATCTTTGACGTTTTGCTTCAGGAAGCTCAGGCATTTTTGCTCTGATTTCTTCCACCCATTCTCTTGATATCTCTAATGGCATCAAATCAGGTTCAGGGAAGTATCTGTAGTCGTGCGCATCCTCTTTACCTCTCATTGAGCGGGTTTCTTTCAAGTTGTCATCCCAAAGTCTTGTTTCTTGAACAACTTCCCCACCTTCTTCAACAATTTCAATTTGTCTGTCTATTTCATATTCAATAGCTCTTTGCAAAGCTGAAAAACTATTTACGTTTTTAATTTCTGCTCTTGTTCCGAATTTATTTGAACCTTTAGGCATGATTGAAATATTGGCATCACATCTCATAGAACCTTCTTCAAGGTTTCCGTCACAAACACCTAAATATCTTACGATATCACGAAGCTCTTCCATATAGTTTCTAGCTTCTTCGCTTGAGCGCATATCAGGCTCGGATACTATTTCCAAAAGCGGAGTTCCTGCTCTGTTCAAATCCACAAGAGAATATGTTGCACCATTAATACCAGCCGCACCTACGTGAACGAGTTTTCCGGCATCTTCTTCAAGGTGCGCCCTTGTAATACCGATTCTTTTACCTTTTACATTAATCCAGCCGTTAACACAAATCGGCTCATCGTATTGTGAAATCTGATATCCCTTAGGAAGGTCAGGGTAGAAATACTGTTTTCTGTCAAATTTGCATCTTTTAGGAATCTCGCAATTAAGCGCAAGTCCCAGAAGAATTCCCATATTTACGCACTCTTTATTCAGAACCGGCAAAACTCCCGGCATACCTAAAGTAATTGCGCTGATTTGTGAATTTTGTTCGTTTCCGAACTCGGTTGAATCCGGCGCAAAAATCTTTGATTTAGTCTTTAGCTGAGCGTGAACTTCAAGCCCTATAACGACTTCATACTTATCTCTTAAATCTGTCATAAATTTTCCTCACTCTTAGTTGTAAAAATTGTAACATAAACAAATTACATTATCTATATTATTGAGTTACCCTGATTTAGTGACTTATAATCAATATTATGGATAATACAGATGATTTTTTAATTAAATATAACAAAAAGATTAAACCAAGACTTCAAAAATTTGAAAAACAGAGAAGATTACAGGCTTTTATATCTGTTTTTATTATAATGTCAGCTCTTCTTTTAATGATATTAACCGTTGTATTTTTAGATTTTTTTGAAGAATATTTAGGAAATTTTTGGGCATTGGCGCCTATATTTGCATTTATCTTTCTAATGTTCTCCGCTGTAGTTTATTCATATTTTGAAACAAATTTTGTGATGAAGCTGAAGAAAGATATTATGCCGGTATTTTGTGAGTGCATAGGAAATATCCAATGGCATCACGGCCCCCAACAGTTCTCCAATGATATGATACTTATTAAAAAATCAAGACTCTTATTACTTGCGGGACTTAATATAACATTCGATGATACGTTTACCGGAATAACGAAAAAAGGAAACTGGTTCAAAATTTCAGAAGTTATTCTAAATTGTAATCAAGTTTTTATCTTTCTAAAATTTAAAGGAAAAAATTATTCAAATACAATACTGATGCCCAAAGATGAATTTCAATACAGTTATAAGTTAAAACAAATATATCTGGAAGATGTTGAACTTGACAAAATTTACAATATATATTCCGATGACGAGATTGAAGCCAGATATCTTCTAAACCCCTCTTTAATGGAAAAAATAAGTAATTTGGGAAAAACTTATGGCGGAAATCGAATTAGTTTGTCATTTTTTGGTAATAATCTGGTTATAAAAATTGCAACAGGCAATGCTTTTGAAATTGGCGGTCTCTTTTGTTCTGTCAATAATGATTACCCGTTATTCCATGTGCATGATGAAATCAGAGTCGTTCAGGAACTTGCTGAATATTTTGAAAACTAAATGTTTTTCAGGTGCTCTATTTTTACCTCCGGTTTTAACAAAATTGAAATTGCATCTATTCTATAGCTTTTATACTCTTTGTGTTCCTGCAGATACATAAAAAGCCCTTGTTTTATATGCTGATATTTTACTTTTGTAATCGACTCAAGAGGATGTCCGCAGATATAGCTCGTTCTGGTCTTTACTTCTACAAAAACTAAACTTTTTTTATCACAAGCGATTATATCTATCTCACAAAATCGTGAAAAACGAACATTGGTATCTATTATCTTGTACCCGTTTTTTACAAGATAATTTTTTGCAATTTCTTCACCTTGTTTTCCTACACTAATATTTGACATAAATTAATTCTCAAAATATATTAAGTACGAATTTCTCTCTTTTTTATAATATAAAATCTTCTTATTTTCTAACCACTCAAGTATGTAAGGAAATACTTTTGCACGTCTATAATCTTTTATCATATACAGCCAATACTTCTGATTTTTTTTCAGATTATTAAAATAGTTATACACACCATCCCTATCAGTAGATTCAAAACTCATTTCATAATTGTTTTCAGTATTTAGATTATACTTGCTTGAATAAAAAATATAACTAGCGGCAGAAGCAGGATTACACAGAATTATGTCCTCTTTTGCATTAAAATTCTCCTTTAAGTACATGGTTAAATTCTTGGGTGAATATCCAAAGACTTCAGCATTATTTGCATACTTTAATATATGTCCTAGAGAATATTGATAAAAACTTAGAATTAAAAATAACAATGCCGTCCAATATTTAATTTTAGGAAATTTTGCCTTATCCAGAGGAATCAGCATAATTAAAATTATAAGAGGAGATAAAAATAACCCAACTCTTCCTGACAAAGGATATAGTTTTAGTAATGAAGCTAAAAATACAAAGAAAAATGTTAACAAAATAAACAGAGATCTATTCTTTGTTTCAGACTTATCTAAGACGCAAAGTATGAAGCCCCAAACAAATAAAACAAACTGAAAAAGTATCAAATTATTGGGCATAAAAATAAATTTTAAATTACAAGCAACAAGGCGCAATATCGATATCAGCGATAAACGACAAAACCCATCGACCCAATAATTCGGGAATATTTCATCCATATTTAACTTAGATGGTAATAAATTAAAAACATAGTATACCAACATTACTAATGTAAACGGGATTAAAAACCAAAATATTCTTTTGTAAAATTCCTTATTTTTGAAATTGTTTATAAGATTTTGAATACAAAAACCGGCGATAAAAAATAAACTCGGTAAAGATATAAAAGGCAATAGAATTAACGACAATATTAATAATACATATTTTTTTATACTTAATTTTATAACATTGATTTTAGGCAAAATATATAAACACAAAACACTGAATAATATATCCGTAGAATATTGCTTAAAAACAGACGAATAGACTATAAAATTATGGTTTAAAACAAATAGAAATAAACATAGAATTATCGATATTTTTTTGGAAAAATAATCCTTGCATAATAAATAGAAAAAATAAATTCCCAAAATTGAAGAAACAAAAGGTATAAATTTTAAAACAATTTCGCTATACCCCAAAACTTCCGCAAACAACTTTGAAAAGAACATAAAAACAGGAGGCGCAGACTGAGCATAGCCAAGCGGTAAAAACATTTGCCATAAGGTCTTTCCAAGCATTGTAATCGCAAGCCTGCATTCATCATCTTCAAAAACATTGTTGGTAATATAGAGTTTTGTTCTTAAAAAAATTCCTAATAAAAATAAAAAACCGACCAATAAACAATAAGAATTCTTTTTTAAATTTTCCATCAAGCTCCTAATAAAAAAACTAAGCATTGGGCTTAGTCTATTTATATTCATCTCATATTATAAAACTTTTAAATACTTTTAAAATGGAGCGGGAGACGAGGCTTCTCTTGCTCGTTCGCGTTAAACGGGACTCCGCCCTGCTCACCCTGCTCTTGCAGGCCGACACCGGCTGCGCCCTCTGCTCACTCGCGCCGAACTCGTTTCTGAACTTCATTCAGTGAGTTCTCACCTCTTATTCTCGCTTTCAATGTATTGTTTTAAATGGAGCGGGAGACGAGGCTCGAACTCGCGACATCCTCCTTGGCAAGGAGGCATTCTACCACTGAATTACCCCCGCTCGGTATACTTCTATAATACATGCTCAGTTTTTAAAGTCAAGTGTGTGCTTCTTTATTTTTTTACAGGCAAAAATCTTGCATCTACAAATCGATAATCTTTTATTTTACCTAATTTATTTCTTACTATTTCAAATTTCGTATGCAAAACATAAGGGATATTATTTTTATCTTTTATCTGTTTAGAAAAATCCTTTACAAACCTCAAACCCTCATTATTATACAACTTTATTGCCTCTATAGCCTCCGGAGAATACGGTCTTGACAAATATTCTCTCGCCTTACTTTTGGCTTTCCCTATGTTTTTTGCCAAAGCATTATCGAATAACTCAACATCCTCACCGGATATTATATAAGAAATCGGAGAAAATCCTCCCAAAGAACTTTCCGTTCTGTTATAAAACGACCTTACCGTCGGATTGTTTCTATATGAAACATCACAAGCACCTATATAAGCTCTGAGATTTTGCTCAGTGATGTTCATTTTTGTTTTACTGTCCTTAAGCGGCTTATTCAGCATCCTAATAACTTTGCCCTGAAGCTTCTTAACTAAATCCAGATTAGAAACCCTTGCATAACTTCCATTTGTTTCAGCTACCCAATGCATAACGGGATATGTTGATTTAAAATTTGGCTTATATGACTGTTGAGAATTTATTGATTGGATATTCATACTGATATAAAACTCAAGAATTTTTTTTTTGCCATTTACATCCTATCTTGGTATCCCTAAATCATCTTGAATTTTATTAAATTTTTTCCCGGTACTTTGAATTACTAAATTTGTACATCAAGTTCCTCTTTATATTAATAGCACCTATTAGCTAATATTAGCATATTATAGCTAGTATTATCAAGAAATATTAGTAATTTTGAGCTACATTTAGCTTATAAAGTATAATTATAGAATGAATACGATAAATGAAATCAAGTCACTAGCTAGTGCAAAAGGTATAACATTAACTAATATCGCCAAATATATGTCAGAAAATTCTGGTAGAAAATACACGGTTGACAGCTTATCTAAAAAATTAAGAGCGGATACTATTCGTTATTCCGAAATAAAATTGATTGCCAAAGCACTTGGAATGAAGCTCGTTTTTTGTGATGAAGAATAAAAAAGATGTACTATATAAGTACATCTTTTTTGACTATTGAAAGTTACTTAATAAACAAAACCATCTTCCTTCATTCTTCTGATAACTTCTCGAAGCTCATCTTCTGAGCAAACAAGAGAAATTCTACAGAAGCCTTGACCGTATTTTCCGAAGGCATCTCCCGGAACCATTACAACACCTGATTTGCGCATTAAATCATCTGTAAATTCTGCAGAGGTTTTGTATCTTGGAGGGATAGGAATCCATAGATAAAATGTTGCATCAGGAATATTAAAATCACCCCATCCGAGTTCTTCCTTTAAACCTTTTACAAAAATTTCCTGATTTTTCTTGAAGACTTTATTCGCTTTACTTATATATTCTTCACCCTCTTTGGAATTAAGAATTTCTGCACAAGCTTTTTGTAATGCTTTAAATAACCCTGAATCTATCGTAGATTTCATCTTACCAAAAACTTTTACGGCTTCAGAATTACCGCAAATCCAGCCAAGACGCCAGCCTGTTATTGCATAAGGCTTTGAAAAGCTGAAAAATTCCACTGCAATATCCTTCGCTCCTTCTATTTCAAGAATACTCATCGGTTTTAATTCAGGCTTGAAATACATATCCGTATATGCAGCATCAGACATTAATAGTATATTATGTTTTTTACAAAAATCTACAAGAGTCTTGAAATATTCTCTTGTTGCAGTTGCACCCAAAGGATTGTTTGGATAATTGATTAAAAGAGCTTTCACTTTTTTAGGATTATACCCTTCTTTTATAAGATTTTCCCAAACTTCATCCATATCAGGCATAAAATTATTTTCAGGCGTTAAAGGTACTGAATATGCTTTTCCGCCGGATACTTTTATCATCTCTCCATAAGAAGCATACCCCGGATCAGGAACCATTATGATTTCCTTATCCTCATCCACAGTTGTTGGATTTAATAAAACTCTTATGAAATTTGCCAAACCTTCTTTTGAACCTATAAGCGAAAAGATTTCAGTTTCAGGATTTAATTCCACATTAAAGCGCTCTTTCATTCTTTTTGCAATAGCTTCTCTATAAAATTTTTCGCCCCTTGGTGTCGAATACGTGTGAATACCGACTTCATCCAATGCAGATTTTAAAGCGTCTATGAGATACTTAGGAGGAGCGGCAGTCGGCGCACCCATTGATAATGATATAGGACTTCTACCTTTTGCTTTCAACTCAGGGGTTATTTTTGCTACAGTCTCTTTTATGCGAAACATTATATATGTTTCAAGAGTTTGCACATAATCATTAAATTTTTCCTGCATATTAATACTCCTCGCTAAACTTGGCTAAGGAATATTATATACCAAATTTTCTAATGTGAATAGTTTTTTATTGCGGGAATTTTTATACAATTATCCAAATACTCTATTGTACTTAGTTTTTCATTGTACAAATACTTTATAAAATTAAGATATGATATATCAAACGAACTCAGAAGAATATTAATTTCAAACCCCTCGGAACAAAAAGGTTCATAATCGTACACAACATAACTGTTATACTTACTTTTCCATTCCTTGCGTTCTACTTTGCAGTTGTTTTCTTCTGCAATATTTTCAACCCAGCTTACTATATCTCTGCTGATGTTTTTTATTTCTAAATATTTATTCTGAAATTTTTCCATAACAACATATCTCCATACAGAAATTGTAAAGTGTTATATGATGACATAAATTACCTGTTAGTTTAGTTTTTAGGGTTAAACTCTTAAAATTTCGGACAATAGAACTTTGTATTACTTCCCATTTAAATGAATTGTAGAAGTGTACAAACAAAAATTATTACGAAAGTTAATTTTTAGTTAAGAAATCAATGTTATATTAAAAACAGAGTAATAATATAAGTGTTGAAAGTAATGGTAGTAAATATGAAAGGAGAACATCATGAAATTCTTAATTAAAAAATCACCTGACGGGTTTATAAAATCTGTAAATGATGAAATCAGTTCTATTTTAAACAGAAACTTTGACAGCTTTTTCCCAGAGTATATTTATAACGAAGAGATAGATAAACTGGCAATGCCTGTAGAATTGCACGAAAAAGATAAGGAATATACTGTAAAAGCAGAATTACCTGGTGTTAAGAAAGAAGACTTGGATATCGATATAGATAAAAACCACATTACAATTAATGCAAAGAAAGAAGAAGAACAGAACGAAGATACAAAAGGTTACAGAAAATCTGAATTCAGATATGGTGAATTTTCAAGAACTGTTTACTTCCCTCAAGAAATCGATGTTGAAAAGACAACTGCAAAACTTGAACACGGTATATTGAGAATTGAAGCACCAAAATTAGCAGCTGAAAAGGGTGACATTAAGAAATTAACAGTTGACTAATTCTAAAAAAGGGTATTTGTTCAAAGCGGCGCGAGCACAAAATGTGCTCGCGCCGCTTTTTCGTATCAAAACAAAATCTCAAGACTACTTTTTATGTTATGCTAAAAAGTAAGAAATAGTTTTACAAACTTAATAAAGAAAGGAGCTTATGGTGCAAGATAAAATGGTAGAAAAAACAGAATTTCACAAAACACAGATGAAAAAATTTGAAAAAATGATAAACACAGCTGACGAAAAATTAGCACAAGAACTTATCTCTGATGATGCCAGCTTTTATACGCCGGCTTCTCCTGATCCTTTATATGGCGGAAAAGGGTATTTATCAGTAGTTTACTGGATGAGAAAAAGCTTTTCTAATGTTCAATGGAAGCTTGAAGAGATGATTGCAGAAAATGATAAAGTTGCTGTTAGATGGACCTGTACAGGGAAACACGATGGAGAGTTCTTTGGAATTAAACCTACACAAAAAACTTTCTCTGCTTCTATAATGAATTTTTATACTTTTAATAAAGAAGGAAAAATCATTAATGATATAGCAGCAGAAGGAATAATTGGAATATTAAGAGGTATTGGTGCTTTTCAACTTTAATTTTCGGTAAGAATTCAACACAAGAAAGTATTTTGCTAGCAAAAAATATTTTCTTGTGTTTTCCTACTAAACGGAGGAAATCATGAAAATTAATAAAATTACACTAAACGAATATAAACCATTTCTCAAAGATACAAATAAAAATACCCCGGCACAACCAGAGGAAAATAAATTAATAACCACACCAATACTTAACGCTTACAAAGACTATAACATAAATTTTAGGGGCAGAACTCCTGAAAATTTTTATGAACAGGAATTCAATATTAAGTACATGCCCCAAACTATGAAAGAATTTTTAAATTCTGAGTATGAAGAAAGAAAACACATTCCACCTGAACAGTTGATAAGCGAAAGCTTCAAATTCTTAGCTGTAACTGATAATTTTGCAGACGTGAAATCCACTTACCCAAAAGAAACATTGTTTAATAATTTACACGAAGCAAGTTTAAAAGGACGCTCAGGAATTTTATCCGACATAAAACTTGCAAAAGAAATGTCTGATACCCCGCTTATCAAAGACGGAACTGACCATCTTGGAATTTATCTTTTGAGAAAAATTTATCTTGAAGGTAAAACCATAAAAGAAATTAACAAAGATTTTTATGAGAAAGATCTAAACCCTGCATACAAAGGAATAGTAACACAGCCAATTACGTACGGAACAACATCCGCTTACGGAATTCAATATCCCAAAACCGATTTTTGGAATTCATTTATCGCCACAAGGGATGAGTATAAGAAATTCTTCGTTAACTTACCAAAACAAAATAAAGCGGATTTAAAAAAAGAATTACAAGAAATTCATAATAAGACCAATTCCACAAAAGAACACAAACCAGTTCAGAGAAAATACAAAATAAAGAGCTATCAAAAAGAGCAAATAAAAAAAGAAATTATAAAGACAAAGGGCGACGAAGCTGCAATAAAAAAAGCCATAACCAAACGTTTTTCCAAAGATGATCCAGAAGCTGCATTTATAGTAAAATACCTAAGTCCGATAATGACAATTGCAGCAGACAAACTTCATCTTTCTGAAGAAATGAAATCTTTCGCACAAAAAGCCAAAGACAACAACACCAAGATTGACAACTTTTTTGCCCAGTTTTGGAAAACTCACCCGCAAATTCTTGAACAATACTCAACTGCAATAACAGATACCATTGATTTGTTTGAAGAAACATACGAAAATGGCGGCTTATTACCAATTAATAATGAATATCAGATAATAACTCCTGACACAACTAATCAAAAAGTAATTGATCATGTACCGCAAAGATTTTCTGAATTATTAGACTATGTACAAACAATCGTACCTAACAGAGAAAAACGCTACTTAAAACATGATGAAGAGCAGAATAAATGGAATGAACATTTCTTATGGCGTTATGGAGAAATACCTAAAGAAGAAAAACTTACCGCCAAAGAAACTGAACCTCAAAAAACAACACTAGAACTTCTCAATGAAAGTGCAAAAGCAAATAAAGCCAAGGTCTATACCCTAAAAGATACAAATGGTAATCCCGTATACATAACAGCCGATTTAGATGAAACTCTACACGATTATATAAGCAAGGAATATGTGGGATTTCCATCAAATTTCATAAGATTTTTAACAAAAAAAGCACTGAAAAGTCCATTTATGACAGAAGATGCAAAACTAAGTTTTGCAATCATTTCGTTGAGTGACAAACTCGACGAAGACGAAAGAATTTTAGGTGAAACCGAGTGCAAATATATACTTAAAACAGTAGCTTCAGATGTGAATAAAGAATTGGCAACCGCCAGCATGGCAACTCTTGACTCTTTAGCAAAGCGTTCTAAAGAACCTCAAAAAATATATAGAACAATGTTTGCTAATCATCAGGAAGAGGACACAAACGAGTATAGTACAATTCTGCTTAAAAATTATGGTGAAAAAGATTTTGAAAAAGAACTAAACAACCTTTATGAACTGTACAAAAAACCTCTGACAACTTCCGAAACAATTAAAATAACAAATATAATAATGGATTACATCAGAAACTTTGATTTACAATTTGCTTCAACTGATAAATCCGTTTTCTATAAAAATAAAGAACTTATAAATGGAATTCACAATTTTAAAGAAAAAAGCAACTTAAGTAAAGAATTTCAAAAAGCGTTAAAAAAACAGATTACAAATAATGTTCCAATATTAACATTCAGCAAAACTCTTTTGATGAAAACTATAAATCCTGACTTGCATAAAGCAAAAACTGAAACTATTCTAAACGTAATTTTAAACAATATGATGAACTCTGTCGAAAAAATTAAACGAATTTAGACAAAAAAAGAACTGCAATAATGTTGCAGTTCTTTTTTTATAAATAAGAATTATATAGCTTTAAATACTAAAGTAGCGTTATGTCCGCCAAATCCAAAAGAATTAGACAAAGCTGCACGCACCTTCTTATCTCTAGCTTTATGCGGAACATAGTCAAGATTTGCAACACGTTCATCCTGGTTATCCAAGTTGATAGTTGGAGGAACCTTGCCATCAGTAATTGTTTTAACACAAACAATACCTTCAACAGCTCCGGTTGCACCCAACATGTGACCGTGCATACTCTTGGTAGAACTTACAACAAGGTTTTTGTTGTGTTCTTTATCGCCAAAAATTTTCGCAATAGCTTGAGATTCAGCAATATCACCCAAGCCTGTACTTGTTCCGTGTGGATTAATATAATCAATATCTTCAGGTTTTAATCCTGCATCAGCCATAGCTAATTCCATAGATTTTATAGCCCCATTACCTTCTGGATCAGGAGCAACCATATCATAAGCATCTGCAGACTGACCATACCCCACTATTTCAGCATAAATATGTGCACCGCGTTTTTTAGCAAGTTCATATTCTTCAAGAATAAGAACCCCGGCACCTTCACCCATAACAAAACCATCTCTGTCTTTGTCATAAGGTCTTGAAGCTTTTTCAGGCTCATCATTTCGCTTAGATAGAGTTCTTGCTGCAGTAAACGCACCAATACCTAATGTAGTAATAGTAGCTTCGCAGCCACCTGCAACCATTACATCCGCATCACCGTACTGAATAGTTCTAAACGCATCTCCGATAGAATGAGATCCTGTAGCACAAGCAGATACAACAGCTTTGTTTACACCTTTATATCCGTGCTTCATAGAAATTCTACCTGATGCCATATCTACAATTAGCATTGGAACTGTAAATGGAGAACCCTTAGTTGGGCCTTTTTCAATCATTGCTATATGGTTTTTTTCAAAAGTTTTAAAACCACCTGCAGCTGAACTTACTAAAACACCTATTCTATATGGATCAATACCAGCTTCATCAAGTTTTGCATCAGCAATAGCTTCATCAGCTGCAACCATTGCAAACTGAGTAAATCTATCCATTCTCTTTGCATCCTTTGAATCCATATAATCTTCAGGATTGAAATCTTTATCCTTAATTTCACCTGCAATTTTTACTGTATGTCTTTCGGTGTCAATAGCTTCTATTAATGATACACCGCTTTTTCCTTTAAGCATGGAATCCCAGAATTTATCTACACCAATTCCGCAAGGTGTAACTGCTCCCATCCCTGTTATTACAACTCTTCGTTTTGTCATATTCCTTTTTCCTTAAATAATAAATAAGAGGGCGAAAATATATAAAATCCTCACCCTCTTAATATAAATTCAAATTTTACTATGAGTGTGAATCGATGTAGTTAACTGCATCTTGAACTGTTTGGATTTTTTCAGCTTCTTCATCAGGAATTTCGCAACCGAATTCTTCTTCGAAAGCCATAACTAATTCAACAGTATCTAAAGAATCAGCACCTAAATCAGCTGTGAAGCTTGCTTCTGGAGTAACTAAAGCTTCATCGCAGCTTAATTGGTCAACTACAACTTTTTTTACTTTCTCAAATGTGCTCATGTTTTTTATCCTCTTCATTCATGTGTAATACACTATTCTATTAAATTATACTATTTCAATATTATTTTGCAATAAATTTCAAAAATTGTTACACTTTTGGGGCAAATGTAACAAAATAAAAAGATGATTTTGTTATTAATACAGTTACAGATTGGGCAAGGTAGGATGTAAAGATGACTAAATGACTGCGTGACTAAGATTAGTGAATAGTAAATAGAAGTGAGAGGTATTTTAGTGAGGTGTGAAAAGAAATTGAAAACAGTTGTGGCGTACTCCTTCCCTTTTGAGGGAAGGTTGGGAAGAGTGATCATTCCTGAAATGTATGAGAAAGTAGGTTGAGCATACCTGTCCAGCAATAAAAGACGGGCAAAGTTTAAGCGTCCCCTCTGCCTCACTTTTCACGCTTAATCCCTCACTCCATTCACTATTCACTAACCTCCCCCCTTCGGGTACTTTCCCCGTAGGGGACGGCAAAGCCTGACCGCAAGACTTTCACACAAATACAACAAAATAAACCTTGCAAGGCAGCAAAATGTTATTCATTTTTGATTACAAATTTTATCATTTTATATATCTTTTCAAGCTGAGGTTTATTAGTTTTAATTGTATCCAGGTATGTATAGATTTCAGCAAGAATTTCTTTTGATTCTCTCAAATGTTCATAAGAAAACAACTCTTCTGCTGTAATATTCAAAGCAAAAAGAAGTTTATCTAATGTTTCAGCGCTCACAAAACTTTCACCGATTTCAATTCTGCTAAGGTTTCTTGGTGCAATATCAATCATTTCGGCAAGCTGCTCTTGAGTTAATCCCCTGTTTTTTCGTATTCTTTTTATTTTTTGTCCTAATAATTTTTTTACACTCATATAAAAACCTGCTAGAATATCCGTTTTATAATTAAAACCAGACGTTTTATATCATGATATATTAAGTTTTGTAAACCCGAAACGGCTTGATATATCTATATTTTACATATTTCTCTATATTTTATATCTAAAACATAGCAATTTCTGATTCACAAAATACTTTATATAGACATAACGCACGAGGATATGGAAAAGAGATGAAATTTTACCATATCAAACACGAGAATCCTAGGATAAAAACACAAACACAAAAAGAAGAGTACAAGCAAAAAGGAGAAGAAATTATGTCACAATCAATGTCAATGAACAATGACAAGACATTTAATGGTTATGTCCAATTAAACGGAGGATACATTAAAACAAACACTTATGCACCAAAAGTCGGAATTGGCGCCGGCGTAGAATATGAAAAGAACAATTTTCACGCAAAAGGCGGTGTTGAAATCGGTACACATTTACAGGGAAAAGCTGAAGTCGGCTATGAACTTCCTCTCGATTCAAAAGGTATCTGGGGATTAGATTTATCTGCCAAAGCTCAACATACAGTTGGTAGCAGTGTTAAAAATGAGTCAAATGTAAATATAACAACATCTGCAGATATCAATTTCGATGATCTGGTATCAAAAATAGAACAGGAGCAGCCTGACGTTCATGAAATGGATATGGCAAGGTGGCCTAATCCTGAGCAGGCTCTAAAGGAGTTTTTAAAGAGGTTACCAGAAGATAAATTAAAGACTCTAGCTGAACATCCAGGTTTTATAGAAAAAGTTAATGAAATCATGGGTCATGAAGTAAAAGAGATACTAATACCGATGACTGATCCTAATGAAACACCACAAGCAGAAACTTCTACTATAAAGAAGCTTGAAGAAAGAAATCCTTACGAAACAAGAGCAGGACTGGAAGCTGCATTAACATATAATCCTTCATTTGGTAAATTCAAAATCGGAGTTGAAGGCGGATACAGAAAATATGATTCCGGAAAGAATATAATAAACAGATCAACAACTACTATTACTGAAATATATGATAATAAAATAAACGTAGAGCAGTATCGCACAACTTCTATTACACCGGATAAAAAGAAAGAAATGTACATAACACCTACATTCTCCGGCGAAGTAAAAGTTGCTAAGAATTTGTCTTTGACAGGTGATGCAAATCTTTATGAGGGACAAGTCGGCATCAAATATACTTTTTAATATAAATTAGAATAAAAAATAAAAAAGCAGATAAGAAAAATCTTATCTGCTTTTTTACATAAAAAGAGTCTTAAATCATCAAACCGCCTGCAACTTCGATTGCCTGACCTGTTACGTAATCAGTATCAAGTGCAAGGAATTTAACAACTTTTGCAATATCTTCCGGTGTTCCAAGACGTTTCATCGGAATAGCTTTTAAGTATTCATCAATATTTGCCAAATCGTGTGTCATAGCTGTTTGAATAAATCCAGGACATACTGCATTTACTCTTATACCGCGAGAACCAAATTCTTTAGCAAGAGTTTGAGTTAAACCGATTAAACCGGCTTTTGATGCTGAATAGTTTGCTTGTCCTGCGTTTCCGTGACGACCTACTATACTTGACATATTGATTATTGAACCTTGACGTGCTTTCATCATGTGTTTAATTACTGCGTGAGTTACACAATATGCACTTGTTAAGTTAATTTTAATAACTCTTTCCCATTGTTCCATATCCATTCTTACGAAAAGACCATCTTTTGTTATACCAGCGTTATTTAGTAAGATATCAATCTTTCCGTGCTCTGCAATCATTTTATCAACTGCAGCTTGAACTTGTTCATCATTTGATACATCAAATTGATAAAAGAATGCATCTACGCCTAGAGCTTTAATTTCATCTAATGCAGGTTGAGCCTTTTCTGCTTCACAAATATCATTGATTATGATATCACAGCCAGCCTTTGCTAATTCTTTTGCACAAGCTAAACCAATTCCTCTTGAACCGCCTGTAATTAAAGCAATTTTTCTTTCACTCATTAATCTTTCTCCTTATATCTAGACTTGTATCAGAAAACATCTGATCTACTTTTACACTTTTATTTTTATTGATTTTTTACTTTTATCCCATTATAAATTATTTGACAATATTCAGGATTGTTATTTATTTCATTCACATAATCCTTAGAAGTCAGCCCTGAAATTGCATACTCTTTTGCCACATTCATAGGCACCACGCACTGCACAGAGAATGAAGGATGATACTTTTCAAATGAACATTTTCCATCTTTGTCACCATAAATAACGTAATTTGTACCCTCTTCATCCGCTATATTTGTTTTGGTACACGTAGAAAGATCTGTATAGAATATTTTTTCTATATCTTGAATACTCTGTTGCATATCAACCTTCGGAGCACCATTTTTTCTAACAGAAATTTGACGTTTTTCAAAACGAGCGTTAGACACAATTTCTTCTTTATTATAATGATATTCATACATTACTCGTATCACAGCAACGACTGCTAATACTACCAATAAAGCATAAATCACTTTTTTCATTTATTTTTTACACTCCAGCCATTTGCTCTTTTAAAGCTGCTACAGTTGCCTCAAGAGAAGCTTTATCAAATATATTATATACAGTTGTTTCAGGAGCGATTTTTTTGTTTAATCCAGCAAGTACTTTTCCTGGACCAATTTCAACAAAAGTATCAACACCTTCCTCAACCATTTTTTGAATAGTTTGAGTCCAATGTACGGATGACGAAATCTGTTTTGGCATTTTTTCTCTAAAATCGTTAGCCTTTGTTGTCATTTGTGCATCAACATTTGTAATTACAGGAAGCTTTGCGTCGTTTAATTCCAAATTCGAAACAAATCCTGCAAATTCTTTTCCTGCTCCTTCCATAAATTTAGAATGGAAAGCGCCTGAAACAGCTAAAGGAACAACTCTTCTAACACCGTTTGCAAGCATATAATCACCTGCTGCTTTAACAGCATCGGAATCACCTGTTATAACAACCTGAGCAGGAGAATTGTAATTAGCAACGTCTACATAACCGACTTTAGAGCCTTCTTCCAAACCTGCTTTCAACTGTTCTTCACTTGCATTCAATATTGCAGCCATAGAACCGCCTTTTGTTTGCCCCATAAGCTCTGCTCTTTTTTGAATAGCTTTTAGTGTTGTTTGTAAATTCATAACACCTGCTGTATACATTGCACAATACTCACCCAAGCTGTGACCTGCGACAAAATCAGGCGTTATATTAAGTTCTGATCTAAAAGCTTCAAGAGCAGCAATTGATGTTGTTACAATTGCAGGCTGAGTATTTACTGTTTGTTTCAAATCCTCTTCAGGCCCTTCGAAACAAATTCTAGAAATGCTTTTACCTAAAACTTCATCTGCTGTTTTAAAAACCATATTTGCTGATTCAAAACTTTCACACAAGTCTTTTCCCATTCCTACGGACTGAGAGCCCTGTCCCGGAAACAGAAACGCTATTTTCTTTACCATATTAATATACTCCTTATTTTTTCATTTATTAATTAATTTTAGCAGATGCCTTCTCTCAATCTAACTATAGCACCGCCCCAAGTCATACCTGCACCAAATCCGCAAAGTACAGCAGTTGTTCCTAACTTAACTTTACCCTTTTCAACACTTTCGGCCAAAGCCAAAGGAATTGAAGCGGCGGAAGTATTTCCGTAATATTTAATATTAGTTACAACTTTATCATCAGAATAGCCGAGCCTTTCTTGTACTGCTTGAATAATTCTGATATTAGCTTGGTGAGGAATCAGATAATCAATATCTTCAGCTTTCATTCCTGCATTTGCAATCAAGTTTTCTACATAATGAGGCAAAACCTTTGCTACAAATGTGTAAACACCTCTACCATTCATTCTTATACCTTGAGGTTTTGGTTCATACTGTTCCACAAGCGGACAATTTTTACCGTCAAAAGAAAGCTCGATTAAATCGCCAATGCTTCCGTCTGACTTAATATCAATTGCAATAACATCGTCCACACCGTCATCAGAAGCTGTTACAACCATTGCACCTGCGCCATCTCCGAATAATATAGAAGTTCCTCTGTCTTCCCAGTTAACTAATCTTGAATTGTTATCAGTAGCAACAAGAAGAATATTTTTGTACATACCAGACGCAATATAAGCTTTTGCAATACTTAAAGCATAAATCAAACCTGTACAAGCAGCCGTTATATCAAATGCAGGAACTTGGGTTGAAATACCAAGTCTTGCTTGTATGTGGCAAGCAATTGCAGGATATAAATCCGGCGGAGCAGAAGACGCTGCGATAATTAAATCGATATCTTCTGGTGCCATTTTTGCTTTTTCTAAAGCATTTTTTGCAGCTGCAAAACCTAAATCTATAGCGTTTTCTTCACCAGACACAACACGTCTTTCCTTAATACCTGTCCTTGAATATATCCACTCGTCAGATGTATCATATAATTTTGTCAAGTCATCATTAGTAATAACAGCGTCAGGAACACTATACCCGACACCAGCAATTCTTAAAGGAATCAAATTATTTCCCATTGATTAAATACTCCTCTTACCTCATAGAAATAAAATTAAGCCGGCACGACACATGCCGGCTTTCAAATCCTATATAGCAATTGATTCGGAAATTTTGCTGTTTACACCCTTTTCAACTGCCTCTTTAGCTACCTTTACGGCCTTCTTGATCGCATAAGCTTTGCTTCTGCCGTGAGAAATTACTGTAATTCCCTTAACGCCTAATAATAATGCGCCGCCGTATTCTTCGTAGTTAATTTTCTCATAAATTCTTTTCATAAACGGTTTTGCTAAAAGACCGATTATCATACCTAAAAAGTCTGATTTAAATTCACTCTTTATCATCTTAAACAATAATGAAGAAGTACCCTCAGTAACTTTTAGTACCACGTTTCCTACAAAACCGTCACATACAACCACATCACAAACATTAAGGAACAATTCTCTTCCCTCAACGTTGCCCATGAAGTTAAATCTTTCCTTTTCTTCCTCAAGAATGTTATAAGTGCTTTGAGCTAATTCGTTACCTTTGCCGGCTTCCTCACCGATATTCAAAACACCTACACGTGGATTTTCTATTCCTAAAACATTCTTAGAAAAAGTCATACCCATAATCGCGAATTGCTTCAACATTTGAGGAGTACAGTTGCTGTTTGCACCGGCATCAATTATAACAATAGGTTTCTTCATTGTTGGAAGAGTAACCGCAATTGCAGGTCTGTCGATACCGGGAATTCTTCCCAGACCAAACAAGCTGGAAGCCATAGCAGCACCGGTAGAACCTGCTGCAACAAGCGCGTCTGAGCTGCCTGTTGCAACTGAACTTACCGATAAAACTATTGATGAGTTTTTCTTCTTTCGAATAGCTTGACCAGGAGCTTCGCCCATTTCGATAATTTCTGACGCGTGAGTTATCTTGATATCCAAAGATTTTACATCTACTCGAATTCTTCTTTTTCTGCCGGCTTTACCACAATCCGATAAAAATCCTTCTTGTTGTATTACTTCAAGACAGTGTTCTATTCTATCTTGTTTTCCGACTAACTCTAACGCCACTCCGTACTCTGCTGCTGCCCATACCGCACCAGCTACTATCTCAAACGGCGCATGATCGCCCCCCATTGCATCTATAGCTATTCTTGTCATTCTCACCCTCTATATTCTTAACTTAAGCTTCCCAGACTAAGCTTCAGGATTTTCTGTTTTTTCTTCCTTTACTTCTTCTGCTGCTTCTTCAGTTTTTTCTTCAACAACTTCTTCTGCTTTTACTTCTTCTTTTACTTCTGCAGATTTCTTAGTTGATTTTTTTGTCTTTTTTTCTTCTTTTACTTCTTCTGCTTTAGATTCTTCTACGTATCCTTCAGCTTTCTTGGAAACTACTTTTCCTTTGTATGTTCCGCAAGCTGTACATACTGTGTGAGTCAATACTTTTGCTCCGCAGTTTGGACATGTTGTTAATTCAGGCTTCACTGCCTTCCAATTTGATCTTCTTTTTCCTTGAGCACTATGCCCTGTTCTTTTCTTTGGTACTGCCATTTTTCCTATACCTTTCTATTTCTTTTTTAGTACTACTTATATTTTCCGACTTTCTGGGATACTTACCCTTCTATTTTGATGTTCTTAAAAACATCCATCCTTTCATCATGAACTTCCATATCTTCATCAGACACAAATAGTCCCTCATTACAATTATTTATACCACAAACTTTTTTATTTGGTAAGTTTAATATTACAGATTGATACAATAAGTCATAAATATCTATTTCTTTTTTGCCGTTCAAATCCATAATAAACTGTCCTGACTTGAGTTCCACCTCTTGGGAATATTCTTCATACAGGGAATGTTTTGCGTAAGTTTCTTCTATATCAAAGTCCAAATCATAATCAAATTTATTCAGACATCTGTCACATTCCAATTTTATTACGCCAGTCACGTGACCTTGAACTTCTATAAAATCGCCCAAAGATTTTATATCCAAATCCGCACTGACTTCACAACCCTCAAGCTCTTTTATCGCACCTTCATAATTGTAATGTATACGCTTGTCTGGAGTCCGTTCAATTTCCTCTATTGATATAATTGTCGAATTAACTTTGGTTTCTTCTTCATTATTATGCATAAGGTTCTTCCTGCAATACTAAACCTGCTATTTGTGTTGACACAAAACAAAGCCTTTTTATAGGACCTATCGGTTCTTTTTCTACCAAAACAGGAGTCGGACTCTTCATTAATTGTTTTAGCTCTGCATATACCGATTGCGGATTGTCAAAATACATTACAATCGGAGTCGCTGAACCTTTCAAAAACAATATTACAGCCTGCCTTGTTTTTTGTGGTGTATTAAATTGCTGAACCATAACTTTCTCCTTTTTTCAATGTGACTGTATTATACTATAAAAGTATGTAACTATACAAATTAAGACTCTTTTACCCGTGATTTGTTTGAATAATATAAACTTAAAACTTTCTCTTTTAACATCTTGGTCGTACTGCCGATAAATCTCCCAATAGACTTAAACTCAGATACAAAACCTTCACCGTCAAAGTTTCTTACAACATCATCAAACGATTGAGTAAATTCTTTTTCATGTTTTAAATATTTTATATTATGCAACCTGGACATTGCTGTATTATGTTCTTTTTTATATGAATCTGATAAAATTTTATATGACTTTTTACCTGTATAAGCAACATTATATTCGTTTAAACCTGATATTTTCATAAAATACTTCTTTCTCCCTCTATAAAGTAATTTAAACATGCTGTTTTTATAAAAGCAACATTAGTAACATTATTTTATAATATAATAGAGAAAAGGATTTTTGTATGGAAAAACAATATTTAGATAAAATAAATAATACTCTCATTAATGGCGGAGTTATCGCTTATGTTACAGATACCGTCTGGGGACTGGGCTGTTTACCGAATAACGAAAAAGCCGTTAAAAAAATATACGAAATTAAGCACAGGGACGGGAAAAAACCTCTTATATTAATGAGTGATGAATTTTATAATTTACTTGATTATCTTAAACAACCTATCGAAAAAGAAGCTCAAAAATTAATCAAAAAATATTTTCCGGGTGCTTTAACACTCGTTCTTGAAAAATCCGAAAAAACTCCTGATTACATTACATCAGGACTCAATACAGTCGGAGTTAGAATTCCAGATAACAAAGTTTTTGCAGAAATTTGCAGAAATATTGATGGAAGAGTTCTTGCAACAACAAGCGCAAACCTCTCCGGCGAAGACCCTGCTTTAACTTATGATGAAGCTCTTAAATACATCGGAGATAAAGTAGATTTAGTAATCCCAGACTACGGCTACGCTGCAAAAGGCAAAGCTTCTACAGTTGCAGGTTTTAAAGAAGGAAAAACGGTAATTTTCAGACAAGGAGAAATTACACTGAATTAAGCATTCATCTCAAATTTTGATGTCGCATAATTCAAATTACTTTTTGAATAACTGTTTAAGGCTTTTCCAAAATTATGAATTATAAGTCCTGCTTCGTTGGTTTCAATGTTTTCAGGTTTTATCGCTGCGTACGTCGAAGGTTGAGATACGGCATTAGCTTCACAGTACTGCATATATTCATTGTAATCAAATTTCTTTTCTTGAGTTTCTGTTTGCTCTGCTTGCTCGGCAACCTGACGATTAACCATTGAATCGCCCATACTCTGAACATTTTGAGCCTGCTGAGTAGTACTTACGCTATTTTCTTCCAAGTACTTTTGGTACTCGTCCATTGTGACAACACCGTCGCCATCATAGTCCATTTCCTCAATATAACGTGATTCACCCTCTTTGGCATACACTTCAGGCTTACTGTTTTGAGTTTGATTACTTTTTGAATTCAACGTAGAGGTCAAATCCTGCATTAATTGAAGATTTAGAGATAGCCCACTTGTCATAAAATTTAAACCTTTCTTTATACTCTTATAGTATATAAAGATTATATCACACTTTAGACTTTTCTCAATAGCTAAAAAGAACTATTTTTCAATATTAATCATCCTTTGAAGCCTTTGTTATCTTCAAAGTTTTTCCCTCTATTTCAAAATCTATTTTATCGGTTACAGGGTTTATTTTTAATACTTCTAACAATGCTTTTGGTATTATAAATCCCCAACTCGTACCGATTTGTGTAAGTTTTTTGGACATTAGTACCCCATTATAATTTTATTATAACATTATTATAACAAGACACTTGACAAACATATTATAATATTATTATAATTTCATTATAATAAAGGAGGTCTTATGGACTTAGAAGATTTTACTATAGATATCTCATATCCAATTGAAGCTTTAGAATTTGTTAACAAAATGTTTGTTAATGAACTCTTTGATACTTATTGGGATTTGAGTAAAGACGATACGAAAAGTCTTTTCAATTTTCTTCATGTTTATAGTTATATTGTTGAATTGCTAACTAAAGATATGAAGGGGATCAATGATAAATATAAACTAAAGGTTGAAGAATTTTTTGACAGCCAAGGAAAATGTATGCAATAAAAAACGGGCGGTCGGATTATAATCCGACCGCCCTTTTTTTAATCTGTTTTTATTTTAAATCACCTTCAACTTTGGCTAAAATTTCATCCAATTTAGAAGCGTCTTTCACACCGCCTTGAGCAAAGTTTGGACGTCCGCCGCCGTTTGCGCCGGTTGCTCTTGCAATCTCTCCTACAAGTTTGCCTGCATTGATGCCTTTCTTAACGAAACTATCGGTAACTTTTACTACTACCATTCTTTCATTAGCAAGAACTATAATGCACTCTCCGAGTTTGTTTGCCAAAAGTTCAATTCCTGCTTTTACTGCGTCTGAATCGAAGTTTTCTATCTTGGAGATAAACAATTTTCCGCCTTCAATATCTTGAGCTTTTGAAATAAATGTTGAGAATTTACTTCTTGCCATTTCTGCTTTCGTTTCTTCCAAAGATTTTTGAAGTTCTTTGTTTTCTTCAAGGATTTTTTCTATTCTTGCTTCCACTTCGTCAAAATGAACTTTGAATTTTGAAGCAAGTTTGTCAATTTCAGCAGATTTTGCGTTCAAATACTTGATTGCAGCATCGGCTACTACAACTTCTATTCTTCTTGTACCTGCTGCGATTGCGCCTTCTGATACAATTTTTGCCAATCTTAAATCTGCCGTATTTGAAGCATGAGTTCCTGCACAGAATTCCTTGGATACAACTTCGTGTTCAGGGTGTTCCTGATGCCCCTTGCAATTTCCGTCACCGCAATTGCATTTTTTCTTACCGCCAATTGTTACTACTCTTACGACGTCTTCATATTTTTCGCCGAATAAAGCAGTTGCACCTGTAAGTTTTGCCTCTTCAATATTCATTACATCAGTTTGAACAGGAAGTTTTTCGCCTATCCATTTGTTCATAATTTCTTCTGTTTTTTCAATTTCTTGAGGTGTCATCGCACGTGAGAAAGTAAAGTCAAATCTCATCCTGTTTTCTTCTACCTGAGATCCTGCTTGTTTTACTTCATCTCCAAGAACCTTAATCAATGCAGCTTGAAGAAGGTGAGCTGATGTATGGTGAACTCTTATTTGCGCTCTTCTTGCCGAATCTATCTGGGCAAAAACATAATCACCTATATTGATTTCACCATTTACAACCTGACATCTGTGTACAAAAAGATGGTTTACTTTAAATGTCGTAAGAACTTCGGCTTTCAAATTCTCGTTAACAATAAATCCGCTATCACCGACTTGTCCGCCACATTCTGCGTAGAAAGGAGTTCTGTCAAGAACAACATCCACGTAGCCATCACCTTCAATTGTTGCAAGAATTTTTGCTTCACAGCAGTCAACTAGATAACCTACAAATTCTGTAGAACCTACTTGCTCTTCTACTTTTGCATATTTTATATCGCCTGTTACGGAAATTTTTTCAGCAGCAGCTTTTGCTCTGTCTTTTTGTTCTTGCATTGCAGATTTGAAGCCTTCTTCATCTACGTTTAATCCGTTCTCTGAAGCGATTTCTTTGGTTAATTCAAATGGGAAGCCGTATGTATCATACAATTTGAATGCGCTTTCTCCGTCTATATCTTTTTTGTCGGATATAAAATCTTCTAACATTTTGTATCCTCTATCAAGAGTCTTAGAGAAACGTTCTTCTTCCTTCTTAATTACATCAATAATCTTAGCCTTATTCTTAACCAAGTCAGGATAAGCTTCACCGTAATTATCGACAACCACGTCAACTAATTTATAAAGGAAAGGAAGTTCCATTCCCAATATTTTTCCGTGTCTTAAAGCACGTCTTAAAATCATTCTAAGTACGTAGCTTCTGCCTTCATTTCCAGGAATTACACCATCTGAAATCAAGAAAGTTACGCATCTTGCGTGATCGGTAATTATTCTAAGAGAAATATCTGTTTTTTCAGATTTTTTATAAGGAACACCGCTCATTTCAGAAACTTTGTCTAAAATCGGTCTTAACAAATCAGTTTCAAAAGTTGACGCAACACCTTGGCATACCATTGCAATACGTTCCAAGCCCATGCCGGTATCCACGTTTTTCTTCTCCAATGGTGATTGGTTTCCTTCTTCGTCCTGATAAAGTTCTGTAAATACAAGGTTCCAAATTTCTACCCATCTGTCGCATTCACAAGTATCAATACCACAATTTGGATCATCACATTTGTATTCTTCACCTAAATCATAGTGAATTTCTGAGCAAGGTCCGCAAGAACCTGATGCCCCTGGAGGGCCCCAGAAATTGTCTTTTTTACCTTTTCTCTTAATACGTTCTGCTGGAACGCCTACACTTCTCCAAATTTCGTAAGCCTCGTCATCAGTTTCAAAAATCGTTATCCATAATCTGTCTTTATCAAGTTTCAAAACTTCTGTTACAAATTCCCAAGCCCAAGGAATAACTTCTTTTTTATAGTAATCACCAAAAGAGAAGTTTCCTAACATTTCGAAAAACGTATGGTGTCTTGGTGTTCTTCCTACATTTTCTATATCAGAATCTTTTCCGCCTGCTCGTGCGCACTTTTGGCAAGATGTTGCTCTTGCAGGGTTATAAGGACATTTTTGTATCCCTAAAAATATCGGCAAAAACTGCAACATACCTGCGGTTGTTAATAATACAGTAGGGTTATCAGGCACTAGGCTTGAACTTTCTACTATGGTATGTTGATGTTTATCTTTAAAATAATCTAAGTATAATTTCCTAATTTCATTTCCTTTTAGCATATAATTAATCCCTTTTTCTCTACATGTAAACTAATTATACATCAAAGGGTAGAAAGGGGTAAATATATTCTTGAAAGAATAAGCCAAATTACTCTATAGGGTAAATGGTAATATATTTACCCCCCTCTGTTTTTTCTTGCCTTCATTTCTGTAATTTTTGCATTCATCATCGGAAGCAATATTCCTAAAGTTACCGCAGAATATGCAATACCTGAAGCTTGAGCGAGGTTTAGCTTCCACATATTTTTCTTTGCAAAAGCTTTCCCTTTTGATGCAACCTCATTATGAGTCTTTAATGACATATCATTAAGCCAGTGTCTTAAACCTTTGCCGTCCTTTTTGTAATTGAATAAGTCTTTACCTTTTTTGTCCAAAAGATTTGCAACACCTTTCGCCGCAAAACCGCCAAATACAAGCCAGTTTAAGAAGCCCAAATAATCCCTTGTCATTGACTCTCGTAGTTCGGTTCCGTTATCTGCCGCCATAAATCTTCCGATTATATTTGCGGCATAAACGGTTTTTATAGCATTACCGCTCGTAATCGGCCCTGTAAATTCGAGCTTTTTGGCAAATTGCTTAAAGTTTTTTACACCCATTACACTAAATACCATTCCTGCCATAAGTGCACTTGCACCAAGCTTCTTTAAAATTAGTAATTTGTCTTTTTTCTGTTCGCCTCTAAATGTAGAAGTGTAATCGACATCACCCACAAAGCCTTTCTTACCTGTCCTTTTTTCTGTTATTTTTCTATTAATCCACTGATTTGTAAGCCCTAAAACACAAGATGCTGAAATAGCACCAAAGGCTTTAATTTTATTTACGCGTGAAATCTTATTAATTGCTTGTTCTATTTCCTTATTACTTTTCTTTGTAAAAATATCTTTTGCCATATCGTGTGTATCACGCAAAATATTTTCTAATTTGGCAGAAAGTTTAGTCCCATCAATATTTAATTCAGTATCACGTTCCGCACCCAGAGCATTTGTTAGACGTTTTTCAATAATTGAAAGAGCAAACTTCTTATCATCTTTTGTTATATTCTCATCCTTTATAAGTTTTTTGAGTGTGTTTACAAAGCCTTTTTCTGTTTTCAAATCATTTTGGATACCTTTATACTCCGGATTATCCCAATGAATTCTATCCCAACGAGCTTCATCTATCCACTCGACTTTATTCCAGTCTATGTCTTTAAAATGATTTATCCTCATTCCGTCCCTGCCCGATATATTTTCAAGGACAGTTTTCAGATAAGTATCAACATTACCGCTCTTTTTCCAAGATTTGTTTAATGTTTCCAGAGATTCTTCTGAATACCAGCTCTCAGAATTAATTTTTACTTCCGGCTGAATATTTTTTGATACGACCTTTGAAATCCCCATTGCAAATAAACCTGCTGAAAGACAATTTATGAAAGTTCCGCTAATTTCTCGTATAAATGTTTCGGCACCTGCGTATTCATTTCGCTTCTTTGTATCATAATACGCTCTAGGAATAACCATTGCTCCAACATCAAGACCAACAGCATTAACCATCTCATTCATATCACAAGTTCTTAAAATGCCGGTTAATGCCCCGTCCAAAGGCCCTCTGAATACTACATTACTATTTACGTTTCCTACTTTCATTAATCGTCCTTTCCAAGTCGTTCATACACAACAAAAAAGCCCCGCATTACATACGGGACTTTTTTTGTTTATAAATTTGGTTACTTACAAAAACTACACACCAAAATCACTCAAGTCCCGATAGAAACTTGGAGCAATTGGAGGATGTATTGTTTGTAATATAGATATTGTTCATTGCTTCAAAGTATACAACTTTTTATTGTGTGCTGTCAATAGTTGACTTGAACTATGTCATTTTTTATAATACTCTGAGAATATATGGAAGAAAATTGTGAGAAAAAAAATCATTTGGAAGAACTAGATATTATATATAATTCTTCTGATAATGAATTTACAGAAGACAACTCTAAAAACAGCCAACTTATATATTACATTAGAGTGTATTTTCGCTACTTTAGACGAAAATACCCAAATCTCTTTCGCAAAAACAAAGACTGTTCTTTTAAAAATATTCTCTATCTCACAACTTCACCTCCGCCATTGGATTTTGTATCAGCATTCAGAAAACAATACCCCGATAAAAACATAAAAATAATTCAACCAATTGAAAATATTGACGGATACAAAAATACCGGATTAAATGTTAATTTCTTTTTTCAAAATAAAATACATTCTGCATCTCTTTATAAAACCTATAATGACAAGGAACATGTAGAAATTTTCGGACTCTATTCAAAAACTTTTGTTGGAAAAGATTTCTCAGAATTTGAGTTTCTTGTTCCTTTTATGAAAGCTGTCAGACAAATAATTAAAATTGTCGCACCGAGCATCGTCCATTCCGATAATCTACCATTCTTTCTCGGAAGCGAGTTTGAGCAACAATTTCCTCACAATATAAAAATCGTACAAATTGTACATGATTTTAGTGACTTTGAAAGCCAAAAAATAGATCCTTTTTGGGCTGCAATTAATCTTGCAGATAAAAAAAATCTAAAAAAACTCTTCAAAAATAAAATCATAAAAAAATGCTTAACGTCTATTTGTGCAATGCCAAAGAGTAAAGAAAATGCCCAAGATGTATTGGATTTTGTCTACCATAATTTTTCTCTGTTGAAATCCAACCAAAATGATGAAATTAAAAAGCTTAATACACAAATTAGAAAACTCTTCCCGCAAATGATGATAGAGGATAATTCCTCATATAATCTTATTGCTTACACAATTAAAAAAGCAAACTGCTGGGCTGTTATTTCGCAAAAATACCACAAAGATGTTCTTACTAAACCTGAAATCTCAGGAGGAATTTATAACACCTTGTTTAGCACAAAAAACAAGAGTACATACGTTTCATACGGACTTAATAACAACAACGGGAAAATTTTTCAAGAATTTACTTCCGAAAACTTTAGAGATTATAGAGATAAAAATAAAAAATACCTTATCAAAGAGTTTTCTAGTGCAAGGATAAAAATAAACTTTATAACGTCTAAAATGTTTGTAAATAAAGATTATACGATTAGAGGATTTTTAGATTCAACAATAGAAGCACCCTTGATATTCAACAAATTTTCCCCTGATATTTTTTCTACCGGCGGCGATATTGGATTAACCACATTACTTAATCTTTTGGTAAAACATAACAATGTTCAAATAATCGTTAACATACCAAATGGACTGAATAACCCACATATTGTATCCTGGATTGAATATCTTGAAAAAAATAAAGGTCTGGACGGAAGATGGATGTTCATTGATGGAGAATTGAACTTACCTCAGTTTTATGCAGCATCCGATTTAACCTTACTGCCGGCAAAGAAAAACCCTTGCGGATATGAACACTACCTGGCAATGAAATACGGTTGCATTCCTGTTGCTACTAAAAAAGGAATTTATAATGATACTATTCCGGATATATTTGAAGACATTACTAACGGATGCGGGTTTAAAACTCAGGATAATGACGGGCTGGACGAATTTAATAACTTCTATACAACAACAATTAAAGCTATTAATTTATACAACCAAAATCAGGGTAGTTGGAATTTACTTATAAAAAATGCAATGAATTATGATTCCAGCTGGTCATTTAAAATTATTGAACGATACAACCAAATATACAACTTAATATAATAAGATTAATATAATAAGAAATCGCGTCAAAAACATAAATGTTTTTGACGCGATTAATTCTATACTAAAAATGAGCGACTATTACATCATACCCATTCCACCACCCATGCCTGCCATTGCTGACATATCAGGAGTCTTTGATTCTTCCGGAATATCAACTACAGCTGCTTGGGTTGTTAACAACATAGAACCTACAGATGCTGCATTTTCAAGAGCGCTTCTTGTAACTTTTGCAGGGTCTACAATACCTGCTGCAAACATATCAGTATATCTGTCTAACAAAGCATCATAACCATAAGCATCCTTTTCAGCTCTTACGTTTTCGACTACAACATCAGATTTTGCACCTGAATTGTATGCTATTGCTCTCAATGGTACATCAAGCGCTGCCATCAAAATCTTATAACCGCTCTTTTCATCATCTGATTCAAAAGTTATTGTATTAATTTTTGATTCAAGTTCTTGTTGTACTCTGATTAATGCAACACCACCACCAGGAACAATACCTTCTTCGTTAGCTGCTCTTGTTGCGTTTAGAGCATCTTCAATTCTTAATTTTCTTTCTTTTAATTCGATTTCAGTAGCTGCACCGACTTCGATTACTGCAACACCGCCTGACAATTTTGCCATACGTTCTTGCAATTTTTCTTTATCATATTCACTATCTGAAGCTTCGATTTGTTTCTTGATCAATCTTACACGTTCTGCTACTGCTTCTTTTGTTTCATTACCTACAACAATTGTTGTTTCATCTTTTGTTACAGTAACTCGTTTTGCAAGACCCATCATATCTGTTGTTATGTTTTCTAGCTTAATTCCCAATTCTTCTGTGAACATTTGACCGCCTGTTAGAATTGCGATATCTTCTAACATTGCTTTTCTTCTGTCACCAAAACCAGGAGCTTTAACTGCAACAGCTCTCAATACTTTTCTCATTGTGTTTACAACCAATGTTGCTAATGCTTCACCTTCAACATCTTCTGCTATTAACAACAATGAACGTCCGTCACGAGCTACTTGCTCAAGAACAGGTACCAAATCAGCTATTAAGTTAATTTTCTTGTTTACACATAAAACATAAGCATCTTCCAAAACTGCTTCCATTCTTTCTGGATCAGTTACGAAGTAAGGTGATATGTAACCTTTATCAAACTGCATACCTTCTACAACCTTTAAGTTTGTTCCGAAAGATTTGCTTTCCTCTACAGTAATTACACCATCGTGTCCTACTTTTTCCATTGCTTCTGCAATCAACTCACCGATTTCTGAATTGTTACCTGCAGAAATTCCTGCAACTTGTGCAATTTCTTCTTTTGTACTTACTGATTTTGATAAATCTCTAATCTTATTGATTGCAATTTCTACAGCTTTATCAATACCACGTTTCATTGACATTGGATTAGCACCTGCTGTTAGGTTCTTCAAACCTTCTCTTACGATTGCTTGTGCTAAAACTGATGCTGTTGTAGTTCCGTCACCGGCTACATCATTTGTCTTTGATGAAACTTCTTTAAGAAGTTGTGCACCTGCATTTTCTAAACCATCTTGCAATTCTATTTCTTTTGCGATTGTTACACCATCATTAACGATTTGTGGTGCACCAAATTTCTTTTGTAAAATTACGTTTCTGCCCTTTGGTCCCAACGTAACTTTTACTGCGTCAGCAACTGCGTCTATACCTTTTAGTAATGACTTTCTTGCTTCTTCTTCAAAAACTATACGTTTTGCCATTTTTTATATTCTCCTTTTCAAATCTTTACTCAACTATTGCAAGAGCATCTTTGATTGACAAAATTTTGTATTCTACTCCGTCCATCTTTACATCTGTTCCTGCATATTTTGCATATAAAACAACATCGCCTACTTTTACATCCATTGGTTCTCTTTCACCGTTTTCACCAACTTTACCTTCTCCTACGGCTACTACTTCACCCTTTTGAGGTTTTTCTTTTGCACTATCAGGAATAAAGATTCCGCCTGATGTTTGTTCTGTATCTTCTATTACCTTAATTACGATTCTGTCTTGTAATGGTTTTAATGCCATAATATAATCCTCCTATTTACTAACAATTATATTTATATAATAGATTTGAAAAATTTATTAAAAAATTAAGGAAATTTTAATATTTCATTAATCTAAAGTTTTTATTGATAACATTTGTAATTTCTTGTATACTCATTTATGTATGAATAAGCGTTTAAAGAAACTTTCGCTTGCTATTTATTGGCATATGCATCAACCGGTTTATGAACTAGAAGGCACATATCTTATGCCTTGGGTTAGATTGCACGCCGTTAAAGATTATTTGGATATGGTTTTAATTCTGGAAAAATTTCCGAAATTAAAACTCAACTTCAATATTGTTCCCGCTCTTCTTGACGCTATTATTGATTATTCAGAAGCAGGATATCACGACATTCATTCTGAACTTACAGTTTCGGATACCGAAAATCTTACTGATGAAGAAAAAGCGTTTATTATTAACAACTTTTTTAGCTCTAAATATGAAACTATGATTTATAGGAGTGAAACTTATAAAAATCTCTTCCAAAAAAGATTTGCAAAAGATACAGTTGATATTAATGATTTCTCTTTACAAGAACTTTCTGATCTGATGGCTTTATTCAATCTGGTTTGGATTGATCCTGTTCATTTTGAAAGATACCCAAGGTTAAAAGAGTTGTGGGATAAACAAACTGGTTACACCACTGAAGATAGAAAAGAAATTATTGATATCCAAAAACAAATTATAAGGGAAATTATTCCAACTTATAAAAAATATATTCAAACTGGACGAATTGAATTAACTACAAGTCCTTATTATCACGCAATTTTGCCGATATTGTTAGATCTGAAAGCTTCAACTAAATCTGTAATTACTACAGAAGGACTGCCTCAAACTTTAGGTATGCTTGAAGATGCTAAATATCAAATTAAAATTGCATTGGATAGAATTGAAGAAATTTTTGGCGTTAGACCAAAAGGAATGTGGCCGCCTGAATTATGTTTAGGACCAAAAACGCTTAATCTTTTAGCTAAAGAAGGGATTAAATGGACAATTTCTGATGAAGGAATTCTGTCTAGCTCAATTAATTTTGATTTTGTAAGGGATTTCAAGGGGAATTTAAATGATCCTTACCATCTTTTAAAGGTTTACAACTACGAAACAAAGGACTCTAATATTGATATTATATTCCGAGATCGTTCTATTCCTAATTTAATAAATTTTGAATACGCAGGAATTAACCCTAAAATGGCAGCGGGAGATTTGTATGAAAAAATTAAAATTATACAAAACAAACTGCTTGTTTCTCCCGATGAAAAACATTTGCTTACGATAGCCTCAGACAGCGAAAACTGCTGGGAAAATTACCAGAATGACGGAAGAGATTTCTTAGAAAATATTTATTCTCTAATCGAAAATGACAACACTTTAGAAACAGTTTTAATTAGCGAATACATAGAAAACGATAAGCACAAGAAAAATCTTAAAAAAATTCATTCCGGCTCTTGGATAGATAAAACTTTCCAATTCTGGATTGGTGAGCCTGAAAAAAACAAAGCCTGGGCATATTTAAAGAAAACTAAAGATGATTTTGACAGTTTTGTAAAGGAAAATCCTGACAATCCAAATATCAAATACGCAAGGAGAGAACTCCTTATTGCAGAAGGCAGTGACTGGTTCTGGTGGTATGGAGAGCCTAACAATTCAGGTCAGGACTTTGTTTTTGACTATATGTTCAGGGAACGACTTAAAAACGTCTATATTGTACTTAACAAGACTTATCCTGAATATTTAGACCAAACGCTTATAACAACATTGGAAGTACCTTTTAAACATCCTAAAAGAAGTATAACTCCTACAATGGACGGGCTTAACAGCAGTTATGACGACTGGTATAATGCAGGATCTATGACTTTGATTGACGGCCCCGTATTCAGAGAAAATAAAAATGTTGATAAAATTCTTTTCGGATGTGACAAAAATAATATTTATTTTAGACTGCACGTTAACAAAGGTTCTGGTGAAATTAGTTTCATCGACAGAATTAACCAATTTTATATATATACCAGAAACGCAACCAGAATAGGCAATAGAGCTTATATAAGATTAATCAGTAAAACTGATAATCCTTATCCTATTTTGCTCGAAAAATTTGAGCACGAAATCACTTTAACACTTATTAGCGATACTCTCTATCCGCCAAGATTAACAGCCGTATTGCATCCGAATATGTGGACTCTTGATAACCCTGAAGACATAAAAATAGTTTACGAAGACGTCATAGACATTTCTATCCCGTTTGAAAAACTGGGTATTCAATCGGGTGAAACTGTAGAATTTTTCCTTGCAAATACTGATTCCGGTGTTAAAAACACATACATTCCGCAAGAAATTTTACTTTCTATGACAAGAGAATAACTAAGCCAAATATTTTTGCAAAGTCTCTTTATCAAAAACTTCTATGCTTTCTTTTGAATGGATAAATACAAGGCAGGTTATCAAAGATTTAAAAGATTGAAAATCTTCAAACGCGAGCTTTTGCCTCAAATCTGTCATATTATTTGCCATAAATTCGGTTATCACAGTCTTATCGCTATAAAATAATTCTGACATAAATTCAAAGGCATCTCGTGTTTTAACCCCTTCAAGATAAATTACATCAGGAGATTGAAACTCAACGTATTTAAGAGCTTTATCCATATTAAAGCCGACATTCTCGTTCAATTCACACTGATTAACACCTTTTAACTCATATTTTGCAATAGATTCTATTGTCATGATATTCTTTTTTGACTGAGAAATCTCCATAAGCAACGAATATATAATATGAGTTTTTCCGCTGAGAGGTGAGCCGCAAACAAGAATTATTCCCGGATGTTCAACCGCTTGCAACATTATATTTCTCTGCTTTTCATCAGTGATAATTTTATCCAAGCTCTTCGGCGGTTTATAAATCTTTAAAGAAATTCTCTCTCCCATAATTGTAGGAAATGACGAAACTGATGCAATTAACATTGAATTTTCTACCTTAAAGCACAATTTGCCTAACTGAGGAATTTCACATACTGACGCGTCCAAATTGGAAAGTGTTTTGAGTTTAGAAACAAACGCTGAATTTAAAATTGCAGGAATTGTTCCCTTATCAGAAGGTTCTCCATTTTTCTTGAAAACAACTTTCAAACCTTCTTCTGTTTGTTCAAAGTTTAATTCGTGTACATCTTCTATAATAGCCTGTTTTAATATAGCTCTTATAACATGCTGGATATGTTCTTCTCCGGCTTCCTCTTTATGAAGTTCTTCCGTCCAATCAAATTCCTCATCCTCATCGGAAGTCAGAGTAATACTATCTACGGTATCCGCAACTTTATAATATTCGTCAATTTTTTTAACAATGCTGTGCTCGGATGCGATAACTGGTTCTATAGAGCATTCTGCCGTTTCAATAATTTTATCTATTGCAAACAAATCCAACGGATCTGCCATCGCTACAGTCAAAACATCTTCTATCTTAAATAAAGGTATAATCCTGTATCTTCTTGCATCTGCAAATGAAACAAATTTAAAACACTTAGGATCAGGTTCATAATCCTCCAAGTTTACATACGGAATATGGAGTTTGCTTTCCAAAAATTTTAACAGCTTATCCTCACCCAAAATTCCTGAATTAATGAGTGCCTGACCAATATTTATACGCTGAACATTTGCAAGCTCTTCGGCTTTCTCTAACGTTTCATAAGAAACTACGCCATCTCTTACAAGTTCATATTTTAATTTTTCCAGTGTTTTATTTGTAATGGTTTCCATTCTTTTTAACCTTCACCCAAATACTCGCCAACTTTTTTTACAATTTGATCAAGTTCAAAAGGCTTTGTAATATATTCATCAGCACCCGTTTCTTCGCCTATCATTTTGTCCTCCAACTGAGAACGGGCAGTTACCATGATTATAGGAATATCCTTATATTTGCTGTCATATTTTAAAAGTCTGCTAATTTTATAACCGTTAATTTTCGGCATCATAACGTCAAGAATTATCAAATCAGGCATAATTTCTTTTGCCAACCTTAAACCGTCCTCTCCGTTATATGCGGTATAACACACATAACCTGATACCTCTAGCACAAACTTAAGACTTTCTACTATGTCCTGTTCGTCATCCACTATAAGAATCTTTTTCATGTGTATCTCCTTCAATATCGTATGAATACATTATATCACATTCGCCATACAAATCTTTATTCTGCTCGATTACAGAATCTATTTTCTTTTTCAAAAACTCTGCTGAAGGCTTATCTCCATCTACCAAAACTAATGATAGCGTAGTCATGGCACCTTCTTTCTCAATTAGAGAATTTGTCATATACGTTTTGTTTAATAAATTATTTTCTCTTAGCAAGTTTTCAATAACTTCATTTGTAGATTTTATCTTTATTACTGCTATTGTTGAACCGTTAGAACGAGCTTTTTGCGCAAGTTGTTTTCTTATCATAAGGAAATTTGATTTGTCATTTGCTATAGGGATTACAAAATAGAATTTTGAACCTTTATTGATTTCACTATCGCACCAAATAGCTCCGTTATGAGATTCCATAAGCTGTCTTGCAATTGGTAAACCCAAACCTGAGCCGCCAACTTTTCTTGACAGGGAATTCTCTATTTGTGCAAATTTATCAAATACATGGTTCAAATCTTTTCTTTCAATACCGATACCGTGGTCCTCTACGCAAACAAGCAAATAATTTCCCTGAAGTTTCTTTATATCATCTTCAAAACAGTGATCATACTGTAATTCTCTTGCGTTTACCACCTTGGACGTAATCTCTATTGTACCGGCATCAGGCGTGAATTTAATAGCATTTGAAACCAAATTGGTTAAAACTTGCTCCAATCTGTTTGAATCCGCATAAACCTCAACATCTTCTCCTGAAGAGGTATACTTTATCTCCAGATTTTTCTCCTTCGCAACCTCTGAAAGGTTATTTTTCACATATTCTATAACAGGTTCGATATGTATAAGCTCAAATTTGAAATCCATTTTTCCTGCTTCAATTTTGGAAATATCCAATAAATCATTAATAATTCCGGATAACCTTATTGCATTTCTTTTGCCCATAGAAACAAATTTCTCGATATTTTCCGTCATTTCGCCTGCTTTTCCGCTAAGAATAATATCCATCGCATTTTTTATAGCAGTAAGCGGAGTTCTTAATTCGTGCGAAACTATCGATATAAATTCGGATTTTAACCTCTCAAGTTTTTGTAATTTCCTGTTTGTTGCTTTTAATTCTTGAGTAAAAGATGCGCTCTGAAGCGGTATTGTAACTTGTTGAACAAGAGTTTGGAAACAAGTTGCATCTTCTGTTGTAAAAGGTTTTTCTCTATATATTTCCGTAAACCCGAAAAACTCATCATTTAGAGTTATCGGAGCAAACATATTATCAAATCTTAGAACTGAAAAATCATACTCCTGAATATTATGCTTAATATTTTTTTCGATTTTCAAATTCCCAATCTTAATATCAACAGGAGGATCCTCAAGCAAAGATTTATAACTCAAAATTGCACGAAGTTTCAGAGCTTCAAGAAGCCTGTCCGAAATTTTGTAAAGCGAATTTATTATTAAAACCGGCTCACGCTCCGAGCGAAACATTAAAGTACACGATAATTCAAAGTTTAAAGACTTTTCAATCCCGTCTATCATAATCTTAATAAGCGCATCCTTGTCAAGAGTTCCAGCCAGTTGAGAACTTGTATTATACAAAACATTTAACTGATACAAGCTCCTTGCGAGTTCTTGATTGGATTTTGCCATCTTTAGAAGCGAATGTCTGGTTTTTAAACTGGAATCCACAGTTGCGGAAAGAAGTTTTTTATCAATCGGAGTCTTGATAAAAAGATTAGCATTGTGCATAACATCTTTTGTAAGTTCTTTTTCACCTAAGATTAATAAAATAACGACAGGGTATTGTTTAATTTTTCGGCAAAGCGATTTTAAATCAAGAGAAGAGATATCCCCATCAACCAAAACAATATCAGGCTCTTCGACTTTTAAGATATCGAAAATCAAAGTCTGGTCAGTAGAGACAAGAACTTCATCAGACGGAAAAACCTCCCTTACGATACCCTCTTTTTCGCTATCCTCGCTTATTAACAAAAACTTTGTCATACAAACATGATACCAGAAATAAATTAAAAGAAAAGCGGGCGAAGCTTAAGCTTCGCCCGCTTTACCATTTTCCTGTTATGATTTCAATAAATCCAGCACTGCCTGAAAATCATTGTTATTTTCTGCAGTTTTTCTCCATTCACCGAGGTACTTACCGTCAATTACATCACCGGCCTTGAAGGTTTTACCGCCGAGAGTAATTTTCTTATCAAGCTTAATACCGTTGATTTTGTCGCCTGAAATATTGTATACAACTCCCGCATCAGATTTGTAAGTCATATTTCCGACCCTGAAACCGCTTGAAACATTACCTGTTGATATAATATTGTCTAATTCGTTCTTGATACCTTCATTCTTCTGCCAGAAATTATCCATAGCGTTTGCATTTGTTATATCTTTATTTGTAACAGAAGTTACATTCTTTATAGTTCTGCTTTTATCGAATCTTACAGTCTGACCGCCTTTCTGTCTGTAAACATATTCGTAGTTTGTTAAACCGTATTTGTTACCTGCTTCGTGACCAAAGCTTGAGATTTCTTTCTGGAAATCATTCTGCAGAGCTTTGAGTTCTTCAGGTTTCAAATCTTTACCATTAAACTTAGCGGACACAACCTTACCGCCTCTTACATTCATCTGAATACTTCCGGTTTGTTCGACAAGTTTACCCTTCTTATTCAGAATACGTACTTTTTTACCGCCAAATGTTTTCTGGAGAGTTTCAGCCTCTTTAACCTGTTTTGCATGGTTCTTGATAAAACCGTCAAACTGGTCTTTTGTTACTTCAACCCATTTTCCTGCTTTATCTCTGCTTGAAGCTTTTACAACCTGTCCGTTTTCTACGGTTAATCTATAGAGGTTTTTGCCGTCTGCAATTTCTCTTGTGTAAGAGAGGCTTACACCTTTAGGGAGTTTTGTACCTGCAAGAGTCATGTTTCTTACTTCGTCTCTTACAGTCGGATTGTTACGAACCCAGTTTGCTACATCTGCAGCTTTGTCTATAACTTTCTTGTCTTGTGTAATAATCTTAACAGGTTTGCCGTTTTTCATAATAAATGACATACCATCTTTTTGAATTGTATATTCCTGTAAATTCTTTCCGCCGTTTTTGATTATATTAGAAATTTTTGCTGCAACATCGTCTGCTTTATCAACAGCCTTTTCAGCGGCTTCTTTTGCGGATGTTCCGAGGAGTTTCTGACCGTACTGCTTAAATCCGTTAAACATTTTCTTTAATCCGGTTCCATCACCTTTTTTATATGCCTTTATACAAGCCAATGCACCACCTGCTATCAATAAACCGCTTGTGACAACTGTTCCCATATTATTTCCATCATTCTTGTCTTTTGAAGAACCTTTAAATGTTGGATCAACAGTTGCCGCAGGAGTTGTTACGGAAGTTGTATCCGCCTGCGGCACGCTGTACTGATTAGCAGTCTGCGAAGCCTGTCCTCTCTGTTGAGTTCCCATAAAATTCGGATTGTATGAATTTAGCACATACATAAAGTAAGGATCATTTGCATACGAACCTATACTTGAAATACCATAACCTGGAGCCATAAATAACCACCTTTCCCTATTAACTTAGACCTTATATATTCATGAAGTTTTTTTGCATCAAAAAATTGACTTTTTGCAGAAGTCTTTGTTACAAAACTTAACAAAACGTTAGCAGGGTTAAATAAGTTCTTTTTCTTTTATATATCTCGGTCTTGCCTTAACTTCGTTAAAAATTTGCCCCATATATTCGCCAATAATACCAAGACAGAATATTTGCAAACCGCCAAAGAAAGCTAAAAGCACAACAAGCGTTGCCCATCCGCTCGGGGTATCGTGAAGAAAATATTTTTCAAATACAACTTCCGCAGCCAAAAGGAAACTGCCTAATACTGTCAAAACGCCCATTGCTGCAATTATTCTTAAAGGAACAATACTGTAAGCCGTGATTCCCGTAAGAGCCAAACTTGTAAGGGAGAAGAAATTAAACTTTGATTTTCCTGCTTTTCTAGGCTTTACATTAAAATGAACATAAGCAGTTTTTAGCCCAATTTCGTGGAAAAATCCTCTTAAAAACAGGCCTGTTTCTGAATATTTTTCAAGGATTTCAAGGGCTTTATAACTTACAAGTCTAAAATCTGAATGGTTAGGCGGGATTTTAACTCCCAAAATATTCATTAGTTTATAAAAACAGTACGCGGTAAACTTTTTGAAAAATGTATCAGTTTTTCTATCATTTCTGATACCTGAAACTATTTCCGCACCATTATGAAATTCATCAATAAAAGTTTCTATAGCATTTTCATCTTGCTGCAAATCCGCATCAATAGTAACTGCGCAATCACAGCCAATATTTTTAGCCCCCAAAAGCCCTGCAATAAAAGCTTTTTGATTACCGTAATTTCTTATAAATTTGACACCTTTAACTCTTTTTCCATAGATACTATGCAATTCCTCAATAATACACCAAGTCTTATCTTTTGATCCGTCATCTACAAGATAAATGTAGCTGTCTTTTGAAATTTTTCCGTTGATAACAAGTCTGTCCATAACGGACAAAAGTGTTTCCACTGTTGACTTTACAACTAGCTCTTCATTAAAACACGGAATAATAATTGCAAGTGTAGTTTTCTTTTCAAACATTGTTTTCCTCTTAAAATTATAATACAATAAATAATATAAATAGTGAAGCTTTCACGAAACATTCAGGAGATTTATGTCAGACAAAAAATTCATACTAAACGCCGACGATTTTGGAATGAGCCCCGCATATAACCGTGCTGTATTGGAAGGTTATACATCAGGAATTTTAAAAAGTGCAAGCCTTGTTGCAAACGGAGAAGCCTTTGAAGAAGCTTGGAGAAATGTCATTCCAGCTTGCCCCGATTTAGGAGTAGGAGTTCATCTTAACGTGATTGAAGGTAAATCTCTTTGTTTAAATTTGGATAAATTGACTGATAGTGAGGGAAATTTCAACAATTCATTTGGAATGCTGCTTTTAAAATCTCTCAACACTAAAGATAATACTTTTTTTGAACAGTTAGAAAGAGAGTTTCGTGCACAAATTGAAGAAGTCATGAAACATACCGAAGTAACGCATATTGATTCACACGTTCATGTACATTCGATACCGAGGATTTTCGAACTTGTCGCAAAACTTGCTAAAGAATACAATATCAAACAAATCAGAACCCAATATGAAAAACCATACATAATACCTGATGTTTTCAGGCATTTAACAATAAAATACCCTATTAATTTAATAAAAGTCGCACTGCTAAACTTTTTTACACTTTTCAATGAAAACACCGTTCAAAAATACGAATTGCATACAAACGAGTATTTACTGGGAGTAACATATACTTCAATGATGAACAGCCTTGCAATTTCTTACGGACTTATGGCAATTAAGTATGATAAAGTTATTGCAGAAGCTCTAATTCACCCTTGCAGGTACGAAGACGGCACAATTGATAATCACTTTACTGAATTTCAGATTACCAAGAATATGAAATTAAAAGAAAAAATTGAAAAATTGGGTTATGAAATAACAAATTACAAAGAACTTTACCAATCCGACGGGAGTGAAGCTCCGTGCGAAGAAAAATCTGGTGTATAACTTTTATCCTAACTATGTTTATACTCTTTCTGGTGTTTTTATACCCAAAAGAGCAGGATTTTCGCGTAAAAGAAGTAATATCCCCTACGCAAATCTTACTGGATAACAATAATATTTTCAAAATCTCGGATTATGAAACGTTTGATCCCGTATTCAGTGAGAAAAACAAAAAACTCGCTAAGGACTTTAACTTGAGCGAAGAAGAAGCTTTTGTAATGGGAAATTTCGGAAAATATTGGGCCAAAAACCTTCTTGAAGGAAGAAGTGTGAATATTCAGGAACAAACTCTCTATTATCAGAAATTTAATTACCTGACAAAATTCAAGAATTCTCCATATTGCATAAAAGATAATCACTTCTGTAACGAAAAAGCCGGTGAAAAATTAATTTCTACTATAAAACACACAAACTACGTGCTGCTTGATGTTGAAACTGACAAAATTTATCCGATTTCAAAAGAAAAACAGAATTTGCTCGTTATCAAAAAAGGATATCGAAAAAAATTTAAAACAACAAAACCCACAATAAAAAACTTCAGCAAACTAAACCTAAACACAGGTAATATCAAACTAATTCTGACAGATTTTACTGTCAAGTTAAAACCTGATAGAAACTGTTCAACAGATTTATGTCGAGAAATTTTAACTAATATTAATAATGCCCAAAGTTCCATAGATATGGCAATTTATGGTTACTCATCCACTCCTGCAATAGAAAATGCGATTAAAAACGCACTAAAACGCGGAGTAAAAATTCGGATGGTATATGACAGTGACAAAAACGGAAACAATATTTACGAGGACACTCAACACCTTGCAGCACTTATAAAAAACACTAAAAGCGATATCGACTCAGCAAATCCTCGCTACATAATGCACAACAAATTTTTCATAATAGATAACAAAACCGTAATCACAGGCTCTGCAAATTTATCCTACACGGATATGTCAGGCTATAACACAAACGCTCTTTTAGTAATCAATTCAAAAGATGTCGCTAAGCTTTATAAAAATGAATTTGAACAAATGTACAATGGAAAATTTCATAATGAGAAAATCGCATTTAATAAGGGAGAAAATATTTTCTTTTCACCTCAGGATAAAACAATCACAAATTGCATAATACCTGCAATACAACAGGCAAAAAGCTACATTTACATACCATCATTCATAATTATAGAAAATCAAATTATAAATGAATTAATCAAAGCAAAAAATCGAGGAGTAGATGTAAAAATTATTGCAGATGCGCTTAATGCTTCTAACAAATATTCTAAAATTAATCAGTTACGAGCTTCAGGGCTTCCTGTAAAAATCGAAAATTATGCAGGGAAACTTCACTCCAAAACAATGATAATTGACGATAAATACTTAATTATAGGTTCTATGAATTTCTCATATAGCGGAGAAAATCGAAATGACGAAAATCTTATTATCTTAGAAAATCCTCAAGCTGCGATTTTATACCGCAACTTTTTTGAATACCTTTGGAAAAAGATTCCTGACAAATGGTTAAGAGGTTTCCCGCGCGCAGAAGGACTGGACTCAATCGGCTCTTGTTCAGACGGTTTGGATAATGATTATGACGGTTTAATTGATGGTGAAGATGAAGGTTGCAAAAAATAAGGTGCATTTTATATGCACCCATTTAATTATTATTAAGAATAACGGTCTTTAACTTTCTTGAATATTTTTATCTATATTTTGAGCTGCAATTGCTTTATAGAAACTTATATAATCTATCATGCAATCAAATTCACTTGAGTAAACAGTCTTATTTATATTTAACAAATTTTCTTCCTTCTGGTTCAAATCAAGTTTCGCAATAACACCTTCTGAAAATCTGACTTTTGAAATATCAAAATCCTTTCTCTCAAGTTCCTGTATTTTCTTTTGTTTAGCTAACTTTTCTTTATCCATATTGATAGACACAAGAGAATCATTAACCTCCTGCATAGATGTTAAATTAACCTTCTCATAATTCTTCAAGCTTTTTTCATAAGCAATCTTTTTGGCTTTCAAATTAGCTTTAAGCCTTCCGCCCATAAATAAAGGCTGAACAATTCCGCCGCCAAATCCCCATAACATGTTAGAAGTAGTAAACAAACTTCCGAAATTTGTCGCATTGAATAACAATAATCCGCCTAAATTCAGAGAAGGTAACATTTCTTTTCTTGCTACTCTTACATCAATACCAGCTTTTTCTAACATTTTCTCAGCCTTCATATAATCCGGGCGTTTCATAATAACGTCCGAATTTACAAACTCAGGAACGTATCCAGAAAAAGCTAAATCTCTATAATCAATTCTTTTGTATTCTTCAATATTGTTAGGGCTATCGCCTGTAAGTACCGCTAATTGGTGAAGTAATTTAGATCTGTTTTTCTTAAGATCAGTTAAATCCGCTACACCCATAACGTAAGATTGATTTGCCTTAACTAAATCAGATGTAGAAACTAAGCCCTCAGCGTTGCTTACGGACATAATTTCAAAAATTTCTTTTCTCAGTTTAACAATATCTTCCTGCAAGTCAATCATTGCATCCATTTTAACGATGTTCACATAAACACTTCCAACTGCAGAAGCAATAGAAATATATGCAGCCTGCTCATCTAAAATAGAAGATTCGTACAATTTTCTAACAGCAGATGTCTTGTTATGATTTTTTCCGAAAATATCAATCTCATAATTTGCAAAAATCGGTAATAGGAAACTGCCTGCTTCATGGTCCATCATACCGCCATACCCCGGAATAAATCCTGCCTGCAAAGACGGAAGTTCACCGGCTCTTTGCGCAACAACATTTTGATAATATTCATCAATTGTTAATGTTGCCATCTTTAAATCTTTATTGTTCTCAACGGCCTTTATAATATATTGATTAAGAATATCATCATTAAACTGGTTCCACCACGCCATATTAACATATGCAAATTTGTCTTTTACAGGTTTAATCTTTTCAGATTTCTTCTTTTCTTCCTTCTTAACTTTTTTATTATTATCAACAGTCTGCTCAGCTCCCGCACTCAAAACTGTTTTCTCAGCCGCTAAAACACTAACAGCATTTCCCATCCCCAGTGATACTAATATCGCTAATGCTAATAATTTTTTCATTTCTTTTTCTTTTCTCCAAAGTACTTGATTTTTTCTAATAAGAATGATAACATAACTATGTTGCATTTGCAACATGTTGTAAAATAAACATACATCAAACAGGGGATTTACAAAATTGCAAAACCATTTTACAGACACAGTATTCTATCAAATAGAACTAACAGCCAAGTATTGTAAGCTCTTAGGTCAGCAAGTTTTTGAGAAATACGGAGCAGGAATTACGCCGGAAGAATTTTCTACACTTGATACTCTTATTTGTAACCCGAACATGTGTCAAAGAGATTTAGCCAAATTAATACTTAAGGACCGAGCTAATACAGGAAAGATTTTAGACAGTCTAGAGAAAAAAGGCTTCATTGTTCGTAAATTATCAATCAAAAATAATCGTCCTGTAAAAATTGCTGAAATAACAGAAGCAGGAGTTAAGAAGGCAGAAGAAGTAACTGCCAAAATAAAACCACACCTGACAGTTGTTAGAGAAAAAATTGATAACAGTAATTTAGCAAAAGTTAGCGATCTTTTAAAGGAATTAAGAGATGTTCTAAATGAAACACTCGAAATACAAATATAAAATAGTTAAAAATTTGAAAGGTAAATAAAATGGGTGAAGAAAACAAAATAGAAGAAGAAAACAATGATAAAAAGAAAATGCCTGTAAAAAAACGTTATATATTTGGAACAATAGCCCTCTTAGGAGTCTTAACGGCAGGTTATTTTATATATGACTATCTTGGTTATCAAACTACAGACGATGCTTATGTAGAAACTACAACCGTTTCAGTATCACCAAAAGTTTCAGGTCAAATTGTTAAGGTTTTGGTTGAAGATAACCAACCGGTAAAAGCAGGACAGGTAGTAGCAGTTATCGATAAAATAGATTATCAAGTTAAGCTTGATCAAGCTACAGCTGCTTATGAAAAAGCCTTATTAAACCAAGAAAATGCGCATGCCAACCTGAATGCAGCAAATTCAGAAATAGCACTTGCAAAAAAAGATTTGGAAAGATATGAAAATTTGTACGCAGCAGGCGCAGTATCTAAGCAAAGATTAGATCAGGCAAGAACAAATTTGGAAAGCAAACAAGCAGTTCAAACAAGTGCAGATCAATCAATTTTTTCTAAAGATCCATCAAGAAACGCAAAAGTAGCAGATGCTGATTTGAATGTTTTGAAAGCACAAAAACGTGCTGCAGAATTAGCTCTTGAATATACAGATATTTTAGCTCCGATAGACGGAACCGTTTCAAATAAAAAAGTAGAAGTAGGTATGATGGTACAACCTGGAAGTCCTCTATTTGTAATTGTCCCGCACAACGTATGGGTAGTTGCAAACTACAAAGAAACACAGCTTACTCACATGAAAGAGGGCATGGACGTTGATATAAAAATTGACACCTACCCTGATAAAGTATTTAAGGGAAAAGTTGACAGTATTCAAAGAAGCTCAGGTGCAAAAGCAAGTTTATTCCCGCCTGAAAATGCTGTAGGATCTTTCGTAAAAATCGTACAAAGAATTCCTGTAAAAATTGTATTTACGGAAGATATTGATCCTAATGAATACAAAATCATACCTGGTATGTCAGTTGTACCAAAGGTAAGAATAAGAGATTTTGAAAACAAAAATAAAAACAAATAAAATTTCAGTATTACGACTCAACGGTGGCAGCGCTTCTCGTCAATGCCGCCATTTTTTTTGTTTAATTTATATAGAGAAGGGCGTCGGGTTAAAACCCGACGCCCTTGAAATTTATGCAAATGAATAACTATGCAAAGTATCTTGCAAGCAATCCATCAAAACCACGTCCGTGACGAGCTTCATCTTTAGCCATTTCGTGAACAGTATCGTGAACAGCGTCAAGACCTAATTCTTTAGCTCTCTTAGCAATTTTCATCTTACCGTCACAAGCACCGAATTCAGCTTCTGCACGTAATTCAAGATTTTTCTTTGTAGAATTTGTAACAACTTCACCCAATAATTCTGCAAATCTAGAAGCGTGATCAGCTTCATCCATAGCATATCTTCTGAAAGCTTCAGCAACTTCAGGATAACCTTCTCTGTCAGCTTGTCTTGCCATAGCGATATACATACCAACTTCAGTACATTCACCCATAAAGTTAGCTCTTAAACCTTCAAGAATTTCAGGATCAACATCCTTTGCAACGCCGATTCTGTGCTCATCAGCGTAATTTTTTTCACCATCTGCCATCAAAACAAAAGCTTCCTTTGCTGCACCACATACAGGACATTTTTCAGGAGCTTCGCCTTCTGCTGTATAACCGCAAATTGAACATACGTATTTTGCCATAACTACTTCCTTTCTTTTATCTAATATTAGGGTTAATTCCCTCTCTTATCTCTTGTGATTATATCATGTTTAAAATCGCTCTTCAATTGTAATTACAACAGAAAGAAAATATTTTGTAAACTTTTATTAAAATGAATAACAAAAAAGCATGCAATAAATATATGTTTATTCTAACATATACCCAATATAAAATTTATATTAATAATGGTAAGTGTTTAAAACTATAGGTATCAAGGAGGTTATTATGAGAATACTACCTATCAATGGCTATTCTTCAAAATTGAGTTTTCAAGGCAGTTATGCTAATTATACATTTGAAGAAAACATTAAAAAAGACAATAATTGGCATCCAGCATCATCATTACAACAAACATTAGGAGAATTTCGCAATAAACCATCAGGTAAAGTTTATTTTGCAAGTCCAATGGAGCCAATAAGTGAAAAAATAAAAGAATCAGTAGACTTCATTGTATATGATAACGAACCAAATTATCCTGCAATTGATGAAGTCGGTTTAAATTATTTTAATAACTACCGCAAAGATTTCAAAAAAGACTTTGAAGAGTTAAAAAACTACTACGACAGACGTGCATATGCCGGATTCTCAAATACAGAAGAAGCTCGTGCAAATTCTGATAAAGCACAAAAGTGTATCGAAATGTATGATAAAGGTGGTCATTTAAGATATTTAAAAGAACAAGCAGAAGATGAAATTGTAAGACTTCAAGAAGATAATAACGAAATATCAAAAGGAGCAGAAGCTGCCCAAAAAGAATTAGAAAGTCAAAATGCAATGAAATTAGCATTAGAAAAACAAATAGCTAATTTAGAAAAAATGAAATCCCCCTATGACAACTTAATCAAAAACGCTGAAAAAGGTTCAATTAATGAAGATGCTATGTATACAGCCGCAGGAATCAGAGCCCAAAAAGTAAACTATTTTGCACAAAATCAAGATACAAAATTTGCTAATAAATACGAAAGGTACAGTATTAATATAACTCCAAATACATATAAAGAAATAAGCGAAGAAAACTCTATAAGTTATAAAATGTCAAAAGCAAAAGAAAATGCACAAAAAGAATTTAAAAAACTTGAAAAAACAATTACAGATTTCAAATCAATAAAAAACGGCTGTACTCAAACAATAAATGAAATAAAAAATTATATTCAAACTTTACAAAATAAAATACTAGAAAACAATAAAAAAATAGCAGAAAAAAATACACTAATAGATAATTGTAAATCAAAATTAATACCTATATTTGACGAATTAAAATATTTTTATTCAAGCCAAGGAATACAAGGAGTTAAAAAGTTAAAGTAATAAAATATAGGTAAAAAGGAGTAAAAAATGAAAATACAATCAATACATGCAAATACAAATTTTAAAGGTCTATTTACAGATAAATCGAAAGAAAATAGTGGCAATTGGAAAATGGAATACCAACCATACAGCTGGGAAAAGAATCACAATTATGACATTAGCAGAATGGCAAATAAACAAAGTTTTGACATATATGATTCAAAACTTCCTGATAACGAAGAAATCTATTTAAGAAATACTACCTATAGAGCAGAAACTTCAAAAGACATTTTAGGTACAGAATCATATTTCGTAAATTATGATGGTACAATGCGCCGTACAATAGATGAAAAACCGGCAATGAACAGAGAAAAGTCATTAGAAGTTCTCTATAAAAAATATAACGCATTTTTAGAAATGAAAAATGAGAAAAAAGCAATGTTAGAAAAAAGTTTTTTTAATAACAAAGTTTCTGCAGATAAAGCATACAGATTATACAATAGTGCTTCCTCTGAACAATATGATGCTTATCAATATGGTCAAGATCTTTTCCAAAAGGGAGAAGGGCTAAGAAGAATGTATAATGCAAAAGTACGAATGGACGATTCTAATGCAATGCAAAGAACTCATTTAAACAATTTATATGACGATACTAAAAAATACATAGAACTTACAAATTCAATGATAGATGTTAACAAACATAAAGATGATATTGTAAAAGAAGTGAATAAGCTAAAAGATTTAAGAGCATCAAACAAATTAATTGATATTAGCAGTCGTACTGTAGAGAACCCAAATGCGCCGTTACAAAGTGCATTACAAAATATCAGGACTGCTGCTGAGAAATTTATATGCTTACCACACAAATTAGTAAGTATGTCTGAAGTATTAAGACAAGTAAATTCACAAGATAAAAATGAAATTATCCGTTATATAGATACATTAATCAAAAGTGGTCTCTAATAAGGCGATGAGATTTATAAAAATTCCTCCTAATATTGTTTAGGAGGAATTTTATTATGCTAAAACAATTAACTCATGAAAATTTTGACAAAGAAACAAATAGCGGACTAAAAGTTGTAGAGTTTTTTGCGCCCTGGTGCGGATATTGTAAAAAACAGGAAGAAGAGTTCAAAGATATGGATAAAGTTTGGATAGGACAAGTTAATACAGATGAAGATGCAGAATTAGCAATAAGATTTGGAATACATTCTTTTCCTACGTTTTTGGTGTTTAATAAAGGTAAGGAAGTTGAACGCTTCAGCGGAATGAGAAAAAAAGAAGATTTGATGAATACATTAATGAAATATTTGTAGGAGTTTATATGAAAAATTTATTAATCGTGACAACAAATTACAGCGGTTGTGATTGTAAAGAGCCATTGTGTAATTGTATACAAGAAACCGGAGTTTACTTAGAAGAATTTGCAGTACCATATCTTGTGTTTGAAAAATCAAATGTAAAAACGGCTGTAGCGAGTCCAAACGGAGGTTTATCCCCTGTAGATATAAAATCAATGTCTTGTTCAAACCCTGAAGAATGGGACAAGTGTATAAAAATTCTAAGAGATACAAAGAAATTATCAGAAATAAATATCGATAAATTTGACGGAATATATTTCCCGGGAGGTCACGGTCCAATGTTTGATTTAGCAATAAATCAAGAGATTGGTGAAATTGTTAGTGAATTTTATAGAAAAGGAAAGCTTATAAGCGCAGTATGTCATGGTCCTGCGGGATTAGTTAACGCTAAAACGCAAGACGGAATTTCAATCCTAAAGGGCAAAAGAGTTACTAGTTTTACGAATGAAGAAGAAGGAATTGTTAAATTAAAAGAATTAGTTCCGTTCTTGTTAGAAACACGTCTGAGAGAATTAGGCGCGGAATTCATTTCAGAAAAGCCTTGGGCAGAACACGTTGAAGTTGATGGGAATATAATTACAGGACAAAACCAAAATTCGGCATTACTAATTGCAGAAAAAATTCTGGAATTTTTTGAGAAATAATTTCTAAATATTACTTTCCGATACAGAAATTTTCAAAAATATTGTCCAGAATATTATCAGTGATTAATTCACCCGTAAGCTCATCCAAAGCTAGAATTGCAGATTTAACATCGATTGAAATTAAGTCTTGTAATTCCCGAAGTTGAGCTGCAAGAAGAGCTTGCTCTATCGCATTACGCGCTTTTCTCAAACATTCCTGCTGACGAGTGTTTGTAACAAAATCCAAAGATTCAGGATTGATATCGCAAACCTTATTTTTTAACTCTTCTTTTAATGCTTCAATTCCCAAACCCTTTAATGCAGAAATATATATTGCACCATCATCTTTTTTATCAGTTAAATCAGCTTTATTTGCTATAACAAGATGATTTTTATTCTCCAAAAGTTTCAAAACTTCTCTATCATCCTCATCCAATCCCTTAGAAGCATCATAAATAAACAATACCAAATCCGCTTCATCAAGAGATTGTTTAGAATACTCAATACCAATTCTCTCAACTTTAGAAACTTCTTCATCCTCCCTAATTCCTGCCGTATCAACTAAAGTGACAGGGATTCCCAAATCCAAAGTTTCTCTAAGAACATCTCTTGTAGTTCCTGCAATATCGGTAACTATAGCTCTATCGAGGCTTAAAAGAGCATTAAATAAAGATGATTTTCCAACATTAGGTTTTCCGATAATTGCAACAGATGCACCTTGTCTGAAAATATTAGAAGTGTTTGCACCTTTTAAGACTTTATCGATTTGAGAAATAATATTTTCAAAACAACTTATCAAATAGTCATATTCAGGTTCTCTCACATCATCAGGAAAATCGATTCCCGCAGTGATTCTTGATAAAACTTCAAAAATATCATTCCTTATTTCGTTAATTCTTTCTTTTAAAACTCCTGACAAGTTTTTCATAGAAATTTTAGCAAAATCAGAAGTCTTAGAATGAATAATATCTGCAACGGATTCTGCCTGAGATAAATCCATTCTCTTATTCAAGAAAGCTCTTTTGGTAAACTCACCCTTTTCAGCGAGTCTTGCCCCGTTTTTAAGAACGAGGTTAAGAATATTTTTAATAACCTGAACACCGCCGTGACATTGAATTTCAATAACATCTTCTCCCGTGTAGCTATTTGGAGCAAAGAACGGTAACACAATTACTTCATCAATGATACTACCATTTTCCATAATATATCCGTGTTTAAATTTTGTTCGTTCAAAATTCGGATTAGAAAAAATCTTTTCAATAATTTCAAAAGCCTTAGAGCCTGAAATTCTAATAACACCGACCCCTCCCATTCCCATAGGAGTGGCAACAGCAGTTATTGTATCAAATTCATCTAAAATATTCATAAATTTATTGTAACCCAAAGGGTTTAATAATGGTATAATAAAATAAACTTTTCCGACTAAGGGAGAGATTTAAAAGAGGATTAATATGAAAATAAGTGAATTAATAAAAGCAACAAACGCCAAAATTTTGGAGAAAGCAAAGGAAGATACCGAAGTAAATATTTCAACAGACACTAGAACAATAAAATCGGGAGATTTTTATTTACCTCTTAAGGGCGCAAATTTTGACGGAGAAAAATTTATCTCCCAAGCACTTGATAAAGGTGCTGTTGGGGCTTTTTGCACATCAAATCCTCAGACTAAATTTCATAAAACTATTTTACAAGTAGAAGACACGCTAAAGGCTTATCTTGAACTTGCAAACTGGAGAAGAAACAAATTAAATCCGCATGTTGTAGCAATAACCGGAAGTTCCGGCAAAACTACAACCAAAGAGTTGGTAGCATCTGTACTTTCAGAAAAGTTCAGAACCTTTAAGACACCTCTAAATCACAATAATGAAATCGGTTTTTGTCAGACAATATTTGAAGCTCCTGAAAATACTGAAGTTTTGGTATTAGAAATGGGAATGAGAGGTTTGGGTGAAATTGAATTATTATCCAAATATTCAGAACCTGATATTACAATAATTTCAAATGTCGGAACCGCTCATATAGGACGCTTGGGCTCAAGAGAAAATATTGCAAAGGCAAAATGCGAAATCGTTAAATACCAAAGAGGTAACGTTTTTATCGCGCATGATGATGATTTAATCAAAAAGACAGTCGAATTTGGCGGTGAAAAAATATTTTATTCTCTTAAAGATGTTAAAATCTTAGAAAAAAAAGAACATTATTCAAAATTTGAATACAAAAATAATATATATGAACTGAATGTCGGCGGGGATTATAATATAGAAAACGCACTAGCAGCGATTAATGCCGGAATAAAGCTTGGAATGACAATTCCTCAAATTCAGTCCGGACTAAAAAAATATTCTCCGATAGAAAAGCGTTGGGAAGTAGTAAACGCAGATGGATACAAGATAATTAATGACAGTTATAATGCTAATCCAGAATCTATGAGGGCATTTGTTGACACGATTTTGGAATTCTATTCAAAACCCGTAATTATACTTGGCGATATGGGGGAATTGGGAGAAGAGGAAGTTAGATACCACAGAGAGCTTGGAGAATATATAAATTCTCACAAGAACTTAAAACAAGATGTAATAGTTTTATCAATTGGAATTTTATCGAAGAATATAACAGATGAGATAAATAAATGTACTTCAAAGCATTTTGAAAACAAGGAAGATGCTGTAGAATATATAAAAACAAACATCTCAAAAGATTCGGAAATTTTCTTAAAAGCATCACGCAGTATGAAATTTGAGCAAATAATCATATTGTTGGAAGGTAAAAATAATGAGTAAATGTGACCTGCACGTACATTCAAATTATTCAGACGGCAGCAATACTGTATCAGAACTTGTTGATATAATGAAAAATTATCAGATAGATATTTTTGCACTGACAGACCATGATACGGTAGATGGGTGCAAAGAACTTGACGAAAAAACGAATTTTATTAAAGGAGTTGAACTGACTTCAATTTGCGGAGATATAAAATGTCATATTCTAGGGTACAATGTTGATATTTATAATAAAGAATTAAATGATTTAATATCTAAAGGTAAGATTTTAAGGCGCCAAAAACTGGAAAAAAGAATTCAGTACTTAAAAAAAGTCCATAATATAGAGCTTACCTCAGAAGAATTGGATTGGCTCTATTCAAGAAAAAGTGTTGTCAAAACTCACGTTGCAAACGTTCTTGTAAAGAGAGGTTTGGCAAAAAATAATATAGAAGCTATGCAAAAATATCTTGATGGTTGTAAAACAGGCAATACCAGATTTCAAGGCGAAGAGTCGATTGGTGCGATTATAAAATCTGGGGGGATTCCTGTATGGGCACACCCGCTAGGGGGAGAAGGCGAAAAACATCTTGAACCTAAAGAATTTCTTCCAAGACTTGAAAAGATGATAAGTTTTGGAATTCAGGGACTGGAATGCTATTATTCAAGGTATAATTTTGGTGAAATAAATTTTCTTCTACAATGTGCAGAAGAGAATAAGCTTCTAATTACAGGCGGAAGCGATTACCACGGGGCAAATAAAGATAATATTTCTCCAGGAAAATTAAATACAGAAAATAAATGTATAGATTCTGCCCAAATAACCCTGCTCAATAAAATAAAAACGCAATAAGCCTTGTTGCTCAAGAAACATCTTTCAATTATAATAAAACCGTTATGAAATACAGGGACAATGTAAGAAACTTTTGTATAATAGCACACATCGACCACGGCAAATCCACACTTGCAGACAGACTTCTGGAAGCAACAGGCACGATTGCGGAAAGGGATATGCAAGATCAGCTTTTGGATACAATGGATATCGAACGTGAACGCGGTATAACGATTAAATTGAACGCTGCTAGAATGAACTATACTTCAAAAGACGGTGAAAAGTATATTTTTAACCTGATTGACACCCCCGGTCACGTAGATTTTTCTTATGAAGTATCACGTTCACTTGCCGCTTGTGAAGGCGCACTATTAATTGTAGACGCAACCCAAGGTGTTGAAGCGCAAACTTTGGCTAACGTATATATGGCAATTGAGCAGAATTTGGAAATTATTCCTGTAATCAATAAAATTGACCTTCCTTCTGCCGATGTAGACAGAGTAAAAGCTGAGATAGAGGAAATTTTAGGTATAGATACCTCAATGGCAATCCCTGTAAGTGCCAAAACGGGTTTAAACATAGATCAGGTTCTGGAAGCTATAGTTAAATATGTTCCGCCGCCTGTTGACACAACGGAAAAACCTTTAAGAGCCTTGGTTTTTGATAGTGCTTATGATCCATATCTAGGAACATTATGCTTCTTTAAAATAATGGATGGCAAAATGAAACTCGGCGATAAAGTTAAATTTATGGCATCGGGTAAGGAATATGAAATAGTAGAATTAGGTTATTTAACTCCTCACAGAGTACAGGTAAATGAACTTGTTTGCGGAGATGTTGGATATTTTGCAGGCTCAATCAAAGAAATAACAAGATTTGTAGGTGATACGGTAACCCACGTTGAACAGCCTGCAACGGAACCATTACCAGGATATAAAGAAGCTTTACCGATGGTATTTTCAGGAATGTATCCTGTAGATAATGAGGATTATCACGAGCTTAAGGAAGCTTTGGAAAAACTGAAATTATCCGACAGTTCCATAACTTTTGAGCCCGAAACTTCAAGCGCATTAGGTTTTGGTTTCAGATGCGGATTTTTGGGAATGCTGCACATGGAAATTGCTCAGGAACGTTTGGAAAGAGAGTATAACCTTTCTATAGTAACAACTGCGCCTTCTGTAGTTTATAGGGTTCACAAGACTAACGGTGAAGTAGTTGAGATTGATAACCCTGCAAATTTACCTGCAGCACAATATCGAGATTATATAGAAGAACCTTATGTAAAAGTTTCCATCATCACACCAAATGATTACGTTGGAACATTAATGGATTTATGCCAGACTAAGCGCGGTATATTCATTAATATGAACTATTTGGATAAGGTTCGTGTTGATTTAATTTATCATTTGCCATTAAGCGAAGTTATTACGGATTTTTATGATCAGCTCAAATCCCGCTCTAAGGGTTATGCGAGCCTGGATTACGAATTTGAAGATTATAAGCGTTCAAAATTGATAAAACTTGACGTAATGCTGGCGGGCGAAGTGGTTGATGCATTATCAGTAATTTGTCACGAGGATAATGCTTATTATATCGGGCAAAAGTTAACCGAAAAATTAAAAACAATCATTCCGCGTCAGATGTTTGAAGTACCAATTCAGGCAGCAATCGGCGGCAGAGTAATTGCAAGAACTAATATTAAAGCATTAAGAAAAAGCGTTTTGGATAAATGTTACGGCGGAGATATTACGCGTAAACGTAAATTGCTTGAAAAACAGAAAAAAGGTAAAAAACGAATGAAAGCAATCGGGCGTGTAGAAGTTCCGCAAGAAGCATTTATGGCCGTTTTAAGCCTCGACGAAGAATAAAATTAACCCTATTTATTAAGATTTTTATTCATAAACACATTATCCTGAATAAAGTTTGATAAATTCAGGTGCGATTCTTGTAATTTTGCATTAAATTTGTATTTAAAAGATTTTCTTATAGGGTTTGTATGTCTTTTAGTGCCAACAAACTTAGCCAGCACTGGTGAAATACCGCTGATCATTTTCTATTTCCTTTCGGGTAATGTAAATTATCCTCCCCCAATTAATGAGGTGTTCTACTATTTTAATAAAAAAAAATTTAATGTAAAGAGCAAATAAAAAAATTAGCCACTAAGAAAAAATAATAGGTAAACACATTTTTCTCCCCCCGTTGCGATAAATATAGGTTTATGTTATCCTTTAGGAAAAAGACAATAGTAAATATATATAGTTAAGGAGTAAGTATGATTTCAGTAAACGATTTAAAGAATGGCTTAACACTAGAATTAGATAACGGTTTGTGGACTGTTGTAGAATTTTTACACGTTAAACCCGGAAAAGGAGCTGCATTTGTAAGAACAAAATTAAAGAATGCAGAAACAGGCAACGTAGTAGAAAGAACATTCAGAGCCGGAGAAAAAGTAGCAAAAGCTATGCTTGACCGTAGAGAAATGCAATACTTGTATAAAGAAGGTAAAGAATACGTTATGATGGATAACGAAACTTATGAACAACTTCAATTAACAGAAGATCAAGTTGGCGATGGCGTAAAATACCTTAAAGAAAATATGGTAGTTCAAGTATTAATGCACGACAAGAGAATCATAGGTGTAGATATTCCTGCACACGTAGAATTAGAAGTAGTAGATACGCCACCTGCAGAAAAGGGTAACACAGCTCAAGGCGGTTCAAAACCTGCAACATTAGAAACTGGTGCAGTTGTACAAGTACCTTTCTTTGTACAAAACGGTGACGTAATCAGAGTAGATACCAGAAGCAACGAATACTTAGACAGAGTTTAGGATCGAATTTGCAAATACTGGATAGTAAATTGAAATATTATTTTATTTTCGATTTACGCTTAAGGAGAAAATAATGAAATTTGAAACAGATTATATAGAAAAATTAGCAAAAATTATATCAGATAACGGTTTAACAGAAATTTCTTTGGAAGATGGCGAACAGGCTATCACGATAAGAAAAGATTTACCGGAAGTAATCGCAGCAGCTCCTGCGGCTATTCCAGCTTCAGCTCCTGTTGTTACAACATCTTCAGCTCCTGCCGCAGCTTCAACAGCAGCAAAAGAGCCTGAAGTAAAAGGAAGAGCAATTACTTCTCCAATGGTAGGAACTTTCTATGCAGCATCTTCACCAGATGCAGCTCCATTCGTAGAAGTAGGTTCAACAGTAAACGTTGGTGATGTAGTTTGCATAATCGAAGCAATGAAATTAATGAACGAAATTAAGTCAGAACAATCAGGAAAAGTAGTTCAGATATGTGTAAAAAACGGCGACCCTATCGAATATGGTCAAGTTTTGATGTATGTAGAATAGTTTGGGAAAATAAAAGATAATATGTGTATAAGAATTTATGCACATATTACTTTTGGTTTTTAAAGGAAGTATTATGTTTAAAAGAGTATTAATAGCAAATAGAGGTGAAATAGCGGTACGAGTAATAAGAGCTTGCAGGGAACTTGGAATACCAACAGTTGCAATATATTCTCAAGCAGATGCAAAGTCACTGCATGTAAGATTAGCAACAGATGCTTACTGCATAGGACCTGCACCGAGTTCACAAAGCTATTTGAATATTCCTGCAATCATATCTACAGCATTAATGACAGGATGTGACGCAATTCACCCGGGATACGGTTTTATGTCAGAGCGTGCGGATTTTGTAGACATTTGTACCGAACACGGAATAAAATTTATTGGTCCATCAGCAGATTCGATGCGAAAAATGGGTGATAAAGCAACAGCCAGAAAAACAATGATAGAAAATGATGTACCTGTAACCCCCGGAACAGGCTTGTTGGAATCAGTAGAACAAGCAAGAGAATTTGCTCACAAGGCAGGTTATCCGATTATATTGAAAGCTACAGCAGGCGGTGGCGGAAAAGGCATGAGAATCGTTAGAAATGACGACGAATTAGAAACGAATATGAACTTATGCCAAATGGAAGCAGAAAAGTTCTTCGGAAATCCCGGAATATACGCAGAAAAATTCTTGGAAAACCCAAGACACATAGAAGTTCAAATTTTGGGTGACTCTTTCGGTAATGTAATCCACTTGGGAGAAAGAGATTGTTCAATCCAAAGACGTCATCAAAAATTGTTAGAAGAAGCTCCATCTCCGGCAATTGACGAAAAAACAAGAAAAGCAATGGGTGCAGCAGCTGTAAGAGCTGCTAAGGCAATTGGTTACGAAGGTGCAGGAACTTGCGAATTTCTTCTTGACCATGATGGTAAATGGTACTTCATGGAAATGAATACAAGAGTTCAGGTAGAACATTGCGTTACAGAAATGATTTCTCAAATTGATATTGTAAGAGAACAAATTTTAGTCGCATCAGGCAAAAAATTAGGTTACACTCAAGATGACGTTTTATTAAGAGGTCACGCTATCGAATGTCGTATAAATGCAGAGGATCCTGACAATGACTTTATGCCATGCCCTGGAAAAATTGACGGATATTTTGCACCGGGCGGTTTTGGAATAAGGGTTGATTCTCACGTTTACCCAGGATATTCAATCCCACCGTATTATGATTCAATGATTGGCAAATTAATTTGTTGGGGTGAAAACAGAAACGAAGCCAGACGCAGAATGTATCAGGCATTAAAAGAATACGTTGTAACAGGAATTAAAACTACAATACCGTTCCACCAGCAAATAGTGGAAGATGAAGTGTTTATAAGCGGTAATTTTAACACTGGTTTTATCGAAGATTTCTATAAAAGACACGGTAAAGAATTTAAATCAGAGTAGTCAAGAACAAACCCTTCGGCGGATGTAATTCAGTGGTAGAATGCAACCTTCCCAAGGTTGACGTCGCGAGTTCGAGTCTCGTCGTCCGCTAATACAGAGGAGTCCTTTTGAGGGCTCCTTTGTATTAGCCTACAGACAGTGCGAGAAGTTGCATTATGCGAGTTGCGCGAGGGAGCTGAGAGCGGAGTGTTTTTTGTGTGTGCGATAGCACAAAACAAAAAATACGCAGACTCGTTAAACGCGACCGAGCAAGACACGAGTCTCGTCGTCCGCTAGTACAGAGGAGTCCTTTTAAGGGGCTCCTTTGTATTAGCCTATAGACAGTGCGAGAAGTTGCATTATGCGAGTTGCGCGAGGGAGCTGAGAGCGGAGTGTTTTTTGTGTGTGCGATAGCACAAAACAAAAAATACGCAGACTCGTTAAACGCGACCGAGCAAGACACGAGTCTCGTCGTCAGCTAATAAAAAAGATCTGACTTTTGTCAGGTCTTTTTTATTTAAGAAAAATTAATTAATAAGATTAAAGTTTATCGTATTCTCTTTTAATTTCCTGGATATCTTGCCACATAAGCCACTTTGGTCCACCTTTTTCGCGTGTATCATTTCTTAAAAGGTAAGAAGGATGAAAAATTGGCATCATTTTTGCCCCGAAAACTTCTACTATAGCACTCTCTGGCGGATACCAGTTTCCTCTAATCCTTGTAATTCCTCCTACGTTTCCCAAAATGGATTGCACTGCAACATTCCCGCATAAAAGAATTAGCCGCGGCTTTAAAATACTAATTTGTGCTTCCAAATACTCCCAACAAGCTTCCTTTTCTTCAGGTAAAGGATTTCTGTTATCGGGTGGACGGCATTTTAGAGTATTACAGATATAAACGTCTTTCTCCCTATTTAGTCCAACAGAAGCAAATATTCTATCCAGAAGCTGACCTGCTTTCCCCACGAAAGGTTTACCCTGTTGATCTTCATAAAACCCAGGTGCTTCGCCTATCAGCATTAATTTGTTATTAGGTATACCATCGTCAAAAACAATATTATGTCTTGTTTTACAAAGCGGACACTTTTCACAAGAAAGGCATTTTTGCCTTATCTTGTCTAATTCACTCCTTATTTCAGCTACTTCGGAATTCAATCTTGCCTCTACTTAGAATAAACTAATTCTTTAACTTTTTTACGTTGAACTTTTCTTGTTGCAGTCCTTGGCAAAGCTTCCTTTAAAACCGTAATATTTATCGGGCGTTTATATGGTGTTAATCTCTGAGAAAGCCTTTTAACTTCGTCTTTCATAAGTTTGTCCAGTGTTACATCGTCATACTTATCTTTTAAATCCGATTTAGGTACAACAACAGCTGCAATGTCTTCCGTTCCGTCTTTTGCGCCGCCTTCACGTGAAACTCCGAAAATGCAAACTTCTTCAAATAAATCGCTTTTTTCCAATACGGATTCAACTTCTTCAGGGAAAACTTTTTTCCCGCCGGAAAGTACAATCATATTCTTAATTCTGCCTGTGATATAAACTCTTCCCTTATCATCAATTTTAGCTATATCACCCGTATGGAACCAGCCGTCTTCGTCAATTGCTTCACGCGTTAATTCAGGCTGATTGTGATAACCTTTCATTATAGAAGGTCCTTTGAGCAGCAATTCTCCCGTTAGTGAATCCGTTTTCGCTTCATAGCTTGGCAGCGGTTTACCTACAGAATGCAAATCCCTATGTCTTTCTATATTTATTGTCGCAATCGGGCTGGTTTCTGTTAAACCATACACTTCATATACTTGAATACCAACTCTTTGGAAAAATTTTGCTACATTAATATCTAAAGGCGCTCCGCCTGACATGCAACCTTTGAAAGAACCTCCAAAGCATTTGTGAATTTTCCTAAACATAAGTTTTTTTGCCCAAATAAACGGAATAAATTTGGCAAAATGGTACAAAAATGGGAAAATCCTTTGTGAGAACTTAGAATTTCCTTTCATCTCTGCTTCCAGACCTGTTTTCAAAAGCTTTAAAAATGCAGGAACTACAACCATAAATGTGATTTTCTTATCCCGCATTGTGTTTAAAATATCTTTAGGTTTAAGGTTGTGTGTGTAGTAAACCGTAAAACCTAGGTTTAAGAAAGTCGAAAAACCAACTGTCATTTCAAACAAGTGGTTCATCGGAAGAATTGATAAAACTCTTACATCACCGTACGGAAGAATTTTATCAAAAGCATCTTTCAAATCTTTTAATTGGGCAAGCATATTGCCGAAAGTTGTTTCAACACCTTTTGGATTACCTGTAGTTCCGGAGGTATAGATAATAAAGACCGTAGATTTTCTTGAACGGTGCCGCCATTTGCAGGTGTAATTATTCGGAATAGTATAAATGCTTTCCAGATTACTATAAACAGGATGTTCGTCCATAACGATAATGTGCTTGAGAGATGGAATTACTTTTTGTAATTCAAGAGCTTTATCAATATAAGTTTGAGAAACAAGCATTACTGAAGGCAGGCAGTCAGACAGAATTGACTGAAGCTCATATTTTGTAAGCTTGATATCTAAAGGAACTGTAATTAGTCCGGAAATAACAGAAGCAAAAACGCAAGCGCCATATTCAGGTTTGGATTCGGAAAGTATTGCAAGCTTTTCTTCTCTTTTTAGCCCTAAATCATTCATTAAATAAGCCGCAAGTCTTCTGGACATGAGCCCTAGACCATCGTATGTAATTTCCTTCCACCCAAAAGGAGTCTTCATACCCAATGCAACTTTGCGTGCATAATCGTTAGTCTTATCCTCAAGTAAAGACAATACGTTACTTTCACGTTCTTTCATACTTTCCTCCAGAATACACCATAGCCTTTAATGATTATTATATCAAAATAAAGGATTTAGGGAAATATGTCTTAATAAAATGTGACAATATTTAAGTGTTGTGTAAAACAATTTTTCCGGTTTCAAGCGTAGGCTTAACATCAATAACTCTTTGGTTAGTACTACCAACCCAATGAGCGTTAGCATCTAAGAGCTCTTGAACAAATTTGCCCTCCGCAATTACGTCAATATCCGCAATATCAGGAATATCTTTAATTTCTTCCCATAAAAAACCGGTATATAGCCAAATCGTCTTTTCAGGAAGCTCTTTTCTTATTTTTTTAATAAGCCTAAAAACTTCTTCTCTATTAAAAGGATGCAGCGGATCGCCCCCAGAAAAAGTGATTCCGGAAACGTAAGGTTTTTTAAGTGCTTCAAACAATTCATTTTCTGCAGCTTCATCAAACGGAATACCACCAGCGACATCCCAGGTGATTGGATTCTGACAGCCGTGACAATGGTGTGTGCAACCTGCAACCCACAGTACAACCCTTAATCCATCTCCATTTAGCATGTCATCTTTCGTGATATTATGATAGTTCATTTTCTCAACAATCCTCTTCTTGAAATCTATCATACCACTAAAAAAGAATTTGTAAAAAGGATTAAGATGTGTAAAGCAAAGATCTCGATATAGAAATTTTCCTTTTATAAATTTAACCCCTTTACAAATTTTTTTTATTTGGTAGTATATAAAAGGAGATAATCCTCAGTAGCTCAATGGCGGAGCAACCGGCTGTTAACCGGTAGGTTGTTGGTTCGAGTCCAACCTGGGGAGTTTTTTCTATTATTAGGGCTTAAATCACCTTCAAGCCCTTTTTTAGTGCCGTTTTCCAGAGTTCGATTGTTGCAGTTTCTATCTCTTAAATTATATTGATTTTCTGCTATTGTTTGGAATACAGGCTTCAATATCAGATTAAAAGTTTTATCTTTGTAAGTGATTTTTTCGCTGATTATCTCTAAAATTTTTCTGCGTTGAGCAATACTTCCTTTTAAATAATATTCGTACGCATTGTCTGTAAATCTTAGCAGGGTGTCAGCCTGCTCGTAAAATTGTTTATCAAGTTTGTTGATTTCTTCGAGCCGAATGTACATCTTATCTTTTTCTGCCTGCCATTTATCATGTTGTTTTTTCCAAAATTCATGAGTTATAGTTCCGTCCAGTTTGAATTCAAACGCATTTTCAATACGATTTTCTAATGTTGCTATCTGCTTTTGAAGATTTGCTTTAACTTCTTTTGAATAGCCGTTTTTCTTGTCATGCAAAATTTTTAATTCATCTGCAATCCTTTGTCTTATATCTGACGGAATAATTATCAACTTTAAAGCCTCTGCAACAGCTTTATCAATCTTAGTTTCATTGATATAATCTCGTTTGCAATCACCGCCTTTATTGCCCGTACAGTGATAATAGATGTATTTACCTTTTTTGAGTTCAGCTGTCAAAAGACAACCGCAGTGCTCACACCTGATTAAGCCTGTATAAGCAAATTCATAATTTTGTTTCTTTGCTTTATTGGGGCTTATAAGTCTGTCTTGAACTCTATAAAACAATTCTTTGCTTATAATTGCTTTATGTTTAGCATTTTCATAGAGTTTATCTTCAAACTTAAAAACTCCTGTATAGAAAATATTTTTAAGCATAAATTCAATACTTGTTTTAGGAATCCTTTTGCCTGTTTTACTTCTAAGCCCATCTTCAAAAAGTTTTGCAGTCAGACTTCTTAATGAATACATACCGCTATCGTACAATTCAAAAGCTCTTTTTACATAGAAAGCGTATTTTTCATCAATGACAATAGTTTTTGAACCATCTTCTCTTGAGAGGTTTTTATAACCAAGAGGTGCCCTATGTGGGTATTCCCCCTGTTCAGCTTTTTGCCTTAAGCCTGCTAGTGTCCTTGTTACTGTAACCTGTCTTTCATATTCGGCGAAATTCATTGCAATGTTTCGCATAAGCTCGCCCTCTATTGTTTCTACATTAGACTCTGTGGCAGATAATAGTTTTATACCTTTTTTAGCTAATAAAGGTCTTAAAATCCCATGATAATCAGTATTGTTCCTTGAAATACGGTCTAAACGCCAAATAACAACAGCTTTTATATCGTTTTTCTTTTTACTGCAATATGCTATAAGTTCTTGGATTTCAGGTCTTTCAAGATTTTTAGCAGATTTACCCTCATCTACAAAAACTTTATCAACAAAATAGCCACTCTTTTCAGCAAATTCTATGCATACTTTTTTCTGATTTTCAATACTGAAACCATGTTTAGCCTGTTCTTCTGATGATACTCTTGCGTAAATAACTGCCTTTTCCATATTCCTAACCTCTTTTAACTTATTTTATCCTATCTACACCTAACTTGCCACATCTTCATGAAGTTTTGTATCATCATAAATTTCTTTAATTGCATAGACATAATCTGTAAGCAGTTCAAAATCCCGCTCATCAGAAGATTGAGAGGTGCTTTTAAGTATATTTATCGTTATGCCGTCAGTTTTTAAAGAAATCATTTTATAAAACTTGTATAAATTTTTGTATTACAAAATTACAGCACACGAAAATACACCCCAAAGATAACGCAGAGTTACCTTTGAGGTGTAATTCGCCAGTAATTACATATTATTACCTTTCGTTGAGTTGTCCAAATCCTGATATGTCATAATGCCATGCTTACTAATACCGACAAAATCATCAAGGCCTGAAATATTAAAGCACATTGAACCGACAACTTTACTTTTGTCGCTGTCATATCTTACGCTATGATTATTGCCCCTGAAACGTGTATGATTTTTAGCATACGCCAAAAATTTCCTTTCATCTATCTGCTTTGATTTATCATAGCTGTAATACTTATTTATTGCACTTAAAATCAAGTCTTTATGGAATTGAAGATGAGTTTCGGGGATACCAGCTACTTCATCCTCAACAATTTTAAAATGCGTGCCGACTTGTAAAATGCCCATTTTAGTCAATGTTATAATACCGTCAAATACCTTTTCAACAGGCGTTTTTATGCTTTCGTATTTTGCAATTTGCTGTTTAGCATATTCAATGATATTATCTTGCAGGCTATCAATACTAATACCTGCAATTTTAAGCAGTAATAATGTTCCTGTATATGCGTATGCAATATTGTTAATAACACGTTTCTGTGTGTCTTGAACATTATTTTCAAGCATCTCAAAGATTTGTTCATACAGCTTAAGCACATCTTCTTTTGAGAATTTTAAGACTTCCGGCAAAATCAATGAAAGTTCTTTAAGATTATCATTATTGCCTTTGTCAATTTCATGATATTTAAACTTTTCTGCCTTAAAAGTTTTTCCAAAGATTTCGACAATATTCAGCCTATTTACAACTTCCTGTAAATCAGGTAAGGCTTCATTAGTTGAATATGCAAGCGGACTACACGTATGAATATATTCTACGCCCTTTCCATACGGCAACATTCTAGTACGAGGAATTCCTTTGTATGCCCCTTTGATTAAAGCAGTAAAATTGCTTGAATTAAGGGTCTCGCCTTTTACATCATCTGTACAAACATTCAGACCATTATAATTAGAACTGAAAAATTCAAGACTCTTTGACGTGGCCCCGCTTGCAGTTAAAGCCTCTCTGTGTAGTCCGAATATTGCGAGACCAACTGTTACAAGTGTTGATTTTCCGGTTCCTGTTTCTCCGTAAAGAATTAATGTCGGGCAGCCGTAACGCTTAATGAATTCTTCATAATATATAGCCATAATCATATGCCCTAGCACAATCAACGGCAATATAATATCGATCCAACATTCTATAATATTAGTTATTAAAGCGTTAGCGATCTGTTTCCCAGGTTTTAGACTTTTGGCAAGTTTTGGCTGATAGTGTTCAGCCTCTGCAAGCTTAATATATGAGTTTTTACCTATTTCTATGTAGCCATCTTCATCAGCCCTTTTAATTCCTTTTGGTGTAGCAAGAGCATTTGCATACAATAAATTTCCACTTGGAGTTACACCTGCATTTTTGTATATGATGACGTTTGAGGCTACTTTCGGTGATATATATTCTGCCACAAAAGCTTTAAACTCTGCTTCATTCATATTAACGACAAAATCATTTAATTGATTATTTATTGACGTTTGAAACTGTTTAAAGTCTGTCTTTGAGTTGCCTGTAATCTCGACGTCTTTTTCAATTTTGCCGTTATGATTTTGAAGTGTGATAATATAATGTTTTAAAGGCTTTTTGCCGCTTTTATCATTAAAGATATAAGTGCATTCTTTAACAAGACTCACGATAAAATTACCTACTAACTTTATGTTCAGCTTGCCTTTTTTCTTTGAAATCAAAAACGTTTTATTCCACGCTTGATGCATAAACTTATTCTGATTTGGCAAATTGTAATCTTCTGCATTATAGTTTATGTTTGCCGAAGAAATAAAAGATAATGTATCAAGCAATTTTTTATGTTCTTCATATAAGTCAAAAATTGTCTTTTTCCCCTGTTCAAGCGGGCTTTTCCCTGCTTGAACTTTATTTTTGCAAGCGTTATCTGACATAATTACACCGACCTTTCTGATACTGCTGAATGGCAGTCTTGACATACTTCCGGATAATTTGCTGATAAATATTTACAGCTTTGAGAATGCCCGAATTGACGGGCATAATCTATTTTCTTCTGCGTTTCATCATAACTGTAGCCATAATAAGGCTCTGATAGCCTGTGAATCAGTTCATCAGAATCTTTGATTTGAGCAAGAACCGTAATCATAGAATGCCACATCGGTTCAGGCAAATCTTCCGCATTATCTCTGCAAAATCGTAGAAATGCACAATTATTAAACATTCTTTCAATATTAATATTCGTGCAAACCTTACGTTTAGAAGTATTTGTAGATTTATAAGCCGTAGCCTTAGGACTTTTAGCGTCTTTATTGAGATAATCTAGCCATGCTTGTGGTAAATCGGCTATTATAAACTTGCCATTTTCATCAATGCCATCTATGATTTGATACTGCCGACCGTTAATGACAGACGGTGCTATCATAATATAGCCGTTGTACTTGATATCAATATCTTTGTCAATTTTGCCTATCGGATTAGTAATCCCCTTGTCGCTAAATATATAATGTCGACCGCCCCTTGGTGTTTTTTGAGTTAATGTTCTAGGCAACTTGCCAAGCTTTGTTTCAAGTTGTTCTAACGCTTTAATGCCATTGTAGCCTTTCGTTTCATCAAAATCGCAGTCTAGAGTTATATTTTTAGCTGCCTTATTATACATTGCGATATTATAGCCAGCATTTAGCATCGCCGTAACATCTTGTCCGAACCTAGCATCTTTGAAGCCATTTCGTGTGGCAGGTATTTTTGAATTTCCCTTGCAAGGGAATGTGGCAAAGTTTCGCCAGTTCTCATAAGGAACATGAATGCACATAATAAACCTCCTTTCGTGCATTTAATTTATAAACTGTTACAAAATGAGGTTTACAGGCTTCCCTTTCCCAAATTTTTATATTATAATATTTGTACGAAAATTAATTTGTTGAGGTAGCCTGTAGGTTGCCTCTTTTTGTTATATTATTATAATAAACTAAAAAAATAAAAACAGTTCAAAACCCAGATATATTGTTACATTTACGGGTGTTTTTATTAAAATTTAGCGACAACTTATCGTAATTTTTTATTACTTAAATAATAAACCTAAATATGAGTCGAATAACTTTGTATTACACGATTACAGTTAAATTATATTGTAAATTTTAGCGACATAAATATTTTATTGTGCTTTCTGTTTACATACTTTCTTTAGAAAATCTGGTAAATCAGCAGGACTATAGCAAGTACTTACAGTATTTTCAAACCTATATTGATACTGTGCAAAATTCTCCTTGAAATTTTTTTTAAATGCATTTTTATCTAAGGACTCTTCCGAAGCTTTGAACCTCTCTTTGCTTACTTTCTCCCAGAAAGCCTGTGCTAGGTCTTCAACACTTTTTTCGAGATTTCTTGGAGCTTTTTCATTAGCTTTTTTACAGCGATTAGGTCTAAAATCAATTTTATTAAACTCACTCTCGGCAATATATCCCCATAATAATAGAGTACATACCATAAGGTATTCTTTTTTAGATAGTTTAATTAAAGAGCCTTTATATATAATTTGTCTATCTTTTAAAGGCATGTTTAAACAGTGTTTACAAAATAAATTATAGTTCTCAACATCAGAAATACCTCTAGGTGCACGAATAATAACAGGATATTCCTTGTACAGAAATTCTCTGTCCTGTTTCTTCAAGCCAGCAAAGTTTAAATCACGAGTAACTGCGAGATATTTCAAATCCTTTGTCATAGTTCAATGCTAGCATAAAATTTTTAGTACACAATCTCAGTTGAGTTTATTACAAGTATTCCAATACATTAGCCAGATACATTTTATAATATTCTTTCAATTCTACAGGTTTTTTGATTTTAACAGAAGTCCCCCATTTAAACAGCTCTTGGCAGATTGCATATCTGCCACCAGCCTTGAAGGTTAGGGTATAACTGCCGTCTTTGTTTAATTTACCCTTCTGTGTCGGGTGGAAATGATAGTTTACAGCTTCTTCTGCTACTGATTTATCAAATTCAAGCGTTATATTCAAAGGCTCTTCTTGATAAACTCCAAAAGAATTGTTGCAGTAATCAGCCAGAGAAAAGTTCTCGTCTTTATCAAAGTACTCTTCCAGGATAGTTAGGTTAGTAATTTTGTTTACCTTATACTGTCTTAGGGCATTCACATATTCATTGAAGCCGACCAGATAATACTTGTCAGAGATAACAAGCCCATAAGGGTTTAAGGTAATTGTCTTTATTTTATTATCTATGGGGTAGTCAAACCGAATCTTTTTAAATGCAAGCATAGCTGTTCTCAGCTGTTCCAACATCTTTGGTGCAACAGATACTCCGGAATATTGTCTGACAGCAAAGCCTTCTGATTCCAAAATTGCAGAAACATCTGTATCAAGAGTTCTCAAATTCTTTTGAGGAGTTAGAGCCTTAATCTTTGCAATGAGTTCATCAAGCTGTTTCTTTTTGTTCTCATCTGTCGTGAGTCCCTTCAAATATTCAAGATTTGCAAAATCATCTGCTGTAAAAGTGATAAGTGCATTCATTGTACCTTTAGCAAATCTCCACCGCTTTTTCTTATCAGAGGTAGGAACTTCCTCAATTTTTTCGGGAAACAAGTCAAATAAAAGAGCTTTCATTCTCTCTGCAGAACGTCTTGAACACTCAAAGTGCTCTTGAATATCATCAATGCATAGTCCGCAGAAACTATTCTGAAACATCATTGCAAGTTCTATTATTTGCTCTGTTTTATTTAATCTTGACATTCTGCCCTCACATGTTTAACTCTTAATAATATTATAATAAAGCACAACTACGGCAAAATAAGTCATAGTTGTGCTTGTATTGATTTTATTTGCAGAATTCGTTTAGTGCATCACGTAATTTATCAATATAAGTTTCTTTCAATTCTTCTAGTTTTTGTTCAATGTGCTCTATCAGTTGTTGCTCATTTTCATAATTTAAATAATCATCGTATGACATTATTTGAAAAGGTTGTGTGTAATTCCAATCATTACCTTTAAACGTTAACTGAGTTTTCTTTTCAATAAGATCTAACAATTGCAATTTTTTATTTTTATCACTTTTATCTTTTGGTGGTGACATAAGTATTTCTACGCATGCGTCTTTATGTCCTTGAGCAAAGCTTATAAAATGAATATAAACAATCAAATCATTTGCCCAATCTCCAAATTTAAGTGGTTTTATATTATTTAAATTATTTGGTAAACATAAAATTCCATTATTTTCCACGTGAATTTCTTGTAAATTTACATTAGACTTCACCACTTTTTCCATTGCATTTAACACATCAGATTTATAATTACTACTGTTCTTTGTAATCAAATCAATTGCGGTTTTATGCTTTCTGTAAATTTGTCTACAGATTTTTTTAAGTTCATCTTCTGAATTCATAATATCCCTTTCTAATATCTCATTATAGTGTTTAATTGCAACTAAAATTTCATCGCTTATTTTATCATCTTTATCATCAATTAGTTCTTTTATGGTATCTCTCACTGTTTGATAACTCAAATAAATATAAGGCTTTTCCACTGTTTCTTTTTTAGGTTTAAGATATATAAATAATTTTTGATAAGTCATACTAGGGTACTGTTCATCAACATAGTCACGATATCTTGCAAGTTGATTACTATGCTGAAATGAATCAATTTTATTTTCAATAACAAAGACAAATTTATTTTTTTCATCAATAAGAAGTAAGTCGATATTTTCCAATTCTCTAAAAACTTCCACCTCTGTCATATCCCAATAGTCAATATCAAATATTGATGGTACTGAATAAGTTCTCTTTATAATCTCATCTGAATTTTCACTGTTTTTTAGGTCAATCTCTTTTCTATTGATTTCTGCAATTTCCTTTTTCTTACTTTTTAAAATATGCTTTAAAAATTCTTTTAAGAAATAATCCTTTAGACCATGTGTTTCATTAGGGTCAAGTAGCCAAGCTAAAAAATTAGAATGACGGATTTCAGTTCTTGTTAATTTTAAACAGTCAAAGATATTAAATTTTCCAAACATCTGTTCAAGTTCTTTCAAGTCTTTGTCACAGATGAACGCTTCTAATAAATCTTGAGCTTCTTTCGTATTCATATTTATCCTTTCTCTTATGCCGGTCTTGTTCCTGCATGTTTGCCGTCTTCACCATATAAATGAATTGTTGAACCTTTTTTGATACCAACTTGATTGCCGTACATTCTGATATCTTCATTACCGCTTAGTGGAATATTTCTTCCGCTTGTTACAACACTTCCGTTGCGTTCGACAAATACATGCAGATTTCTGCCGTTTTGAATAAATACAGCATTTGGAGTGTAACCGATTAATGTACCTGAAAACGGTTGCGTTGAATTTCCGCATTTTACCAGTACATTACTCCCGCTTTGCTTAGCTTCTTTGATTGCCATAAACACCGCCTTTCTTTTTATCAACAGTTTACCACACAACACCGTCAAAATTTGTCGTAACAAAAATTATTATTAGACCCGTGGTCTATACTGGACTGTGAGTATTATAGCACAATATTAATATGGGTGAGGATAATTGCAAGAAATTTGCACAAAATATTAAGAAATATAGAGAAGAGAGAAAGTTCTCAAAAGGTAAAATGTCAGAATTGGTCGGATGTGACTACTCATATATCGGTAAAATTGAACGCTCTGAAAAGCTTCCAACCCTAAAAATGATTTTTAAAATAGCTGATGCCCTTGAAATACCGGCAAAAGACTTATTTGATTTTGACTAGAGTAATTCTAGAATTAATCTGATTAAACTTTCAGATGTATTTATAATATTTTATATTTAATTATCTGCTAAAGTTTCAACACGTTTATTCTGTAATTTCTTATAAATTTAGTTTTAAAGCCCAAAAAGAAGAATATCTTTAATCCTTGTTTGAATAATACATAATTATATTTTGTATCATTCATGTATTTACCTCTGTTTATTATCTCGATTAAACTTCAATAACCTTGTAAACCCTTGTAAATATTAGGGTGTACATAGAATAATACATAATTTATAATATAAATATATTATGTATTATTGATTATGACTACATTTCAGCCATAGAAAGAGGTAAAAATGGAATTCGTACAGCCAATCAGAGATGTAAAACAGATTGATACTATCAAGAAATTGTTGAAACAACAAAGTTTACGTGACTACTGCTTATTTGTTCTTGGAATTAACTCCGGTCTTAGAATAAGCGATTTACTTAAACTTAGAATATCCGATATTAGTGACAAAGGTAAAATCAAAGACAGAATACGGTTAAGGGAGAAAAAGACAAATAAATTTAAGGATTTTCCGCTATCAAACAGTACAAAATCAGCACTAAAAGAATATCTAAAAATAAGAGAATACGATGAAAACAAGCCTTTATTCATATCAAGAAAGAATAAAGGCTTTTTACTGCGGCAACAGGCATACAAAATTATTAACGAGGTTGCTAAATCTGTCGGAATAAAAGAAAAAATCGGAACGCATACTCTAAGAAAGACTTTTGGCTACCATGCTTACAACAACGGTTATGATATAACACTTATTCAAAAGCTGTTTAACCATTCATCACCGGCTGTAACACTCCGCTATATAGGAATCACACAAGATGAAATGGACGATGTGTATTTGAGTCTAGACTTGTAGAATTATGTCCAAAATTGACATAGGTCAATGCAATAATTGTAAAAAAGGAGAATCATAATGATAGACAAAGAAATTTTAGACAAAACTTTTAAACAAATTACAGAAGAAAATCGTAACGCCCTTGCTACAGGATTTCAGGATTTAGACATACTTCTTTCAGGAGTTGAAAAAGGAAATCTGATTACTATAGGTGCAAGACCTGCCATGGGTAAAACAGCATTTATACTTTCTATTATGTCCAATCTTTTAAAACAGAATAAAAAATGCCTTTTATTTTCATTGGAAATGAGCACAAGCCAAATTATTAAAAGATTAATTGCCATATTAGGTGAAATTGGATTAATAACTATGAATCATAATAAACTATTAGATGACAGCCAAAAGAGTAAAATAGAATATATTTTAACAGCCATATCTTATTTAAATTTAACGATATGTGATGATATTTATACAATAGAAGGTATCAGAAACAAAATTGCAGAAGAACGACCGGAATATGTGTTTATTGATTACCTGCAGCTAATGGAAACACCTCGTAAAAAACAACGCAGTGAAGCTATTACAAATATAATGCTTGATTTAAAGCAGATTGCAAAAGAAAATAACTGCATAATTTTCATTAGTTCACAACTTTCAAGAGCATTAGAAAGCAGATGTGATAAACGTCCAATGCTTTCTGATTTAAGAGAAAGCGGTGATATTGAAAATATCTCAGATGTCGTTATGTTTATCTATAGAGATGAATATTATAAAAGCTATGCAAATGAAGAAGATTATGCCTTAAATAAAGGTAAGGCTGAAATAATTATTGTAAAAAATAAGATGGGAGCAGTAGGTACTATAGAACTGCTATTTAGAAGTCAATTTGCAAAATTTTTGGAGCCGATTCAGTATGATTTATTTTAACAAAAATTAATAATATACTTTTCTAAAAATTTAAATGAATCAAGAAACCGGCTCTATAAAAATAAAGCCGAACTTGGATTTTTGTATTCACGCCCGAAGGAAGTGAACGAGGTTTTCTCTATTTGTTATTCATGGCATAAAGCGAAACGCTTGCCTTTGTTTTTATTATAATTCTTTACTGTGTCATTTATGGTCATATCCCGAAATAACTGCCTATGACTCTTATACCGTCAAGCAGGTTATTTATTGTATTCACTGTATTATTTACTCCTGTATTAAACTTCTGTATCTTAGTCTGTTGTTTTGAATTTTGGTAAGCATTAATAGCCTTGTATTCATCTTCAGGTGTACAATAACCATAACTACCATTATCAAAAACACACATACGCACAATCTCACCATTGTTCAATTTTTGTTCTTGCACAACCATTGATTGTGCTTGTATTGTTTGTATGAGCAAGAATAGAACTAAAAATATAAAAATCTGTTTCATATAATTACCCCTTTGAATTTAACATTGTTTTTGCTATTTGGTTTTATTTACCAAAATTGAGCATAGTTATTTATAAATACTCTGACATCTTGTTCATCATCAAAAAAGTTTCCTAATATTCCTTCATAACTTTTTTCAAGTTCTAATAATGCTTTTTTCTGCATAAATCTATTCTTTATGTTTTGTATCGCTTTTCTTTCTTGTGCGATATTGTGCAAGGTTGTTCTTAACTGTAAAGGATGATAAATATACCAACTGCCAAAATCCGGCTTTAATTCTCTAATAACACTGGTCATTGGTATTCTATTTAAATATGCGACTTTTTCTTTTTGCACAAGCTTAAATGGCTTTCTTATGTCCAAAGAAGCCCATAATTCACAATCTAACTCTTTGATCAAAGTAAAATATTCATATTTTAGAACATTTTTATAAACTCCAAATTCAGCCCTTGTCTGAAAACAAACGAGAGTTTCATCTCTTCTTTTAGATTTTGTAATAACAATGTCGTTAGTATTTTCTATTTCATTTTCCGGCAGATCAAGATTTCGATTGTTAAAATAGTACAAATACAAACTATCTCTCCAGGGTTTAATACCTGTTTGAATTTTAAAGTATTCATTTTTATTAAAACTTAAATCAATATCTGCGTGTTTGTAGTTCATCAGTTGTGACCTTTTTTGTTTTTATATAATGCACCTTATCACTAAATCTATTTTCAAAAATCATTCTGTCTGTAATCCTTGCCATCAAGTGTTATTAAGACAAAGTTTTCTGTAATTCTGCTTTGAATTGCTTTACCCTTTTCTTTATAATGAGCTGTCATATTTTTCATTGAGTTTTCAGTTGTAATAATCGTGGGCATTTGTGTTTCATAACGAATATTTATAATCTGATAAATTGTTTGGCATACCCATTCAGAATTCTTTTCTTTACCAATGTCATCGATAATTAATAGGTCAGTATCTGTATATGTTCTTATATATTTTGGAATACTCATCCGTTCTTTTAATTCAGATATCATTGACACTACATTAATAAATTTCGTCGGAACACCATGTTCTATTGCATAATGAGCAATTGCACAGGCTAAATGAGTTTTTCCTGTTCCGACTTTCCCTAAACCTTCAATAACAAGGTTAGTACCAAAAGCTAAATGAGCATAAATGTTTTCCGCATAGTCTACTGCTGTTTGTTTTGCTGATTTTGTGATTTCATCAAAAGTTTTAAAATTATTAAATTTTTTGCCAATAAAACGTTTATGGATGTTTGATTTTTTCAGCAGCAATGCTGATTCTTGTTTCAGTTTTATTCTTTCACACAATTTATCAACCTTTTCAAAATCTTTAGTTTTTTCCCAGAGTTCATCAGCCTCCGTTTTAGCTAAATAATTATCACATATCGCCCTATAATTGTTGGATAAAACAAACAAATCATCGCACAGTAGTTTATTTTTCATTAAAAAATTCCTCCGCCTTAAAGGTGTATAACGGTTTCAAGTGGTCTACAACTTGTACTGTAGGTTCAATAGCTTTTATAATTTCATTACTATTTTTGTAAGCCATTGGTGCTTCATCAAGTGTAGAAATTGAAACACAGCTTGAAAATATGTTTTTCATCTGCTTTTTATATTCTTGCATTGTTAATTGTTCTTTTGCCTGCGTTCGGGATAATGCTCTGCCTGCACCATGTGGTGCTGAATTATTCCAATCAGAATTTCCTCTGCCGATACAAATTAGAGAGCCATCTGCCATATTAAGCGGGATTAAGACTTTTTCTTCCTTATAGCAAGAAATTGCACCTTTTCTGATTATATTATCTTGCCCAATATAATTATGGACTGTTTCAAATTCATCTTCTGACTTCCACCCCATATTATTCAAAATTTCTCTTGCAATAACATAACGATTGAAATGTGCATATTCATTACACACTTTTGCACATTCAAGATAATCTTGAGCATTTATACCGATTAAATAAGATAAATTTTTTAATTCCCCTTCGCCATAACAATTTTGTTCTATTGCTAATTCTTGAAAATGGATTGCAAGTTTTTTGCCAAAATTTCTTGAACCTGTATGAATAATCAAGTAAGTACCGGTTGTTCCTTTTTCGATAGAAATAAAATGATTTCCGCCCCCTAATGAACCGATTTTTCTTAAATCACTGTCCGGTTTTTCTTTCAAGTAATCCGTTGAAATTTGTTTGACTTTTTCTATCAAATTATTAGGAATAAGCGAGCTTATCTCTTTTCTTCCGTTTTGACCAAATGGAACACATTCTCTAATAACTTTGTCTAATTTTGCAAAATCATTCAGAGTTTTAGATTTTTTGAGTTTTACTGTAAGCATTCCACAGGATTGGTCTACTCCAATAATATTTGGAATAATCACTCCATTTTTCGGTGTTTCAGCTGTAAAACCTATTGTACAGCCTTTGCCTCTATGACAATCCGGCATAATTCTTACTTTGCAACCTTTGAATATTGGATGGTTACAGATTGCTAATATTTGTTCTGTAATATCAGTCTCTTCATTTTCTGTAAAAACTTTTGCGGATGTATATTTGCCTTGTATTTCATACATAATTATTTCCTTAATTTTAACTTTCTAACAATTTGTGCAACTGTTCTTTTATCTATGTGTAACCTCTCAGCTACAGCTTGAATATCAAACTTACATTCACTCCACACTTTAATAAATTCGTGGTTTGTTACCGCAGTTCCCTCACAACGGCAATTTGAAGGAATTTTATCTTTGATTGAATATCCCATAGATTCTATAAAAGTTTTAAACTTTCCTAAGTTGTTCCATTCACCGCTTTTATCAGTCCATTCCTTAGTTTCCGATTTATAAAAATCTGAAATGTACTTCATTATCATTTGCATATTTCCGCTAAAAACTACTTTGTTTGCTCGTATTAAATATTTCATTTTTTGTCCTTTGTACTTTTATTATGCAATGTACCTATGTCAAAATAAGTCATAGTTGAAATAGTTGTAATTGCATATTTTGTTTTTGATTATTTTCAGGTTCTATAAGTTCTTGTTTTGTGTCAGAATTGATTTTTTGAAGTTTGAACTCAATACCGTTCAGATAATAAAACGGTGTGTACAGTGCTTGTTGAAATTTCAAAGATAAAGTATCTCCGAGTATTACTTTGGCAGGAATTCCAAGCAGTGATAATTGAATGTATGTCATCATTAAGCAAAGATCATTGATATCAGTTGCTTTGACATAAAGCTGATTCTGATATTTGAAATTATGTTTTCTCATAGTTTCGGCAAAAGCTATAATCATTGCACCGCTTCCGCAACAAGGCTCTGAAAGTGTTATTAATTCTTTATCCTGCAATTTACCTGAGTTTTCTACTTCAAAGAAATTTATCTCTGCCATAAACTTACAAACAGGATAAGGAGTAAAATACCGACCATTAGCTTTACTGCTCAAATTCAAAGACATATGCACTTCACCTAAAAAGTCTTGGTATTTTTCTTCCAAAGCCATAACTAAAAGAGCAAGCAGTTTTGAAAATTCTTCTGCTTGCTCTTTAGTATATTGTTTCACTGTTTCTAAGTATCTTTGCTCTAGCTTTTCACTCCTATAGATTGGTTGTGCTAATGAACAGGTACATAATGTCAAGAAGTCTTTAAAGACGGTAACCTTATCCTTTGAACGGTCTAAAGATTGCAGTTTTGCCATAAATTCTTTTAAATAATCTATTTTTTCCATCTATGTACCTCTAGTGATTCCAGAATGATTCTCGTTAAACTTTTGTGAAAATTATATATATTTATATTTAAAATACTGTTTCCGTTTAATCTCGTTAATTCTAGAATTAGTAATTTATTTTAAATGTTCAAAAATGCGAAAAATAGCCATTTTTATTATTATAATTCATATAAAAATGTTTGTACACACCTATTTTATTGTGTTTTAGCCATTTGCACATAAATCATCAAACTAGGGTTGAAATATTGCACCAAAAATGGTACAATATTATTATAAAGGACAGTTTTAAAATGATTGATAAGAAACATATAGGTTCCTGTTTTGATAGTTTTCTTGAAGAAGAAGGCATTCTTCAAGAATCAGAAGCCGTAGCAATAAAAAGAGTTATTGCTTACGCATTAGAGCAAAAAATGCAAGAAGATAATATGTCGGTTAATAGATTGGCTAAAGAACTTGAAACATCAAGAACAGCTATTTGTCGTATTCTTGACCCTAATAACACTTCAATTACCTTGAATACAATAGAAAAAGTTGCAAGATACTTGGGTAAAAGGATTATTCTATCTTTTGCTTAAAATGCGTTAGCCGGTGTGAAACCTGAAAAGACTTACAGAAGTGCAAGGTTTTGAAAGGTGTAACACTACGATTGCGACGTGGAAATCTATGATTTCCTCAGGAGCTCTTTATAGCGTTTTATTGCTATATCTAAGTCTTTTTGCGGTGTCTTTTGAGTTTTCTTGATAAATGCGTGTAAAAGAATGATAGTGTTATCTTCAACACAAAAGATAATTCTTGCAATTCCGTTTGACAGATTACAGCGAATTTCTTCAAGCCCATTTGTACCATGCAAAACTCTGGTTAACGGCATTCCTATCGGATATCCATATTGAACAGTCTTGATATCAAAACCAACAATACGTCTGTCTTCTTTAGGCAAATCTTTCAGCCACTCTCTAACAGGTTCATTACCCGAATTCGTTGAATAAAAATATACTTCCAATGCCTTTGTTCGCTTTGCCATGCGTTTATTATAGCATAGAAACTTTTATTCTTCTGATATAATACTGAATTCCTGTTTTAATTTTTCAAACTTCTGTTTAGACAAAATCGGTTTAGTTAATTCTATTACATTATAAGTATTTTTCAATAAAGATAATTTATTTTTAAGCATTATAACAAAAGATTGTTTATGATTTGATAAAACAATTTCTTCTATAATTTTATAAAATTTATTAATGTTGTAGTCATCTAATTCATCTTTTAAAGTTGAGTCCAACCCAAAAGGTAACTCAATAATTGAATGATTAAATAATAAATGAGTGTATATCATATAAAGCCCAAAAAATTCCTGATTATCTGTTGCTCCACTATTATCTGTAATTTGAGAAAAATTTAAGAATGCTCGTCGATTAAAATCAACATCTGGAAACTTCATACTAAAACTTGCAGTTAAGTCTTTATATTCATTCGTAATCAAATCTCTATTTTCTTTTTCTTCTTTTTTTAGTGCATTAATGATTTTTTTCAAATCATTTATAATATCTTCCTGTTGTGATATTTTTAATATTACATTATTTTCAGTCTGATAATAATTATCGTTATTAATTTTTTTTGCTTTTTCATCTATATATTCAGCTAAAGTATATTCTTGCTGTTTTTTATTGGCTATTTTTAGCAATTCAGTATAATGTTCTTCTAAAGGTATTTTTTCATCAAGAATTTTTTGAATTTCTTTTTCAAGTTTCTCAATCTTTATCAATAAATCATTTTTCATTGCTATTATCTCAAATTTATCATTTTCCAATTTAAACCGACTTAAAGATTGCTCTCTTGTTAATTCTGAATGACAATATTCACATCTTTTTGAAATACTTTTGTATGTTTCTTCGTTGGTTTTTAATAGTTCATTTAGTTCAGCAACTTTTAGTTTGTTTTCATCCAAACTTTTTTCTTTTGGAAATAATTTTATTTGCAGATTTGTTATTTTTGTCTGTATTGTACGAGCATAGGATAAATATTTTTTTATATCTTCTTTTGCTTTATCTTCATCAAAACTAAGAACTGTAGAATTTTTAATAAAGTTTGTTTTTAATTCATCTAATGCTTTCTTTTGATTTTCTGCTTTAGTTTTTTCATCTTTAGCAAGTCTTAACTCGTCTTCTTTTTCTTGAATTGCGTCATTAGAAATATTGAAAATATATTCAAAAATCTTTTTAGGAATAGCAGAACTATCATAACGACCTAATTCAAGAACTACATCTTTGTAGATACTCTTACTCCATGATGTATCTTGGTCTATATAATATGGTAATATAAGAGCAGATGGATATACTGGTTCATATACTAAAGTTTTAACCATAGGTAATTTCATATTTATTTTTAGGGTATTAGCTAACCATTGAGAATATTCTTTTATATTTAACCGCCCGTTTTTGTTGTTAACCCAAAAATTATCACCTTGTCTAATTATGTAACCATACTCATCTTTATGCTTGTAGTAAATTTTAAATATTTTTGAATCAATATGCCATTCCGGTTTAAATTTTTTAATCCCCATTCCCATTGCATAGAATAATGATTTTAACAAACATGATTTACCTTGAGTGTTCTTTTCGGCAGTTATAATATTGGCATTTTCTGAAAAAGCAAATTCATTTGCTTCTTTATCTTTATAATCAATTATTATAAATTTTTCTATTATCATATTAAAAATCCTTTTGGTTATAGATTAAATCATCAATATACAAATCAATTATAATAGCTAATAACAGGTTTCTATTCTCTTCTGTAAAAGCATTTTGAACTTTTTCTAATAAATCTTTTATTGTTTCTACAAAATCAGATTTGATGTCAATCGTCCCAATAGAATTCCGTACTTTATTTTTTAAGGCAAGGTGTTTTAGTCCTACAGATAACAAAAACTCTTTAATTTGTATTGAATTTTGGATATTTATAACATTTTGTTCTTCTAGCTTTTGAACAAATGTGTCTTTAGCTGTTAAATATTTGTCGGTTTTTATTAAAGATTTTAAAAAGGCAGAATTTAGCTGTTTACATTCTTTTTCATTATCGTTGTTTATAATTTTTTCAGCCTTTTGCTGAATTAAGTTTAATAACTCATTTAGTAGGAGTTTCCCCCTGCCACCATCCACGTTAATATTGCATTGGTTCATAAAACCTAACAGATAGTAATATGAATTTTCAGAATTTTTAGAGAACGGGGTAAAATAAATATAACAATTATCTAACTTTGTTTTGCTTACTTCTTCTTCAAGACCTTGTTTAATAAGTGCATCTATAAGTTTTGTCTTAGCTTCAGCATTAATTTCATATATTTCATTATTGTTAAACAAATGTTGCGATACTTTTTTATTTAATTTTTTTTGTTCCTGTTCAGAAAATTCAATGGTAGCAATTTTGTAATAGTTATGCTTTTTATCTGATGTTTTTGATAAACTTTTAGATAAAATAGATTTATTTTGTTTATCAGCTTTTACAAGTCCATTCAATGTTAATTGATTACTTTTTGCTTGTATAAAAAAATTATTATCAGAGTAAGTAACTTCAATATCATCTTTTGTTTCAAGGTATATACTAAAGTTTTCTTTTTCATAATTGCATATAATAATTAATGCAGCAACAGCATGTTGAAAATTAAACCCTTTAATCGCAATAGCTCCACCATTATCATATTCATTTTTACTAGTTACTACCTTACTCATCTATATTACAATTATAATGCAAAAGTAGAATAATAACATAATTTATAAATATTGTTAAGTTCTTACTTATAGGAATATAATTTGAAAAGTTTTAATTACAGGAAGTTACAAATTTATTACATTCAAAAGTATTATGCTGATTGTTTTTCAACCTTAGTTTTGGTATTTGTAATTTTGTAATACTAAAAATCTTAGAAAAAATAAAAAAAATGAATAAATTGCAGAAGAACTTCTGTGAAAACTTAGGCCTTTTAAATAAAATTATTTAAAAGGCTTTGAAAGTTTTATCTTGAATCATCTAGTAATCTCTCTATAAACATCAGGCTAAATGTTTTAAAATCTCTATTTGATTAAATATGCAAGTAGTATTAATGTCTGTTATTTTGTTGTATAATTCTTCTATAAAAAGTTCCAACATCGTACAGTGTGGGGAGTTTTTTATTGGAAAGGCTGTTTTTAATGACAGCCTTAAATATTGGTTTAGGCTCTATGACTAGGTTTTCGCCATCGTAAGAAAAGTTGGGTTTTAATGGGACATTTGAAAAAAGATTTTTCAACCGTCTTTCGGCTTTACGTTTGAATTACATCCACTTCCGAGTGGTTAACTGAAACTACTCAGAAAGTTACTTTTTCGTCCTCTATTTTACCGTAAAATTCCTATATAAATCTGCCCAAATCGCTATAACCTAAATATATAGCCACATTTCCCGATGACACTTTCCAGATAAAAAGTCCACTTTGAAATTCCACACCTCCAAACTCGGAAGCTAGTCGGAAGTTCAAATAGTATTTATATTTTGGTGAATTTCGCTTAGTTAATATATAATTTAAAATCTTATATAATTA
>CALURK010000007.1 GCA_944323165.1 Candidatus Gastranaerophilales bacterium | reverse complement strand
ATTAAATTTTCAATTTACTTTTATTTGTCATTCCGAATTTATTTCGGAATCTTTCTGCTTCTCACCGAAGGACTTCTCCTTCATTGGATCCTGAACCAAGTTCAGGATGACATATTTATTAAATTTTCAATTTACTTTTATTTGTCATTCCGAATTTATTTCGGAATCTGTATTTTTAACCCTCCCTTACAAGGAAAGATATATTTACCCCTAGTTGTAACTCTGTACCAAACCCTGTACAATTAACGCCCATCCGTCTACGGCTATAAATATCAATAACTTAAACGGAAGTGAAATAATTGTTGGCGATAACATGAACATACCTAATGCAAGAAGTATGTTTGCTACTACCAAGTCAAGTACAATGAACGGTACAAATACGATAAAACCAATCTCAAATGCCGTTTTCAATTCACTCAGAATATAAGCAGGAGCGACTTCCCAAATTGTAATATCTTCAGGACTCTTGGGAGGTGTTTTGTGTTTCAATTCCACAAAGAACGCCAAATCGGTTTCTCGCGTTTGTTTCATCATAAATTCTTTTAAAGGTTTAGAACCCTCGCTAATCGCCTCTATCAAATTTTGGTTTTTCTGATACGGTACAGAACCCATATCATACATTTGTTGAAAAACATTTCCCATTGTATAAAAGGTTAAAATCATACACAAACCGATTGTTACAATTGCAGGCGGAACTTGTACACCCATTGCTGTTTTTAATAGCGAAAATACTATTGTAAATCTTAAAAAACAGGTCATACAACAAAACACAAACGGTAGAAGCGAAAATAGCGTCATTACCGTTAGCATTTGTAAAACCGGGTTCATATCTTGTATTACAGAATTCATTTTTTTTAACCTTTCTAGTCAGTTGGCAATGGTCTTGCCTACTCATTTGTTTTCGTCATTCCCCGCCAACCTCTGCTGTTTTTCGCTCCTGACTGGTTGCCCTTTCTAATCGGTTGGCATTGGTCTTGCCTACTCATTTGTTTTAGTCATTCCCCCGCCAACCCCTGTTGTTTTTTGCTCCCGACTGGTTGCCCTTTCTAATCGGTTGGCATTGGTCTTGCCTACTCGTTTATTTTCGTCATTCCCTGCCAACCTCTCCTGTTTTTGCTCCCAACTGGTTGCCCTTTCTTATCGGTTGGCATTAGTCTTACCTAATTGTTTGATTTTATCATTCCCTGCCAACCTCTCCTGTTTTTTGCTCCATACTGGTTGCCCTTTCTTATCGGTTGGCATTGGTCTTGCCTATATGTTTGTTTTCGTCATTCCCCGCCAACCTCGACAGCTTTTGTCCACGACTGGTTGACCTTGGATAAATTTACCCCCGCATAAATTTACCCCTGCATAAATTTACCCCTGCATTTTTGAAGCCAAGCTTCTTATAACAGAAGTATAAGGACTATCGTCCCTTCTACTTAGCAAGCTCGAATTTATACCGATATTCGTTTTATCCATATATTTCGATTTCGGTAAGCTTGCCATAGTATCTTTAAAGCTCTTATGTGCAAATGTTTCTACGTTTGTTTCAAAATTATGATTTTCTTCTTCAGTAATCTTAATTTCAGGCTCAATTTTATGTCCGTTTTCTAATTTAGAAATTAACGTTGTTTTATCAGCATCACCTGCAATTAAAAAATTTTCTCTTCCTGTTGATACAACATAAAGAGTTTTTCTTGGTGCGATTGTCAGCGAATCTATAATTTTCAAATATTTTGATTTGCATCCGCATCCCCCAAATGCGCTGGAGTTTTTGAACACCAAAAGTGCAATTGCAATAACACCTATCATTGCAAGCGTATATACCATAAAATTTGTTAAATATCCCATAACACTATCCTCTATTCTTGTTTAATTTTATTTGTTACAAAGTCAATTTTATTCAGGATTTTCGACCTCAAAATCGCTGTAATCAAACTCTTCTGTTTGGTTATTACCATTCTCTGTTTCTTCAATAGAATTTTCTTCTGAAGCAGGATTTGACGGTGAAGAAGTTGTATCATTTACTTTTTCTATTTTTACCCCAAAACGGTCGTTAATGATAACAAGATCTCCGAGAGCAACGATTTTTCCGCCGACTTTCAATGAAACTTTGTTATCATATACCGAACACAAATCAACTATTAACCCTTCTTCTATATTTTTAAGCTCTCCCAGTGTTACCTTAACCTTATCAAATTCGGCAATCATATCAACTTGAATACTATCCCATAAATTAGTATTTGTATTATTATCCATATTATCTCCTTCACTGGTGTCATAAGGTTCTATTATTTTTATATTAGGTTTTACCTGAAATTTTTGTACAATATTGTTGCACACTAAAGTCATCTCAGAAGAATTGCTGTTTTCAAAAACAACAATATCACCCACATCTAATTTCTTGATATCTGCAACAGGAAAAGTCGTTTTTCCCAGTATTAGGTTAACTTCTACGAGGCTGTTTGAAAAATCATTATCTTCAAATCGTTGTTCTTTAGCTTCCAATTCTTGTGGAGAAAGTATTTCACGAGGAACTGAGATTATAAATTTAGCTGCATTGTCCGAAACTTCGCTTTTAACAAAATATGTTAAATGTAAGATTTCTGTATATCGTCTATGCGGTTCTATAGTGAAGTTAGGTGATAGAGTTTCATACAAAAAATCATTAAACGCAGTAATTATTCTGGCTTCTAATTCTGTTACTTCGGTCAAGTCAAATCTTCTGTTATTTTTGCCCAAAACCTTATCTAAAATTACGTTTATTGCATCTTGTGAAATTCTTATATATACATCATTTTTAGAATTAATTTTTATTTTGGTAACAAAGAATGTTTCATTTTGAGAAAGCACATTCATATTTGTACTAATTGAAGCGAGTTTGTATTCAAATCCATCGAAAAAGAATTCGCTGCTGCAATTTTTTACAACAGGCGTAAAAACTGAATCGAACCAAGCAAATTGTTTATATAATTCATCAAAAAATACTGAATTTATCATACAATCCCTAACGAATATACCTACCTTCCCGTATCTATGGTACAGGATTTAGGTAAATAGTACATCAACTATTTAGAGGATGTATGATGTAATTAAATAATTTCTTTTCCTACAATTGGAGCGATTTGTTTAATTTGTTTGTATAACAAATCATACTGCCAAGGATAAAGTGATTGCGCGCCATCACAGACTGCTCTATCAGGATCGTAATGAACTTCTATGATTAAACCGTCACAGCCCGCTGCAACAGCGGCTCTGGACATCGGTTCGACCTTATCTCTCAAACCTGTTGCGTGAGATGGATCTACAATAATCGGTAAATGACTCAATTTTTTTATTACAGGAATAGCTGTTAAATCCAGCGTATTTCTTGTATATTTTTCAAAAGTTCTAATCCCTCTTTCGCACAAAATAACTTGATTGTTGCCGCCTGCCATAATGTATTCTGCTGACATAAGCCATTCTTCATAAGTAGAAGATAAACCTCTTTTTAGAATAACAGGTTTATGAGCGTGTCCTAATTCTTTTAGCAGTGTGAAATTTTGCATATTTCTCGCCCCTACTTGAAGAATATCCACATATTTTTCAAACATTTCAAGCTGTGAGCTTTCCATAATTTCGGACGTAACTGCCATTCCGTGGTTGTCTGCAACACTTCTTATAATTTTTAAACCTTCTTCGCCTAAACCTTGAAAAGCGTAAGGGCTTGTTCTAGGCTTAAATGCACCGCCTCTGATGATTTTTACATTAGATTCTTCAAGCTCTTGCGCTGTTTCATCCATTTGGTCATAAGATTCTATTGTGCAAGGGCCTGCAATTAAGCCCGTATATTTATCTCCAAACTTAACGCCATTAACTTCTACTACCGTGTCTTTGCCTTGACAAGCTCTTGCTGCTAATTTGTAATTGGTTGATAATCGAATTACTTCATCAACGCCGTGTAATAGTTCGAAATCTCTCTGATCAACGTCTTTTACGCCGATTGCGTGAACTACGGTTCTTGCTTCTCCGTGCGAAACACGTGCTTCAAATCCCTTTGATTCAATAAATAATTCTACACGCTTTATATCTTTTTCCGTTGCGTGGCTATTCATTACAACTAGCATTTATTTCATACCTCCGGTAAGTGTGATTTTAGTACTATTATATATAAAAAAGAGTTCAAATGTTTAAAATTTTTACAATACGTGATATAATTTTCTCATAATGACAATATTTGATGAGAGTTTAATTTTAGAAACCATAAATATGATAAAGCTTTACAATTTCGATATCAGAACTGTAACGCTTACTGTAAGCTTGCGTGACTGTTTATCGGAAGATGTAAATTCTGTTTGTGACAAAATTAAATATAAGCTTGATAAATATGCCAAAAATCTTGTTAAATACGCAAATGATATTGAAAATGATTATTCAATTCCTATAGTTAATAAACGTATTGCAGTGACTCCGATTTCTCTAGTTGGAGAATCTTGTAAGAATAAAGATTACATAAAAATTGCCAAAACTCTTGATAGTTGTGCCCTGGATTTGGGAATAGATTTTATTGGCGGATTTTCTGCACTTGTTGAAAAAGGTTTTACGCAAGGTGACATTGCACTAGTTGAATCTATACCGGAAGCTTTAGCATCAACTCAAAGGCTTTGTTCTTCTGTAAATGTTGCAAGTTCTAAAGCCGGAATTAATATGGATGCTGTTTTAAAAATGGCAGATATTATCAAAAAATCTGCCGAGCTTACTGCCGATAAAGACGGTTTAGGTGCGGCTAAATTAGTTGTATTTTGTAATTCCGTCAGCGATAATCCGTTTATGGCAGGCGCTTATTGCGGATATGGTGAACCTGAATGCGCGCTTAATATTGGTGTTTCGGGCCCGGGAGTGGTGAGGGCAGCAATTAGTGATTTGCCTAAAACTGCGGATTTTGGCGTACTGGCTAATAAAATTAAGCAAACTGCTTATAAAATTACGACTACAGGAGAATTGGTCGGAAGAAAATTGGCTGACAAACTTAATATTCCGTTTGGAGTAATTGATTTGTCCTTGGCTCCTACTCCAGCTATTGGTGATAGTGTTGCACAAATTTTTCAGGCTATGGGGCTTGAACACGCCGGTGCTCACGGAACCACTGCTGCGCTTGCGATGCTTAATGATGCTGTTAAAAAAGGCGGTATTATGGCAAGCTCTTATGTAGGAGGACTTTCCGGTGCGTTTATTCCTGTATCCGAGGATGCGGGTATGATTGAAGCTGCATCGAATGGGTATTTGACTTTTGATAAATTGGAAGCTATGACGTGTGTGTGTTCTGTTGGATTAGATATGATTGCAATTCCTGGAAATACTCCTGCGTCTACTATTGCCGGCATGATTGCGGATGAAATGGCTATTGGTATGATTAATAAAAAGACTACGGCTGTTAGAATTATTCCTGCGCCTAATAAATTTGCCGGAGATAAAGTAGTTTTTGGAGGGTTATTAGGTGAAGCTCCTATTATGGATATTAACAAGCTTTCTTCGGAAAAATTTGTTAATCGGGGCGGAAGAATACCTGCACCAATTCACAGTTTGAATAATTAAATAAAGGTGGAAGTATGACAACATTTAACGATATGGAAGATAATTTAAGAAAATTTATGATTGATGAGCAATCCGATGCGCACAACATTAAAAGCGTTAATATCGCTAAATATAACAATATGAAAATATGGATGGATCCTTCCAAATACTCTCAACCTCATTTTATTGTTAGAATTACTATTTCAGAAGCTGTTTTTTCACTTGCTGATTGTACGAAAATTAACGGTGGTTTGGGCTTTGAAGAAAGGCTTGTTATTAAATGGTTTGGTAGAATGGGTGTGAAAAATAAATTAAAAGAACTCTGGAGTAGTGCAGATAGAGGCGGTAAATAGTTAGGGGATAAATGCAGTATAAAGATTTAGCAGTAAACCCTGTTAGTGTTGTTTTACAACTCGTTGGGGCCAGATGGAAAATTCTTATTATTAAAGAACTTTTGGTTAAAGAGTTGCGTTTTGTCGAATTAAAAAAGAAACTGGGCTGTACTGCTAAAGTTTTAACTAATTGCCTTAAAGAACTTGAAGAAGACGGGCTTGTTGTAAGGGAAGAACTTCCAGGTTCACAACTCAAGGTGGAATACTATTTGACAGATATTGGGTACACGCTTAGACCGGTAATTGAATCTATGCAAAAATGGGGAAAAGAGTATAAGAGATTAAGGAAATTGATGGAAATGGCTAAGAAGTAAATCTTTCTCCATCTTCCAGCATGTAATAAACCTCTTGAGGAGTAAGCTTTATTTCCTTAACTCTCTTTTTAGAAACAGGGATTATAAATGTTATTTTTCCATCGGATGCTTTTTTATCTTTTTTCATGATTTCTATAAGTTTTTCGTTTGAATAAATTTTACTTAGTGGTTTGAAGCCGTATTTTTCAAGTAATTCCATTGATAACCTGTAGTCCGAATAACTTATATACTCGTGTTTATATGCCCAATTAATAATGAAAAACATTCCATAAACTACAGCTTCTCCGTGGGTATATTTTTTGTATTTTGTAATGGTTTCCAAGGCGTGAGCAAGAGTATGACCAAAATTAAGAACTTTTCTTAAACCACCTTCTTTTTCATCTTGGTTTACAACTGAAGCTTTTAAATTTAGGCAATATTCTATCATTCTTATGATGGTTATCGGTTCTTTTTGAAGTATTTTTTCACATCCTAAAGTTAAGAATTCAAATAAATACAAAGCTGTCTTGTACCCGCAGTTTTCTTCAATAAACGCGTATTTTAATACTTCTCCGAGCCCTGATAAAAATTGTCTTTTATCAAGTGTTTTCAAAAAATTGATATTAACAAAAACAGCTTTTGGTTGATAAAAAGTACCTATAATATTTTTTGCTTCTTTCAAATCAATTGCAGTTTTTCCGCCGACCGAAGAATCTACCATAGACAAAAGTGTTGTCGGAACTTGGATATAATCAATTCCCCTCATATATGTTGAAGCTGCAAATCCGGTTATATCACCGACTACACCGCCACCGAGCGCAACCATTACATCTTTTCTTGTCAAACCGATTTCTGCCGCGCGATTAACTATTTTTATGTAGTTTTTGTAATTTTTTTCTTTCTCGCCATCTTTTAGTATAAATAATTCATCTTCAGAAAAATCAAATTTGTTGTAATACAAATCATAAACTTTTTTAGATATTACTATTAATCTTTTTTGTCCTTTGGTCGCTTCATTGATTTCCTGATTAAGTTTGCTGAAATTGTTATCAGAAATCTCTATAGAATATTCTTTTGTTTGAGTTTTTATATTAAGAATTTGTTTCATTCAATATAAACCTTATAATTTCATCTTCGTTTAAAGAATTTGTATCTATTGTGTAGTGAGCTTTTTGGTAATTTTCTTCTCTTTTTCTGAGTAATTTCTCAAGAATTTCGCGCGGATTTGCATTTTGCAAGAGCGGTCTTGTAGAATCTTCCGCTATTCTATTATAAAGTATATCAAGATCTGATTTCAAATAAAATACTTTACCGAAATTCAATAATGTTGCTCTGTTGTCAGGATTTTCAAATGCTCCGCCGCCTGTTGAGATAATTCTTTTTGAACCATTACAGCTTATTTTGATTGTATCGTATTCTAATTTTCTGAAATAATCTTCCGAATACTTAGCAAAAATTTCGCTAATTTTCATTCCGGCAGTTCTTTCGATTACACTGTCAATATCAATATGGATATAATGAGGAAGTTTTGATGCTAAAAGCGCTCCTATTGTAGTTTTACCGCAAGCAGGCATGCCAATTAGAATTATATTATTCTCCATAATGAGCTTTCATCTCCACAAAATTATCTCCGCCAATTTTGGAGAGAAGTTCATCCACAAGAATTATAGCAACTCTTGCTTCAGCAACAACAGCGCATGCCGGAACCGCACAAGTATCGGAACGCTCAAAATGCGCACTTGCAGGGCTCATATCCTTTATATCAACTGTAGCTAAGGCTTTTCGCATCGTAGGAATAGCTTTCATTGTACCTTTTATCACCAAAGCCTCGCCGTTTGTCATGCCGCCTTCAAGTCCTCCGGCATTATTGGTATGACGATATATTGTCTTGTTTTTAACAAATATCTCGTCATGCATTTGTGAGCCTCTAAGTGAAGCTGCATCTACCCCGGCGCCGATTTCTACAGCTTTAACTGCAGGAATACTCATAACTGCTTGTGCTAAGCGCCCGTCTAAAGCTCTGTCCCAATGTACATAAGAGCCTAAACCTATCGGTAAATTTCCAAATATTACTTCAAATTTTCCGCCCAAAGTGTCACCTGCCTGAGCAGCTTCATCTATTGCATTTCGCATCCTATCTGCTGTTAAATCATCTGCACACCTAACATCTGATTTTTCTGCCTTTTCTTTTATTAATGTATAAGTTTTAGGGTAAAAATCTAACTTTACATTGCCAATCTGCACAACGTGAGAAAATCCCATTATGCCAAATTCCTTCAAAATTTGTTTGGCAACTGAACCTACTGCAACTTCTATCGCAGTTTTTCTGGCACTTGAACGCTCTAATACATCTCTTAAATCCGTAAAATTATATTTAACAGAGCCTGCATAATCGGCATGTCCGGGACGAACTGTTGTAAAAGCTTTTGCCTCGATTTTTTTTAATGTTTCTTGGGCAGGATAATCCTGATGCTCAACATTCATAACCTCTTGCCAATTTTCGAAATCTTTATTTTTGATTTCAAGACATATAGGAGCTCCTGTTGATTTACCAAACCTTACACCTGATTTGATTTCAACAGTGTCATTTTCAATCTTCATCCTTCCGCCACGACCATAACCGACTTGACGTCTGGCTAAATCTTCATTGATAACAGATGCTTTAATGCGAAATCCTGCCGGTACACCTTCTATGATAGCATTTAAGCATTTGCCGTGACTTTCGCCCGATGTTAAAAATCTGAACTTTTCCATGCCATTATTATACAACAAAAAAGACGCCTACATAGGGGCGTCTTTTTAACTTTAATTCTTATAAATCTTTTACATTCGGTGATTGATGAATATCGTGATGATATCTTTCATCGTTATCAACAGCAGGATCCAGGTATGAATAGCAATTTTGTAAAAATCTTACAAACTTGTTATGCTTTTTCTCATACAAAGGTTCTACAGGCTCTCCTGCAGCACGATTTTTCATAATTAATACTTGTTCGGCTCCAGCTTCTGAATATCCGTTATTTATAAGATATTCAGCACCTGTTTGTTGTGCCGGAGTAAAGTCGGCTCTTGCACTGATACATAAAGCTGTAAATAAAGCTAATACTAAAAATAAATTTCTTCTCATAACACCCATTCTTATTTAACTGAACTATATGATTCCATTATAATATTTTCTAAAGAATTAATCAAGTCGGCTTCCGGAACTCTTGCTATAATTTCCCCTTTTTTGAATATATAACCTTCCTTAATTGCTCCTGCGATACCAAAATCAGCATGCCTTGCCTCACCTGGCCCGTTTACAGGACAACCCATTACAGCTATTGTTATCGGTAAATCTAGATTTTTGAAGCGTTCTTCTACCTGTTTTGCCAAACCTATCAAATCTATCTGTGTTCTTCCGCATGTCGGGCATGATATAAAATTAACACCCTTTTGTCTTAAATTTAACGCTTTCAATATTCCAAACCCTGCGTGTACTTCTTCTACCGGGTTTTCCGTAAGCGAAACTCTAATTGTATCTCCAATTCCTTCGCTTAAAAGTGTGCCTAAGCCAATTGATGATTTTATTAATCCTGATTTTAATGTTCCAGCTTCAGTTACTCCCAAATGCAGCGGATAATCAACTTTGTTTGCAATAAGTCGATACGCTTCTATTGTCGTCATTACATCTGATGATTTTAGAGAAATTTTTGTATCATAAAAATTCAAATCCTCTAAAATTTCCAAATGCCTCATTGCTGACATTACCATTTTTTCTGAAAGAGGAATGTCCATTTCTGCAAATTCTTTTTCTAATGAACCGCCATTTATACCTATTCTTATTGGAATATTATGAGCTTTAGCAGCTTCTACTACTTTTACCGTGTGTTCTCTTTTACCGATATTTCCAGGGTTAATTCTTAGAGCATGTATACCGTTTTCTATACAAGTTAGAGCTAAACGATAATCAAAATGGATGTCGGCAACCAAAGGTACAGGTGATTTTTTTACTATATCTTTTATTGAAGCAGCGGCATCTTTGTTTAAGACTGCCAGTCTTACTATTTCGCATCCTGCGGAAGCCAGTTCGCTAATTTGATCTAAAGTTTTGGCAACATCTCTTGTATCGGTATTACACATTGATTGAACCGAAATAGGCGCATCACCGCCGATTTTTACGTTGCCTATAGAAATTTGTTTTGATTTTCTTCTGTTTATCATAGTTTTATTATATGACAAAAGCAAAAAATTCGGTTAATTTTCGTTTTCTTTCTCTAACAAATAGATAAAATAATGGATTATTTCCAAATTAGCTTTAGCTTCGCATAACGCTTGAATACCATTATCCAAAATATCAGATAAAACATCCATTCTTCCATATAGTTTTTGTTTCATTTTTTCTTTTTCCATTATATTAGCACCTATTATACTAGTTAACATAACTATTTTACTAAATTGAATAAAGTATGTCAATAGACTAGAATAATAGTTAATATGACGAGTATGAAAGATTCTTTGAGTAGTAAAATTGGTATAAAAATAAGGCTTTTGAGGACTAAGAACAAGATTTCACAAGAAAGTTTAGCTTTTATGTCAGGTTTGAACAAAAATTCTATTGGGGCAATAGAGCGTGGTGAAAGTTCTCCTACGGTAGATACTTTAGATAAAATAGCAAAGGCTTTGGGAATGAGTCTGGTGGAATTGATTGATGTTTCAAAAGTAGATTTATAAAAAAGGGGATAAAAAATGAAAATTGCTGTAATTTCTGACATACATGGTAATATGGAAGCAATTGAGGCTGTTATGGCTGATATTGAAAAAAAAGAGTGTGAAAAGATTTTTGTTCTCGGCGATTACGCGATGGCAGGTCCGGAACCTGATTGGGCGGTTCAGTATTTTATGAATAGAAAGGATAATCCTAAATTTACTATGATTCAGGGAAATACAGACCTAATGATTGCCGATTATTCTGAAGAACTTTATAATAAGCTAAAAGAGAATGCTCCGATTATGGCAGAAGCTTTGAAAAGTGATGTTTCTATTTTAAATCCGCTTGAGAAGAAGTTTTTGCGCAACTTGCCTATACAAAAGGAAGTTGAAGCAGAAGGTGTAAAATTCCTTTTGGTACACGGTTCTCCTAGGAAAAATAATGAGGATATTCTGCCTGATACACCGATTGATGAAGTTGAAAAAATGCTTGTAAATGTTGATGCTGATGTTATATTATGCGGACATACTCATATTCCGTGCGGGTTTCAGACTGAGAGTAAAAAAACTGTTGTTAATGATGGAAGTATTGGCAGACCATTTTTTACTCAACAAGGTATACCTTTTGCTTGTTATTTACTAGTTGATGTTAAGGCTGGAAAGTGCGTTTTTGAACATCAATTTGTTGATTATGATAGAGAAAAAGCCGCCGAAAAACTTGCTCAAAGAGATTTCCAAGGTGCTGACAAACTTGCTGAAATGTTGTTAAATCCCGAAAAAAGACATTTCTAATTATTTGTTATACTTGATTAAAATTTTCTTAACTTGATTTGCAAATTCGTTTTGATCAAAGTTATCCTTTGTGATGTAAAAGTCGATTTGGGATGTATTTAGTTTCTTTTTAGCCACTTTCTCTGACATAGAACTCATAACAATAATCGGAATATCCATGTACATCTCATCATTCTTAAGTCGTTCTATAAATTCATAACCGTCAATTTTCGGCATTGTTAAATCTGTCACTATTAAATCATAATGGTTTAATTTCAATTTTACCATTGCTTCTTCTACATCTAATACTGCATCAACCGTGTAGCCGATATTAAGAAGAATATTTTTGATCATAATTCTTGTGGTTATTGAATCGTCTACAACCAGAATGCGTTTATACGAAAGCATATCAGACGGTAACAGTTTGGTACTGTTCGGGGATGGGGCAGCTTTATTGAAGTCATAGTGCATAATATCTTGCATGTTCAATATCAAACAAAGTTCGCCCGATGCCAAGTTAGTAATTCCTGAAATGTTTTTTACTTTGTACAGAGGCGGAGATAATTTTTTCTGAAGAATATCTTGATCTCCAAGAAGCTTATCTACTATCAAACCTATGGTCTTGTCGTCAGATTCTATAATTAAGATAGTTTCTTTTTCGCCTTTTGGTGCAGGTTCCAAGTTTAATATATCAGACAAATAATATAAAGGTATTATGTTGTTGTTATAAAGAATTGTTCTAATACCATTATTTGTTTTGATTTCATTTTGGTTTTTTAATATGAAAGTGGTGATAACTTGAATAGGTATAGCAAATATTTGACCGGAAATTTGTACTAAAAATACTCTTAGAGTTGTTAAAGTTACAGGAATTTCGATATGAACGCAGCTGCCTTTACCGAATTCGGAAATAACTTTTACTTTACCGTTAAGTTGTGAAATTTTTGTTTTTACAACATCAAGTCCGATACCACGTCCTGAAATACTTGTAATGGAATCGCCGGTAGTAAATCCCGGCCAGAATATGATATTCATTATAGCTTCATCTGACATTGTATCAATTTCTTCTTGGGTTAGAAATCCGCGAGAAACTGCTCTGTCTTTTATTTTTTGAAGATTGAAACCTTGACCGTCATCAAATACATCTATGATAACTTTGTTGTCATCCTGTTTTGCGGATAAAAGAATTCTGCCTACAGGACTTTTACCGTTTGCTATTCTTTCTTCTTTCGTTTCTATTCCGTGATCGATAGCGTTTCTCAGTATATGAATAAGAGGGGTTTTAATCTCTTCTATAATCTTTTTATCAGCGCAGGTATCTTTACCTTCTATTTCAAAGTCTATATCCTTACCTTTTTCGTTTGCTATATCTCTAACCATGCGTGAAAAAGAATTGAATACTGTAGATATTGGAAGTACACGAATGTTTTTCACCATTGATTCCATCTCATCAATGATTAAACGCATTTTCATATCATCTTCTTTAGACGAACGATACAGAGAATTCAGGTCATATATTGTTCTGGATACGTTTTGAGTTATGTCCAGAAGAAGCGAAAATACTTGCTTTACAAAAACGCCGGTATATTGGTCTGTATTGCCGGATTGAAGATATTTGCGGTTATAATATCTCAAGTAATTTGACGTTTTTAGCAAATCTTTCTGACAAATTTCATTAGCGTTTTTAATAGAATCAATTTTTTCAAGATTTTTTTCTGTTTTAATTTTTGTAATTATCAATTCTCCAAGCTGGTTTACCAGTAAATCCAGCTTTTGAGCGTTGACGTGAAGCGTTTTTATTTCTGTGGAAGAATTTGATTTATTACTTGATGTGGTTTGGGTTGAAATGTTTTTGATTTCGCTAACCCCGGTATCCTTTTTATAATTTAATTCCAACAGCTGCTTCATAATTTCAAGCTGCTGTAATATTAAATCGCTATCAATACTTTCATTTGGTGATGCGCAATATTCTACGGCACTCTTGAGGGTGAGGGTCATTTGTTCTTCTAACTGAACAGAATTATCGGTTATGAAATGAAGAATGTCAGTAATCATGCCGATTATTTCAAGAATATTCGGATCATCTACGTTTTCTTTCAACTGAACAATATTGTCTTCGATTTCCTTAGCGTAAATACTGCTTCCTTGAAGCATTGTCATTTTTTCTGCTACATCAAAAAATGTTAAACCGCTATCTTCTTTTTCGATACAAGATGTGGTAAATTTTGCGGCAGCAGAACTTAATTCGTTTCTTAGTTCAAGAATTTCGCTTATGGTTAATGTGTTTGTGGCATTCATTACAAAATCAATTTTTGCAAGAATATTCTCTAATGATGTTTTTACTTCGTATAAGTTTGAGTCTACAAAAAACTCATGAATTTTTTGTACTTCTTCTTTTAATAGCACAATATCCTGTGTTTCTTCTTCAGGAACGATTCCATCAATAATTTCAAAACAATTGTTAAATGAACTGTTAATTTCTTCTTGATGTGAAGCGGCAGTATTATTTGAACTTCTGTCGACTACGTCTGATATTGAGGATACAATTGTTTCGTTTTTGCGAAATGTTTGTTCATTTTTTTCGGTTTCCATTATGTATTCAAGATTTGATATTGTGACAGGATATTCATCATCTATAATTTCTCTGCAATTCTTTATTGATTCTTGTAAATATTTTGAAGCTACTTCCAGACTTTTGTACATTATGTTGATAATGTCATGGTTTAAACTAAATTCATCATTGTTGAGTGCATCAAAAATGTCTTCCAATTTATGAAATATAACTTGAATGTTATTAAATCCAACCATTTTCACAGCACCTTTGAGGCTGTGTAAATCACGATAAATGTTGGAGATAAGCTCTTTATTTGCAGGAGTTTGTTCCAAAGCGTCAAGATTATTGAACAAACGATCAAGAATTTCTTCCGATTCGCCTTGGAAAATTACAAACATTTCCTTGTTAGTATCATTATCTGAAAAATCCAAAATGCCGCTCCTCTTTTTGTATTTTAATTGTCAATAGCGGAATTTTTAATGTCTAATGACAAATTATTCAACCTTGAAATTTTTTCAGAATTAGTTAATGTCGTTTGAGAAAGGTTCTCTGCTATACTTGAAGTTTCTTCATCAAGAGCGTTTAATCTCTCTATAATGTCATTCTGTTTCTTAGCATTTTGGTTAAGTATATCTAATGAATCTAATATTTCTTTTATCAGATTTAACAAAGTTTCTGAGTTGGAGGAAACTACATTAATATCTTTTACAACTGATTCAATTTCTTTAGAACCTTCTTCTGTCGCCATAACTGTAGAATTTGTTGTGCATTGAATGTTGTTTGTAAGTGATGAAATTTTTGTGATTGCTTGCTTAGATTCATCTGCAAGTTTCCTGATTTCACCTGCAACAACTGCGAAACCTTTTCCGTGCTCACCTGCTCTTGCTGCTTCTACTGCGGCATTCAAAGCTAACATGTTGGTTTGTTCTGCGATATCATCTACTACGCTGATTGTGCTTCCGATTTGCTGTGAATGTTCGGATAATTCAAGAATTAATTCGGCTATCATTTGTATTTTTTGCCTTAATATTAACATTTTTTCAGCATTTGAAGAGATTGAATCGTGCTCTTTTTGTGAAAAATTGATGGATTGATTTACTTGTTTTTCTGCATTTTTTGTTGTGTTATAACTTTCTTCTGCCAGCAGCTTAAGTCTTTCTATTAAATTAGAAAGCACTTTTGCATTGCTTGCCAGATTGTCTGAAATGTGTTTTTGCGAACCAAGTGCTTCTGCAAACTCCGTTGTAGCTTCGGATAAGGAATTTGATTGCAAAAATACAACTTCGCGTATGGAACGCTGCATCCACTGCTTTGTTAGTATATGAACTGTTAAATACAGGGCTGCTACTATGGCTAAAAATGCCACGGTGTCATATAATGTAACGTGATTTATTTTTGCGAAAAATAAAAATAGCAAGCAAGCTATTATGAATACAGTAGTGTCCAAGGCACATTTTATATTAAATTTCTGTTTTAAGCCAATTTTGAATTCACTTTGCACTTCTTCTCTCCTATAGTTTTTTTTATGATTTTATTATATAATCATTTTATACTAAAATTGGTAAAATTGGAATATATAAATATATGGCTGCAAAAATTTTATTAGTAGAAGATAGCGATACTCAGTTAAAGTTTTTAAGAGATGGGCTTATTGAAAACGGTTTTGATGTTGAAACCGCTACTAATGGTGGTGAAGCTTATAAGAAAATTTTTGAATATGTTCCTGATGTTGTTGTATCGGATATTATGATGCCGGTGATTGACGGGTATCAACTTTGTCGAATGATTAAAAATGTTGACGAAATTAAGAAAATTCCGGTTATTTTACTTACGGTGCTGGATAAGAAAATTGATAGTTTTTGGGGCAAAAAGGCTGGTGCACAGTTGTTTTTGTCAAAATCAATTGATATGAATGAGCTTGTAAGAAATATTAAGGCAACTCTCAGAAGGTACCCTCTGACTGAGGAATATAAAGCGGCTTTGACTGCTAAATCTTCTCCTGATTCTGCCCAAGTAAGGCTGAATACTATTTTAAATGACTTATTGCTAAAATCGGTTTTTGCAAATGAATTTAGAAATTTAAGCGATTTCATGAATTATGAAAGAGTATTGGTAGAAAAACTCTTTTCTCTTTTAAGCTCTTTTGTAGAATATTCTGTTGCAGGTATATATTTTTCTTCGCCGGATGAATTTGCGGAAAATATTCTTTATATAGATACTCTTGGAAGAAATTTAAGTAAAAGTCTGCTCTCTGATGTTCAGTATGATTTCTTCAGAAAGATGGAAGAATATAAATCTGTTAAGAACGCTAAATTTGAAGTTGTTAGAATTCTTCTGGGAAAAGAATTGGATTATAAATTTACTGACTTAACTTCCAAAATAATTATTCCGCTTATTTTTGATAAAAAGCTTATTGGCGGTATTTGTTTCTATACCCGTCAAGATATGGATTATGCTTCATTCAGGTATTTCGACATCATGATAAGTGAGCTTTTGGCAATATTCAAGATGAAGTATCAATATACCGAAAAAGAATTTATGTCTGTATTGGATGGCTTAACCGGATTGTATAACAGGCGTCAGTTCGAAATAAGCTTGGAGCAAGAGTATAACAGAACAAAAAGACATCCGTCAGATTTCAGTCTTGCGATTTTGGATATAGACTTTTTCAAAAAAGTTAATGACACTTATGGACACCAATATGGAGATTATGTTCTCAAGACAGTGGCTGATTTAATGAAAGCTGCATTCAGAAAAACTGATTTGTTGTACAGATATGGCGGAGAAGAAATGATTATGATAATGCCTGAAACAAATATAGAGGGTGCTATTATTCCTGTACAGAGATTGAGAAGAACTGTAGAAGAATATGATTTTGAATATAACGGGGTAAAATCAAAAGTTACTGTTAGTATCGGTTTGACGATGAATTATCCGGAGTTTAATTCTCCTGCTGAGATGTTAAAGTCTGCGGATGAGGCTTTGTATAAAGCAAAAGAGAGTGGAAGAAACAGGGTTATCTTGTATGAGCAGCAATAACTATATTGAGCAAAAGAAAAATACTCACTTATATTTTCGTGTTGGTGATAACAAGTATGCGGTTAATACGGACAATGTTCTTGAGATAATGAAGCTTCCGGAACTTGATTATCCGCAAAAACTTCCGAATAATATTATCGGGCTTTTAAAGTATAATAATTTTGTTATTAACATTATTGATATAAGGTTTTATTTGAATGTTGAAGTGCCCCCATACAATATTAATAACGAGTTATTGATTATAAAAACTGATGAAATAATATTTGGAGTTATAACAGACAAGGTTCTCGGAATTTTGCCGTTTGATGCTTCTCAAGTCGATGCAATTCCTTTCGTGGACAATAAGACAATTGTTGAATCTTTGTACAAATATAATCAGGAAACAATTTTCATTATCAATATCTATGCGATTGAGAATTTATTAAAACAGCATGATATGGGTAGAGATGTTGATATATTATCTTTGTTCCCACAGGATGAAGCTTCGAAAAATATTATGAAAAAAAGGACTTTGGCTATAGCAAGCAAGTCAAGTCTTAAATTAGCGTCAGGAGAGCTGCACGCTAAGAATAAATATATTTCTTTTAATCTTAATTCTGATTCATATTGTATAGAGTTGAGCCTCGTAAAAGAGGTTTTAAAAGATACAACGATAACAAGAGTTCCCGGCACGCCTGACTTTATTGAAGGGATTATGAACCTCAGGGGGGACTATATTACGGTTTTGAATTTGAAAAAATTCTTGAATTTGCCGTCTGAAAAAGCTTTAGACAAAAAGCCCGTTATCATTGTAAAGTGTAATGAATTAAAATTGGCTTTATTAATAGATAAAATAAACGAGCTTTTTGAGTTTCAGCAAAATGACACTATAGAATCGGGAGATGGATATTATTCGCAAGAATTAATTTATAACGGTTCTTTATATACCGTTTTGAATGTGGATAAAATAACTTCTGATAAGGGAATTATTGTAACAGATATGTAGTTTAAATAATGTATATGTAGTTTTGTTAAATTATGATAAAATAGCGTATATGAAGCATTTTAAGAAGAGAACGTTGGCATTAGTTCTGGCTTCAGTAGTAACGGTAGTTGGAGCTTTTGGCGCAGAAAATTATAAAAATAGTCTTATGTCCATGAAAATCAGTTCAGTATCGGCTGATTTTATCGGTGTGACTTTGTTAACCAAAGAACAATATAATAGAGATATTGCCCCGGTACGTCTGGACGAAAAAACTTACGTAATAATGTTGCCGGAAGTGAATAGTGAAATCTCAAAGCTCCCTGATTTAGGAACTAATATAGAGAGTATAGATGTAAAAACAATGCCATATACAACGAGTTCTGACGGTTACACCAAAATAATAATCAGAGTTCGAAATAATGCGTCTTTATCAATTAAGAAGGAAATATATGTAGCAACGACATCAAAAGAGCCGGAGAAAATATCAACGACAGCAGAAAGATCATCATCTGAGGTTTCTGAGTCTGCTGAAAGTGGTGTAAATAACGGTAATTCAACTCAAAATTTTGATAAAGAATCTGCAGGGCGCGCAAGGCAAACAAATAGTATTCGCTCCAGCAGCGGTGTAGATCAGACAGGTTCTGTTGATATAAACAAAACCATGCAGCAATTTCAACCATCAACGAAAGCTTCCAATGTTCGTTCCGGTTATCGGTCTTCAGGGGCGTTAACTATAGATGATATAAATAAAGAGAAAAAAACTGCAACTCATCAAGAAATCATATATATGATATTAGGCATTGCCTTTGTTATAGCAACTTCTGTATTTTTGATGCTAAAAGCGCGCGATAAGCTGGTAGAAATTACAGGTGAGCGCTCGGATTATGATGTAGATGATGATAACAAAGCTTCTGCTAAAAAGAAAGAAAAACCTCAAATAAATACAACAATAAGTAATTTAGACAGGCAATACAAGCGTCCGATGAAAATGCCTGTACAGTCTGAAGTCGAGGTGTCAGAAGAATTAGAACCTGAAGAGCCGACAAATGTTCCTGAGGTTGAAAATGTTGTTGATTTAGATGAGTTATTAAACGAGCAGAATAAGCAAACTGAGGAATCAAGTTCAGAAGAGCCGGTTAATGAAGCTTTAGAAGATTTTCTAAGTTCGTTTAGTCTTGACGAAGAAGCTGTTGAAAATGAGCCGGAAGAACAAGGAATTAATGAAGAGCTTTATAACAAATATATTAATGATAATACATTAGAGTTTACAAAAGATGATGTAGAAAAGATAGAAACCTTGATGAAATCCGAAATAAGTGATGAAACGCTTCGTAATGCATCAGAGTTTTTGCCGTCATCTGAGAAGGAAAAGAAGCCATCTACTCTTGAGTTACTTGAAAAATTTGTAACCACTTACACTCTTGAGAGAAACATAACTTTTACAAAGGAAGATATTGAGGCATTAAAGAAAATAATAAATGTCGAAATAGATTCGGATTTCTTAACGGATTTAAGGACTAATCCAAGTAGAATGCAGGAAATGCAGGATGAGATAGCCAAGCAAAAAGCAAAACCTCACAAAACTTCAGAGTTGTTAACATTAAATGTAAAAGATATGCTTCCTGATTTATCTGAGGCGTTGAAGAAACAAGGCGGAAGAAAAATTGAGTCAGAAGTAAAACCGCAAGTTGTATATTATAGTGAGGGATATGATGTAAATACCTTAAAATTGAATACGGATTTACCGGATCTTTCCAAAGAAATTAACAATGAAGAAGCTTATAAATCACGTCCTTCCGATGAAATACAATATGCAGACACAAGCTATGATGTGCAAAAAATGTCTATTTCTAACGAGTTGCCGGATTTGGAAGATATGTTAAAACATCCTGAGAAATATGAAACGCCAGAACAGGAAGAAGTTAAAGTTGATGAAGAAGCTTTGCTTCGTAACATAACAAATGTTACATTCAAACCTTTTGATGACGGAACGAGAGATTTTGAAGTGCTTAACGACGTAGAGTCTACGCCGTCGGTTTCAGACATGCAAGCTGAGTTTGATCAGTTTGGAGATAATTTTGAGATAATTAATGAAGAAGAAGTTCCAGAGGTAAAAGATACAGAAAAGAATGACTTTGAAACTCTTTATGACGGCAAATATGTAGATTTGGATAAGGATAATCATGCGAATAAATCCGAGAGTTCATCAAATTCAGAAGACACGACTTCAAATTCTATAGAAGGTGAGGAGCAAGATAATCCTAAAGAGGATACAACAAATTCTATAGCAGAAGTTGGAGAAGATGTTCCAAACATTTCCGATACGGAAGAAAAAGAAAGTGAAGTACAAAAGCTTTTGAATATGATAAAGAGTTATGAAACCAAAAGACAAGCAAAACGTGCTGAGAAAAAACAGACTTCACCTGCGGGTAAGAAGGTAGAAGAAAATAAAATCCCAATTCCTGATTTTTGCGTTTTTGAGGATGAAAGATATTCTATTGTAAGCGCATCTAAATTTAATGAAAATATGGGGTGTTATCTCGCAAAAAACGATAACGGGTATGCAGTTTTAGGTTTTGTTGGTGATAGAATTTTTAAAATTAAATCTTATGAAACGTTAAAGACAGAAAAGTTACAAACAAGAATTGCTGAAAAATTAGATGACGGAACTGTTCGTTATATCGTAAGAATAGGTACTCATAAATTCTTATTAAACGTAAAATCTGATGATATGGAGTTTGTAATGGATTTATGCTAAGAAAGCTTTTAATCCTACTTTTTGTACCATTAATTTTGTGCGGATGTGGTAAAAAGGATGAAAGAGTTGAGATAACTTTTTCCTCTTGGGGTTCTGTGACAGAAGTCGGAATATTAAACACGATTATTCACGAATTTGAAAAAGAAAACCCGGATATTAAGATTAATTTTATACATATACCGCAAAATTATTTCCAAAAAATACATCTTCTTTTTGCTTCATCTCAAGCACCTGATGTGATTTTTTTGAATAATTTGTATTTGCCTCTATATGTTTCAAAATTGGAAGATTTAACAAATATGGTTGATAAATCTGAGTATTATCCTGAGAGTTTGAAAGCTTTAAGCAACAAAGGAAAACTTTACGCAATTCCAAGAGATGTGTCTACTTTGGTTTTTTACAGGAATAAGGATTTAATAAACCAAACCCCTAAAAATTTGACTGAGCTGCAAGAGGTTTTGGAGAAAGCTCCTAAATATGGTGTAAGTTACGAAAGAGATGTTTATTTTATGTATCCTTATGTTTTGACTATGAACGAGGATATTTATAATCCGAAAAAATCTCTGGAGTATTATAAAAATTTGGAAGGAAAATACGCCCCGACTCCTTCTGATATCGGGAGTTCAACTTTAGCTCAAATGTTTATAGACGGAAAAATCGGACTATATTTGTCAGGCAGATGGATGTATCCAAAAATAAGTGAAAAAGCAAAATTCAATTGGGATGTGATAACTTTCCCGGGAATTGTTCCTCTTGATGCTTCAGGTTGGGGGATTTCTAAGGATTCTAAGCACAAAATTGAGGCGGAAAAATTTGTAGAATACTTATCATCCAAAAGAAGCAGTGAATATTTTTTAAGCACAGGACTCGTTGTACCTGCAAGAATTGAAGTTTCTAAAGAGATTGATAATACAGTATTTTTAGATTCAATATCCAAATCAAGACCAATCCCTGTAGATAAAAACTACAGAAGAACTGCCGATAAGATGAACAAAGCTTTTTTTGAATAGTAAAAGACCGAGCCTTTAAAAGCTCGGTCTTTTGTTTTTTATATTTTTATGATACTAATTTTTCACCTAAGATGTATCCAGCAACACCGCCGATTATACCACCTGCAACTGTTCCAATAGGACCGGCAAAGCTACCGATAGCAGCTCCGACTTTTGCTCCGGCCCAGCCTCCAGCAAGACCGCTTCCAGTCTTAACTGCTTGTTTTACAGCAGCTTTCTCTCCACCTTTTTTGTAAGCTTGAGCTACTTCATACATTCCATATACAGCAGCTGCTGGACCTGCAAATTTACTTGCTCCTTTAATTAGTTTAGGTGCTACTTTTGTATTTCCTACAAATCTGGTATATCTTGTAATTACTTTACCTTTTTTTACCGCTTTTTTAGCTCCATTTTTTACTGCGTCTTTTCCAAATGCATAGTGCAATTCAGCGGATTTAGCTGCGTGTTTAGCTTTTTGAGCCGCATTATTAGCTACATTTTGAGCAGCGGTCTTTCCTTTTTGAACACCATTTTTTACTGCATCTTTTCCAAAAGCGTAATGTAATTCAGCGGATTTGGCAGCGTGTTTAGCTTTTTGAGCTACATTATTAGCTACATTTTGAGCAGCAGTCTTTCCTTTTTGAACACCATTTTTTACTGCATCTTTTCCAAAAGCGTAATGTAATTCAGCGGATTTGGCAGCGTGTTTAGCTTTTTGAGCTACATTATTAGCTACATTTTGAGCAGCAGTTTTTCCTTTTTCAACACCATTTTTTACTGCATCTTTTCCAAAAGCGTAATGTAATTCAGCGGATTTAGCTGCGTGTTTTGCCTTATTTGCAACAAAATTTCTTACTGCAGTTGCTGTTTCTTTGCTCTTACCAACTGCACCTTTTACATAACCTTTAGCAGCGTCTTTTCCATACATATACCTCAGTTGTACTGTTTCAGCAGCATCTTTTATTTTTGGGAATAAATATTTGCCACCTTGATATGCAGCGGCTCCACCTGCAGCGTATGCTAACGGAGTATAAACTGATGAAGCATTTGATTTGCTTTCTTTTTGGAATGTGTCAAAGCCTGTCATTTCTTTTTCTTGGTTTGGCTTTGTTTGTTTTGTTGGATTAACATCGCCTAAATTCAGTTTTTGACCAATACTGATTAAATTTGGATTTGTAATGTTGTTAAGTTTTGCCAATTTTTCAACGGTTGTGTTGTGTGCTTTAGCAATTTTTCCTAGAGTGTCGTTTGATTGTACTGTGTAAGTGCTCATAATGAATTCTCCTTATCTTTTTATACTCGTGTTATGTATATATAAAGATAATTTGAATGAGAAAATTGCCCCTTTTATGCATTATTAATGCATAAAAAATATATAATATGCGTAATTACTGCATTTTAATGCTTCACAAAACTTAACATTACTCGTTAGAGAGCGCTTTTATAATCTTGTAAATATTCTCTACTTTTTCTCTATTGTCTTTGATTTTATCAATATATGTGTAAATATCTTTGAGTAAATCTTCTGTTGGTCTTAAGTGACTTGAGATAAAAAAATCTTCAAAAGAGATATCTGCATAATTTAAAATATTTTCAATTGTTTGTGCAGAAACAAAACTCTCACCGATTTCGATACCTGCTAGTGTTCTTGTTGCAATATTAAGCTTTTCTGCAAACTGTTCCTGAGTAAGACCTTCCTTTTGTCTTAATCGTTTTATTTTTAAGCCTAATTCCTTCTTTACATCCATATTAATAATTGTAAAGTTAGTATTGAAAAATTAAATGACCTAAAGTAGCATTTATACTAATTAATTTGCGTAATAAATGCATAATATAATTTAAACTTGCAATTATTTTGCAAATTAATCTAAAAATATGAAATTTAGCTTTATCTCAAAAAATTCGTAATCAATCTTTTAGCTTTGCAGAAGAAGCAGGAATCTTTGTCGTGAATTTCTTTGATTTCCGCAATTTTGTAAGCTTCAGGTTGAGGCGTTCTTTGGTATTTAACTTTTGGTGTTCCGAAAAGCATTACATAAACCGGTTTGTAACCAGATGGAATTTCTAGCATTTCACAAATTTCAGGGAAGAATTTCAGACAAAATTCCGCAAATCCGCACCAGCAAGTTCCTATTCCCAAATGCTGTGCATATAATTCAAAATAGCTCAAAGCTATTATTGGATCTACATTTGCACAAGGCGCTGTGAGCGGGGATGATACCACTACCATGTGAGGTGCGTTTCTGAAAATCACATCTTCGCCCTTGACAAGTGCGTCTTTGTAGCGCGAAAATTTATCCAAAAGCGGAGAAATTGCCTTGTAGGAAAGAGTTTTAACCAAAAGCTCGTTAACTCTTTTTCTTATAATATCCATTGCAGATTTTGTTTCTACTATGGAAAAATGAAGCGAATGAGCGTTACATCCTGTCGGAATATATGGTAGCATTTCTTTTAATTTCACCATAATTTCAGTTGGAATCTCTTCTTCTTTGTATTGTCTTACGCTTCTTCTTGATTTAATCAATTTTAAAATGTCGTTATAATCCGTTTCTTCGGAGTTTTCAGGCTTTTTATCATTAAAAGTTAAAGCACCTGTAGGACAAATAGAAAGACAGTGCTGGCATGAAATACATCTTGCTTCATCAACCATGTGCGGAAAGTTGTCCGAATCAAAATCAATACAGCCTGATACGCAATCGCTTATACATAAACCGCAGCGAACACATTTATCTTTGTCTATTGTTATTGTTTTCATAATAAACTCCTGTTGCTCTAACTTTGACTAATTAATAAATTTGATGTTTAATTACATTATGTTAATATCTATTTTAGAAAAAATCAATGGGTTAAATGAGTCAATTTTTACTCCGATAGACAATCTCATTAACAAATTACCTCTGTCAGATTGGGCTTTGGATGGAATTTGTGACAGCATTCATTTAATTCCGTTTTTATTTATAGTTTTTCTGATAATTGAGATTTTGGAATTTTATTATGCTGACAGAATAAATTCCGCACTCAAGAAAACAGGAAAAAGCGGTGTATTAATAGGTTCTCTGGCGTCTATTTTTCCGCAATGCGGATTTTCAGTAATCGCAAGCAGTTTATATTCAAGAAGAATTATAACAAGAGGGGTATTAATTGCGGTTTACCTTTCAACATCAGACGAAACTATTCCGATACTTCTTGCAATACCTGAAAAAGCTTATTTAATAATCCCTATTGTAGCTTTGAAATTGTTAATAGGAATTATTGTCGGGTATTTTATAGATTTTGCAATGCCTCATAAGACATTAGAAGCAGTGAAAACTGATGTAAAAGAACATATCGAAGAAGGCTGCTGCAAGCATGATTTGGAGCATGGAAGCAAAAGGGAGTTAATTATTCATCCGATACTTCATACTTTGAATATTTGGGTTTTCGTGCTTGTTGTAACGCTTATTTTAAACTACTGTCTTACAAATATAGAAATTACAAACTATATAGCCTCAAGTCGTTTATGGCAGCCTGTTGTGGCATCTTTTGTCGGGCTAATTCCAAATTGCGCAATATCTATAGGATTAACAATGATGCTTATCAAAGGAACAATATCTTTTGGAGCGGTTATGAGCGGGTTGTTATCTAATGCAGGTTTAGGGCTTTTGGTTTTACTAAAAAATAACGACTTTAAAGATACTTTGAAAATTATTTTTATATTACTGGTTGTAAGTATTGTTTCGGGTTTTGCAATAAATTTTTTAACATAACGCAAAAAAATTTTTTAGGGGACTTAAAACTGTTATGAATATTTCCCCGGTAAATTCAAGAAATTCGAATATAAGTTTTTTGCCTCCGTCTTTTTATGGTGCAGCGGAAGATTTCGGGCATAAAGCTAAGGAGATTTTTACCAAAGTTAAAGTTGATAAAAATGATGAAGCTGTTCTTACGGATATGTTTGAAAAAGCGTATTGTGAAATTATGAGTCCTGAAAGGTATCTAGGTTCAGGTTTTTTTGGAAATGTTTATGCAATAGATGAAAATTTTGCAGTGAAAATGAGTCGTTATCTTAATAAATTCAGCAATATAAAGAGTTCTATAGCAGGAGGGTTTAAAATATGTAAAAGAGTATTTAGGGATTTAAAAACTTATTATGGCGAACCTTTGTGTAGTATGGGACGAATTGAGATTTTAAAAAATGTTGGCAAACACGTTCCTGCAGGAGTGCCAACGAGTTTTAAAAGACAATTGGATTCAAGCAAGGAGTATGAAAAGTATTATCAACAAAAATATTTGCCTTTGTTTGCGAAAGTTCCTCAAGAAAGTTATGATGCTTTGATAAGTGATATTTCCAAATTAAATAAAATGAAATATAATGACGAAAATTATTATGAATTTGATTCAAAAAATCCCGGAAATATTTTACTTTCGGGAAATAAGCTTCTGTTAACAGATCAAATTGAGATAACAAATAATGCAAATTATAATTCTGTCGGAAAACTTTTAGAAACTATGTTGTATAAAATGGTATTTTTTCATGCTGTAAAAAGTTATGGCGATAATTTAAATGATGCTCGTGAAATATTGCGTAAAATTATAATAGCTTCTGAAAAAGTTGATTTACCTTATGATACAAGATCTGCTGACGAAAATATATGGAATATGGTTCTATTAAATTGTCATATAGATATGGACGCAGATGAATTTATTCAAAATCTTGAGTACGTTCGCGGAACAAATCCGAAAATTTCTGATAGAGTACCTAAAATAGAAAAGTTTTTAGATAATGTATATAAAAATTAATGGAAAATAACTATGCAAATTTCAATAAATGTAAATCGTCCCAATTATAATCTCAAAAGAAATCAAACACCAGTTTTCCAAGGCAAATCAAGGGAACTTGAAAAGGTTTTGGATAGTGTAATAAATAAGCCTCAAATTAACGAAGATGAGAAGAATTTATTAATAAAAAAGATTAAGGCTGCCCTGCAAGATATATTAATCGACAGAAGATTTATAGAAGAAGGCAGTCACAACAAGATTTATAAAATAACGAAAAAGTATGCGGCAAGAATTCCAATCGGAGAAAAAATTAATGCGGACAATATTGGTGATAATTTGGAGTGGGGTGAAAATAAGTTTAAAGCATTAAGAAATTATTTCGGTGAAGCGATAGTAAAACTGGGCAAATTTCAAATTCTAAGAAACATAAGCCCTCAGACTCCGGCAGGAATTCCGGAACATTTGGCAAAAAAATATAGTGACGGAAGAAAAAAAGGATATTACTTAAAAAAATATTTACCAAAATTTGCGTGCGTTTCTCAACAAAGTTATAACAACTTGGCATTAGACTTAATGCGTTTGAATGAAATGAAATTTGGAGTTCGGCTGTACGGTTTATTTGACGCTATCAATCCTAATAACATAGTGTTGCACGAAGGAAAATTAATGCTTGTTGATGAAATTTATACCTTATGTGACAGATCATATTCGAACACAACAGCAAAATTGTTAAAGGTATTTATTAATAAAGCAACAAAGGATATCGAATCTCCCGAGGCGCCTGATAAGTTAAAATATGTGAGAAAGATTCTTAAAAAGACGTTATTAGCAGGAGTATATGCGGATTTAGTTCACGCAAATTCTAAGGAAGATTATAAAGATTGGGAAATAGCTTTAAAAAAATGTCATATTGATATAGAGGCAGCAGATTTAATAGAAACTTTGGAAAATTTTAGTCGCAAAGAGCGTAACCCGCATAGAAGAATGCGTTTGGCTGATGATTATCTATCAAAGCTAACAAACCTAAATCATTCAAATATATGATGTTAACAGGTTGAAAAAGATTTATGATGTACTTGTGGGAGAGTGTATAAATGTTAAATCAAGTGTTACCAAAACCGCAAGGTGAAATTTCCTGTTCAATAACAAAAAATTGGACAGAGCAGGCTATTGAATGCTACAAACTTAACGGAAATTGTAGCGAGTGTTCTATAAGAAAAGCGCATTATTCATTTGATTGTCAGATGCCGAAAGTCGTAGAAATACTGAAATTAATGAACGGAGAACCTGATTTAGATTAGAATTTATTTCCGATTTTTTCTAAAGAAATAACATCATCAAAGTCTTTGCGTATTTTGTTGGTTTCACTTGGTTCCGCATCATACCCGAGAGTAATAATTGTAGACAAAATTTGCCCTTCTCTTAAGCCTAATTTAGTTTTAACTTCTTTATACGTATCAGCTTCCACACCTGTAATTTCGTTGCCTAGAGCACCTATAATACAAGAACTTATACCAAGAGAATGAGCTTCTAGCATCATATAGGAAATCGGATAAATAATTTGCTCCATTGTTCTTATTAACAAACCGTTTTCGCCTTGTAATGAGGGATTTAAAGCCGGTTTTTTAATATGTGTAATTTTAGCTTCTTCCCAAGCATTCATATCTGCAACACAAACAATTAGAGCATCCGCATTTTTTACGTGTGGTTGACCGATTGATAATTTTGATAACAAATCTTTATTTTCTTGTGATTTTACAAGAATAAATTTCCACGACTGAACGTTCATCCAAGAAGGAGCTAATCTTCCCGCCTCAAGAATTTTTCTTAAATCTTCATCAGAAATATGTTTGTCAGAATATTGTCTAACACTTTTGCGAGATTGGATTAAATCTAACATAATAAACTCCTTTTCTATTCGTCAGCCAAAATTATAGTAAAATCGCTTCCGACAGAGAATGTTTCGGTCGGATCATAGATAAATTGCATGTTATTAAGCTCCGGCATTTTCTTTTGAAGCCAGTTTAAGAAATCAACAGTAACATCATTCTTGTTTGCGACAAATCTGGTGTGAGAAAGATGCGTAATTTTAAGCATATTAACTTCAAACCCAAGTTCATTAAGCTTTTCTTTCATCGCCTGAGCTTCAGCGTCTTTTCTTGGCGAATACATAATACCTGCTTTAAATTTAGTACCGTCAAGTTTTGGTTTTTCTCTGTAAATCATACGATTTATAACTTCTTGAGTTTTTTGCGGATCAAGTATCCAATAACTTATATACCCTCTTTGGTTTGGCGCACCCGGAAGTGTTGCTATCTCGATTTTATTTTCGTCAACGCTTCTTGCAAATGCAGCATATTGAGAAAGTTCATAAAAACTCATATCAGTCTTGATGTAAGTGTTACAAATATTTAAAACTTCAGGAATTTTGGTAATGACTTGTGGTGAGTGAAGTTTTTCAAACAAACTTCTCATAAACCATTGCTGTCTTTGCGTTCTACCAATGTCACCCAAACCGTCTTTTCTGTATCTCAAATATCCTACAGCCTGTTTTCCGTTTAAAACAGTATTGCCCTTGTTAAGGTCAATGTGTAATTTTCCGGCATAATCGTGATATCTCATCGGCTTTTCTACGTAAATAGGAATACCGCCCAAGGCATCTACTATTTTTTCTACAGCTTCGTCGTGAACGATTATGTATTTATCAATTTTTATTCCGAAAGTTTCTTTAAGAGTTTTCTTGACTAAATCAATTCCGCCTAGTGCGTGAGCTGAGTTAATTTTTTGGATACCTTTGTTGTCAGGTAAATATACTTTGCTGTCACGAGGAATAGAAATTGCGTTAATAGAATGAGTTTTAGGATCTATATTAACAATAATTATTGTATCTGATCTTGTTCCGTTCCAAATATCAGTAGAACTTCCATTTGAATCTACTCCTAAAAGCAAAATGTTTTGTCTGCGCGGAGAAAATGGTACATCAAAATTTTTATGACCTTTTCTGTTATAAAATTTAGCAAAACTGCTTGCAGTATCTGAAGAATCAGTATTAAATTTATCCATCAGAAAACTGTTTTCGACAACAGTTACACAAACAATAACCGCACATAATACAGCGAGTACTATTGTAAAAAGAAGTTTTGCAAAATTGGACGTTTCTTCTTTTTCTTCACGTATATTTTTTAAAAACGCTTTATATTCTTCTTCTTGATTTTCGTTTTGATTTGCCATTTTCATATCTTTACACTCTCTTGTTAAAAATTATATTTGAACCAAGAGCTAAAATCAATTATTGCACAAGTATTATTTTTAAAGTAAAAAGAAAGTATGAAAAAGAAAATTTTATTTATAAATTTTGGCGGTTTAGGTGATGAAATTTTATTTTTGCCTTCAATTATTTCAGTAAAAAAGGAATTTCCTGATGCAGAAATAACATTGGCACTTGAGCCGAGAAGCAAAGGCGTAATGTCACTTACAAATGTGATTGATAAAACACTGTTTGCCGATATCAAGGGAAAACATAAATACCTTGAACTTATAAATCTCTTATTTCAGATATGGAAAGAGAAGTTTGATATAGTTATCTCTTCAGGTTCTAACAAATTTATTTCAATGTTTTTGTATTCGACATTTATTAAAACCCGTATCGGATATGATTCAGGAAAGCTAAGTGAAATGTTGTTAACTAAGGCTGTTCCTTTAAATAAAAATCAATATGCTGCAAAGATGTATCACAATTTGGTAGAAAGCATAACCGATAATAAAACGGAATTACCTGAAATAGAGGTAGAAAGAAAAGAAGTAGAACCGAATACGGTATTAATTCATCCGGGTGTTAGCCTGATGAGCGTAAAAAAAGGTATGATAAAAACTGTATCTGCTGAAGTTTGGGCAAAAGTAGTAGAGGGACTTGCAGATAGAGGGAAAAAGGTACTTGTAGCAGGTGGCCCTGACGATAAGGCTGTAATTGAAACGATTGAGCGTTTGGTTCCTTGTGAAAAGTATGTAAATTTGTATGGAAAAACAAGAAATTTGAAAGAACTTGCGGAATTAATATCAGGTTCAGAAAAGTTTTTATGTTCCGATTCAGCTCCGCTTCATGTTGCGGTTGCGCTTGGAGTCAAGACTTATGTAATTTTCGGTTCAACTGATGATAAAAAGTTAATACCTGATAATGGAAAAGTTGTACCGATAAAATCTCAAACTTGTACTTGTCCATTACGTCCTTGTTTGTGGGAAAGACGTCAAACTACTTGTGAAACACTTGAATGCTTGAATATCTCGGCTGAGGAGATTGTTCAGACCGTATTAAATATTATTTAACAAATTGGCAAAATTTTTTTTTAGAAAGTTTAGTATACTTGTATGAGTAATATTAATATACTTTTAAGTACAATTCGTAAATTTAAGCCAGAAGGACAAAGGAAGATTATTGGCTTACTTAGAAAGCAGGATTTAGGTTACGATGACATAAACAATCTTTCTGTAAGTTTACGGGATGATGTTTTTCAAAAAGGAGTCGCTTCCAAAGACATTATTGCGGATAGTTTGTCGGAGTTTATCAAACGTTCTTATAAAGAATGTAATGAAGAAAGTTTTAAAGAATTAGTAAGTCAATTAAATCAAGCGACAAATATTGTACAAGGTGGTACTTCAATTAAAAAATTTGCACAAATTTTTAGCTCAAGAAAAAAAGGATTATATAATTTTGCCCAAAAGGACTTAAAAGATGAAAAACTGGCAGAACAAATTAAAAACTTTAATCCAACAGGAAATATAGAATCAGATGCTGAGGTTTTTGTCTCATTCTTACAAAAATTTAATTTGGGTATTGGACAAAATAAGTATCTTAATATCTATTTAGATAAAAATAAAAATAAAAATCTAAGATATTTACAGCTCGCATATAATGAATTACAAACAATTTCGGATAAGATGCTGAAATTTGCAAAACTAACAATACCTCCTACAGAAAATCCAGAGGTAAGAAAACTTGAAAAATTTTTAAAACAAAAATATAAATTGGATTATATTCATCTTGAAAACGTTGAACAAGCAGAAAATGTAAAAAAATGTCTGGAAATAGCAACTCAAAAAAATATACCAATTCCTAATAACATTATTGTTACCCCTTATTTTTTTGAAAATGGTATTAGTGGACTTAATCGTTTGAGCAGTGATTTAAAAACAACTATATATATCGCAGCAAATCCTGTACTAAATGTATACTATGAATTGTTAAAAACAGTATCGGAGAATTTAAAAGAAAAGAGTGTCTTATTTGCTGATAATTTATGGCAAAGATTGAAACTTTATTCAACAGAGCGACCTGAGCATGTAATCATGCATGAAATGATGCATTCAAAAAATCCAATTCTTTTGTGCAATAAAAAAATTCCTGAAAAATTAAAGGATACTGTCTGCAATATTTCTCGATATGCAAAACAATCATTTAATTTTCAAAATGATGAAATTAGAAATGAACTTTTAACAAAACAAGTTCTAGGTGGTCTGAATCCAAAAGAACAAGAAATTTTGAATATATTAAGTTAAAACTTTTGTGCTAGAATGTTGTAAATATCAGAGGGGAAAATATATGACAACAAAAGGTTTAGAATTTGATCCGGGTTTTGCACCATTTATTTTAGCGTTCAGAGGGACGGTTGAATATTTATATTTGGATATTAACAAGTTTAAAAATCTTTCACAAAGAAAGATGAAATTTAGACAATATTATAAAAAATTTTTAGAACTTTTTTATAACAATTTGGGGTTTTATGTAGGATGCCTTATGTGGGCAGCATACATTAAAACTCAGCCTGAGCAAGAAATATTGAATAATCCTTGTTTAGGAGGGGTTTATAGTGAAGATGAAAACACTTCTGACGTAGATTTTATGATAAGGTTTTTGGAATTATTTCCTAAGGATATGAAATATTTTCTTGGCGAGAATTATGAAATTAACCCTCAAGATATGGAAATTCTTGAAATGTACAAGGAGTTTTTAACTATTAACAAAGGTTTTGTAAATTCCAAAACTAATTCTGATATTCTTTTACCTCAGGGTATGAAAACCGATAATGCCGAAAGTTTTAAGGATAAGATTGAAGAAATTATAAAAGGTGAAGATTTATCAAAATTTGTAGAAATAAGGGATTTAATATTAAAGGTGTAATTTTATGTCAAATATAATTAATGTAGCAAGAGGATTAGAAAAAGCTGATTTGGTAATCAAGAATGCCAAATTGGTAAACGTTTTGTCGGAAGAAATTCACGAATGTGATATTGCGATAAAAGACGGACTAATTGCAGGAATTGGCAAAGATTATCATGGTGAAAAGGAAATTGATATAAACGGAGCTTATGTAACTCCTTCCTTTATTGACGGGCATGTGCATTTGGAAAGTACAATGATGCTTCCGAGAGAGTTTGCAAAAGTAGTTATTCCTGCTGGAACTACGACTGTAATTATTGATCCTCATGAAATTTCAAATGTTTTGGGACTTCACGGAATAAGTTTTATGCATGAAGCTGTGCGGGATTTGCCTATAGATGTATTTACAATGCTACCATCCTGCGTTCCTGCTACACCTTTTGAAACTTCTGGTTTTGATCTGACCGGCTATGATTTATCCTTGCTAATTGATAAACCTTGGGTTTTGGGAATTGCTGAGATGATGAATTTCCCCGGGGTTTTGAATTTGGATAAAAATGTTATGTCAAAACTTGAACTTGCAAAATCAAAGGGTAAAAGAATTGACGGGCATGCTCCTTATTTGATGGGTAAAGACCTATGTGCTTATATAGCAAGTGGTGTAAAATCAGACCATGAGTGCACGACTCCAGAAGAAGCGATTGAAAGATTAAGACTCGGAATGTATGTTATGGTAAGGGAAGGTACTGCTGCTAAGGATTTGGATGCACTTTTGCCTGTTTTGAAGGGGGCAAATACGAGAAAATGTCTGTTTGTAACTGATGACAGACATCCAGCGGATTTAAAAGAACATATAAACGGTATGGTAAGGCGTGCAGTAGAGGCTGGAGTCAGTCCAATTAAGGCTGTTCAGATTGCAAGCTTGAATACTGCAGAGTATTTTGGTTTGAATAATTTGGGCGCAATAGCTCCGGGGTATAAAGCTGATATGCTTATTTTGCCTGATTTAAAAACTTTCAAACCTGATATTGTTATCAAAAACGGAAATGTAGTTGCTCAGGATGGTAAATTAGTTGTAGATTTACCTCAAAAAGAGGAACCTTCTTTGAGAAACTCTGTTAATGTAAGATGGATAACTCCTGAGGATTTCAGAATAGAGGCTGGGATTAAGGAAGGAACTGTTCGGGTTAGGACTATGGAAGTTATTCCGCACCAGCTTATTACAAAATCCGTTGTGTCAGAAGTTCAAGTTACAGATGGTAATGCTCTAAGTAATTTGGAGAATGATACTTTAAAAATCTGCGTTATAGAAAGACACAGAGCTACGGGAAATATCGGGAAAGGTTTTGTAAAAGGATTTCATTTAAAAAGCGGTGCAATAGCTTCTACTGTTGCACATGATTCTCATAATATGATTGTTATTGGAACAAATGATTCTGATATGTACGAAGCAGCGGTTGCGTTGATTAAATGTCGAGGGGGTAAAGTTGTTGTTAATAATGGCGAAATTATTTCTCAACTTTCGCTTCCTATTGCGGGCTTAATGTCTGATAGAGATTTTGATTATGTTGTAGGAAAGTGTGAGGAATTAAATAAGGCGGCTGCTTCTATTGGCTGTACATTAAATGATCCGTTTATGACTATGGGATTTCTTTCACTCCCTGTAATTCCTGAATTAAAAGTTACGGATAAAGGTGTTTTCGATACAAATAAATTCGGATTTATAAATATTTTTGAGGATAGTAAAGTTACTGTTGATTAATATTCACCGCGAACTTTGGCAAATTTTGTGTTTGCGTAAAAATATTTTAAAATCTGATAAGCGTTATAACCTCTTTTAGCAAGGTTGTTAGCTCCATATTGGCTCATACCGACTCCGTGCCCGTTCTTTTTGATGCCGTCATCAAATGATGGAACGGATTTTAGGAAAGGTAAATCAGATGACCAAACTTGTCCTCCGGTTCTGGTTTTTCCGCCTGCAGAGGCTGAATAGTATGCGGGAACGATTTTTCCTTGGCATACAAGCACAATTCCTGAGGTTTCTTCTACGGCTTCGTTTGTGTTGGTTTTTTCAGCGCTTGCTCCGCCGTATGCTTGATCTTCAGGTGTGTCTTTCAAATCATATCCGTATTTTGCGCGCTTTCCTCTATTTGCAATTGCATAACTTCTGGCAGCTATTGCTTGTGCTTTGTGTGCTTCATGCTCCCAACTTGAAGGCATTTCAGACGGAACAACGCCTTGGAGGTACTTTTCTAATGGGATATCATTGATTACTGTTAAGCCCAAACCATCATTTATTACTTTGAAATTACCTCTGTACCATTTGCGCTTAACACTAATGAAGCCTCCTTCAGCAGGCTTGATAACAATTTTATCAGCACGCATCTTATTCCACTGACCGTTAACTTTTATTGCGATTACACCACGGTAAGGTTTCATCTCATAACCTTTCATCTTTTCCATTACAAAGATGAGTTTGTTTGTGTCGCAATTGATAATTTCGGCTTTTGTGGATGCACCGATAAATGTTTTATTAACTCGCGTTTGCAGCCCTATTTTTATTGCAAAACTAGGGCTGCATAATGCCAAAAACGTTATTAATAATGCTAAAGCTCTTCTTATCCCCATAAGATTATTATACATCGTAATTTCTAACTAGCCACGTTTTACGACTGTTGCAATAAGTTCTCCATAGCTGTTAACGCAGCCGTTTGTTTCTTTTATTTCATAAGTAGCTTCGCTATCTGCCTCTTTTTCTTTCTTCGCAAATGCTTCTGCACTTTCTAAATCTTTAAATTCTGCTGCCATTTCTGCTTCAAAATATGATGGTTTATCGATATAAACTTGGAACATAATTTTACCTCCTCTTTTTACTACACTCTAATTCTAATAAAGTTCTCAGTCAAGAAACCTTTTCAAAGATACCAAATGGTGATGTGTAGATATTATTTTTTCCTTCTATAAAATTAATAAAATCTTCAAAACTCATTTTATCAGAATGAGTATTTTGGTATTCAATCTTAATTTCGCCCTCATTAGGTGAAATTAATGCCGAAAAACCTCTTATGTTGTTGTAAACGTCAGCGTATGTGAACAAAATTTCTTTATTTGAAATAACAGATTTGACAAGTCCTGCATCAAGCGAATTTTCGCCGGAGGAAATTGCTTGGTATGGTATATTTAATTTGTTATACAAAGTGAAAAAGCTTATCGGATAGTTATGTACCGAGGCTGAAAATTGTGTCGGGGAAACTTCTCCGGCTTCTTGGTACTGCTTAATGATGGTATTTAACCTTGTAAATTCTCCGTATTCTGATGAAAAAATCAGTTCTTGCACTTTGTCATCAAAAATCTTAGAAGTCAGAGAAAGTGCGGTTTTGTCCAAAAGACCTAATTTCCTTCTCATTATAGGCGAAATCGATGATACATCGATTTCTGACTCGTCTGTTATAAAGTTAAACTTTCGGATATAAAAAATGTGACTTTTCATGCTAAAATTATACAATAAATGAAGATAATTAAGTATAATGCAATATGTAATTTAGGAGCTAATATTGATGAAATCTTTACTCGGGCAATAGAGGGTAGAGAGGGTGATTTTGTCGTAAAAGATTTTGCAAGGCTTGGGGTGGTTAATTCAAAGCTGCCTGAAATTAGTGAAAGTGATTATAATATCAGATGTAACAGACTGCTTTTAAAAGCTCTTGAGCCTTTAAAAATAGAAGAATTGGCCAAGAATACAACGGCAATAGTTGTTGCAACTTCAAATTCCGGAGTAGATGAGTATGAAATTAGCGGAAATACTAAACATTATCAAATCGGTAATTCTGCAGAATTTTTGTATAAACATTTTGGGTTCAAAAATTTTTACACTTCAGTTTCTACAGCGTGTTCTTCTGGAATTAAAGCTTTTGGGATAGCCTCTGAACTTTTAGAAGAAGGAATTGCAGAGACAGTTATAGTTGCGGGGTGCGATTCTATTACAAAACTTCCCGTATACGGTTTTCGTGCGCTGGAAGTTCTTGTAAACATTCCTTCAAATCCTTTTAGCAGAAACAGAAAAGGAATTAATATCGGAGAAGGTGCTGCGGCTTTCATCGTAAAAAAAGTTGGTGAGGGTATTGAAGTTGCGGGGATTGGAGAAACTACGGATTTTTACCATTCAACAACTCCTGATCCTGAGGGGGTAGAAGCGGAAAGGGCGATAAGACTTGCGCTTGGAAGTTTGCATCCTGAAGAGATTGATTATATAAACCTGCATGGAACAGGAACGGTTGCGAATGATTTAATGGAGGCAAGGGCGGTTTATAATGTTTTTAAGGATAAAGTCTTTGCAAGCTCTACCAAACCGATTACGGGACATTGTTTGGGCGCTGCTGCAAGTATTGAAACTGCTTTGTGCTGCAAATTGATTGATTCTAAAACGGATAGAGTTTACCCGCATATTTATGATAATGAGTATGATGAAACTATACCTAAAATAAAACTTGCGGATAAAAATTCGATAAGTCGAAAAGTAAAAACTTGTCTTTGTACATCTTTTGGCTTTGGCGGTACAAATTGTGCGATGGTTTTGAAATCAGTATTATAGGGGGAAAAATCTAAGACAGGACGAAGGTGGGTTTAAAAAGCAGATCCTGAAATAAATTCAGGATGACAAGTAATAAAAAGTATTTACCCCTCATGTTGAATTCGATTCATCATCTCATGTTTTGTGAAATTCTGTCAACAGATTCCGAAATAAATTCGGAATGACGATTTTTTAATTTTGTCATGCTGAACTTGTTTCAGCATCTTATGTTTTATGTAATGTCTGCTTAAGCTAATAGATCCTGAAATAAATTCAGGATGACAAGTAATAAAAAGTATTTACCCCTCATGTTGAATTCGAATCATCATCTCATGTTTTGAGAAATTCTGTCAACAGATCCTGAAATAAATTCAGGATGACAAGTAATAAAAAGTATTTACCCCTCATGTTGAATTCGTTTCAGCATCTCATGTTTTGAGAAATTCTGTCAACAGATTCCGAAATAAATTCGGAATGACGATTTTTTAATTTTGTCCTGCTGAACTTGTTTCAGCATCTTATGTTTTGAGAAATTCTGTCAACAGATTCCGAAATAAATTCGGAATGGCGATTTTTTAATTTTGTCATGCTGAACTCGTTTCAGTATCTTATGTTTTGAGAAATTCTGTCAACAGATTCCGAAATAAATTCGGAATGACGATTTTTTAATTTTGTCATGCTGAACTCGTTTCAGCATCTCATGTTTTGTGAAATTCTGTCAATAGATTCCGAAATAAATTCGGAATGACGATTTTTTAATTTTGTCATGCTGAACTCGTTTCAGCATCTCATGTTTTGAGAAATTCTGTCAATAGATTCCGAAATAAATTCGGAATGACGATTTTTTAATTTTGTCCTGCTGAACTTGTTTTAGCATCTATATAAAAGGTCAATATCTAATTCCAATCTAAAGACAAATCCTTGAATTCAGGATTATTGTCCTTAATTAGGTTTAGTTTCCATTCACGGTGCCAATTTTTTAATTGTTTTTCTCTTATGATTGCTGATTCGATGGAGTCAGTTATTTCGTAGTACACCAATTTATTAATGTTATATTTTTTCGTAAATCCCTCAACGACTTTATTTTTATGTTCCCAAATTCGTTTTTGAAGATTTGAAGTGACTCCAATATAAAAAGTTGTATTATTGCAATTTGTCATAATATATACTGCGCAAGTTTTATTCATAGACATATTTTAACATATTCAACAGATTCCGAAATAAATTCGGAATGACGATTTTTTAATTTTGTCCTGCTGAACTCGTTTCAGCATCTCATGTTTTGTGAAATTCTGTCAATAGATTCCGAAATAAATTCGGAATGACGATTTTTTGTTTTGTCATGCTGAACTCGTTTCAGTATCTTATGTTTTGAGAAATTCTGTCAACAGATCCTGAAATAAATTCAGGATGACGATTTTTTGTTTTGTCATGCTGAACTCGTTTCAGCATCTTATGTTTTATGTAATGTCTGCTTAAGCTAATAGATCCTGAAATAAATTCAGGATGACAAATAATGAAAAGTATTTACCCCTCATGCTGAACTTGTTTCAGAATCTTATGATTCAATATAACAAATCACTAACACTACTTTTTTACCCTATTTTGTTTTATAATATCAACATGTATGATTTAGTGAAAATACTTCCGCATAAACCGCCGATGATTCTTTTGGATGACATAGTAGAAGTTGATATCGAAAATGCGAAGCTCACTTCTGTATTCAGGGTTTATCCTAAAAAAGTTTTTTTTGAAGAAGGTAAGGGAATTAATTCTCTTACAGGAATAGAGTTTATGGCGCAAACAATTGGGGCTTATGCTTATTTTAAAAACAATGTGTCTGAACCAAAGCCTGGTTTGCTTTTAGGAACAAGGCTTTACAATAACAAAATTCCTTATTTTAAAGAAGGTGAAGAATATAAAGTTACGGTGCATGAAATTTTTACGGATAACAAAATTGCCGTTTTTGATTGTTTAATATACGATAAATTTGGAGAAGAGATTGCAAGTGCGACTGTAAACACTTATCAAGGGGATAAGATAGAGGAGTTAGTTGAAAGTGAATAAATGGGTTTTAGTAACAGGCGCAAGCCGCGGAATAGGAAAAGGGGTTGCTTTATACCTTGCAAATAGCGGGTATAACATAGTTTTGCATTGCTCGAAAAATCCCGAGAGGCTTAGTGAACTCCAAAAAGAAATAGAAAAAAAAGGTGTGGATTCAAGAGCATTGGCTTTTGATATAAAAAACAGAGAGCAGGTTAAGGAAATTCTTTTTGATGATATTGAAAAAAACGGCATGTATTATGGAGTTGTTCTTAATGCAGGAATAGCAAAGGATAATCCTTTTCCCGCTATGGAAGAAAATGAGTGGGATGATGTTTTAAGAACAAATTTGGACGGATTTTATAACGTATTAAAACCTCTAATAATGCCGATGATTCAGCAGAAAAAGGGAAGAATTATTGTAATGTCCTCAATTTCAGGCCAATGTGGAAACAGAGGTCAGGTTAATTACAGTGCCTCAAAAGCTGGCTTAATCGGTGCCGCAAAGGCTTTGAGTCAAGAAGTTGCAAAGCGTAAGATTACTGTAAATTGTATTGCTCCCGGCATGATTGATACTGAGATGACCGAAGATTTGCCGGAGGAAGCTGTAAAGCAAATACCGATGAAGAGAATGGGTTCTGTTCGTGAAGTTGCAAGTTTGGTTAATTACCTAATGAGTGATGATGCAGGGTATATTACAGGACAGGTAATCGCAGTTAACGGAGGGCTTTATTTATGACAAGAAGAGTAGTTATAACAGGAAGAGGTATCACCTCCCCTCTTGGTTCGACTGTAGAAGAGGCTTTTAATCGTCTTAAGATATACAAAAATTGTGTTAAGCATTGGGACAAGCTCGATGAATATGAGAGACTAAATTCAAAACTGGGATCTTTTGTAGAAGGATTTGTTGTTCCTGAACATTTTACAAGAAAAGTCAGAAGAACAATGGGCGATGTTGCGCTTATGGCTGTAGTGACTGCAGAAGAAGCTCTTAAAGATGCAGGACTTTTAGGGGATGAAATTATTACAAGTGGAAGGACTGGTGTAAGTTACGGTTCTTCTACAGGTTCTTTGGATGCGATTTTGGATTTTTATTCAATGTGCATAGATAAAGAAGTAAAACTTTTAAATTCAGGCTCATATATCAAAATGATGCCTCAAACTACTGCTGTAAATATTTCTTTGTATTTCAAAACCCACGGGCGTTTAATTCCCGCATCAACTGCCTGTACTTCGGGCTCAATGAGTATCGGATACGCTTATGAAGCAATACGAGACGGTTATCAGGATGTAATGTTAGCAGGCGGAGCGGAAGAAATTCACCCGACACAGGTCGGAGTGTTTGATACTCTTTATGCAACAAGCGGAAAAAATGATACCCCCGAGTTAACGCCTTCTCCTTTTGATAAGGATAGAGATGGTTTGGTTATTGGAGAAGGTGCAGGAACTTTGGTTTTGGAAGAGTATGAAAGAGCAAAAGCCAGAGGTGCAAAAATTTACGCTGAAATAGCAGGTTTTGCAACAAATACTGACGGTACTCATATTACTAATCCGAATAAAGACATGATGGCAGAAGTTATGAAGCTTTCTTTAGCGGATGCAAAAATTTCTCCAAATATGATTGGATACGTTAACGCTCACGGTACTGCGACTATTAACGGGGATATTGCAGAAACTTCTGCTACAGAATCTGTTTTTCAAAGAGAAGTTCCGATAAGTTCAATTAAGAGTTACACCGGTCATACGCTTGGTGCATGCGGCGCTATAGAAACAATTTTATCAATTGAGATGATGAATAATAAGTGGTTCTGTCCTACTTTAAATCTCAATAATATTGATGAAAACTGCGGAAAGTTGGATTATATAAAAGATGAAGGCAGAATTATTGATACTGAATACGTGATGACTAACAACTTTGCCTTTGGTGGAATCAATACTTCAATAATTTTGAAAAAATGTTAAAATAAAAATATGAAGAAGATTTTGTTATCAGTATTTATCCTGGTTTTTGCCTCTCTTTTTTGTATAGGTGCAGAAAATCCGCGTTGGATAGGATTGCCGATATACGTTTATATTCCTGAATACGGAAATATGAGCAGATTAATGGTACAGGCTTTCCAAACTTGGGAAAGACAATCCGGTGGGCTTGTGCGTTTTAAATTTGTAGACAAGCCGGACAGTGCTAATATAGAGGTTGAATTTGTTGATTTTGTCTCAAATTGTAACGATATTAGAGCTGTTGGCTGTACAGAGATGCTTACAAGAAAAAGAAATTATTATAAATCCTATGTGACAATTGGTACTAAAGAGTATATTAGAAAATTTGAGAACAAAAGGTATGTACGCAAACTTGTAACGCGCCCTAAGGAGCATATATATGGGGTTATGTTACACGAAGCAGGGCATGCAATAGGTTTGGGGCACTCTACTGATCCCAAAAGTATTATGTATCCTCAAGACTTGGATTCCATGCAATATTTAACAAATTCTGATATTCAGCTTCTTTATAACAAATATCACTAATTTTAATAAGTAATTTTTCCTAAAACAGTTCTTTTATCCGCTCCCGTGCAGGATGGAACGTTGTTTGGTATTCCGTAATAAGTGCAATACCCAAGAAGAGCAAATGCCATAACTTCTTTAAAGTTATTAGAAATTCCGTAATCTTCGTGTGTTTTAAGTTCAATTCTCTTAGGCAAATAATTCCTCAAAAATTTCATCATAGTTTTGTTATAAGCTCCTCCGCCGCCTATAATTACCGTATCTGCATGCACTTGAGGATAAACAAATCTTTCATAAGCCTGGGCAATTGTTTTGGCAGTAAGTGCGGTTAGAGTTGTAATTATATCTTTAGGTTCAGCTGGCGCAGTTTTTAGAATATTTTCTATATATTTGTTAGAAAAATATTCTCTCCCTGTTGTCTTAGGCGGTTCAAGAAAATAATACTCGTCTTGTAAAAGGCAATCTAAGAAGCTTTCGCAAATGTTTCCGGAAGCTGCAATTTCCCCGTCTTTATCGTATTTTTCTCCGAAGAATTTTTGGACGCAATAATCTATCATAATGTTTCCGCATCCCGTATCAAAGCCGAAAGTTTCACAATCATCAGAAACAACAGTTACATTTGATATTCCCCCGATATTTTGAACGAGAGAATTTTTAAACCATTTTTCGTCCGCAAAACAAACCAAAGGTGCACCCTGACCGCCAAGTGCGATATCACTTTCTCTAAAGTTTGATACAACCATACATCCCGTATCTTTTGCGATAATTGAGCTTTCTCCGATTTGTAGTGTGCTTTTTAGAGAAATATTATCAAGTTTTTCATCATAAGGATAATGATAAACGGTCTGTCCGTGGCTTGAGATTAAATCAGGTTTTCCAAATTCTTCAATCAGAACGTTTGCAGCATTTGCAAAACATTTTCCGACAGCAAAATTCAGTTGACAGAGTTCCTTAATAGAAATTTCTCCTCGGAACGCTGAAAAAAGTTTTGCTCTAATATGTTCAGGATAAGAATAATTTATTCCGTGAACAAGCTTAACAGACATATCAGGATTAACTTCACATAGTCCTGCATCAATTGAATCGCAGGAAGTTCCCGACATAAGAGCGATAACTTTTTTTGTCTCTTTTTCTTCCATAGTTTGAATTATATCATAATTATTGTAATAAAATTTAATATTTTTTAATAAAAAGGCAATTTTTTATTTTTTTAATACTTTATGTATACATAGGATGAGGAATTGAATTAGAATAGGAGAATTAAAGATGGTAAGTATTGGAAAAGTGTTCAGTTTTTTAAGTCGTAGCGCGCAAAAAACTATGCCGAGTGCAGCAGAAGTAACAAAAGTCCCTTTAAAAACAAAAGTTATGACTGATATTGACACTGGCATAATAAGGATGGAAAGAGAATTTTCAAAAAATGGTGATACTTTTTTAGCAAGAGTTGAACGTCAAAAATTACCAAATGGCGGAGAAAAAACTACAACACGCATTTATGCAGCAAAGCCTGATGGCGGATATTATTTTGGTCAAGGAGATGAAGGCCTTAGAACTTTTAGAGAAAAAGAAGTTCTAAGAAATACTAAAGGAAGTATTCTTGGTGGTGACAGAGTTCAAATTAACAAAAATTACCATAATACCTTTTCTGAAACAGGACATTATTATAATTTAACAAAAGATTATAATCCACAAGGTGTTTTAGAACATAAAGAACTCGCACATAAATACAGTCATTGGCCAAAACCGAAAAATGCAGTTCAAGATAGAGTTTATAATGAATTTGAACTATCAAGCGGATCTAAAGGTATGCTGAACGACCCGTACAATAGTCAATATATTCAACATTCTCTAGATGGGAAAAATAATTATTATAAATTTGGTACAGATTCTACAAAATATTCTCGTGCAGTAGCAGCAAAGGAACAAGCCGCTATAGATGCGGCAAAGAAAGCAGAAGCAGAAGCTTTAGCAGCAAAAGAAGCCGCTGAAAAAGCCGCTGCAGAATTGAGAGCAAAACAGCCGAGAATTAATATTGCAAAAGCTTTAAATCGAGATATCAATGATTTAGTTTCTAAAGAAACAAAGCTTGCAGATGGTACTATAGAAAGAACTTTTTCCGATCCTGTGACAGGAAAAGTTTTAGCAAAAACTCAGGATAGTGGTCTACTTCATAAAGAATGGATTTATGGCGGTAAGGCTGACATGATTTATATGAAGCAAGTTGGAGACGAGATGCCATACCTCTTAGCTAAAAAAGGAAATTATGTACAATTAAACTATCTACAAGAATCAAAATATGGCTTAGTGCCAACACAGGTAAAAGAACAATATTATTATGATGGATTGTCTTCTCTAAAACGTAGCTATTCTTCGGGAGAGGTATTCTCTGATGCAAGCGGTTACGTAACTGTATTTGATAAGACTGCTGCTAAAAGAAGAGAAACATTTCCTAGTATAGCAGAACAAATTCCGGATTATCCAGCAGTCTATATTCATCAAGGAAAAGCTTTCCGCGATGCTTATGAAACTTTCTTATCTAATGCTCAAATTAAGGCAAATGCAAAAGTGGCTGAGCTGAATAAAGATGCGCAGCAATGTCTGGTAAATCTGGAAGATTTATTTGAAGCTTATAAAGCATAAAATTGAAACAAAAAAATAAAAATAGACCTTCCTAAAATAGGAAGGTCATTTTTTAACCCAATAATCTCCTACCCCAAAAATTAACTTTCCTCAAATCTCATTGATTTGTGATACAAAATAATTCTTCTTTCAGGTAAATGTCTCTCCTTCTAATTGATTTGTGTGTTGTCAAAATTTCAAAATATTTTGTTAAAATTTTTGTTCTCCATAAGGTAAAATTTTCAGAAAAGTTTTATAAAATTTTTCTATCTTTTACCCTTCCCAAGTCTTGTAGCCATCACTCCTTTCAGGTATGTGTATATAGTATAATTTTTCAATCTTTTTATCAAGTAAAGAATTTCGTAAAAATTTTTACAATTCCCCATGCTTCCCACGGTTATTAATATAAATCCGATTTAACAAAAGTTTACGTTTAAAATACACATAAACCGTATTGACAAACCCTATTCATAGTGATACTCCCTCATTGCAGTTGTTTCGATAGAATTAGACCTTGAAATAACAAAAATAATATTGACCGCAAATATTCCGAATGAGATAATTAACTTATGAATTATTACAAAAAATACACACCATATTTATTTTTAATTCCTGCGTTTGCAGTGTTAATTGTGTTCTTTTTTATACCATTTTTTCAAACTTTTGGATTAAGTTTTTTTGATTATTCATCAAGCCTCTATAATCCATCTTTTTGCGGGGTAGATAATTATGTGAAATTATTTAAAGAACCGATTTTTTATAAAGTCATGTTTAATACTTTTATGTATTTGATAATAGCGGTTCCTTTTCTTGTAATATTTCCACTTTTTCTTGCTATATTAATAAATCAAAAGATAAGAGGAATAACTCTTTATAAAATTCTTTTATATCTTCCTGTTATTGTATCAATTGTAGTAGCTGCAATTGCTTTCAAATGGCTTTATGCAAGTCAGGGAGTTTTGAATTATATTCTGTCAATATTTCACTTGAAACCTATAGGTTGGCTTGTTGATACAAATTGGGCATTGTTTTCCGTTGCTCTGGTAACTATTTGGAAAGGGGTTGGATATTATATGATGATTTATCTTGCATCCCTGATGAGTGTTCCTCAAGATTTGTACGAAGCTTGTGATATTGACGGAGCAAGTTTTTTGACAAAACATCTTACGGTTACTGTTCCTCATATAATGCCTACAATTGCTTTGGTTTCTACAATAAGCACAATTTCTGCGATGAAAGTTTTTGCGGAAATTTATGTTATGACAAAAGGCGGACCTTTAAATTCTACTAAAACTATTGTTTATTATATTTATGAAAGAGCTTTTGAAAATCTTGATTTGGGTTACGCATCAGCGCTTGCGGTTGTGTTACTCGTTGTAGTTATGATTTTTTCTTTAATAAATATTTTGTGTTTCGAAAGGAATAAATACACTGATATATAATGAAAATTCTTGTTATTACAGATTTGTATCCGATTAAAAGTGATGAAAAATTTACGCCTAAAACTATCCAAAATTTTGTTCAAGGCTGGGAAAAATTAGGGCATGAAGTTCGGGTAATTAAACCAAATTTTCTTTTAAATTCTTTTATTAGAAAAAAGCCTTTTTATAAAAGCGGATTTTATGGAAATGTAGAAAATATTAATTATTTTCTGCCATTTTTAGGTGATATTAAAAAGAAAATAAAAACCGAATTTGAGCCTGATAAAATAATTGCCCACATGCCAAGCGGAATTATTTTCGCAAATTGTTTAGGATTAGATTTTGTAGCAGGAGTACATGTCTCTGATTTAGAGGTTTTAACCAATCCTTTGTATTCGATTTATTTTAAAACGGAACTCGAAAAAGCTTATAAAAACTCAAGAAAAATTGCATGCCGCTCTGAAGTTATCAAAAATAAGTTTTTGAAATTGTATCCGGAATTTGAAGACAAAACTTTTGTTTGTTATTCCGGTATAAGTTGTCCGATTGTTAAAAGAGAATGGAATAGAGATAGGAAAATTAGGGTTCTTGTATGTGCAAATTTAATTAAACGAAAAAATGTCGATAAAGTTATAAAAGAATGTGAAAACTTGGATGTAGAATTAACAATAATAGGTGAAGGTAAAGAATTTGAGCATTTAAGAGGCATGTCTGAAAAACCGATATTTACGGGTTGGTTAGAGCATGAAAAAGTTTTGGAAAAAATGAGAGAAGCCGATATTTTTTCGCTTCCAAGCGTAAATGAAACTTTTGGCATGGTGTATCTGGAAGCAATGGCTTCAGGATGTATTACCGTTTGCAGTGAAAACGACGGTGCTGCGGGAATTATTAAAAATGGCAAAAACGGTTTTTTCTGGAAAGATGGAATTATTGGAGAAATTATTAATTCAGACAATCAAAATGAAATATTAAATAGTGCATATTATACAATTTTTAATTATACTTCTGATAAAGCGTGCCTGAATTATTTAAAAAATTTGTAAATATTTACGAATAAGGTAGCAAAAAATATTTTTATGAGTTTTACCTAGAGTAAAATAAGTCGTATAAATAGTATATAGAAGGTAGAAAAATGAATTCAATCAGGAATATCAACAGTAATCTTTATGGTAATAATGTACAATTTAGGGGACTTTTGCCCGTAAAAAGAGTTTCTTTAAGACAAAGACAAGAAAGTGCACGAGTTATATCAAGCATTCTTTCTCAGGATAAGGTAGAAATTTTTGATTTAACCAAAAAAGCTACAAAAAGCAGAATGCACTTTTTAAGAAATCTTGCGGACAGATATAATCAGACCAATTACTATAAAACCATAGAAGACAGAGAAGATTCTACTCTAGTAAATAAAATTTATCAATCTGTGAAAAAGCCGACAGAAGCACACGATGATTTGTTAATGCGTTTTCAGGGTTCGATAAATGGTTTAAGCAGAATTTTTACAGGCGTAAACAATAATGTAAAGCGTTTACTTTTTGCACAAAAAGTAAATCGTGATATCCTGATGAATCATCCTAATTCTTATAATGATTTGTTGCCAGAACTTTTGGAATCTAAAAACAGTCAAGAATATGTTAATAATTATCCAAAATACAGATCTTATTTAAAAATAAATAGGGATAATGAAGAGGTAATAAATAACCTTGATGAAATGGTAAATTCAGGTACATATAGTCAGGAAAAATATGATACTTTGTATAAGAATAAAAAGTTACAATCACGTTTTTATATCCCTCAAACTTCAAAATTTGATGCAAAAGAATATGCTCAAAACTATTCGGAAATAGGTGATAAATTTTTAAAATATTGCGTAAATCATTTCAATGTAGATAAAAATTTACTTGAACAAGGTGCTGATGAAGTTTTGTTAGATATGTTCAAGACAAGTACAAAAGATAATATAAAATTAAGAATGGATATACCTAATGTAGTTGGAAACTTACGTTCTGCTAATAACAAACCTGAACTTCAAGTTAAACAGCTACAGGAATTGAATAAATTGTATAAAACAATAGATAATGACAGTGACGCAAAGAAATTTGTAGAAAGTTTCGTTGATAATGAGAAAGTATACGGTGCTATATCAATTAATGATTTAAACCAAGTTCTATCTGTTGTTCCGACTAAAAAACTTGCTATATTTAGTGATAATGCAAGAAATATTATCAACAGTACAAGCGGAAAAGAAAGATTAAGTGCATTATTAAATGACATAGAAAATCCGTTTTTCGAAACGAAAGAGTCGCGAATAAATCGGAAAATTGCTGAGCGCTATGGTTTTCAAAAACCACCAACAAGATTACATAATCTTGTGAAGAAGATAAAAAACCAGATAAATATCATAAAATATAATAAATATCGTTCATCAGAGTCAGAAGTAGATATCGATAAATTGTTTCCAGAAAAAAGCGTGAATGAAAAAAGTCTGCAACAAAGAAAAAATGTGGCTAATATACAAAAAGATGAAGTTATAATATCAAAGCCAAAACAAGAAGCAGAGTTATCTAAAACTGAATTAAAAGAAGAATTAAAAGAAGATAAGAATGCTGGTATAAAATTAACAAAAAATGAGGAAATAAAAGAGCTGATTCGCAATGTGAGGCAAGTTCTAACCAGATCTCACGACTATAAAGAATTAGCAGAATCTCTTATAGAATTAAAACCTACCAGAGAAAAACATAATGCAGACCAATTTTTGTATAACGAGATTTTTGGTCAAGAGATTTTGACACCTCAGGCAAGAGCTAGGGTTTCTGAGATTGATAAGAAATTACATGCTCCAATGAATTATTCAAAAATAATAGAAAGCTCAATACCGTCAAAGTTGACGGAAGAGGAGTATAATCAGAAACTTTCCGAATTAAAAAAAGCATTCACTCATAAGAATGTAGCAAAACAAGATGTTCTGATGTATGTTCAAAAACGACTTGGTTTAAAAACTTTCGATAAACAGAAAAAAGCTTACAAAGACAATGCAACAAAAATGAAATTACGTATGCTTCCTGAGATTTTTGCATCAATATCAGAAACAAGAAAGGCAGATAAAGCTGTAGGTAAAAAACGTATTAATTCTTCTAATAAAGATGCCTTATCTTTATACCTGTTAATCAACGGAAGTAACAGAAAATATGTAAATTATCTGTTGAAAAAACGTAATGTAGATAATACTCGCATGTTTGAGGTAAAAGATATTATTGAAATGCTCCGAAAATCAGAAACAAAAGTTGCGGAACAAAAACTTTTGAACAGAGCATACCGAGCACGCGATGCTAAAGAATATTATAATCACTTATATAATTCAAAAGTTCAGCAGTATGGAAAAGTAAAAAAACAAAAAGTTATTAATACTGAAGCATAAAGCTTTCCATGCCAACATCGTTACAAAACTTAATTGAAAATAAAACCCATGCAAACATGGTAATAGCATGGGTTTTCATGTTTTAAATCGCTATAACCATGTGCTTGTGTAGCTTAGGCATGTCCAGAAGAAAGGATAGCCAATAATTTTAGCTGTTTGCAACTAAGTTAAGAAATCGTAACAATTAGGCTTTGATGGGTTGTAAAAGGAGTCTGAACCTATATAATAGAAGTATGTTAAGGAGTTTTGGGGATTTCCTTAATTGAGTAAAGTTAAATAAATAGAAAACATTGGGAGGAATAAGTGTTTAAGAGTCGTGATATGGGGAGAGCTGTTGCCGTGAAAAGATGGACCCCAACTGCATTAGAATGTTATAAACGTGGTTGTGTGTGTGAAGGATGTTTCTATAGTGATTTCTTTAGTGCAACTGCTCAGAAGTGCCAAATGAAGGCTGCCGTATTGGAACTTGTAAGAACAATAGGGGCTCCGAATGTAGAATTGCCGCAAATTATAGAAGGTTAGAATTAGTACGCTTCATAATACTTAATGTTTTATTTGACTAATGAGCATGTTTTGTATAGCATGAGTACATTATAGGTAAAATTAGCTGAAAAGGAAATAGAACAATGAGACGTACACTAGAAGGAACAAAGATTAAAAGACAGCACGTAAGCGGTTTCAGAGCTAGAATGGCAACTCCTGGCGGACAGGAAGTTTTGAACAGACGTCGTGCTAAAGGCAGACACCAAATAGCAATTTCTGGTAGCAAAAGAGCCTAGAAAAGTTAAAAAGTTTATTAATAAAAGCGCTGTATCTTTTGATATGGCGCTTTTATTTTCTTTCTTTGAATTATTATTCTTTTTTAAGCCTTTCCGCAGCAATTTTTGAATTTTTTTCCGCTTCCGCAAGGGCACGGATCGTTTCTGCCGACCTTTTGAGTTATTACAGGTTTCTCCGGCTGCGGTTCTGTTATAAAGTCAAAAATCTCTGAAAATGCTTTTGAGCAGAATAGGATTGTAGCTGATGAGTATATTCTGTTATTCAGATAATCAGATTTATATTTATTTATCAGCTCTTCATACGTGTATTTTGTATCCATTATTTCGTTGATTGTATCCATAAAATTAGGATACTGAGTTGAAACTCTGTCTAGAATTATATTTGGTATAGAATCGTTTGTTAGGAAGTATTCTATACAATTTTTAGCATTTTCAACTTTAGTTTTATCTTCAAATATTGTGCAGAAAGTTTTGTAGAAAGGGATTGCGTATAATCCGTTTTTCTCATCAAAAATTACTGCAACATCGTAGATTTCGTTGTGTGAAGAAAAACCGCCCATAGAATTTTCTAAGAAGTTTGAATAGTTATTATCGAGTTCTTTTACGTGGAAGAACTTAAAATCTGTAATATCACATCCTTTGTCAGACAAATCAACTTCTTCACCTTCATTAAAAGCGCCTATAATATCATCGGCATGCTTGTTTGTGGTAAGAATTATGTCTGTATCAAAGGTTTTAATAAATTTTTGGTACATTTCAGAAATTGTTTTCTTAATTTCTTCTTCTTTTTCAGAGTTGTCAAAATATAGCATTCTTGGCGAATGAACAAGTTTCATAACTGCGTAACGATAAGCTTCTTCTTTCTGTGAGTGGGACAAAACGCTTGAAATTTCAATAACGTAGTAATCTCCATCGAGCTCAAATATACGTGCTGTAATGTATTGTCCAGCATAAATCCCTCTAAAATTAGTCATTTTAGTAAGTGATAGGACCGTATATGTTTTTTCGTTAATCAAATTATAGAGTTCAAACCCGTTTTTAAGAATTTTCTTTATTTCAAAAATAGACGCTTGAGCTTTAATAAAGCTTTCAATTATATCTTGAGAGCCTTTTTCTTCCTTAAACATCTCAAGAATAGATTTATTCTCTATTCTGCGCTCAAAAATATATGGCAGAAATATTTTTTCCATCTGGTTAAGCGAAATGTTTCTGGCACCAATCGTTGCTAAATATTCATCAAAATCCGCCTTAACTTTTTCGTTAGATTGTGTGAATTCGAAAATTTCTTTAACTACGTCATTAATCCCTTTAATTTTATCAATTACAGTCATGTTGCTATCTCCTCAAGTTTATGAATATAGGATAACGTAAGCATGGGGATTAATCAATAATCCAGTGTATTGATTGTTGGAAGGAGGTTTTCAAAAGATAAATGTGAACTTTTGTAAAGCTCTGAAACCCTTGATTTTAGTAGTAAGGTATAACTTTTCTCCAACTAAAGTATAAAATTTTAAAAAAACATTAAAGTTTTTGAAAAAAGTGCCGTTATATAAAATATAAGAACCGAGAATTAGAGAAGAATTTAATAGTCGGTAATTAGTACAAGGTTAATTGTCTGATAAGTAGGAAGGAAAATTATGACAGATAAAGAAGAAATGGGTGCATCACTCTTCAGCCGTTCAATAGATTTGATGGAAGATGATCCTTTAGAAGAAATTTTCGCATTAAACATTGGCGACTTTGTATCTGAATATTTAATTTCTGAAGAACTAGCGAATAAAATAGGCAAGGATGTCAAGGATAAGACAAGTAGATTAAAATCTCAGTTAAAGGAATTAATATCTATTTATTCGTTGGATAACACTTTATGCGTATTGGGCTTTAGTTCCCAAGACGAGTATGTTGTGTACAATTCGATTGCCAAAACCCTTACTCAAATATTGGATGTTGATGCTTGTCATATATATTTAACAAGTGAATTTACAAAGGGTTTAAATTTTGATGATAAAGTTTTGGGTCTTGTAGGTTCTTCAATTGACTTTGATGAAGATATTTATGCTAAAAAGCTCGGATATACCAAGGATGATAAATCTATTGTAGTAAAATCATTTAATACATTGGAAAAAGTTCAGATTAAAGATGTTTCAAAGATAGAGAATTTTATTCCTAAATACGAATTAAAAGAGTATGACGTAAAATCATTAGCGGTAGTTCCGATGCACAACAACGCGCATGTAGTCGGTGTAATTGTAATAGAAAATTACAAAGAAAAGACTATAAAGCGTGCTTATATGAATTTATTAGAAACAATAGGCAGATTATTTGGAACTTCAATGCATCTTCAAAAAGTAATAGAAGAAACAGAAGGTTTAATTAATCAGGATAAAGTTTTTGCAGAGGACTTGCAGCATAAAAGAGCAGAGCTAACTGCCTTAATCGGTGATTTGGGTGCAAATCAGCAGGCATTTGTGGAAAAACTTGCTAAGGCTGTGGATGAAAAAGGTCAGTATAAAGTATCACATTCACAAAATACGGCTGATTTATCAAGAAAATTATGTCGTGAATTAGGTTTGAACGAAAAAACAACTGATTTAGTATATTATGCAGGTTTGTTGCAGAATATCGGTAAGATTACTCTTCCTGAATCATTATTTGCGAATAAGGGCAAATTATCAAAAGAAGAGTGGGAACAGCTTCAGAACCACCCGAATGTAGGTGTAAATTTGTTGATGAATATAAATTTCTTGTCAGAAGTAATTCCATATATTCATTATCACAAAGAACGTTGGGATGGTGGTGGCGAACCTGAAGGTTTGAAAGGTAATTCAATACCGTTCGGTTCAAGAATTATTGCCGTAGCAGACGCTTATACAGCTATGACATCAGATAGATCATACAGAAAAGCAATGAGTAAGGAGCAGGCACTGGAAATTATAAAAGAAGAAGCCGGTTCAAAATGGGATCCGGTAGTAGTTAATGCTTTATTCAATGTTGTAAATAAATAAAAGATCGGACGGGTTAATATATAACCCGTCCGTTTAGTTGTTATACACTTTTTTCTAGGGCATTATAAACTTCTTGTGATATAAGCCCTTTATCTACATCCTCTTTAATCATATTTAGAGCTTTTTCTCGAGAAAGAGCATCTTTATAACTTCGTTTTTCTCTAAGGGCGGAATACTTATCGGCTGTAGTAATAATTTCTGATGATACATTAGGTTTGAAATCATTTGTTATAGCGGGGTACCCACCTCCGTTAGGTGTTTGGTGGTGGTATTTAACCAAATCCAGTACATTTTTATTTACACCCTGGTCTTTTAATAATTCATACCCCAATTCTGAGTGTAGCTTCATTATTTCTCGTTCTTTTTCATTAAGTTTGCTTGATTTATTAAGGATTTTTTCTGGAATTAAGACTTTGCCGTAGTCGTGAAGCATTGCTGCTTGTTGTAAATCGCTTAAGTTTACTTCCGATTTCAAGTTTTGAGGAAGAGCTGAATACATTTTAGCTGCGGTTATACGCGTGTCCATAAGGTGCCCGTTTTTAAGTTTGTTCAGCTCTTGAGTATTAACATTCAAGCGGATATTATTTTCTTTTAAAATGTCCATAACCCTCGGGTTAGATTTTGCTATTTGGGTTAATGTATTTTTGTCTACAAAGCTTGAAGATAGAGGATCGGAAGAAAAAGAATCCTGCCTTATCCCTTCTGCTTTTCCAATATAACTTGGGGTTACAGAACGAAATGGAATATGGGGGATATTTATTTTATTTAATATCGGGGTATTATATACAAAATTCATTTTCACACACTAGTTTTTCACACTTATAGTCATGTAAAGTATTTTTTTAATGACAAATTGACCAAGTGGCTAGATTTCTTAATAAAAATTTACAAAGAGGTGTGTAAAATTATCTTAAGCCCTCTCCCAGAGATATCTGTTTTCATCCGAATTGATGTTTTTAAATCCGTTTTTTATATAAAAATTTTTAACACTTCCTCTTGCTGCCGTTAGTTCGATTTTGTCATAAAGTGATTTTAGTGTGTCCAGAATTCTTGTACCGACTTCTTTGTAATAGAATTCATTTGAAAATATGTCATAGTTAGTATTGGCTTGAATATGGTTTAATTCGATTGATTTCTCACCAGTTTTTTCAATTTCAGCCATCCCAAGAATTTTATTTTTATCTAAACTTTTTAAATCATTGAGTTGTTCTGTTAGCAAAAAAACTTTATGTTTATTTTTATCAAGCGAGTTTCTAAAAATACAGTGGGCTGTGAATGAGATAGCGGAAGCATATTTATCATATATCCAGTCTTTGGCAGCTAGTGTTAGCGCAAATACATCTTCAATATTATCAGGTTCAAATTCTGCGATTGAAACTTTTTGAGGGTGGAACAGTTTATCTTGCGGATTTAATTTTTTTATTTGAGCCGTGTTTATTAATTTTGCACCAAAATTTATCGAATTTATCATAGCAGTTTTATTAAAACTCTAAAAAAAGATTTTTGCAAATTGAGTGATAACAGACTGTTTACTTTTTCCAGATGTATTCTAAAAGGTCGGTATCCATGATTTCAAAACCTTGTTTCTCATAAAAATTTGCTGCGGAATATGAGGAAATTAATCTTATAGAGTTATTGCAGATTTTTTTTAGGGAGGAAATTATACTCTCCCCAAGACCTTTGTATTCCCTCTTTTTATCTCTGGAATATTTAAATTTCGGGTTGACTTCAAAAAGTCTTAATTCATCCGGCATTGATTTACTTTCGCTTACCAAATGGGCAAGGCCCAGAATATCTTGGGTATTTAATTTATTAAAATTTTCCTGTTGTTTGGACAAAATATATATGTGGTTTTTATTTTTAGACATATCTCCTGATGAGATTAAAGATGCATTTTCTGCAATTCTTCCAGCATAAAGACGACCTTTCCACGATTTTGCAGTATTTATAAGAGCATTCAAATCTTTGGGGTTGTCAGGCTCATATTCTAAGAATGAAACTTTAAGTGGTGAGTATGTATCAGTTTTGGGATTTATTTTCTTTATCTGGGTATTGCAGATGAATTTTGCTTTAAAATTTGTTGTATTTGGGGCATTTATTTTCATAATACTCTAGTAAAACCCGTAATAATATTTTTTGCTATCCGATAACCTTTAATACTTCATAAATGTTCATTCTGTGAGATTTCCCTCTAATTTCTACGTCGGATATTTTCATTACATCAATAAAGCTTTTGGTAGTTTCATAGGTAGAAGATGATATAAGCATTTTTGTCTTGTAAACTTTGTTATAACTTTCCAATCTGCTTGCGAGGTTGACTGTATCTCCTATAACAGTATATTCCATTCTGTTTTCAGAACCGATGTTTCCTACAAAGACTTCTCCTGTATTAATACCAATACCGATTTCAATTTTAGGTTTTCCCTCTTCTGCCCATTTTTTCTGAAGCTCTTTTACTTTAAGTAGCATTTCATAACCGCATCTTACTGCGTTTGCAGCGTGGTTTTTGTCTTGAATAGGTTCTCCGAATATTGCCATAACAGCATCGCCTATAAATTTGTTTATTATACCGTTGTATTTTGTTATTATCGGCTCCATCTCCGTAAAATATTCGTTTAAGATTTCAGAAACCTGTTGAGCTGACATTGTCTCTGACATTGAGGTAAATCCTCTTATATCTGCAAATAATACCGTTACTGTAGCTTTTTTCCCTCCAAGCCCTAGGTTATCTATATTCTGCATAACCCTTTTCATAACGTCTTCGGACATATATTTGCCCATTGCAGATTTTACCTTTTCCTTGCTTCTGTTCTCCAAAACGAATTTGTGAGTATATCCGATTAACATTGTGATTATAAACATTACAGGCGGAGTTATTACATTAATTGCGTTTCCGAAATAAAAACTTAGTGCTGAAAATAGTATGTAGAATATGATTATTCCAATGGAGAGTTCTATTGATTTGAATAAATCACAAACTCTTATAATCGTATATATAATAAGCATTCCCAATAACGTTACAAGAAAATTTATCCAATGAGGTGTCACTTTTAATAAATCTCTATGAATAATGTTATCAATTGCAGTTGCCTGAATATCAACTCCGGGGTGATTTGATATGATAGGCGTATTTTTGTTATCATTCAAACCTGTTCCTGCAGGAACATTTGCTCCAATTATGACAATTTTATTTTTGAAAAAATCAGGATTTACAATCGGAGTTTTGCCATTATTCAAGTTATCATAAGAATCCATTATATCGACGGCAGAAATTTTTTGGTGTGAATAACCGTCTTTATTAAGTTTATAGAATTTTAACGGCACTATTGATTGAAAATGCGTTGTTTTCTGCGGGATTTTGTAATTAAGTTCAGGGAAAATAATTGCATTATTAGTTAAAATTACTTTAGGATTGTTGTTTTTCATCAAAAAAGTTTTCATCGCAACAGATGGGTAAACATTGCTCTTGTATTTCAAAAAATACTCATGATTTCTGAATACTTCATCTATTGCATAAGAAGATAAGTTTCCATTAATAAATCCCGGCAGCATTGATACTGAGCCGGCATGTTTTACTGAATCAAAATATGGTTTTGGAAACGGCATCATGCTTGAGTAAAAATTATTTATCGAACTTGTTTTATCTACTGCTTTTATTGAAAATTTTTGGAAAGCGCTGTCATAAATTTGTCCGAATTCTTTGTTTTCCCATCCCATTACGGACGGCATAAATCCTACTACAAGATTATCAAGTTTGTTTACAGAATTAAAAAATTTTCTGTCAGATTCAGGGTTGTCATTATCAAGTGTTGCAATGATAGAGTCGTGAACCACAATATCAGGATGAGCATATTTTGTAAAATAATCGTAAATCTTGCAATTTAATTCTCTTTTCCAAGGCCAGCGGTATTTATCAACTGTTTTGGAATCAATTACTACTAAAACTATATCACGGCTTCCGTAAACTTTTTTGTTATTATCAAACGGTAATTTTTCCGTAAGAGAGTGCTTGACCATAAAATCATACCCTTTTGGCTCAACAAAATTGTATGTTACAAAGTATATGAAAATTAATCCTAAGAATATGATTAAACCCAACAACAGTGCTTTAAATTTCTTCAAAATAACAGCTCCTTTTTTAGAAATAATTCCCAAAGAAAATCAGGATTTGGCGGTCACTATTCACTATTTATGTTATAATAAATTATTAGAAAAGGATACATACAAATGAGTGAAAATTACATAGAAATTATAAAAGAAGATAAGGTTTATCCGATAATCAGATGCAAGGAGCCTGAATTAGCGATAGAAACCTCGAGAGCTTTAGTTGAGGGCGGAATAAGAGTTTTGGAAATAAATGTTGAAAATCCATCATTATATGGTGCAATTTCTGAAGTATCAAAATTTGCTCACGTTTGCGCAGGCGGTATAATTACTTCGATGCAGGCAGATGCAGCTTTTGAGAGCGGAGCAGAACTTATTGCTTCTCCGATTTTTCAGATGAATATGGTTAGAATTTCTAAAAACAGAAGAGTGCCTTTTATTGCAGGAGCTTCTACTGCTAACGAGGCTTATAACGCTTGGAAATCAAGAATTCCGTTAATAAAATTATACCCTACGGATGCTATGGGCGGAGTTCAGTATATTGAAGATATTTTGCGCCAAATGCCGTTTTTAAGCCTTATGCCTATGGGGAATATCAAACTTGCAGATGTGGTTACTTATATAAAAGCTGGAGCTGCTGCGGTGGGTGTCGGAAGAGATTTTTATGTAGGATTTACGCCTAAGGAAATTACTCAACGCACAAGAGAGATTATAAAGGAAGTTAAGGATTTCTCAGAATGGATTCAAAAATAGATATTGCGATAATTGGTGAGTGTTTAATTGAGCTCTCTACTAACGGTACTTTAGCTGATACTTCTATGCTTAATAAGTACTTTGGCGGAGATACCGTTACTACGGCTGTTGCTATTGCAAGATTGGGCGGACATGTTACGTACCTTACTAAAGTCGGGAATGACGGGTTTAGTGAATTTATTATTTCCAGCTTGCAAAAAGAAGGAATTGATACTTCTTTAATTAAATCAAATGACGAACAAAACGGCATGTATATTGTATCAAGAACTCCTGATAAAAATGAGTTTTTGTATTACAAACGCAAGACTGCTGCTACTAAACTTTCTATCGAAGATATTAGCGAAGAGTGCATAAAAAAGATTAAATTGGTTTATTCTACGGGAGTTGTGCAGTCTTTGAGCGCAAACGCAAGAGAACTTGTCAGAGAAACTTTTAAGACTGCTAAAGAAAATGATGTATTGACCGCTTATGATCCTAATTATACCTCTTGTTTTATGAATTCGTCTGATACAAGGGAATATTTTGAGGAAATTATTGATTATACGGATATTATATTTTTAAGCTTGAAAAACGATGCTGTAAAATTATATAACGTAGATTCCATGGAAAAGGTTATGAAATATTTTTGGGACAAAGGCGTAAAGATTGTTGTAGTTAAATCCCACGTTGATAACGGTTATTATGTTGGTTATAAGGGAGAAATTAATTTTACACCGTTTTATAATACCCAAAAAGCAATAGATGTTACGGCTTCCGGAGATGTGTTTAACGGAGGATTTTTATACGCACTTACAAACGGGCATACACCTCTGGAGGCAATGAAATTTGCAGCTGTGGTAGCAGGGCTTCAAACTCAAAACTACGGCGCAATTCAGGCTATTCCTTATAGAGATACTGTTCTGGAGAATCTTCAATGACAAAATATGTTGTATCCGGATATATCGGATTTGATAATTTCGGAGATGAAGCTATCGCAAGGGTTTTAACCGATAGGTTAAAAAAAGCGGGGGCAGAAAAAATTACTTTGATTTCTTCTAATCCCGAAAAAACTGCTCAAATTCACGGAGTAAATTCCTGCGGAATGCTTGATTTTTTTAACAGCATTAAAGAAGCTGATGTGTTAATTTCAGGCGGCGGAAGCCTTTTGCAGGATGTTACAAGCTTGAAAAGCTTGATTTATTATCTTGGAGTTATTTTTACCGCGCTTGTTCTCGGTAAAGATGTTGAAATTTTTTCGCAAGGCATAGGTCCTATTAATTCTAAAATAGGGCAGGTTTTGACTCGATTAGCACTATTAAGAGCTAAAAAAATTTCTGTCCGGGATAAAAAATCTCAAGAATTGTTGAAAAGCTGGGGCATTGAATCCGAATTAGTTCAGGATCCGATTTTCAGTCTTGAGCTTCCTAAAAAAAGTAAAAAAGGAATTGTCGGTATTCAGCTTAGAAATTATCCGACTCTAACTGAGGGCTTTTTAACCTCTTTGGCAGATGAAGTTATTAAGAGATTTCCTGATAAAAAATTAGAAATAATTTCGCTTCAGGATAGTATAGATTTGGATGTTTGCGAAAATTTTGCAAGAATTTTAAGAAAACGCGGTCGGGAAAACGATGTGAAGGTCGTAAGCGGACTTTCTATAAATGATGTTTTTGATAAAATTTCTGATCTGGAATTTCTAATCGGTATGCGCTTTCACGCGAATGTCGTCGCGATAAAATCAGGGGTAAGAACTCTTGCGATTGATTATGATATCAAAATTAAAAAGCTCGCTGATGAATATAAGCTTCCGATTATAGAATTAAATCAGAGAGATTTTTCTGAAAAATTTGATGAATTAGTTAGTGATAAAATTAAAAATCCTGAAACTGTTTAATTTGCAGGATTTTTTATCTTCTTTTTATCTGAATTCGTTTGGTTGAAATCTTGTAAAGTTATTAAGATATCCGCCAATCGGAAGCATTGTGTCCGTTCTGTCGAACATTTCTTGAGGACCCATTCTTGCCTGCTCTTGAGCTTCTATTTTAGCGTTGTATTCAGTATTTTGCTGGTATTGCTTAACTTTTAACTGCTGATAGCAACCAAGCTTTTCATCATAAGCCTCTATTGCTCTGCATTCTTGAATACCATTTTCAAATTCTACTCTTCTTTTATACCAATAAGCGGCTGTTTCGTTAAGTTTACCAAGCCCCTTCGGTTCTTCTACGTCAACATAAGCCGGTGGTACAAAATCTTTCCACTCAGGTTCTGTCAAACCCTCTAAACTTACTGTCTCATTTGCAATTACGCATATAGGTGCTAATAGAGCTAATAAAAAAAATATCTTTTTCATATAAGTTCTTTCCCTTTTCTTGAGTATACCTTGATTATACCATATCTCTTATAAATCTGCTATAGGCATAAATACCTTTACGCAGAACCCGCATTCTTCGTTTGAATAAAGGCGAATTTTGCCATTCATAGCCTCAATAAGCCCTTTTACAATGAATAAGCCCAAGCCTGTTCCCCTTGTCGTCCTTGTAGTTGAGTCATCTACACGAGTGAATTTATCAAACAGTGTTTTGAGTTTTTCGCGAGGAATTATGTCGTAATCATTTTTAACGCTTACAACTAATGTATTGTTCTCAATTGCGTAGTCCAATGTAATCGGAGAATTCTCCTTGGAATACTTAATGGCATTTTCTATCAGGTTTACGAAAACCTGCTCAATTCTGTCTGTATCTGCAAGTATTTCTATATTACAATCTGAAATATTATTGACAATCTCTTTGTTTGTATCGTTTTTGACGAGCATAATTGAGTTTTCAATAATGGTATTTATAGGTACATTAACGATATTGACATTCAATCTTGCTCCCTCAATATCCGGAATAACAAGCAAATCTTCTATCATTCGTTTTAATCTCTCAGACTGCTTTTTGATTATCTTTAAAGATTTTTGTTTTGTTTCTTCATCTATTTGAATATCTTGTCTTAATAGCCTTGAAGTGTATCCTAAAATACTCGTAAGCGGAGTTCTAAATTCGTGACTCACTGTATCAATCATGTTAGAACGAAATTCGTTAACTTGTTTAAGCTCTTTGTTCTTCTTCTTGAGCTGAATATAAGACTTGTGAATCTGCGTAACCATTCTGTTGAACTCTGTTCCAAGGAAAATAAGTTCAAAAGGTGTGAAAATATTGGTTAAGAGCCTTATTCTTCTTTCATAGTTTCCTTTTGATATCGCAATTATTGCCTTGAATAGCTGACGGATATTGATGTATAGGTAATATGTGTATAATCCTACGACAAAGAATACCGTTAGCATCGTAATTAGGATTGAAAGTATTATTTTATTGCGGTTATGGTCGATTGTATGACGCGTTACCGCCTCTGTTGTGTTTACTATTATCAAAACATTAGGATCTGTTTTTTTGAGGTAAACAAGCGGTTGGTTTTTATTATCCCCGTATACGGTGGCTTGGTTTATCTCAAGATTTTTAGGTAACTCTGCTACGCTGTTTTCGAAACCTTCTTGCGTGTAGTTGCTTGAGGCTACCAAATCATTGTCCACAGTTACGTATATTTGGCGTTTATCGTTCGCTAAAGTCTTAAATAAGTTCGTTTTTAAATTATTTATGTCTAAAACAGCTACAAGATATCTTCCGTCTTTTAATTTTCGGTCAAAAACCGCATAATCATCACGTATGCCATACGCTTTGTATTTCTCAAGTTCAGACTCTTTTACAACTACAAGTTCTGTATAAAACGGCAAACTTTTTATTATTGTATCAAGATACTCCTGTTCCTGCTCTTTGGATTGATAATATTCTAATGTGGCAACTATTTGGGTTAATTCGTTGTTGATAGAATGTACAAAAACATCAACCTCTTCTGACACAATATTGGCTATCATAATTGCTGCGGAACGTAATTGAGAACGATTTGACTGCTGGTTTATGTTGTTTATGATGACACCGCTTACAGTCATTGGTATTAATACCGCAAAAAATATTACGATAATTATTTGTTCAGCTATTTTTAAATGTCTTTTGCTAAAAAATTGTGCCATCTTTTAAAATCTTTTTATTCCTTTTTTGTTTTAACCCCACCCTAACCTTGCCTTGGATTTACTCCACGCTCACAGAGTTTCGCTTATGAGCCCAAAGGCTCTGTCGCTCAATCTGTTCGCTATCCGGACTAACTCACTTTGTTCGTGTCGTCCGTCCGTAAATCCGCTCCCCTTTCAAGGGAGGGAAAGATTTATAAGTTTATTGTTTTATCCCCTAAGTATTTACCCCCTAAGTATTTACCCCTGAAGTATTTACCCCCCCCTCGCCAAAAGGAGTTAGTTTGTATCCGACATTTGTTACGGTATGAAGGTATTTTGGATTTTTTGAATCCGGTTCTATTTTGTTTCTCAAAGCTCCGACGTGAACTCTTAACATTCTCACGTCCTCATCACTTGAGTAGCCCCAAACTTCTTCAAGCAAAGTTGCAAGGGTTACAGGCTTATTGAAATGCTGCATCAGGCAATACAATATTTCAAATTCTGTTGGAGTAAGCTTCATTTTCTTATTCAAAATGACAGCTTCTAAAGTGTCAGGCAGAATTTCGATTTCTCCTGCTTCAAGAATTTCATTTGAAATCAAATTCTCTTCTTGCGGCTGATTGCGTCTTAAAAGAACTCTTATTCTTAATAAAACTTCCTGAATATCGAAAGGTTTAACCAAGTAATCATCAGCACCGCTATCGAAACCGCTTGTCTTATCTCCGATTGTCCCTTTTGCGGTTAACATAAGGATTGGAACATTGATTTTGGCTTGACGGATATTCTTACACACATCAAATCCGTTCATCTTTGGCATCATAACGTCTAATAAAATCAAATCATATTTATTGTTTAGAGCCTTATTAAGCCCTTCCATACCGTCAGTTGCGGTATCAACAAAATATCCGCTTGATGATATATCAAACTCAAGAAGATCTCTGATTTCTGTATCGTCATCTACTATTAATATTCTTTTCTTTTCTACCATTTTTTTGTCCTTATTTTTTAAATACAGGAGGCGGCTGAATGTACAATGGTTTTAGCATTCTCCAGTCAGTAGCTTCTTTTTCCAGTGCCAATTTTGATAAGATTTCTCCCAGCGGGTAATCTTCTTTTTCGTAAGAATAAGCACTTAAAGCATTTTGGCTTACTCTTTCAAATAGGCTGTTATCGGTGATGACTCTTTTTCCTTTAATCATTTTGTCTACTTCTTCTAAATCTATTGCTCCAAGGATTTTTTTGTCATATACATAAGCTTTATTTTTTCTTGCATCCAATACGACCAAATCATCTCCGCCTAGAGCTTTTGAAAGTATTTCAAGCGAGCTTATTCCGATTGTTTTTAAGTTTAGCTGTTGGGCAAAAACTCTTGCTACAGTTGTGCAAGCTCTAATCCCCGTAAAACTTCCCGGCCCTATATCGGTTGCTATTACGTCAACGTCTTTCGGGGTTAAATTTGCATTCTTCAGTACTTCAATTATTGTTGAAATTAAGTATGCAGAGTGGTAATTTTTCCCGTCTGAGAGTATTGTTTTGCTCTCCAAAATTTTGCTGTCGTCACTGAGCGCAATGTATGTTTTATCAAGACAAGTGTCAAAACTTAATATTTTCAATTCTTTAATCCTTCTATTACTTTTTTATATTTTTCTCCGATGCTTTCAAATTCATAAATTCTGCTGTCATCTTTGTCATCGTATCTTACGTTCATTTCAATTCTCTCAAAGGGAAGTTCTCCTTGTGAAAACTCTGCCCATTCGACAAATGTAATTTTTTTACCTTCCGAATATTCTCTAAGTTCATCAGTTATTGTTTTTATGCCGACATTTTCCAGTCTGTACAAATCAAAATGATAAACCGGAATTGATGCACTGTGGTATTCGTTCAAGATTACAAAGCTTGGGCTTGTAACTTTTTCTTTTATCCCCAAAGCTTCTGCTGCAAGTTTTACAAAAGCGGTTTTTCCGGCGCCGATTTCGCCGAAAAGGTTCACAAAACAGCCTTCATCTTTAACTAAGTTTGCAAATTTGTAGGCTAATTTTTTAGTATCATCAAGTGTTAAACATTTTTGCTTATACATACCCTGTTCCTTCCGCTTTCTTTCGCTTCATACAAAGCTTTGTCGGCTCTTTCAAATAATTCTTCTCCGCTTTCCTCAGTGTGAAATTCTGCCAATCCCATGCTTATTGTGACATTGATATTAAAATTGTCAAGGTGAACAGAAGTTTCTTCAACAGCCTTTCTCAAACGTTCTCCGACAATTTGGGCTTCTTCAATATGAGTATAAGGTAAAAGTACTGCAAATTCTTCTCCGCCATATCTTGCAGGAATATCTGATTCACGAAGGTGAGCTTTTATAACTGACGCTACAGTCCTTAAAACTTCATCCCCGCTTGCGTGACCATATGTGTCATTTACCTTTTTGAAAAAGTCGATATCTATCATCATGGCGCACAATGGGTTGTTTTGACGTTTGGTTATCGCTATTTCTTGTTTTAAGCGGATTTCAAACTGTCGTCTGTTATTCAGATTGGTTAAAGCGTCCAATGTCGCATATTGCAATACCTTTGAATAAGCGTTTGCACGGCTTATGGTAATCGCAGATTGTCGTGTCAGCTGTTCTAAATAACTTATATCTCTTTTTGACAACTTATCAAGAGTGCTCCTTGCAACTATGCAACCTGTTATTTCTCCATCTGAAGTTAACGGGAAAGCGCCTATTTTGTCGTTGTTTGTCAGTATATAGTCCGTATCAGGTGTTAATTCTTTCAGTACTTCATAAATTCTTTCATCTTTACAAGCCTTCGGCCATACAAGTTGAAAATCTTCTCCTTGTTTTAAAAATACGTATATCAAGTGGTCAGAGATAAATCGGTCTAACATTTCCCCGATTAGCGGAACTATATAATTTAATTCGTATTGGGTTTCAATGATTTTCGCGATATTTTTCATTGAATCATGAAATTCTACATTTATTTTTGACTGCTCATTTAATACGATATTTTGAAGTTTTAGAGAAATTTGCGAAGATAAAATTTTCATCAATGATAAAAATTCCATATTAACCGTTGTTCCGTCTTCAAATTCCATTTCTATAAGTCCAAAGTCTTGACCGTCTTTGGTTATCGGAATGAACAAGGATTGCAGTTTAAAGCTTACATCTCCTAAGTGCGAAGGTATTTTATACGCTTTTGAATTTATTATAAAATCCTCACCCTTTATATTTTTGAACGCTTCATACACTTGAGAATCATCCGGGATTATGCTCCAATTGGCTGAGCAATCACGCATTGTGTTTGTTACGTTGTCATATATGTACAAAGCTAAATTTTTTAGTTGTATATATCCCTGTAAAAGTGACTTTATGCCATTTATGAACTCTTGAGTATCAATCTTTTGGACAAGAAGATCTGAGATTTTTGTCAATATTTGTAAGTTTTTATTATCCATTATTTATACCACTCTTCCTCTTCAACATCTTTCTCTTTAAAGTATTCAAAACCGGCACAAGTTTTGAAATTCTTTAAAATTGCCTTATCAAATTCTTCATCAGGTACAATTTTTCCGTTTACGTAGGTGTAACTTATATTTCCATAAGGCTCATCTGTTAGTTTTTGAGTGTAATACTCATCACTCGTTATGAATTTTCTTGTTGCATCATTTAATAAATTAAAGATGTATGTGGATTCCAGTGCCGAAGAATCCGGCTCTTCCAATATCAATATTGCTGCCTTGTGTAACTCGCTTATTGAATCTCTATGTCGGTCAAGCTGCCTTAATAATACGGCAAGATTATAATGTGCTTCATACTTCATTGGCTCAAGTTCAATAGCCTCACAGTATTCTAAACCGGCCTCTCTATATTCTCCGCGCAAATGATGGGCTACAGCTTTGTTATAATGTACATCATAACTTTTCTTTATAAATTTTAACGCTTTTTTGTATGATTCTATTGCATCTCCAAGATATGTATATACCAAATAGCGTTTATCTAAAGGAAGATACATTGCTTTTTGCTTATATGCTACTCCTTTATTGTAATAAGCGAGCCCTCTGTTGGTTCTTACGCTTTTTACATTGCTGTACACGAATGGTATCCATAGTTTAAACAACCTTAGTTGGGCCACGTAATCAAATTGCTCGATCGCTTCATCAAAAAAACCTAAATCTTCTGAATAGACTATTCCTAAATTCATACGTGCCAAGACAAACTTGGGGTTGTATTTGATCGCTTTTTCATAAGAGTCGACTGCTGAAAAATAGTCTTCATAAACTGTATAAATATTCCCTAAATTAAACCAAGCTTCATAATGTTCCGGGAACAATTCTAATCCTTTGTGATAGTACTCAAAAGTCTTAGACATATTATCTTGCGAGTACGCCTGATCACCTTTGTATATGTAATACATGCCCTTAGCTTTCATAACTTGCTTTTCCAGCCAGCCCCAGAAAAAGAAAGTTAATAAAGCAAGAATACATATTAGGATTACAAATGTTACTTTAGAAAATAATTTGCGTAAAAAACGTTTCATACAGCTTTGATTATAACATAAATTTATCTCGTATGCTTGTTTGTATAATTGATGGATTGTTCTTAATTGAAATTTGATGTATATTAGGTAAATAAGAGAGGTTTAGAATGCAAAATAGTTCTGCGTTATTTGTTTTGGATAAGAATGAACATTCGCGTCAAATTATTAGGTCTTTTACTGAAAATTTGGAGTTTATAAACGAAGTAAAATTATATTCTGACTACAAAAAAGGCATTGAGGATTTAAAGCAGTATTCTGATCCTATTGTAATTGTGGATATAACTGATGATAATTCTGATTTGAACGGTATTGTTGATAATATCAAACTTATTACCTCTAAAATTATTATTATATCAATGGATTATTCCACAAATACTATTATTAATGCTCTAAGATTGGGGGTAAAAGAGTTTTTGCCGAAACCTGTTTTGCAAGAAGATTTGGTAAGAATTTTAACGATGTTTGCGAGTGTTTCTCCTGAGGATGAAGATTCTCAATCTAAAATTATAACTGTTTATTCCAATAAGGGTGGTATCGGAAAAACTACTATTGCAATTAATCTGGCTATTGAACTCGCTAAAGTTACTAAGGATAAGGTAGCTTTAGTCGATTTGAATTTACAACTCGGTGATATATCCACTTTCTTAAATCTTAATCCGCCTTTTGATGTTAATTATGTGATACAAAGGCTTATAGATAAAGATGATGATATTTTTATTAAAGGCTTTGAAAAATATAAAGATAATTCACTGTATGTTTTATCGGATTCAAGTTACATAGAACAGTCAGGAAGTATTACGGTTCAACAAATTTCTGAATTGTTTAGAAAATTAAAAAAAGTTTTTTCATATATTGTAATTGACATGTCATCAAGCATTGATCCTGTTTCTTTAAAAATTTTGGATGAATCTGATTGGATTATGTTTACTACGATTGTTAATATTCCGGCTATCAGAAATGCGCAAAGATGCTTAAATCTCTTTCGTTCCAGAAATTACCCTGACGATAAAATTAAGTTGGTTATTAACAGGTATATGGAAAATGATGAAATTAAAATTGATGATATTGAAAATACCCTCGGAGAGAAGGTTTACTGGAAAGTCCCTAATAATTATTTCACAATTATGGAAGCTATTAACAAGGGTGTAAGTATTTCCGAAATAAATCCGGAATCTAATATCGGTAGTAACTTTAGAGATTTCGCGGCTAAAGTTTCGGACGATATAATCGAACAGGCTGTTATTCAATATAGAACCAAGGTATAAGGAGATTTGATGTTAAACTGTATTAAAACCGGCTTTCAATTGACAAATAAGTATATAATTTTAGCTACACCTTTAATCTTATTTTCACTCTTGTCGAGTTTGTATGTTTTATTTTCTTTTAGGGGTGAGTTGATAAATGTAATTTTATCCTTAGTTCTTTTCGTTCTTATGTTGGGAGCTTTTTTGTCAGGGTGGGCTTATATGCTCAAAAAGTGCGTGTTGAAACAAAATGACGATGATCCGAATTTGTTAATTAAAGAGTTCCCTGCGGGCGTAGGAGAATATTTTTTGCCGGTTCTGGGGCTTATTTGCAATATATTTCTTTTATCTGCTCTGTTTCTTTTGGGAGTATATTTGGTTGGAACAAAGTTTATCGGAGATGTTGGAATTTCTGCACAGGCGCTCTCTAAAGCGTTTGACTCTATGGAAGCTTTGAAGCTGTTTATGATGTCTCTTTCAAAAGAACAAATTATTAAGCTTAATGCCTGGAATTTCTTAATCCTTATTACGATGAGCGTAGAATATTTCTTGCTTATGTTCCAACTTCCGACTCTTGTTTTCAAGTGTGCAAATCCTTTTAAGGCTTTTTTCATATCGTTAAAGGATTTGTTTAGCAAAATGTTTTTGAAAAATGTTTTATTATACTTTTTGCTCTTTATTTCATACTCAGTATTATCTATTTTAACTACAATTTTTGTCGTTAATGTTGTGATGCATTTTATTTTTACTTTGATAAATTTTTATTATCTCGTTTTTATTGCCGTGCTTGTATTTAATTACTATTATGAAAATTTTATCAAAATTGGCGGGAAATTTGATGAAACAATTTAGGGTTTTGTATAAACTCTGCTAACTCCTGTTTCTACAAATCCTTGCTTCTTTAAGAGTTGTGCGGTATTGCTCTTATCGTCAAAATCTCCTATTGCAAGTAGAGAATTTTTTCCAAAATTTTTCCATAATTTTTGAGCTAACATCTCTCTGTCTGTCAATTTGAGGTAGGGCCATAGGTTACGACATAGAAGGACGGTGTTATTTGGAAGCTTTTTGTCAGAGTCTTTTAGTATATCTGATTGGTTAAAAATTACTTTGTCTTTGATATTTTCTTTTGGAATTAATACTAAATCACTATTAGGATTGCTTGCTTCTCCATAATTGAAGTAGGTGGTTATATTGTTGTTAGTATAACTGTTAATTCGATAAATGTCGTGAAGTTTTATACCCAAATGCCCGCGAATTGCACTTGCTATATTGTCAATATCAATATCTTTTGCTTGGATTGGTAAAAACTTCTCCACTTCCTTGCCCAATTTCTGCATTAACTTTATTACAAGTGAATATGATTCTTGACCATTCGAGCAGGCATGGTTTATTATGTTTATTTTTGGGGTTGTTTTGTACTTCTCTTTTAATAAGTCAACAAAGTTACTCCAATTTAAATCATCTCTGAAAAAATATGTGGTTGTTTTGTATAGAAATTTACCGCTTTGGTTATAAACTTCTCTATTATTTCCCTTGCTGGATGGCTTGTATGATTGTCTGTTTATATTTATGGGGCTTATTTTCATACTGACGTAAAACCTCTAAAAAATTTTTTTGCTGTCTTATGATAATTTTCTTATCATTTCGTGAGCTTCTTCGTCTTCAGGAAAGATTGATACAACTCTATCCAAGTATTCCAAAGCTTTGTCATTGTTTTTTAATCCTTCATAACATTTAGCTAAACTCATCATTACTGATATATTATCAGGCTTCTTTGATAATATATTATCAAAAATATTTATTGCCGAGTTAAACTCTCCAAGCTCATAATACGTTAGAGCCAGAGTGTTTTGTGTTTCTATATCAGGATTTTGTTCTACTGCATGTATTAAATAATGTTTGGCTTCTTCATATTCTTTTCTCGCATAAAATATACGACCGGCACAAAATTGAATATATTCGTGATGTGGGTTTATCTTTACAGCTTTCATTATATAATCTTTTGCCGCATCCAACTGGTTCAGTATTAACTTGTTTAATGCCATAAAGGTTAATGCCAAAATGTTGTTTGGTTCCAAATCCAAAGCTTCCTGATAGTATCGTTCTGCTTCATTGTTTTTCGATACGGAATAAAGGTAATTTCCGTATTCAAAAATTATTTCAAAATCGTTTGGTGCAAGCTGAAGTGCTGTTTTGAATTCATCCTCTGCATATTTGAACAGACGCTTATTTAGGAAAATAATGCCTAAATCTTTATGAGCTTTTGCAATTTTTGGATTCATTTTTATTACTTTTTTCAAAATCCTCTCAGCTGTGTCTGTATCACACAAGCTGGATGATAAAATCGCATATTGATGTAAAGTTTCTGCTGTAGGCTTATTTTTAAGGAGTATATTGTCATATACTTCTTTAGCTTTAGAGAGCTGATTTGTTTGTAAATACAAACTTGCAAGCTTTTGGGCTGGAAGAATAAATTTTTGATTTGCATAAACCATTTTTTCTAAAATAGCTATAGCTGTTTGTATTTCTCCCATTGCCTCTTGGCAGATAACCAAATTGTATTTGTAATTATCTTTTTCCGGATGAGCAAGAAGCAGGTTTTTATATATGTTTGATGCCTCTCTGTATTGACCTGTTTTTACCTCTGACAGGGCTAAGGCTACCTTAAAAGTTTCGTCTTCATCGTCCAATTGAACAGCTTTTTTCAAATATTCGCATGCTTCTTTATGATTTTGTTGTATTTGATAGACTGAACCTATATTGTAATAACTCATAGGGTTTTCCGGATCAATTGACAATGCTTTTTGGTAATATTTGACAGCTTCTTCAAATTGTTTAGTTGCAGTACAAGCTGTTCCAAGGCTGTTTAGTGTACCGATATTATCAGGATTTTTTTCTAATGCTTTTTTTAGCGGAGGAATACTTTTTTCGAATTCCTTTAACTTCATATACGCAGTGCCTACTATGAAATCAAAGATGTAGTCATCCGGGTCAATAGCGGAAGCTTTATACGCATATTGTATGGCATTGTCTGTATCATTAAGTTTCATTAATGTTACACATAAATTCTTATAAGCTTCAATATACTCGGATCTCAACTTAATAACTGAAATGTATGCATTTTTTGCTGAAATATAATCATTAAGTTTGTCGTAGCAATTCCCTAAATAAAATAGTGAAGTAGCATCATCAGGCTTATATTTGACAACAGTTTCAAAGTTTTTTCTGGCATCATCCCAATTGTTTAAATTAACGTTTACAAGCCCGGAAAGCTTTATTAATTCTATATTGTCAGGCTCTTGCTCCAAGGATGCAGAAATCATCTCTTGCGCTTTATCAAATTCTTTTTCACTTACCAGTTCATTAATTCTGTCAATATCAGCCATTTTGATTCCTATTCTAATTCCCAAAATAATTTTTTAAGCCGGAAGTTAAATTTTTATTTTTACATAACTTTTTCAGCTTAGAAATTGCTCTATTTTCAATTTGTCTGATCCTTTCGCGGGAAACGCCGTATAATGAACCTATTTCATCAAGGGTTTTCTTGTTTCCGTCGTTGTTAAGACCAAATCTTAAAATTAAAACATCTCTTTCTTTGGGGCTAAGTTGTTCTAACATTCCTTTTATATCATCTAACATGCTTTCTTGAGAAACCAAAGACTCAGGAGCGATAGTTGATTCATCTACGATGTAATCGATGATTTTGTTTGAATCGTCCTTCTGACCTGTCGGTGTATCAATACTGATTGTAGACTGGGTGGATTTTATTATAGATGTTAGTTTTGCAACAGAAATACCCATCTTATCTGCAATTTCTTGCTTTACAGGAATTCTTCCAAGCTCGGTTGTTAAATCCATTGTTGCTTTTTTTATCTTGTTAATTGATTCAATCAAGTGTATCGGAAGTCTTATAATTCTTGCCTTATCCGCAATTGCTCTTGTTATTGACTGCTGTATCCACCATGTTGCATAAGTCGAAAATTTATAACCTTTTGTGTAATCAAATTTTTCTGTTGCCTTTATTAAACCTAAATTTCCTTCTTGTATCAAATCAAGAAATGACAAGCCTCTTCCTATATATTTTTTAGCAATACTTACTACAAGTCTTAAATTCGCATTTATCAGAACCTTTCTTGCGATTTCACTCTGAGTTTCGTATATTTTCTTTGCAACTTCAAGCTCTTCTTCAGCTGAAAGTAAAGGAATTTTGCCGATTTGTTGAAGGTAAATTCTGACAGAATCATCCGAATTTACTGAGTTGAGGCTTTCTTGTGTCTTAGGTTCCTCTATTGAAATAGAATCCTCGTCATCTTCGATTGGCTCTATATTGTTAAAATCAACTCCTTCATCAGAAATATCATCTACCATTAAGTTGATTGTTTCGTGTTTTTTAACCATAGCGTTACCTCTTTGCATTTTTAGCTGTTTTAAGCAACTGTCTGCATCTCTCAAACAATATTATAGCAGTTGCGTTAGAAACATTTAAAGAATTAAAATTTGTTAACATTGGAATTTTTATCACAAAATCAGAAAGTTTTAATAACGATTTTGAAATTCCTGCATGTTCTGCTCCCATTATAAGCGCAAAATTCATGTCGGTATAATCAACATCGTAATAATTATCTTTTGCATGATGATCAGATGCAATTACCCACCAGTTGTTTTCTTTTAATTTTTGTACAGCACTTACCAGGCTATTGACTTTAATTATTGAAATATGATTAATGGCTCCGGCGCTTGTTTTTTCAACTGTTGAATTTATTAACACTCCATGTCTTGAAGGAAGTATTATTCCGTCTACGCCTGAACATACACAAGAACGAATTATTGCTCCTACATTGTGTGAATCTTCAACTCCGTCTAAAATTACAACAGAGGATAACTTGTTTTTGTTCTGTTCTATGAAATCTTCCAGTTCAATGTATTTTATAGGCGCGATTTGTGCAATAACTCCTTGATGTCGTCCTTCTGGCTCGATTTGATTAAGTTTTTGGATATTTACAAACTGAAAGATAATGCCTTGAGATTTCGCTAAATTCTTAATTTTTTCTATTTTGGTATCCGAATGTGCACTGTTTGAGATGAGAATTTTATTAAAAGTTCTGTTACCGGCTTCTAAAGCTTCTATGACGGCATTCTTTCCATATATAATAGTTTCTTTGTCCATTATTTTGATACCTTGAGCATTCTTTCTATACAATGAGCACTGCGTTTTCTTATGTCTTCGTCAAGGGTTACTTCGTTAACCTCGTGCTCTAATGAATATAAAATTTCTTCTAATGTTGTTAATTTCATACTTTCACAAATCATGTTGTTTTTTATAAGTATGAATTTTTTGTCGGGATAATCCCTTTTAAGCCTGTCAACAACACCTTTTTCAGTTACTATGACAAATTGTTTATCTTTGCTTTTTCTTACAAATTCTATAATACCGCTCGTGCTTCCTACATAATCACCCAGTGCACTTATTTCAGGTTTACATTCCGGATGGATTAAAATTTTTGCATTTGGGTATTTCTTTCTTGCAAGCTCAATGTCACGAACTTCAACATTGTTATGTACGGGACAATTGCCTGAATATGTTATGACTTCTATTCCTTTTAACTTTTTCTCTATCCACTTGCCTAAGTTTGCATCAGGTATGAATAGAACTTTTGGAGAATTAAGGCTCTTTACAATTTTTAAAGCATTTGAACTTGTGCAACAAATGTCACATTCTGCTTTTACTTCTGCAGTAGAATTTATGTAACAAACAACTGGTATATTTGGATGATTTTTTTTGAACTCTATCATCTGTTCATGATTAATCATGTCTGCCATTAAACATCCCGCATTCCGATTCGGTAGCAGTACCTTTTTCTCTGGAGAAATGGTTTTTGCGGTTTGCGCCATAAAGAAAACCCCCGCAAACACAATGATATCAGCATTTGTATCTTTTGCTTTCTGGCTTAAGTATAGAGAATCTCCCACAAAATCGGCAACTTCGTCTATTTCAATATTTTGATAACTGTGAGCTAATATGATAGCATTTTTCTCTTCTTTTAGTTTTTTTATTTTCTCAATCAAATTTTTCATTTATTTATCCTGTGTACAAATTTTAAATTTTATTGTACAATAAAAAAAAATAGGAAGAAAGAAACATGAATTTAAAGAAGAGTAGTATAGTTGGTGTGTCCGTGACACCGGAGATCGGTTTAGAAGTTGCACAGATAGATTTTGCAACACAAACTGTTTTGAAATATGGTATAAGACAACTTGAATATGATACAAATACGAGAACCATTGCTGATTTGGATTTATTCAAAGAGGCTCTGCAAGATTTATTTTTCGAACTTCAAATTCCTAAAGGAACGGAAGTTGTATTGAACATTCCATCTGTATTGTTTCAGGTAACAGACTTTCCTGCTGCAATGGATGAGGTTCAAATCGGGAATGCCATAGAAGAAAAGTTGGCTGAAAATGTTTTATTTAAAAATGTAGAACCTGATATTAGTGCAACCAGGCTTCCTAATTCAACAATGCAATTTAATAAAATTGCTTATACAGTTGCACAAAAGTCAATGCTTATTGAAATTGCTTACGGCATAAAGGATTTGGGATATAAATTATACGCTGTTGATACTTCTGTGAATTCAGTTTTAAATTCATTAATTTATACGCAAAGAATAGAGGTAAAAGACGATGCGTCTTGGGTATTAATGATAGTAGATAACATGTGCTGTCGTGTAATATCAATGATTGGCTCAAATTACGTAGATGTATATGAAGAAAAGTTAAGTATAGGGCAAGTATTGGATGATGCCGAAAACTACGGTGCAGTTATCAGTGCTGTTTCTCCGATTTTGAAGAATTTGCCATCAAAATACTTATGTGTTGTATCAAAGACTAATATCATTAGTGCAGAGGTTTTGGCAAGCAAGTTAACTTATAGTGCTCCGATAGTTCATCAGGAAGCAAATTGTTTCTCTAAAGAAGCATTTTTAAATGTTGGTGATGAAGTAGATGAGAAATTTGCTAATATATTGTCTTTAGATATAATAGGTGCTTCTATATACAGAGATTTCGAACCATATACAGAGGCGCATTTTAACCTATATAACAAATCGTTAGGAGAGGTGTATACATCTGAACAGCCTCCTGAAGTCATCATAAACGGCAGGGTTGTTGTACTGTCTAATGCATTTTTGATAAGATGCTTTATAGTATTCGCTATATTGGTAATTATACCTTGTATAGCCTCATACATATATTTTGTAAGTAAGATTAATGATGCTATAAATACTCAAAAAGAATTAGAAGCACAAGCTGCCCAAATACAACAGTTCTTAAAAGATAATGAAAATATATCATCAGAATTGTTTGATGAAGGTGATGAAATTCGTATAGGTTTAGAGCACAACAAGAATATATATTCATACTATACGATAGTAGGAACTGAAATCCCGAAAAAACTATGGTTAACAAAATTAAAATTGTCAGATAAAACAACAATTGAGGGACAAGCTGATAATTTGGAAAGTGTATATGCATTTTTCAGAAGTATAAAGGATTATGATCCTGATTCGAAAATAAAGTTACAAAAATTGGGACTTGCATCTAAGAGAGAATTACCGGCTGCATCAGCTGACCAAGAGCTTTCTGAGTTTGATACAGATTCTATTTTGACTACATTGAATGCAGATTTTTATGAATTTGTAATATCTGATGAAGCAATAAAAGATGCTAAGAAACAACAAGGTGATGATAAGCAGGAAAATAATAATTCAGACAACAGCGCATTACCTGATTTAGAACCTATAAATAATTAGAAGGATAAAAGATGGAAAAGTATAAAAAATATTATGGTGTAATTTTATTTTGTTTTGTAATATTTATAACACTTATTGCCTGTTATAATTTAGTGTATCCAAAGTACACTCAATCAGTAACAGAAGCTCAGAATGTAGCCGACAAGCAAAAAGAAGTAGAAGATTTGCAGAATAAGCTTCAAATTGTACAGAGAAAGATAAAACAGATAAAAGATTCAATAGTATCATCTCAGAAAAAGATATATTCACCAATTGAATCAGATTTGGGTAATGAGACATTATTTTTCACATTGTATAACGATGTAATAGAGATGCTTCATGCAAACTCAATTAAGATAAAATCCATCGATTATGAATACAATCCTGAAACAGATTCCTTTGTAAAATTTGGTAAGGATGTATATTTTGTATGCGATGTCGATATGGAATTAATTTCGAATTATGTAAATTTGGGTAAATTAATACAAGATATATATCAATATCCGTATTACATAAAGATAAATAATTTAGAAGTTCAGCCATATCCAAAAGATAAGAAGATATTGTTATCAAAATTGAGCTTGCGATTATATGCGCACACATCTCCTGAAGATGTAGCTGCTCAGGCAAGTTCTCCTTCAGCACCTGCAATAGATGGCGCAACAACAGCGTTACCACAGTAGAATTAAATATACTTGCGTAATAATTTTGTTTAGTATAGAATAATCTTGGTTGCGGAAGTAGCTCAGTTGGTAGAGTATCTGCCTTCCAAGCAGACTGTCGCGAGTTCGAGTCTCGTCTTCCGCTAATAAAAGAGATCTGACTTTGGTCAGGTCTTTTTTATTTGTTGATGAAAAAAGATGCAAACTCCAAGTTAATCCGAAACTTAGGGCATGGTAAATATAAATATTTTCCAATTTTATTTATTTTATGCTATAATTCTTACATAGAATAGATTTTGATTTTATTGAGGGGGATAAATGACACAAGGGTATGACGCTAGTAATATACGTGTATTAGAGGGTTTAGAAGCAGTAAGAATGCGTCCTGGGATGTATATCGGTTCAACTTCTCAAAGAGGTTTGCACCACTGTATTTATGAGATTGTAGACAACTCTATTGATGAATCTTTAGCCGGATATTGTACAGAAATACACGTAACCGTACACAAAGATAACAGTGTTACGGTAGAAGATAACGGTCGTGGTATCCCTGTAGATGTGAAGCCGGAAACAGGAAAATCAGCGTTAGAAATTGTTCATACCGTACTTCATGCAGGCGGAAAATTTGGTGATGGCGGATACAAAGTATCAGGCGGACTTCACGGCGTTGGTGCTTCTGTTGTTAACGCTCTTTCAGAAAAAATGGTTGTAGAAGTTTCTCGTGACGGATATGTTTGGCGCCAAACTTATTTAAGAGGCGAACCTACTTCTCCTGTTGAAAAAACAACTCCAACCACAAAAACTGGTACAAAATCAACTTTTTGGTTAGATCCTGAAATTTTTACAGAGACAACAGAAATTGATGTTGATATAATTGCAACTCGTTTTAGAGAGATGGCATTTTTAAACAAAGGTTTAAAAATAATTCTTCATGATGAAAAAGACACAGGAAAGGACGAAACTTTCCACTACGAAGGTGGTATTGCAAGTTATGTTTCTTTCTTGAATCAAAACAGAACAGTAATGTTCGATGAACCTATCTACATGGAAAAAATGGTTGATAAAATCAAGGTAGAAGTGGCAATGCAATATACTGATTCTTATAATGAATCAATATTGTCATTTGCTAATAATATCAATACTCACCAAGGCGGAACACACTTAACAGGTTTCCGTAACGCGATTACACGTGTTTTAAACGATTATGCAAGAACAAATAAAATTCTAAAAGATTCCGAACAAAATCTTTCAGGAGATGATGTTAGAGAAGGCTTGACTGCAATCGTTTCAGTAAAAATAGAAAACCCAGAATTTGAAGGTCAAACAAAAGAGAAGCTTGGAAACTCAGAAGTAATGCCTGCTGTTCAGGATGTTGTAAAAGAAAAATTGCAGGAGTGGTTAGAATTCAACCCAAAATTGGCAAAACTTATTATTGAAAAAACACTTCAGGCACAAAGAGCTCGTGAGGCTGCTCGTAAAGCAAGAGAATTAACAAGAAGAAAATCTGTTCTTGAAAATTCGACACTTCCTGGTAAGCTTGCAGACTGCTCAAACAGAGAGCCTGAAAAATGCGAAATCTATATTGTAGAGGGAGATTCTGCAGGTGGCTCTGCAAAACAGGGCAGAAACAGAATGTTCCAAGCAATTTTACCATTAAGAGGAAAAATTCTTAACGTAGAAAAAGCAAGATTGGATAAAATTTATGCTAACAACGAAATTCAATCTATGGTTCAGGCATTCGGAATTACAATTAGCAAAAATGAGGAAGAATTTAATTTAGACAAGCTTCGTTATCACAAAATCATTATTATGACAGATGCTGATGTCGATGGCGCTCATATTAGAACGCTTCTTTTAACATTCTTCTTTAGGTACGCAAAACCACTTATTGAAAACGGTTATGTTTATATTGCTCAACCGCCTTTATTCAAGGTAACTCAGGGCAAGACTTCAGAATACTTGTATGATGAACATGCGCTTGATAAAATGTTAAAAGAACGTGGTATAAAATCTTTAAGTCTTTCAGACAAAACAAAATCAAAGGTTAAGACAGGGGATGAGTTGTTAACACTTTTATCTAACATGTCTACTTTCTACAAATCTTATAACAACCCGATTTTGAATATTATTCCATCAGTTGTTTTAAGGGGACTTATTCGTTCAGAAGTTAAGCCTGAAGATTTTGAAGATCAAGCAAAAATGAACGAAGTGATTGCATATCTTTCTCATTATCTCAAGGATCACGCTGAAAATTATAATATAGCAGAAGCTAAAAATTATGAGGTTGCTCTCAAGTATAATCCTGAAAATGCTAAGTATGCAATTGAGCTTAAGTTATTTGAAAACGAGCATGAATTAATTACTTCCAATATTATTAAGAGTAATGAATTTAAGAGACTCAAAAATTCATATCCTCTAATTCGTGATTTCTTAATAGAAGAAGAAAAAATGCTTATCTTGGAAACTGAAAACGGAGAGGTAGAGATCACATCATTTGAACAGTTACAAAAACTTGTTGATGACAGAGGTCAAAAAGGTTTGACTATCCAAAGATTCAAAGGTCTTGGTGAAATGATGCCACAGCAGCTTTGGGAAACAACTATGGATCCTGAAACAAGAACATTATTGAAGGTTAATATTGAAGATGCAATGATGTGTGACCAACTGTTTGATGTTCTTATGGGTGACAAAGTTGAACCTAGAAGAGATTTTATAGAAGCTAATGCAGTATATGCAACAAACATTGATACTTAATATTTTGTTGTAAATTATTATTTATTGGCTTCGTAAGTTTTCACATAAAAGAGGTATAGTATGAAAATAGTTATAATCGGTGGGGGAGCTTGCGGAGCCAGTGCTGCTGCGAGAATAAGAAGATTAGATGAGAATGCTCAGGTTATTATTCTTGAAAAAACAAACGAAATTTCTATTGCAAACTGTGGTTTGCCTTATTATACTTCTGATGTCATAAACGAACGTGAAAAAATTCTCGTATCTTCTCCTGAAAAATTTAAAAATTGGTTTAATATAGAAGTAAAACTTAATACAGAAGTTACGAAGATTAATCCTGAATTAAAGAATGTTGAAACCGTATCAGGAGAGATTATTTCTTATGATAAATTAGTCCTGGCACAGGGCGCAAGTCCTTTTGTACCGCCAATAGAAGGAATTGCGCGTGATAGAGTTTTTACAGTAAGAACCCTAGCTGATGCTGATAAAATAAAATCTTATATAAAAGATAACAACTGCAAAAAAGCTGTTGTAATAGGCGGTGGCTTTATCGGAATAGAGATGGCAGAAAACATTTCTGAGATGGGTTTGGAAACAACTCTTGTAGAGCAGCAAAATCAGGTTTTGGCTCCTGTTGATTATGAAATTGCAGCCGTTGCGCAAAATGAAATGAGAGATAGGGGAGTTAATTTAATTCTATCTGACGGTGTTACAAAATTTGAAAACAAAAAAATTATTTTAAATTCTTCAAAAGAAATAGAATTTGATATAGTAATTATGTCAATTGGTGTGCGTGCAGAAATTAATTTGGCTAAAAATGCCGGCTTAAATGTAGGACGTGGAATTTTAGTTAACGAAAAAATGCAAACATCAAATCCTGATATTTATGCAGGTGGCGATAGCGTTGAAGTTAAAGATTTTGTAACGGAAGAAAACACCCTTATTCCTCTTGCAGGCCCTGCAAACAGGCAAGGCAGAATAATTGCGGACAATATTTGCGGAATTGAGTCTACATATAAAAATTCTCTTGGAACTTCAGTCCTGAAAGTTTTTGACCTAACAGTAGCAAGTGTAGGAAACAATGAAAAACAATTAAAAAGAAAAAATATCCCGTATTGGAAAACTTTCGTATATTCAAGAGACCATGCCGGATATTACCCAAATTCTGTTCAAATATTATTTAAGTTATTGTTTACTCCGGAAGGTAAAATTCTCGGTGCGCAAGGGGTTGGACAAGAGGGAGTCGAAAAAAGAATTGATGTTATAGCTTCAATTATTAGAAACGGAGGAAGTGTTCAGGAACTTTTGGATAGCGAACTTTGTTATGCACCGCCTTATTCCTCTGCAAAAGATCCTGTAAATATTTTGGGAATGAACGCTGATAACATCTTAAGAGGTTTCATAAAACCAGCTTACTACGAAGATTTAGACGGAGCATATTTAATCGATGTAAGACAAAAAGAAATTTATGAAGTAAGTACGATAAAAGGTGCAATTAACATTCCTGTATATGAAATTAGGAATAGATTAGATGAAATTCCAAAAGACAGAAAAGTAGTTTTGTTCTGTAACACAGGTTATACAAGCTATGTAGCTTCAAGAATTTTATCTCAAAAAGGATTTAATAATGTATACTCACTCTGCGGCGGAATAACTTTGTATAAAGAATTAATCAAAGACAGGGAAGGCAAAGTTTCCAAACAGGAAGAAAAAGCTCTTGTAACAGTGCCGTTTACAACAGAGTCTAACATTATAAAAATTGACGCATCAGGACTTCAATGCCCTGGACCAATTATGAAAGTTGCTTCCAAAATAAAAGAAATTAATGACGGAGATATTATAGAAGTAACTTCTACAGACAGAGGGTTCAAGTCCGATATCGGAGCTTGGTGCAAAACGACCGGGAACTCGCTTTTGGATTTGAAAACAGATAATAAAATTATTAAAGCTACAATTCTAAAGGGAAGCAACAGTGCTGTAGAAAACCAAGTAGTTACGAGTGGAAATGCTCAGACAATAGTAGTATTTTCAAATGATTTGGATAAAGCACTTGCGGCTCTAATTATAGCAAACGGAGCTAAAGCGAGCGGCAAAGACGTTACATTATTTTTCACCTTCTGGGGACTTAATATCTTAAGAAAACCAAACGGCAAAGCTAAAAAAGGATTTATTGACAAAATGTTTGGTCTTATGATGCCAAAAGGCGCTGATAAATTAACTTTATCTAAAATGAACATGCTTGGAATGGGCTCATTTATGATGAAGTGGGTTATGAAACAGAAAAATGTTTCAACATTAAATGAACTGATAAATCAGGCACAATCAAGCGGTATTAAATTTATCGCCTGCAACATGTCGATGGATGTTATGGGGATCAAGCCTGAAGAATTGATTGACGGAGTTGAAATCGGCGGAGTTGCTAAATACATTGAAGAAAGCAGCGTCGCAAATTCTAATTTGTTCATATAATTTGTGCTATAATAATTGCTATGAAGAGTAAAGCTAAAAAAATTCTAACCGCAACTATATGTTCAGTCGTAATTCTAACAAGCGGTGTAGTCAGTCTATATATCTGGGGACTTCCTGCAACTGTTTCCAGCAAGTGGTTTAATGATACAGTGACTAAAGAAGCTAATAAGTTTCTGGGTGCAGAAGTTGTTATCAACAATCCTCAGTTAAAAACGGGATTTAATTCTGATATTGGTTTTTCTGTCGATAAGTTCACTATTTTAAAAAATAAAAAAGAATTATTGAATTTATCAAAACTCGATACAGAATTTTCTTTTAGCGATATTTTTCAAAAACGATTAATAGTAAAAAAAGTATTAGCAGACAATATTTATGTCAACTCTTCTGAACTTATTGCTCTAGTGCCGCAACAAGAAAAACCTAAAGAACAAAAACCTTCTGAATTTAATATAGATATTTTTTCAGCTCTTTTGGGTGTTAAAAAGTGTCTGATTACATATAATTGTCCAGATTTTGGAATTAAATTTGATGCCAAACATTTAGTTTTAGATAGGACAAAAGCGAAGAAATTCTTACATTTTGATTTTGACTTTGAAATGACAAAAGGAAAAGACAAGATTGTAGTTTCCGCAAATGACCAGAATAGAATTTATATGGGAAATGGTGAACTTCATGTTGATAAATTTCCTATAGAAATTGATAAATCAAAAGTAATAATTGATGCTTTTGCCTCCAGAAAAACAGGTATTGAACTTAATATAGCGTCAAAAAATTTCAACGCAAGAGATATTTATGATATAGCAACTTCAAATTTAATTATTCCAAACGGGAAAGAACTTCTTGCCCCGATTGTTGATGTAAAAGGAAGTGTAGACTTTAATGTAAATCTTACAAAAAATAGTATAAGAGGTGATATTGACGTTAATGAATCTGAATTTAAAATAAAAGATTTATTGCAAATGCCAGTAAAAATAACCCAAGGTTTTGTTGAAATAGGAAACAAAGATATTACCTTGAAAGATTTTAAAGGATACTACAACAACAAAAAAGAAAATAGTATCGTAATGTCGGGTGACGTAAAAGATTATTGGAAAACTTGTGATACAAAAATCGTATCAGATATTTTTGTAAACAACGATTTCTTCAAAAATTACATCACCAAAATGTTAGGAGCTCCGATATCACTTGTGGGCGATGCCGGCTCAAGATTAACTCTTACCTCTAAAAATGGCTCTTGCGATGTCGTTTGGTATTTCCTTCTGAATGAGGGGGAAGGTTTTAAGCTCGCAGAACAATCTATGGTTCTTGAAAAATATAAAACCTTATTTAAAGTTGATTTGAGTGTAGTTAAAAATATATTAAAGATTAACACTATCGACTACTACATAACAGATAAACTTCAAAAGGGTATTACTCCTGTCCTTGCGATAAAAGGTAATCTGGATATGGCAGATAATATGAAGCTTTTGGACTTAAGTTTAAATATACCGCGTCCGCTTCCGAGCGAATTTTTAAATTTCCTTGCCTGCCAAAAAATATTCAGAAAAGGTAAAATTTCCGGTAACTTAGCAATAGATAATACAGGCGAATTCCCTAAAATGGCAGGTGTAATATCTCTTGATAAAGTATTTGTACCTTCTCAAAGACTATTTATTAAATCTGCCAAAATAGGTGCCAAAGGCGATAAACTTGGAGCAATAGCAGAAGGAAGGTATAAAAGAACAAAATATGATTTTAACGGCTATATTGTAAATGATTTAAGACTTCCTATTGTTGTCAAAAGCGTTAATTTGACAGTTGATAGTGTGGATTTAGAAAGAATGCTCGCTGCAAATGTTTCTAACACTCATACAACGGAACCGGCTAAAGAAGCTTTGGAAACTAATGACCAGACGGTAAATATTTCCGAGGAAAATCTTGGAGATGATAATGCTCCAACTTTTGTTAAAGGCTTGATTATTGTTGAAAAATGTATGCTTCATCTTAATAAGGGTAAATACAAAGATGTAAATTTTGGCAACTTGCACGCAAATCTTACGCTTGACAAAGACGGAATCCTTCAAGTTCAATCTAACAAGTTTGATATAGCAGAAGGAATTTCTACTCTTAAAGTAAAAGCTGATTTAATCAAGAATTTGTACTATTTACGATTAGGAATTAAGGACGTAAATTCTGATATCATGGCATCTGCTATGTTAGGTTTACCTAGAGAAATTTCAGGTAAAGCAAGGGGCTTGATTGAGATAAATTCAGATAAATCGTTGAAATTAAACGGAGATATTAAATTTGATATTCAAAACGGTACAATCGAAAAAGTCGGTTATGTTGAGTATTTATTAAAAGCAGCCTCATTATTCAGAAATCCTCTGGCAATGATTAGTCCTGCAACTATCGGGGATTTGGTCAATATTCCTGATGGAAGCTTTGATTGCATATCCGGAGAAATAAAGTTAAAAGATAATGTTGCAATGCCTTTAAAGATAAAATCTTCAGCTTCAGAGCTATCAAGTTTTATAGTAGGTCGCTATGATTTGGAAACAAATGATACAAGTTTGAGAATATATACGAAATTTTCAGATGTGGATACAGGATTTGCAGGATTTTTAAGAAATATATCTTTGAATAGCATAGCAAGCAGAATTTCAAACAGCGGCAGAAATGATGCGAATTATTACGCGGCAGAATTATCTCAAATCCCACCTCTTAAAGTAGGAGAAGATAAAGCACAAGTGTTCTTGACTACTGTTGAAGGTGATGTTATTAACTTTAATTTCCTATCTTCACTAAAACGGATTAAGTAAAATTATTACCGCAGAGATTATGATAAAAGTTCGAAATGGTTTTTGTTATATTCAATCAAACCTTCCTTTTGAAGTTTTGATAATTCGAAACTCATTGCGCTTCTGTCTACATTCAAATAATCTGCTAAATCCTGACGATTGAAGTGAATATCAAAACTGTTAGAATGATTTTTTTGCGCTTCATTGGAAAGATAAGTCATTAATTTATCTCTGATTGTTTTTTGAGAAACGTTCTCAATTTTTTGAATAAGTTCAATATTTTCTTTAGAAAGTATTTGGAACAAATTATTAATCAAAACCTTATGTCTTGTGCATGCGTTTTGGCACATAGAAGTACATTTTTCATAGCTTAGAATAAGAACCAAAGTATCCATAACCGCAATAGCGTCAACACTTGATTCTACGTCTTTAGAACCAACAAAAGAAAGAGCCAAATTATCGTTTTTCGTGAGTCTGGAAATGATAATTCTCCTACCCCAATAAGAGTCCTTCTCAATATTAACTTCGCCATCAATAATAAGGTAAATATTAGAAATCATATCTCCCTGGCGAATAATCATTTCGTCTTTTTCATACTTTCTGATTCTTGCATTAAAACATTCAAGAAGTCCTTTTAATTCTTCATCATTCATTCCGAAAAAAACCGGCGAATTTTTTATTTGGTTGTAAAATTTATCTAATCTTTCCATCTCAAATATCATAATACAATCATGTAATTTTTGCACATACAAATGTTATTGACTTCCTTTTATCACTAACTTACACTTTAAATATGATATACTTAGATGCCGGAACAACATATTCAAAAGTAATAGCAGATAACGAAATTTTTGATGTGCAGTATATAAAACACAAAAAAGACGGAAAGTATTATTATGTATTGCCGTCAAGTATAATAAAATCTCAAAATATAAATCCTGACAGCAGCTGCGGTCACATGGCAAATGCTAAAGAAAACGAAATTATAGCACTGGCCCAGGGTGCAAGGAAAGATAGTCGAGTTAGTGAAGATAAAGAATCAACAATTTTGGATTTGGGAAGTCGTGATGCTAAGTGGATAAAATTTAGGAATAATAAATTTCACGATATGGACTGGAATACCTCTTGCGCAAGTTCTACAGGTGCTACAGTTGAAATGCTTCTGAAATTTTATAACGTAAAGCCGGAAGAGCTTCATTTTGAAACCGAAAAATTTGCAGTAACTTGCGGAATTTTTGGGATGGAAAAAATTATGGATTCGATATCTTCAGGCGAAAAACCTTCTGTTGCTATTTCAAAATTTGTCCATGGAATAGCATTCAACGCTTGGAATTTTTGCAAAAAACCTGATAAAATCTACCTGTCAGGCGGTTTTTGCGAAAACAAATGCTTTACGGATTCTCTTAAACATTATTGTGAAGTGGAACTTTTGGGCAGATTTGTTCTTTGTGAAGGCTTGGTTAAATAATAAATTTACACCTTCATAAATATTTACAAGTTGAAAAGATTTTTTTGATAGGATATTATTATATTGAATAATTGTGCGCGGGGAGTAAATGGAAAATAATTATTTTGCACTGTTAGCTAATGATGTGAAGAAATTATGGAGCGGACTTGACGGGAACCAAAAGCTTGGAATGCTGGCTTTAATCGTCCTGACTCTTGTGGCTGCGACATTTTTCTTATCAAAAGCAATGGAGCCGGATTGGGTAGTATTATATTCAGACCTTAACGAAGTGAATGCTATGAGCATAGTTGAAGGTATGAAGAAAAATGGATATCAATATAAAGTTTCGGAAGACCATAAGACAATACTTGTACCATCAAATGTTCGTGACGATATGAGAGTTTTTGTTGCAGAAAATGATTTAATCAAAGACGGTGATACAGGCTTTGAATTATTAGACGATATGCAGCTGGGTTCAACTGATTTTAAGAATAAATTAACAAAACAAAGAATTTTCCAAGGTGAATTAACCCGTTCAATCGAAAAAATTCAAGGTGTAAAATATGCCAGAGTTCAGTTAGCAGAGCCTGAGCGTTCCATATTTGATGACAATGACGAAAAGCCAACAGCGTCAGTTGTCTTGGTGTTAGAACCAGGTTATAAAATAAAAGCTTCTCAAGTAAAAGCTATCAAAAACTTGGTAGCTTATGCCATTCCGAGAATGACGGCAGATCAAGTATTTATAACAGACCAAAACGGAAACAGTTTATCAGATGAAACATCAAAAAATTCAACTGATATGGAAAGTTTTAAAACGAATTTGGAAAAAGAAACTGCAAAAAAAATATCAGATGTATTGGAAAAAATTGTTGGCAAAGGCAATGTATCTGTACAAGTAAATGCGGATATCGATTTCAATTCAGCAAAAGCTACAATAGAAAGTTATATACCGGTAAATGACAAGGGAGAAGGTGTTGTAACAAGTTCTCAAACAGAAGTGGAAACATACGAGAACCCTAACAATGTTCCAAATCCAAATAATGTAAATCAGAGAAATTTGAATTATTCAAAGCAAAAAACCGCGATCAATTATAGCGTATCGAAAGAAGTAAAACAGGTCGTATACGCTCCTGGAACCGTAAAACGTCTATCAATAGCAGTTGCAGTTAATAAGATTTTGACAGAGGCAGAGAAGGAAGAATTAAAAAATCTTGTATTATCAGCAGCAGGCGTAGATTACTCAAGAGGGGACGTAATATCAGTATCAGGACTTCAATTTGAGGGTGCAACGATAGATAAAAAAGCAAAAGAAGCATTTACAGAACAGTATCAAAGAGAGCAAATGCTTTACTTTATAACCTCTTCAGTCGTACCGTTAATAGTTGTTCTAATTTTGGGATGTTTTGCTTTGTATATTCTCAAGAACTTTATATCAAAAATGCCATCAAGCAGAGTCCAGGAGCGTATAGCACAGGCAGAAGAGCCGACAACAGAGCGTCAGGAAGAATCTGAACCTGAAGAAGATATGCCGAAAATTGAATTAAATAAAAAAGAGATTAAATCGCAAAAAGAGCAAAATATCAATGAATTAAATGAAGCCGTAATGGCATCTCCTGAAGATGCAGCCAAGTTAATAACTTCATTTATAAGGGATTAACAAAAAAGGAATCATAAAAAATGGGTATAGAAGAAATAAAGAAAGCGAAAGAAGAAGCAAAAAGGACTCTGACTCGTCCGAGTCAAAAGGTTGCTGCGCTTTTGATAGCTCTTGGCCCGACAACAGCATCAGAAATACTTAAGAATATAAAAGATGAAGATTTATTGGAACAGATAACCCTTGATATTGCGAATTTGGGCAAGATTTCGGATGAAGATTTAAATGAAGTACTGGTGGAATTTAAGACAGTATTCCAAGCAAAGAATTACATAGCTCAAGGCGGTGTAAGTTATGCGAAACAGTTGCTGGCTCAAACTTATGGCGAAGCTGAAGCTTCAAAACTATTAGAAAAAGTAAATTCTATGGTTAACACAAACCCGTTTTATTTTTTAAATGAAGCGGATCCATCCCAACTTGCTAATACCTTTGCTTCCGAAAACCCGCAGTTATTAGCGTTAATTTTAGCATATTTACGTCCTGAATTAGCCGCGCAAGTATTGGCATTTTTACCTCCGGATATACAAGCAGTAGTTTCGATGCGTATAGCAGATATGACACCAACAAACCCGGAAATTTTATCAACAATAGAAGATATTGTGGAGAGGAAATTTTCAGCTCTTCTTGTACAAGATTTTTCAAATGCCGGTGGTGTCGAATCTCTTGCTAATATTCTTAACTGTTGTGACAGAGGAACAGAAAAGAATATTATGGAATGGCTTGATATTGAAAATCAAAAAATGGCACAAGAAGTTCGAGATCTTATGTTCGTATTTGAAGATATCATTATTCTTGATGACAGAGCAATTCAAAGACTTCTTCGAGAAATTGATACTAAACAGCTTGCTCTTGCACTTAAGGGTACTAAAGATGAAATTAAGGATAAAATCTTTAAAAATATGTCAGAAAGAGCAAAACAAATGCTTACTGATGATATGGAATACTTAGGTCCAGTAAGAGCCAAAGAAGTTCAAGAAGCTCAGACCGGCATTGTTAATTCTATCAGAAATCTTGAAGCAACCGGTGAGATAACCATAACCAGAGCAAGTGTTGAGGATGAATTAATTGAGTAGTAATAGGATAAAATCTCAGGAAATTCAAATGGGTGACAATTATATTCTGCCAATAGAGCAGACAAATGTCACGCGCCAGCAGGCAAAAGTTCAAAAAATCATTGAAGAAACGGATCTTAAGGCGCAACAGATTATTACAAAAGCAGAGAATAAATCCCAAGAAGTTCTTCATAATGCCAATACAGAAGCGGAGTCAATAATTCTGAATGCGAAGAAAAAAGGTGAAAATGAGTATGAAGCTATAAAAAAACAAGCTTATGAAGAAGGTTTTAAAAAAGGTGAGCAAGATGGGCTTTATAAATTCCAAAAAGACGCATCTGAGGGTTTAAAATCTCTTGATACTCTAGCCGCCAGCTCTTATGAACTTAAAAAAAATATAATAGATTCTGCAACTCGTGATATTGTTGAGCTGGTTGCAGCTATAGCGGATAAAGTTTGTCATCAAAAGTTTGATGAAGAAGTTTTGTATAACATAACTTTAGAAGCAATTAAGCAGTTGAATGATAAAGAAAATATTACTATAATAGTAAATCCGATTTTAGTGGAAAATATAAATAATTTGGCATCCCAATTTAAAGAAGAAATACCGAAATTAGGAACAATCAAAATAACAGAAGATTCTTCATTATCAGCGGATGGTGTGATTGTAGAAACTCCCAAAACCAGATTAGATTCACGAATTTCTGTGCAGATAGCAGAAATTGCAGAAAAAATGCTTACAGGTGCAGAAGATGGAATGGAACAAGAATAAGTATCTGGATATTATAAAAAAAACTCAGACGATAAAAGAAATTGGGAAAATAACAGAAATTATAGGGCTCACAATAGAATCAGACGGTCCAAAATCTTCTATTGGAGATTTGTGTTACATATATAACAATTATAATGACACTCCGACAATGGCGGAAGTAGTAGGTTTTAAGCAAGATAAGATTTTATTAATGCCTTTAGCATCTCCTGACGGAATTCATCCGGGGGCCTTGGTCGTAAACACAGGTGCGCCAATGAAAATAGGAGTTGGAAGTCAGCTTATAGGACGGGTACTTGACGGCCTTGGACGCCCGATAGATACGCTTGGGGATATCAAGTTTAATGAATTCCGCTCAACGGTGGCGGATGTAATTAATCCATTGAAGAGAAAGCGTATTTCCGAACCGCTTTCTTTGGGGATAAAAGCTGTAGATGGATTTATTACAGTCGGAAAAGGACAAAGAATGGGTGTTTTTGCCGGTTCAGGTGTTGGTAAAAGTACGACAATAGGTATGATGGCTAAAAATACTTATGCAGATTTAAACGTTATAGCTCTAATAGGTGAACGTGGAAGAGAGGTAAAAGAATTTATAGAAGAAATTCTTGGCTCAGAAGGGATGAAGCGATCAATTGTAGTTGCCGCAACTTCAGATCAGCCGTCACTTGTAAAAATTAAAGCGGCATTTGTCGCTACAACCATTGCTGAATATTTTAGAGATAAAGGTTTAGACATTCTCTTTATGCTTGATAGTATTACGCGTATTGCCATGGCTCAAAGAGAAGTGGGGCTTGCAATTGGTGAACCTCCGGCAACAAGGGGGTACACACCTTCTGTGTTTGCATTAATGCCAAAATTGATGGAAAGAGCCGGTACAAATGAATTTGGAACAATAACGGGACTTTATACAGTTTTGGTAGAAGGAGACGATTTTAATGAGCCAATTTCTGATACTGCAAGAAGTATTCTTGATGGCCACATTATGTTATCAAGAGATTTGGCGCACAAAAACCACTATCCTGCAATTGATGTTTTGCAATCACTAAGCAGGGTTATGGGAGATGTTACTTCTAAAGAACATAGAGATGCCGCAGGAAATATAAGAAATTTACTTGCAGTACATAGGAAAAATGAAGATTTGATAAATATAGGCGCCTATGTGAAAGGCTCAGATCCAATCTGTGATAAGGCTATTGTTCTTATGGATAATATAAATTCATTTCTCAAACAATCAACAGATGAAAAGGTCGAATACGAAAATACTGTTAACCAACTTATTCAACTTGGAAATATGTAGAGATGCTGAAATAAAGGCCTTTTTCCATTATAAATGATGTATAGACTAAAAATATGCCCAATAGTATTTTTTGATATTAATTTAGGGATAATCGGTTTTCTATTTGTGCTCCATCCACATACAATCCGATATAAGCATATTGCTAAATATCGCTTTAAAAGAAGAATCCTCAGGACTGCAGGCATATATACCGACATTGACATCTTCGTTTGCTTTATCCAGATGACAAATTCTCATTTGTTTGAAAGTTTTTCCGTCAAAACTGTTTTCAATGCAAAAATCATTTTCTCTTCTGCTTAATCTGTAATACATTTCAGTAATGTTGGCAGGGATATCTACAGTCGCCCAGTCCGAAAAACCTTTGTTTGTAACGACACTCCCTAAACGTTGGAAATCTTTATTTTCATATTCAACAGATGCTTTAAGCCAGTTTTTGCTATCTAGGTATAAAATAATACCGGCTTGATCAAAACGTTTTTTCGAAAAATACTTTACTTTAACCGTAAATGAAAAATATTTTTTACATATTTTTATCTGAATAAATGGCGCATTATCGTGTTGGAAATTATAATATGTTTTCTGCCATAAATCAGTGTTTGGCTTGGTTATAAATTCTACAGTATCATTTTTTATTGTAATATCTGGTGAATTATAATATAACAAGCTTTCATTTATAAAAGGTCTCATCATACATACCAATATATCTAAAAAAACAGAAATAACAATATTAATTTTAATTGTAAAAAAATTGTTTTATTCCAAATTAAGTTGAAATTTGATGAAAAAGTTGATTATGAAAAATATTTTTGGTAACATGATTCCAAGATGGAGTTGTGATTTTGAATTATAAGCTTATAGATATGCAGGTATTTGGAGATGAAAGAGGTAAGCTCGTTTCGCTAGAGGGTGGAATGAATTGTCCTTTTGAGATTAAACGAGTTTATTATATTTTTGATACTCTACCTGATCAAGAAAGAGGAAAACACGCTCATAAAGAATTAGAACAAATAATTGTTGCAATTGATGGAGCTTGTCAATTTGTATTGGATGACGGAAAAACAAGAGAAGAAGTTTGGTTAAACCGTCCAGATAAAGGCTTATATATTGGAAAAAATATGTGGCGAGAAATGAGGCATTTTTCTTATGGCTGCAAATTGATGATACTTGCAAGTACTCATTATGACGAAAAAGAATATATCAGAAATTATGATGAATTTTTAAAAGAGGTTAAGAATATTTACTAAGTGAGGCTAATATGGAAATTAAAGAAATACTAAAAATAGCTATTGACGAATTAAATGAACAATTAGAAGATGATGAAAAAATAGAATTTTCAGAAAATACAAAATTTATTGGATCGCATGCGTGTATTGATTCTATAACTTTTGTTACATTAATTTCAATTATAGAAGAGTTAATTGAAGATAAATATAATAAAACAATTCATTTAGTAAATGAAAAGGCTTTCTCTCAGAAACGATCTCCGTTTTATTCAATAGAAACAATTTCAGCATACATTGAAGAATTGTTAAAGGAAGAAACATAAAAATGAACATAGTAATTACGGGAACAAGCCGCGGGATTGGTTTGAGTTTAGTCAAGCGATATATAGAACAAGGGCATTTTATTATAGGGTGTTCACGAAGTGAATCAGAATTTAAACATATAAATTATCAACATTATGTTGTTGATTTAACAAATGAAAAAGAAATAAACAACTTTGCTCTAGCAGTTAAAAAGCAGTATGGGAAAGTAGATGTATTAATCAATAATGCAGGAATAGCATCTATGAATCATTTTATGTTAACACCACTAGAAACGGCTAAAAAAGTTATGAATACCAACTTTTTTGCACCTTTTGCCGTCACGAGATCATTCATAAATGCACTAAAAAAATCTAATCATCCAAGAATTATTAATTTTTCTACTGTTGCTGTTCCATTTAATTTAGATGGAGAACTAGCATATGTTGCATCTAAAGCCGCAGTAGAATCTATGACAAAAATTTTAGCAAAAGAATTAGCATCTTTTAATATTACTGTCAATGCAATTGGACCGACTCCCGTAAAAACATTTCTAACCGCTAATGTTCCACCCGAAAAAATTCAAAACTTGTTGGACAGACAAGCGATAAAACGTTTTGGAGAGTTCGATGATATAGGAAATGTAATTGACTTTTATATAAAGGAAACTTCTGATTTTATAACCGGTCAAATTATATACCTTGGAGGAGTTAACAAGTAGAATGAATATTGATTTTATTATAAATAAAATAATGTCTTTTGATGATAATATAGCGGTTGTTACTAACGGAAAAGAATATACCTTTAAACAAATTATTGATGAGTATGAAAAAGCGAAGTGTTTTTTAGAGACAAACAATGTTAAAGAAAATTCAATTATTTCATTATTGGCGGATTTTAATCCTCAATCAATTGCGATGTTCCTTGCTTTAATTGAAAAAAACGCAATTATTGTTCCAATATCTAATACTGTAAAATCCATTGACAGCTACATAAAAGTATCTCAAAGCGAATTTTTTATTGATCAAGAAGAAAAAAATTTCAAAATTAAGAAAATTGATAATATTGTTGACCATAAAATGTTGCTTGATTTAAAAAAACAAAAGAAACCAGGTTTAATATTGTTTTCATCAGGAACAACCGGAGAACCCAAAGCAGCATTACATGATTTGACTCATTTGCTTGAGAAGTTTAAAAAAGGGGGCAAGAAGCTTTCAACTGTTACGTTTTTATTATTTGACCATATAGGCGGATTTAACACCATGATGCATACATTGTGTAACGGAGGATTGATTGTTACACTAAAAACAAGGAGCGTAGATGAAGTTTGTTCTTTAATAGAAAAATATAAATTAGAATTGTTGCCGACTTCGCCAACATTTATAAATTTAATCATATTAAATAAAACTTATGAAAAATATGATTTAAGTTCTCTTAAAATAATTACATATGGCACAGAACCTATGCCTGAATCAACATTGAAAGCTATGCATAAAATTTTACCAAATGTAATATTAAAACAAACATATGGATTATCAGAAGTCGGAATAATGCCAACAAAATCAGAAAATTCAGAATCTCTATGGATGAAGCTTAGAAATGATGAAACATTTCAGACAAAAATTATAGATGATATTTTATATATTAAATCCAAGTCTGCAATGATTGGATACTTGAACGCTCCTAGTCCATTTGATAAAGATGGATGGTTCAATACTAAGGACAAGGTTCTTGTTAAGGGAGACTACGTAAAAATCTTAGGAAGAACAACAGATCTTATAAATGTAGGCGGACAAAAAGTCTATCCTATAGAAGTTGAAAGTGTATTTTTAGATTTAGAAGGAGTTCTAGATATAAGAATCTATGGAGTTAAGAATCCAATTATGGGGAATGTTGTAGAAGCAGAAGTAAAAGTAAGTGAAGAAAATAATAACAGAGAATTCATAAAAAGATTGAGAAAATTTGCTAAAGAAAAATTAGAAACTTATAAAATACCTGTTAAATTCAATTTAACAACTAAAGATTTATATGGTGATAGGTTTAAGAAAAAAAGATAATGATTATTAAAGGGAAATTTGTAAATATAAGAGAAGTAGATGTAAGTGATGCAGAATTCATTTTATCGTTGCGGTGCAATGATAAAAAATCGAAATATTTGCACAAAACAGAATATAATTTACAGAAACAAATTGACTATATAAAAAAATATCAAACATTAAATGATGAATGGTATTTTATAATTGCATCAAAAAAAAATGAACCTATCGGAACATATAGGATATATGATTTAAAGCAAGATAGTTTTTGTATTGGTAGTTGGTTAATGAAAGATAATTGTAGTCCTTTTGAAATGATGGAAGGAGAATATTTATGCAAAAAATATGCATTTGAGCAAACAGGATTTGAAAAATTCCATTTTGATGTAAGAAAAGATAATAAAAAAGTAATTAAATATCATAAACTTATGGGAGCACAAGTTGTAGCTGAAAATGAACTGGATTATTTTTTTGAATGTACAAAAGATGACTATTTAAAAAATATAAAAAAATATTTATCATTATAAAAGACAAAGGTTACTAAAGATATTGAAAAAGATACTAAATTTATAAAATAAAAAATATATGACAAGCATTTTTGATAAAATAATAATTCGATATTTAAAGAAAAAATACAATTTAACAAAGAACGAATACAACCTGTACAAATTAAAACAACAAGGTCTTGAACAAAATAAAGATTATATTACAACTCTTTTTGTAGGTAGTTCACATGGTGAATTGGGAATAAACACAAATCTCATACCCCATCTTGGTGCGTATAATTTATGTATTGGGTCGCAAGATTTGTACTATTCTTATGAACTTTATAAAAAATATGTAAATTTACTAAATCTGAAAAATATATGTGTAACTTTTTCCGTATTTTCTTCAGGCTATGAATTACAGAAAACAATCAATAAACGACTTGCTTATTATTATAAAAAAGTTTTTGATATAGATTTTAAATATTCTCCAGAATACGGGTCATTAGAAAAAGAACTTAACATTTTAGACAAAAATTCAAAATATTTCCTTCCTAAAGGTTATTCAGGATATCAAGAAACTGTTTCAACATTCGATTTTAATATAGCTATAAGAGATGTAAAATCACATCTGAAAAATGCTTTTAGACAAAATGGTCAAGAAAATTATATAAAAAAATTTCAAGAATTAGCAGATAAGCACGGACACAATTTATTTGTAATTATTACCCCACATTCACCAACATATAAATTACATAGTAAAAAGTGCGCCAAAGAATTAGGTTTTGATTATAATAAAATTTTTGAAAAATTGTATAAATTTGATAAAGAAATAAAAATTTTAAACTATTTTGATAATGAAAGTTTTACAGATGATGATTTTTTTGATTGGGAACATTTACTTCCTTCTGGAGCGTTAAAGTTTACTAACATCATTTTTAAGGATATAATTAATAAATAATTAGGAGTATTGATAATGAAAATTCCAGTATTACACAATTTTGAAGATTTTATAAAAAAGGAAATGCATAAACATTTCCCATATCCAAAAACCATAACAATAGATGTGAGTAATAACTGTAATGCTGCTTGTCCATTTTGTACAAGACAGATTTCGTCACATAAATTATCTGGTTTTATGAGCAAAGAAATGTTTTACAATATATTAGAACAAGTAAAAAAAATAAAAAAAATAAAATATATTAATCTTGCCAGTTGGGGAGAACCACTTTTACATCCAAATATTGATGAGTTTATAGATGTATTAAAATCTAACGGATATAGCGTAGGTTTTCCTACTAACTTTTCTCTTGCACATAAACATTTTGAAACTTTATTAAAAGTTGATAATATTATGATATCAATAGAAGGGCATGATAAAGAAAGTTATAATTATTTAAGAAAAAATTTAGATTTTGAAAAAACGTTAGATAATTTAAAAACTTTTGACAATCTTGTAAGAGAACGCAAAAAACAAGGATTACCTGTTCCTTCTAGAGAAATAAATTTTTTAATAAATAAAAAATCTAAAATTAAAGAATTTGTAGAATGTTACCAGGATTATGTTGACTTAATTGCTATAAGACCTATGTTTGAAAGTTTTATTTGGGATAGTGAAATTCAAAATATAAAAATAGCAAAAAACGAAAAAATGCATGATGATTTATTTAAGTTAACAAGAAAAAAAAGTAAACAAAATTGTTCAATGCCATTTGATGATATATTTATTAGAGCAAATGGAGAAATATTTTTATGTTGTTCAGACTACGATATAGATATTGATTTTGGTAACTACAATAATTTATTAAAAACTTGGAAAACAAACAAAAATCTAAAAAAGGTTAGAAAAGATTTATTAAGCAATAATAAACAAGGCATTTGCACAAGATGTTTTCAAAATTTCGAATTACCAAAAGAAATTATCTATGAAACATTTCCAGAATTAAAAAATATGGAAGAAAATAACAATAAAATTAAGGTTTATACATTAAGATGATTAAATTTTTAGACTTAGAAAAAATAAATAGCCGTTTTAGAGATGAGATTGATTCAAGGATTAAAACAATCCTTGACAAAGGCTGGTATTTACAGGGTGAAGAAAATGAAATTTTCGCTCAGAATTTTGCTAAATTCTGCGGCACTAAATATTGTATTGGTGTTGCTAACGGACTTGATGCAATCAATTTGATAATTAGAGCTTATGGCTTTAAAGAAGGGGATGAAATAATAGTACCTTCAAACACTTATATAGCAACTATTCTTGCCATTTCTGAAAACGGATGTAAACCTGTTCTTGTAGAACCTGATATTAACACATACAATATTAATCCGGATTTAATAGAGGAAAAAATTACACCTAAAACTAAGGCAATAATGGTAGTTCACTTATACGGTCAAGCTGTAAAGATGGATAAAGTTTGGGAAATAGCTAAAAAATATAATCTAAAAGTTATTGAAGATTCTGCTCAAGCACACGGTGCTGGGGTAAATGTTGGTGGAAAATTAAAAAGAGTTGGGAACTTATCAGATGCTTCAGCTTTTTCTTTTTACCCGGGAAAAAATCTTGGCTGTATGGGTGATGGCGGATGCGTTACTACAAATGATGAAGAATTATTCAAAAAAGTTAAAGCTATTGCAAATTACGGAAGTGACAGAAAGTATCACCACATTTATAAGGGAGTTAACTCTAGGCTTGACGAAATTCAGGCAGCTGTTTTGGACGTTAAATTAAAGTATTTGGATGAGGATAATAAAAAACGTAGAGAAATCTCCAAATATTATATTGAAAATATTAAAAATGACAAAATCATATTACCATTAAGTCATTCTGAACTTGATTCAGAAGCTTTCCAACATTCTCATGTATGGCACGTTTTTGCAGTAAGGACAGACAACAGAGATGAGTTCCAAAAATACTTGGCAGACAATGGAATACAAACTATAATTCATTATCCAACGCCACCACATAAGCAGGAAGCTTATAGAGAATGGAACCACTTATCTTATCCAATATCAGAAGAAATTCATAGAACTATAATAAGTATTCCAATTTCTCCTGTTATGACTGATGAAGAAGTTAAAAAAGTTGTTGAGGTGGTTAATGGATACAAATAATAAACGTTCATGCGTTATTTTACATTTATTTTATCAATACTTGTGGGATGAAATAAAAGTATATTTATTAAATTTACAGGAAATTGCGGATTTTGATTTGTTTATTACTTGTACAAGTGAGAATAAACAGCTTTTTAATGAAATAAAAAAAACATTTAATAAAAATATAAATGTTTACATAGAAATTGTTGAAAATACAAAAGGGGCAGATATATACCCATTTTTTTATGTATTAAATAAAATAAATCTCAACGATTATGATTTAATTTACAAAATACACACGAAACAAAATATAACTAATGAATTAACAAGTAGATTACCTAAATTTACCAATACAAGGTTTTATATAGGTAACAATATATGGAGAAATCTTTTACTAGAAGGAATATTAGGAAGAACTAAGATAATAAAAGTTAGAAAAAAGTTTTATAATAATAGTCGGATCGGAATGTCTGGGTTTGGTCCTTTATTAGTAAAATATAATACTGAAAAATATGATATTTTCCCCGATAAATTTGAAGAAATTTCTACCAAATATAAGTTCAAATACATAAAAGAGCACCAATGCTATGTGGGAACAATTTTTGTTATAAGGGCAAATTTACTGAAATGTTTACAAAACAGATATGACATATCCGACTTTCAAACAAATACAAATGAAAAATTTGCAACTATTACTTGGCAAATGGAACACTTGTTTGGATATATTGTGGAGGCTCAAGGTTATAAAATATATAATTCATTTAAAAAAAGTAATAAAATTATAATGGGAATCTTGTCGTCACGACGAACGTTATTTCTGTATAAATATTATTTAAATAATTTTATTTTTAAACGTCAATTAGTAAAATAGGATATTGTTTATGGAAAAAAATAACATACTATTTTTTTATCCAAGTAAAGTAGTTGGAGGTGCTGAATTTCTTTTTGCAAGGCTTGCCTTGTATTTAAAGCATGAATTCAATTTAAATGTTTATTACATCGATTATTCAGATGGTTTTATTAAAAATAATGATGACTTTAAAGATTTAAATTTTATTGAATATAAGGATAATACAACCGAATTGAATGTTAGTGGAACATTAATAACACCTATTTCTAAAATTTATTCATTATCTGATGAATTATTATTAAAAAATGAAACGATGAAAATATTTTTTTGGTGTTTGCATCCCTATAATATCCTACATGTAATGCCAGACTCGAAATTATCTGAGAGGTTTGCACCTGAAATTTATAAATTTATATTAAAGTTTTTTGCAAAACATAATTACAACATTTTTTATAAATTATTAAAGTGTTGTTCTGAATGCAATGCTATTTATTATATGGATTATTTAAATTATTCTTTTAATAAATTCTTTTTTGAAAATGCAGTTGAAGAAAAATATTTACCTATAGCAACTGATGATAGACATAAATTATTAAATAATAATGTTTCCAATGTAATTAATGAAGATATAAATGTATGTTATCTAGGACGTCTTTGTAAAGAAAAAACTACTACTCTTTTAAATCTTGCTCATAATTTAAATGGTATAAAGACAAAAAGAAAAATTAATTTACATATAATTGGTGACGGAAGTGAAAGAAAAAGAATAAAAGTAAAAAATTATGAAAATGTAAATTTCATTTTTGTTGGGACATTAACAGATAGGGATTTAGACGAATATTTGATTAATAAAATAGATATTTTATTTGCAATGGGTTTAAGCATTTTAGAGGGTGCAAAGTTAAAAATACCAACTGTTGTTGTTCCATTTTCGTACAAAGATTATAAAATAAATAAATTCCATTATTTATATAAAGAAGAAAAGTATAATTTAGGAGAGGATGTTAAATCTTATTCTAAAAAAGATAATATAAACTTTAGTCAAATTATTGATGATATTTATGAAAAGAATAAAAAGGGGGACATTGGACAGCAATGTTATGAATTTTATTGTAGGACTCATTCATTAGAAACTATTAGTACAAAATTATTACAATGTATTGAACAAAATGTACTTACTGTCGATAAATATAATCAAATTAAACTTTTGGCAGGAAAGACCCAAAAAAATAAAAATTTAATTATTAAAATATTGAGGAGCCTTTTATAGTATGAAATCAGAAGAGTTTATTTTAATTTTAAGTTCAATCCCAAATCAAACAAACGAAAAAGATGGCATGATTCAACGGGAGATTGCTATTGATAGTATATTAAGTGGATATAACAGAATTTATGTTCAAAAAGTAAAGCAATCAAATATGTTAAAGCAATTAATTTATAAAATGAGAAACTTTTTTAAAGCTCGTAGAAACAAGTTAGAAATATTTAATAATAAAAAAGTGAAATTAAATTATATTGTGTCAGATAAAAGTTTTTATAAATTATTGGAAAAAGCAAATAAAATATATTGTCATAGTTTATATTTCTTGGTAACAATACCAAAAGAATTAATAAAACAATATTCAAATAAAATTATTGTTGATATTCATGGTTGTGTAGTAGAAGAATTAATGTTTCAAAATGTTGATGAAAGTATAATTAATAATTTTAAGTTAATTGAAAAAATAGGATTTTCATATATAAAGAATTGGATAGCTGTTTCTGAAAATATGAAAAATTTTTATCAAACAAAATATCCCCAAACAAAAGGTTCATTTATTATACTTCCTATTTTTGATAATCATCGTGATATTAACATAAATTTTAAGGACAAGACGAATTTAAATGTCGTTTATTCCGGTGGAACCCAAAAATGGCAAAATATTGATATTATGCTCGATAGTATGTCTCGTATTAATGAAAAATATCATATTTCTATTTTAACCCCTGACATTGAGATATTTGAAGATAAAATAAATCAATTTAAAAATTTGCATTCAAGAATAAACTTACAAACAGTGCCCTCCAATCAGTTGGTTAATTATTATAAATCAATGGATTTTGGATATGTATTACGAGACGATTGTGTAGTAAATAATGTTGCTTGTCCCACTAAAATAATTGAATATTTCAAATATGGCATTATTCCAATTGTTTTACAGCCAATAATAGGAGATTTTAAGAATTTAGGATATTCATATATCTTAAATGACGATTTTGTTAATGGTAATCTTCCTTCGGCAGAAGAATTGTTAAATATGAGAATTAATAACTATAATGTTTTAAAGCATTTATATGAATTAGAGCAAAAAGGGAAAAGGGATTTAGAATCTTTATTAAAAAGATAATGATGTTATTATCTTTTTTTGTGGGAGTTTGTAGTTTATAAGTTGGGTAAAAACCAACAATAAATTATTTTCAAATGAGGTTTTTGTGATTATTTAGTATTTATGGGTAAAATATGTTTTGAGTAAAATTTTTGTTTAACTATTGATCCGCAAAAGACCTTCTCACTCTGCTCGCTCCTCGCTCGAACCTAAGGCAAAGCTTATGCTTTGCGGTTTTCGTCCAATTATAAGAACTTTCTTCTCAAAAAAATGAAAGCAAGGATTAACCCTGCTTTTATTTTTGCAATAAAAAACTCCTCGAATTATCTGAAGATAGAACTTTTTGCATAGATATATTTGAAGCAATGACACAAACATCAT
>CALURK010000006.1 GCA_944323165.1 Candidatus Gastranaerophilales bacterium | reverse complement strand
TCAAGGTAAGCTACCTTCTTGCCATTTTCATCATATTTAGTTTCTGATGTAACTTTTCCGTCTGAATTGTATTCAAGGTAAGCTACCTTCTTGCCATTTTCATCATATTTAGTTTCTGATGTAACTTTTCCGTCTGAATTGTATTCAAGAGTATTAGTTTTTAAGCCATTTGCATCATAAAATGTTTCAGATGTCATTTGACCATCTAAATTATAATCTTGAGAACTTGTTAGTACACCATCTTTGTATATCTTGTGTGTTGTTGATAATAAGTTCTCCATATCCGGATAACGGTCATAATTGTATACAATTTCTAATATTAAATTGCCGTCAGAATCATATTCCTGCTCTTTTTCTAGACGATAATAAAATGAAGAAGTGTATTCCTTTTTATGCTTTATATTACCATTTTCATAATATTCATATTCAGATAATAAACGTCCTTCACCGTCGTAAGCAACTTTTCGTTTTACATTGCCGTTTTCGTAATACTCTATCTCAGAATCTTTTCGTCCTTGAGAATCATATTCAATTACCAGTTTTACGCTACCATTTGGATAGTATTCAGAATATGACTTCTTATTATATGGAGAATAAGAAGAATATACCGTCTCAGAAACTAAATTGCCATTTTCATCATAGATTTTTTGCGAAGAGATCTGATCTGGAACCGATTTGAAATAAGACGTTTCGCTTGATAATGTTCCATTTGGATTATATGTGTAATCAGTCCTTAAAGGTTTTTTATCACTCTTGCGGTCATATTCCCATGTCGTTTTAGCAACAAGATTGCCTTCTGCATCAAATGTAGATTCTTCTATTGCTCTTTCATATTCATCATAGTTTGTTTCAGATATTATATTGTCATTTTCATCATATTTAACTTGGCGTCTTATTTTTCCATCATCTGTGTACCAGGTTTCTATTTTATTTCCGTTATCATCAAATTCTATTACTCCTCCTGAAGCACTATCAGTAGAATTCTCTACTATACTAACATAGTCTGACACAACGGTCTGTTCCAGCTTAATAGTTCCAACACCATCAAGATTTGGAATAATGGAGATTCCACCATGATTATTTGGAAATATTATTCCAGGATGATTTGGAGGTATTATTCCAGGATTATTTGGAGGTATTATTCCAGGCTTGTCAGAGGATACAATATCAGGATCTATTTGGTTTGTAATTCCAGGCTTTTCTGTTTGTATAACTCCAGGATTTGTTGGGAATACTATTCCATGATTACCAGTTTGTTCATCAGTATTGGTTGAAGTTGATATTCCAGGATTATCTGATTCTCCATCAGAATCGGTTTCAGAATCTGTATCCGGCTCATCTGTTTCTTTGCCCGGGTCAGTTACTGCATCTGTTTTGCCTGACTGAACCTCTGGATTTACCCCAGAGTCTGAATCTGTTTTACCGGTCTGAACCTCTGGATTTACCCCAGAGTCTGAATCTGTTTTACCTGTCTGAACCTCTGGATTTACAACTGGCTCAGGATCTGTTTTGCCTGACTGAACCTCTGGATTTACAGTTGGCTCAGGATCTGTGTCCACCGTCGGCTCAAAAGGATTTTGAGTTAATGCTTCTTCTATTACTGTTGGAGATATTACTCCTGGTTTATTAGTTTGTACCTCCAAATTGATTGTTGGCGCTACTCCCGGTTTTTTAGATAAAACAACATTTGGATTATGCTTTATTATAATGGTAGGAGTTTTACCATTTGTATCCTCTTTGTCGGTTTCAGCATCGCTATCTTTTTGCTTATTGGTCCTTATGACAATATTTCCGATGACATTATTTTTGATTACAAGATTACTCATCTTTAAGAAAGCAGAATTCCAAATAGATTCCTGTTCTTCTTTTCCACTTTCACTACCGTCTTTGCCATTAGTATTGCCTTCATCCTCGCCTTGAGCTTTACCATCTTTTTCTTTCTCTGGGTCTATCTCTTCCGGTTCCTCGGCAGAAGATGCTTTTTCCAAGACACCTTGTTCCATTAAGTACTTTCTATTGTTAAGCTTAAAACCGTCAATAAATTCCATATTTATCCTCCTTATTTTTGGGCACAATTTTTTGCAATAATTTTATTTACGGCATAATTTTTGAAAACTTTAGGGTCTGAACAGTTTTTTTTACAAAAATTTACATAAAAAAAATAACGCAGATTTATTGGAATCTGCGCTATAATTTATGCTTTTGTATTATTTTTGTTCGATCTTCTTACCTGAGCTATCATAATATTCAATATCGCCATTTAGACAAACCTTTTTGATATAAACTTTTCCATTTTTTATAAACTTTTCAAATTTTGGCTTATTCTTCTCGTTCTCTACATTTTTTATTGATGTAGAACTTAAACTTACTTCTTGCACTGATTCTTCGAAATTGCTTTTTACCAGCCAATTTTTGGGCATTTCAAACTCTTGAATCCAGTAATCTGATGAAGTATACTCGTTCATTTCTACCGTATACATACTATCTATTATGTCCATGCTCATTTCGCTTGTCTTATCCATTGATTTATATCGTATATCATTTTCCCAAGCGTTAAACTTCGGAGCTAAAACCGAATTTAACTTAGATATTGCTTTATAAACTTCGAATGCTGACTCTGATAATTCTGAAACAGCTTTTTCATGCAATAAAATATCTGCTATTGATGATACACCCCTTATAATTGGAGGAATTTTTGCAACTTCCTGTAATTCAGACTCGTATTTTTCCATATACTCTTCATAAGGCATTCCCAAGATTTTTTCCGCCTCCTCATCAAATATATTTTTTTCTTCTATTTTAATCTCTTCTGTTTCAGGATCTCGATACCAATTCTCCACCTTACTTTCCACTTCATTAAATTTCGTTTCTAAATTTTTATAACGCTCAGCTAATTTTTCTAAATCATACTCCGGCAAACGATTTAAAATTGCTCCCTGACCTGTTATTTCATTTTCTATTAGCAAACTGTCTAAGTCATGCGACATTTCTAAAAACTCAGAATCTGTTTTTTCTCTGGTTTTATTAGTTACCAACTCTTTTTCTTCTTGGGATAATTTTAAATAAGCAGACTCTATTTCTTCATCCTCTGAAGCTGTTTTATTAAGACTTGAACTCTTTTGCAAGCCAAAAATAGCACTTATATCGCTTTCTTTTACCTCACCGCTTTTTACTGACTTGTCTGCTTCTTGCATAAATAATGAAATTTCTTGATTATTATCCAAATAAACACCATTTGGTTTTTCGGATTTTGAATCTGCAAGTTTCGCTATTTCTAATAATTTTCCCGTCAATTGTGATAAATCTATGTTCATGAAAACTCCCCGTATTTTACCCTATTTACTCTATGTATTTATAAAGTATTTTTACGGGGAAAAATTGCCTTTTTAAAATTTTTTCTGCTCAAATTACTACTCTAAGTCCATAATCATAAACTTATGCTTATAATCACTTACTGTATTCATCAATTCTATGAATTCTGCATATTTTATTGTATGTAAAGTTTTTGAAAGCTCAACGGTTGAAATAAAATCAATTTTGAAACTATCCTCTCCTCGCTCAAGAATCTTAATCATTCCAACGTCTTCAAACATTTCAAGCAAAACTTCTACCACATCATCTGTCACGCCCAATGCAGAAGCTGCTCTTTCTATATTAAAATCACCATCTAAAGTGTTGCAAGTATACCTTATCATTCCGGAAAAAGTTTTTAAAATACCCTCTTCGTTATATTTACCTTTTGGATAATTCATATAATGAATAGCATCCGCAGAAACTGTCGTCATTACTTTTTGTAAAATATCTTCATCTGCAGGATAGTCAAAAAACATTAAAACATCACTCTTTTGAGCATTATCACGCTTAGACACACACTGCATTATGCCCTCAAAAGGCTTCAACTTTTCCAGAATGCTTCTATCTTCTACAAAAGCGCATATTTTTAACTTTGAATTCTTGATATAATCGTTTACCTGAGCCAAAATATTCGTTTTTTTCCTATGATCATAAATCTTTGTCTTTGAAGTTTCTTCCTCTTTCAAAGCATCTGAATGCACATCCTTTAATATGAGTTGCACAGAAGTGACACCATTAAACGTATTCAGCTGAGGCGCAAAAGCAATATCCAGTCTATCACCTGCAATAAGCGGAATATCTCCCCTTGACCACCAAACACAATCCATCGTTCCATTTTTCGTTTCAACAGTAAGTTTCAAGTGCTCTTTTGTTGAACCCATTAATTTCTTCTGTTTCAGAACCAAATTTCTTACCACAAATGATGGAGAAGGATTTGCCATTCCAAAAGGCTCAAGCTTTGATATAGCTTCTACCAAAGATACATCGACATCATCTATAGATAATTCCATATCTATATCCAATGAAGGTGTCAATTTCTGTCCGTTTAACATCTCATCCACAGTCTTATTTATAGCCTTCTTGACTGTATCAAAAGAGGCTTTCTCCTCAGAAAAAGAGCAGCCACCTGCCATTTGGTGTCCGCCAAAGCCGTCTAAATAATCTGATACGCTTGATAGAATATCGTAAATGTTTAATTCCTTAACGCCCCTTGCCGAACATCGAAAACTTTTTGTTTCTTCATTATAGTTCATTATAAAAGTAGGCTTATAATACTTCTCAACAAACTTTGAAGCAACAATTCCTATAATTCCGATATGCCAATCTTTGGAATGCAACACAATTGCATTATCTCGACTTCTGGAATTTCTCCATATTTCATCTGCTTCAGCAAAAGTCTGAGAACACATTTCCTGTCTTAGCTTGTTATAATTTTCTAATGCGATAATTGCCATTTCAATTTCTTGTTTATTTTCAGAAATCATAACTTTTACTGCTGCATCAACATTATCGATTCTTCCTGAAGCGTTAATTCTCGGGGCTATCGTAAAAGCTATTTGTTCTGCTGTCAAGCCATTATCCGTACCTACACCTGCTACATCAAGCATTCTTTTTATTCCGTAATGCTTACCTGCTGCTATAAGTTCAAGACCTTTGGTTACAAAATATCTGTTTTCTCCAATTAACGGAACTAAATCTGCTATAGTACCCACAGTTACAAAGGGTAGTATTTCATAAGAAAAATCCAGTTTATTATATTTTTCTAAAACGCCCTGTGCCAGTTTAAAAGCAACCCCGACACCTGCAAGAGAGGTTAGAGAATTTATCTGAGCCGGCGTCAGTTGTTCGTCTAAAGCATTCATCGCCTTTGGATTAATTATCGCATAGGCAGGCGGTAATTCTTCCGGAGCCTCATGGTGATCCGTAATTATAACATCACGCCCGAAACTATTTATAAATTTTACTTCTTCTAAACTGCTTATCCCGTTATCTACCGTTATAATTAATTTCGGCTTTTTCTTTGTCAAAAGCTGAACAAGAGCTTTTGTATTAAGCCCGTGACCTTCTGCTTCTCTATCTGGTATATAAAAATCTACATTTGCTCCCAAATAAGCAAAAGTCTTCATCAATACAGAGGTAGAAGTTACGCCGTCAGCGTCAAAATCTCCGTATACAAGAATGTTTTCTTTTTCATCTATTGCTTTTACTATTCTTTCTACAGCTTTTGGCATATCACAAAAAGCGTTAGGGTGCATTAAGGTTATTCCAAGCGGATTTAAAAAATCCCGTCTTGCTTCTTCTCCCTTAATGCCCCTTACATCAAGCAATCTGTCTATTATTTTGTCGGAAGTCAAAGTTGTACCTGCAAGCCTATCGGCTCCATTTTTCCCTTTGTTTCCCTTAATTATCCACTCTTTTCTGCTTACTCTGGTATTATTTACCCCTGAACTAGACATGTCATTTTTTCCAATATTTCAATAGCTTTTTCTAATTGAACATCCTTTTTCGCTTCGGCGTCCTTTTGTGTTAATTCTACCACAACATCAGGAGTTATTCCTTTTTTATGAATATCATTTCCAGAAGGAGTTAAATACCTTTGAATAGTTATATTCATTCCTGCTTCATCAGGAAGCTTATTTATCTCTTGTACCAGCCCTTTTCCAAAAGATTGTTCGCCTACAATAGTTGCCCTATGATTATCTTTTAAGGCACCACTCAAAATTTCGCTTGCTGAAGCTGAACCTTTATTTATTAACACAACTATAGGCTTATCAGTAACTTGTTGAATTCTTGCGCGGGTTGTGGTTTTGTAACTATCTCTATCTACAGTACTTACTATAACACCGCCTCTTAATAGCATGTCTGAAATGTAAATCGCATTTGTTAATAAGCCGCCCGGATTTGAACGCAAATCAATTATAAAACCTTTCATTCCGCTTGAATTATTCAAAATAGACTCAATTTCCCCAGCAGCATTCTTACTTATAAAAGAACTTAATCTGATATACTGAATATCGCTAGGAATTTTTGTAGTTTCAAAAGGCGGTTTACAAGAAACTGATTTTACCTCAATTTCATCTCTTACTACACTATATAACTTGTTTGGAACACCTTTTCTTTGTATCAACAAAGTTACCGTAGTCCCCTTTTCACCTCTAATTTTATCGGCTGCAGCATCAATATTTATACCTTTAGTGCTTTCCCCGTTTATTTCCAAAATCCTATCGTCTGCCATAAGCCCTGCTCTTTCGGCAGGAGAATCTTCTAGTGGAGCTATGATAACTAATTCCCCATCTCTTAGACCGATTTGAGTTCCGATTCCTTTCAAAGATCCCTTGATGGATTGAGTTTCTTCAGAAAATTCTTTGGGATCCAAAAATCTGGTATATGGATCATTTAAGCTCGAAAGCATAGTTTCTATCGCAACATAAGCATCTTCTTTTGTTTTTAATTTGTTTTCATATCGATAGCGCCATTTATTCCAGTCCTGAGAATTATTGGTTGGATCATAATACTTTTTGTTAACTATTTTCCACACATCATCATACATTTCGGCAGGCGTTGCTGCAAAAGCAGCTCCGCTTCCTATTAAAACAGAAGCTATCATTATTAAACTTGCAAATCTTTTCATTTTAACTCACACTCCTCTTTTCCAAGTCAAAAGCGCTCTTAGTTATTATACTACACAAATATTTTTTTCTTTTCAAATATTTGCAGGATTTATTTGACTAAAATTGAAAAACATGGTACGAAAACTCAATATTAACCGATAAATTTTATTAATCACTAAATGTCTTAAATGTGCTTTCAACGTTATCTTTGATAACTTTCTTAACAGCATCCATTTCTGTTGCCAAGGCATTTTGTTCAGTATCAAGCTGCTTTAACCTCAATTCTAAGGTTCTGTCTTCTTGTTGAATTATTGAAGTTTGAGCATTTATATCTGCTATTGTTTTTTCATAAACCTCTTTTTTATACAAATACTCATTCATAGCATCTTGATAAGCATCTTCATCTGTAACGGTTTCGACATTTAATGAATATACTACACTATCATCATCAAACTTTACGGTAGTAAATCGCCCGTTACCATCTGTTTCTAAAAGCGCATTATTAGTACCTTCTATCTTTGTTTTTATGTATGAAGCATTGTAATATGATAATTTATTTTGAACCTCTATTGGCTTTTCCGGATCATGCGGCGTATTAATACTGTTATATAAATCACTTTCTGTTGTAAAATACGTTTTACCGTTCATATCAAAGGTATAAATACCTTGACCATCATATAGCAAATTACCCTTGTTATCAAAACTCAAATATTGACTTATTGCCGTATCCGGACAATCTTTTAAAATTTGCGCCAATTCTGCGGCTTGATCATCCGTAAAACTTGTAAGCTCACTTGCTTTACAATTTCCGATATAAAAAGCCTGCTCAGAAGAATAATCCTTCGGATTTTCTAAATCATCAGGAACAAAGAAATGCCAAGTTCCGTTTGAATCCTGATATCCGTACACATTGTCTGTAGTTAAAGCTCCATCTTGCTGAGCTAAACCTACTGCCTCTTCAAAATCTCGTAAAGCCGATTCTAATTTAGTGTCTTGTTCTACATTTTCTATCGCTTCATAAGTGTGAGTCTCCTCACCATCCGCACTCTTGATAGTATAAGTATTATTCATCGGATCAAACGAAACTTCCGGATGCATATTATTAATGTCGTCTATCTCTTCTTTTAAATAGAAATGCCAAGTCCCGCTTGCATCTTGATAACCATATACTTCTCCCGCCGGAATTTCCCCTGCTTCATACGCAAGCTGTTTTGCCTTTGAAAAATCATTAAAAGCTTCTTTTAAAGCAGAATCCTCTTCTGTCTTTGCGTTTGTTATTTCATCCGTAGTTATTTTTTGACCGTTAGACAGTACAATCGTATAAGAACCGTCATCATTTAAAGTCGCTGACGGATTTACATAAGCATTCTCTTTTATATCACTTTCTATATGTACCTGCGGATTTTCTAATTTCTTTTCCGAGCCAGTGTATACATCCGCATAATAGTAGTGGTTAACTATGTAGTTGTAATTTGGATCCGCACTGGATAACTGCTGCCAGCTCTCTAAAACTGATTCATTATCACCGTCAGAAAATGAATATTGAACCTCTGTATAATCAGTGGTTTTTGGGGCATTAGGAACTTCTAAATCCAACAAACGGTTAAATAAATTAGCACTCTGATTTGCAAGAGCTGTTCTTGCCTGATTTATCTGCTGACCTTCCCATTCACAATTTGTCTTTCTTGCCGTTAGTGCTAAGTATCTAGCTTGCGATGCTGCCATTCCCATGTCGGAAATCTCCTATTTTTTTAACCTATTTTGGTTTTAATGCCGTTTTTCTTAAAGTCAATATACAAAACGTCCTAATTATACATTAGCTTTAAATCTATAAAAAAAAATCATTCATTTAATGTAAGATTGCTCTATATTTCATTTTGATGTATCATAAACGATATGAGAAAACACGTTATTGCTTATTTGCATACTCATTGGGACAGAGAATGGTATAGAGAGTTTGAAGTCTTTAGACTGCGCTTATTAAGAGTCTTTGACAATGTTTTAGATATGCTTTCTAAAAATAAAATTCCTTGTTTCTATTTTGACGGACAAACAAGCGCTCTTGATGATTACTTGGAAATGCGACCGGAAAACAAAGAACTCGTTTTGTCACTTATCAGACATAAAAAGCTCTTCGTCGGACCGTTTTTCTGCCTTGTGGATGAATTTTTAACGGATAAGACTTGTTTTCAAAAAAACCTTGAAATCGGACTTAAAGAAGCTCAAAATTACGGTTGCAAGGATTTTATTGCGTACCTTGCTGATACTTTCGGACACTCTCAAAATATCCCGGATATCCTTAGAGATTTCGGAATCGATAAATGCATTGTCTGGAGAGGTTGTAACAAAGATTTCCCTTCCGAATTCTCTTGGTGCGGAATGGACACGGTTAATCTAGTCAGAGGGTATTTTAATGATGTTTTCTCTTTAAATACTACTATTGAAAAAAAAGCTGAAATTCTTAAAAATAATCTGGACAAAATCGCAGAAAAATCAGGAAAGGTTTTGCTGTTACCGATTGGAGCCGACCATTTGGGAGTCGAAACTGATATTGGTGATCAAATTAATTCTGTAAATGAAATATTAAAAGAAGATTATTTTATAAGGTTAGCTTCGCCTTTTGATTACTTCAAAAGAGTTGAAAACAGGTTTAAAGAATTTGAATGGAATGACGAAATTAGAGATAATTCTAACACTTTTACTCTTCAAGGATGTTATTCTTCAAGACTTGATTTAAAGAGGGAAAATGTGGAATGCACTTATCTTTTAGATTTAGCTTCCCGTTTTGCAAAACAACAAAACGAGATTCGCTATGATACAATTCTTGAATACGCTTACAAAATGCTTCTGCAAAACCAAGCACACGATAGTATTTGCGGATGCTCTACTGATGACGTCCATTCAGAAAATTTAATCAGATACAAAAAAATTAAACAAATCGCCAATACTATTATTGACGAACTTAAATTTAAAAATCATTTCGAAGAAAAGAAAATTCTTAACCTTTCTGATAAAGTTTTTTCAGGAGTTATTGAATTTCAATCGTCAAAAGTAATTGAAGGTTATGACAAAATTGGTTTCAAAAAAGGTTTTGATAAATTTTTACTGACTGATACGCAAAAAATACCTGTTACAGAAGATTATACTAAGATCTACTCTTATGTAACTGAAATAGAAAATTTAAAACCTTATGAAATCGAATATATATTACCTTCCGTTGATAATTCTGATCTTAAAATTACATCCACATCAATTGAAAACTCTAATATCTGTTTAAGGATCGAAAATAATCAGATTTACATAAACGGAATAAAATTCTCACTAACTGATTTTACAGATTTTGGCGATAGTTATAATTTTGGACCTAAAGCTGATGATTATGGAGTAGAATTTAAAATATTACGATCAAAAATAATTCTTAACACGCAAACAAGAGCTTCTTTAAAAATAGATTTTGAGGGTGCTTGGGATGTAATTCCACTTATCGTGAGCCTTGATAAACATTCTACGTTTTTGCACTTCAAATTTGATTGGATAAATTCGCAAAAAAATCACATGCTAACCGCAAAATTCGGGCTGACAAATCCTATCTATGAGGTATTTTCTGAAGATTTAAACCAGCTGATAAAGCGTAATTTTGATCCTAATTATGATATTAGAAAAAATCTTCCAACCCAAAAAGGTATTGAAGTAAAAAACAACACTGCTCCTATGCAAAGAGGTTTCCTTATTGATGAGGAGGGGAATAATTTAGGAGTAATTACAAAAGGACTTACTCAATATGAAGTCTTTGAAAACAACATTTATATTCCGCTTCTGCGCTCAACCGGCGTAATTTCTAATCCGCAGAATCCTGCAAGAACGACACCAGCAGGCCCTCCGATTGAAGTCGAAAGTCTACAACAAATCGGAAGAAATATTGCGGAATTTTACGTGTTCTTCGGTAATCACAATGCCTTCGATGAAGTTATGAACCAAGCTTATAATTATATTATTGTTTAAGATTAATCTTTATAATATCTATCGAAAAAACCTAGATATGAACGGATGTTTGATAACCAAGTTTTAGCAGCAGATTTTGCACAATATTTACCTGAATAAGCAATTTTAGATGGAGTTGTAAACCCCTCTTCATATCGAGATTCCATTGTTTTAGCAATTGAATCAATACTAGCCTCAATTGTTTCAAAGTGATGATATTTTCCATTTATTTTAAGACCACCAATATTGTTTAATTGTAGAGCTTTCTTCGAAATCCCACGCTGAGACTCACACATCGCTATTGCAACTAAAATCCGAGGATCTATTTCATAAAATTTACCTGCTTCAATAAAAGCTTTAGCTTTACCTTTTAAAACACTATTGTCAAACTTACCGTCATATGTATCATGATCCAACATTCGATCAAGCACTTTTGAAAATTCTTCCTCTGACCAAGCATAGTTAGTTCTTATATTAGAAGTTGAGCCTAACTTAAGAGGTTTTTGAAGAGAAGTAACATTACTATCCTTTTTATTTGCAGCTTCTTTTTGTTTCATCAATGCTACTTCAGGTGTTGGAGCAACATAAGTTGCATCACGCTTTGCTACTTCTTCTGTATTTGGAGTGAAATTCTTTAAATGCTCTTTAATATCGTCCATATATTTTGATAATGCTGCCGAATATTTTTCATACCAAGGTTCTTTCTCGACTGCTATACCACTCTTTTGGCATTCTGCAAGAAAAACACTCAACTCGGCTCCTGAAAGATTTCCGTCTTTTACATACTTATTATCAATATTTGTAGCTATTTCCTTTGCTTTTCCACTAAAAAAGCTATTAATATTTATGCCGTCCGTCATTCCTGACCTCCTGGAAAATTTTTCACACTATATAACGGCATTTATTTTTAAAACTTTAGGATTTTTATTTTAAATTTTACAAAAATTTACATTTAAAAAGACCTCCTTAGAGGTCTTTTTTTAAAATGGTTTTGTTTGGTTTAATTTTGCTCTCAACTCTCTAAACCTTGCTATATCCTCTTGTGTTTTAGGAGTTTCTCTAAACAATGCCTGAGATGTCGGATGTACCATTCTTATTGAATCCATATGTATTTCCAAAAATTCATATCTTCTTGGAGGCTGATTAGAATTTTTGCCGTATATTTCAACATTTGTTACGGCTAAAAAGCGGCGGTCTTTGTCATTTAAGAGTTCTGTTAACTGTCTGTTTGCTGCAACTGTTGTTGAAACATATACAGTACCTTTTATATCATCTGTATCTGTTAAAATTATTACTTCCACTGGTATCATATCTTTATTTGGCATTGATTTTCCTCTCTTAATAATACTTAAATTTTATAATATTTTTACCCATCTGTCTAGAGGGATTTTAATGATTATTATGTTTCTTTACTCTCACACCCTCTACTTCGTGCACATCTTCCGTAACAAGAAATGCTCTTGGATCAATTGTATGAACTAATTCCTTTAATCTTGGCATTTCAAATTTGCTTACCACGCAATAGGTTTGAACTTTCTCCTGTCTTGAATACCCGCCCATTGCACGCATATATGTGACACTCACATCTAAATCTTTCATTATTGCATTACCAATTTCCTTATAGTATTCGGAAAATATTCTTACAGATTTTGCTTTATCCAAACCTTCTAGAACAGAATCTATTACTTTTGAGGCAATATAATATGTCATTATTGAATATAAGGCTCTATCCCATCCGTAAAGAAATCCTGCGCCCATATATATAAATAAATTTATACACATCAAAAGTTCGCCGACTGAAATTATTTTTAATTTTTTAGAAAGGTTTATAGAAACCATTTCTGTTCCGTCCAAGGAGGCATTGTTTCTTAGAATTAGCCCAACACCAAAACCTATTATTATACCTCCAAAAACTGTTGCAAGAAGCAAGTCCTCTGTTGCTTGTTTACCATGCAAAACATTTGTTGCAACTGCAAGCATTGCGGTTGCATAGAAGGTTTGAATTACGAATTTTTTTCCTAAATTTTTTAATGCCATTAATATAAATGGAATGTTTATACAAAATATTAATGTACCTAAATTCCATTTTGTTATATAAGCTATCATCATCGATACACCGACAACGCCGCCATCAATAATTTTATTAGGCAATAAAAACATTTCCAAACCAACGGCAAAAATAAAAGCACCTAGTGTAAGAAAAAATGCCTTTAAAATAATCTCTCTTGCTATATCTAACTTTGTTTTCTTTACCTGTTCAGGAAGTCTTTTTTTTCCAAAAAACATTTACTTTGTTTTACCCTTCAAAATTTCAAAAATATTTTTATGTTTTTCTAAACCTTCTTCTTTAGGTTTTATCCCCAAAATTGATTCCAAATCTGTTTTTAGAGTCATTAAATCATCATATTTTTTTAGAATTCCGTCCATTGTAACAGACACATCACCAGTTTCCTCTGAAACGACTAAGCAAGCTGCATCAGAAACTTCTGACATTCCTATAGCTGCACGGTGTCTTGTACCGTATTTCCAACTTAACTTCGGATCTTCGGTTAAGGGGAGCAAAACCCCTGCTGAATGTATTCTATTATTTTCTATAACCATTGCGCCGTCGTGTAGCGGAGTGTTTGGATGGAAAATTGTTAAAATTAATTCCGCTGATATAATAGCATCAATTTTTGTTCCTACATCTGAATAAATCCCTGTGCTCATTTCTTTTTGGAAAACAATTAATGCACCGGTTTTGGTCTTTGTCATATATTTTACAGCTTCAATAATTTCTTTTATAATATCTACTTCTGCAACTTCTGTAGGTTTTCCAAAATGTGACGGAAAAAGTGTCCTTCTTATAAATCCAGGCTGACCTAAATATCCCAAAAGGCGACGTAATTCCGGTTGAAAAATTACTATTAAACTTAATGAAATTAAAGTGACAAGTGATTTTAAAAATACACCCAAAATTCTTAAGTCTATCAATATGAGTATTTCACTAAAAATCCAAGCAAAAACCAGAAAAAATAAACCCTTTACCAGTTTTTCAGACTGAGTATTTTTAATAAATTTTTGATAAACAAAAAACAATATGCACGCAATAAACGCTATTTCAAATATATTTACCCAACTCAAAGACCACTGAAGCGGACTTATTATATCTTGAATTAAAGAAATTAGCGCATCAATCATATTTTCTCAACCTATCGGGAATGTTATCGTGTGAAATGAGATTATCCAACGTCTCTCTATATACTATAATATCAGAATGTGAATTATTTACAAGTACCATTGCAGGTTTTTCTACTCGATTATAATTCGAAGCCATCGAATAATTATAAGCACCTGTATTATAAACACAAAGAACATCACCCGCTTTCATAATAGGAAGTTCTACGTTTTCTATCAGAATATCGCCACTCTCACAATACCTTCCGGCAATAGTAACACTCTCTTTATCCTTAGATTTCACTTTATTAGCGACTTCGGCAAAATACTCTGCCTGATACATACTTGGACGCGGATTATCTGCCATACCGCCATCCACAGCAACGTATTTTCTTCCATTTGGGACTTGCTTTGAACTACCTACCGTATATAAGGTTACTCCTGCTGTTGACACTATACTTCTTCCCGGCTCTATGTATATAGTAGGAATTTCAACAGCATACTTTTCCATCGCATCCGTAACAGCTTTTGCCAATTCATTAACCGAAGGAGGAGCGTCGTTATCCGTATATTTAACTCCCAAGCCGCCGCCGATATTCATCTCATCAAGATTTAGTCCGAACTTACCGTTTATTCTGGCGATTTCTTTTACCAGAATATCAACCTCATCATAATAAGATTTCAACTCAAAAATTTGAGAGCCTATATGAGCGTGCAAACCTTTCAAGTTAAGATTTTTATAATTATCTTTTATTAAAGTTACGATATCGTCCACTTGAGATAAATCAAAACCGAATTTCGAATCTATTTGTCCTGTTTGTATATAATCGTGAGTATGGCATTCTATTCCTGGAGTAACTCTTAGCAAGATATCTACCCTTACCCCCTTTTCACTGGCAATTTTATTAAGAAGCTCTGCCTCATAAAAATTATCAACAGAAAATCTTCCGACCTTAAAGTCAATTGCCAAATTTATTTCTGAAGTCGACTTGTTATTACCGTTAAACAAAACGTGTGACATATCAACGCCTGATTTATAAACGGTATAAATTTCACCGGCCGATACGGTATCAAAGCCAAAACCTTCTTCATCAAGTATTCTTGTTATAGCCGATGTACAAAGAGCCTTTGAGGCGTACATCATATGGATATTTTTGTAATCCTTAAAAGCTTTTTTATACTCCCTGCATATTCCGCGCAAAGTTGCTTCATCTATAACATACAAAGGAGTACCGTATTTTTTTGCTAAATCAACCAAATCACATCCGCCTAAAAACAAATGCTCCTTTTCTTCCAAAGTATAAGGCTTAATTGACTGATTTATGCTCATAAAAAAAGTTCCCTCCTTTTTTGTTACCATCAACATAATAACAAAAAAAAAGAGCCCGAAAAATATTTCAGGCTCTTTTCTATTTAAGCATAGTTTATGAAAGTTTTTCTATTAAACTAGCATGTTTTGATGCAAATTCCTTTCCTCTTGCTATAATTGCAGCTTTCAATATAGCGTGCAAATCAATTGGAGTAAGATCTTTATAATTATTCGGAAGTCTTAGTGACCAATTTTGGTCGCCGGATGTTCCAGGTCTATTATAAACATCATTTATCTGGAAGAAATCTGTAAAGAACATTTGTATATTTCTTGCTTTCGATGCAAAAATTTCCGTAAGTTTTACAAATGTCAGATATTCTTTATCTTGAGTTAATCTAACAATAATATCGTCTTTGTTATCAGCTTCTGAGAATAAATCCTCTACAAGATTTTTTGCGTGTAAATAACCTTCATGTGTATTTATCATGCTCTCAGCCCACATAGCAATCGGATTATTGTCATGAGTTCCCACCATTGTCCATACGTGTTCACCAATATTTTTGCATCTGTACGGATGATCTGGTTTTTCAGGCACTACAAATTGAGTTAATCTCATGCCTTGAAGTCCATATTTTTTCATTACTGCATCTACAGGATTTGTCAAAGTTCCCAAATCTTCACAAACAATTGCATTTTTATCAAGTCCGCATTCTTTTGCTGCTGCAATAACTATTTTTTCTATTAATCGTCCGTAAAGTTTTATCTGCTCGTCTGTCAAAGATTTTACTCTTTTTTCTTTGTCGGCTTCCAGAGTCAAATCCAAATCTTCATATTTTGCAATTGCGTACTTATATAATTCAGGGTGTTCAGGAGAAGAATACAACCTTCCGGCACCTTCTTCGCACATTGGCTTTTTACCTACTTTGTATACCCAAGGATCAATCAAACCTACAATATGGTCAATTCTTACACCACCAGGATTCTCTTTGAACATCTTCTTGTAAAGATTTTTCATAAGAATTCCGCCTTCACCTAGTGAACCGTCAGAATTAAACATTTTCTCAGGATCCATTACAGGGAAGCCCCAAGCTTGACCGTCTTTTGAGAAATAATCAGGAGGACACCCTAAATACCATCCGTCCAAGAACAATGATTGATAAGCCCAAGCATCTCTGTCTGAGAAAGCTACTTGACGATCTGCTATCATTTTTATGCCTTTAGAAAGTGCGTATTTTTTTGTTTCCTCATTCTGTTTTTCTAAAACAAATTGACAGAACTTGTAGAACTCAATCTCGTCTTCGTATTTGTTTTTGATCTCTTCTATTCTTTTAGCGTACTCTTTCTTCTCTTCTTCTGATTTTGGATTCATTAATTTTTTATCTGTTTCGTTTTTCCATGTGTACCAAAAATCATTATCATTTTCGATAGAAAGAGCTTCATACAAAGAATCATTATCTAACCAAAAACTATTTTCTTTTTTAAACTTTTCAAAATCTTTTTTCATCGGAGAACCGAATAATCCGCCATGAATTTCTTTAAAATTAGACCAAGCTTCTTTTAAAGCATCATTTTGTGCTTTTATTATATAAGAATAAGCTGTTCTTCCTTGATTTTGTTTAGGATTACCTGCAACAACTTTTTCGAAAGTTTCTTGAGAAAGAATATCGTCCCACTTCTTTTCAGTTAATTGCTTCAAATCTATAAACAATGGATTACCTGAAAAAATTGTTCCTGTGTATGGAGATGAATCAGAACTTTTTGTTTTTCCTGCAGGTCCTAATTGCAGTGCATTAAATATTCCGTGAGCATAGTCGATTAATTCGTGTCCGGCGTCTGAATTGAATGTTCCAAAACCGGTATCTTGTCCTTCTTTTGAAGGGAAGCTGCTACCGTGAATAATTAGTGCAAAATTATCTTTTCCTAAAACTTTTAATGCTTCTGATACAAGTTTAGTATCAATTTTGTTTGATGTTAAACAGACCATAAATTACTCCTCTTATTCTCTTCGTTTTTAATTCTAACATTTATAATTTTAGATTACAAGAAAAATGATACATTTGATAAAAAAGGCTTTTTTTTATATAATCTTACTATGAAGAGATTTTTAACTATAGCTTTGCTGATAGCCGGAACAACTTGCTTTGCTTCAGAAGATTTGTCAAAACAAGCGACAGCTTTTTATAGCGACAACAACTATCAAAAAACGATGGATTTGATTTTACAAATCAATGAGAAAGAGCGCTCAGCACAAGATTGGCTTATTTTAGGTAACGTTCTCGAGGACAAGGGAGAGAAAGATAATGCCATTTTTATGTACCAAAAAGCTATTTCTGTTAACCCTAAATATTACAAAGCTTATTATAATCTTGCAAATTACTATGCCCAAAACAATCAATTGAATATGGCAGTTCAAAATTATAAAAAGGCTGCGTCCTTAAACAAAGAAAACCCCTATATTTTATATAATTTAGCTTGCACTTATATTAAACTCGGTGAAATAAAAAAAGCTAAAACAAATTTAAATAAAGCTATTATGCTAAATTCTAATATTCCTGAATTTCACTACAATTTAGCGTACGTTTACAAGCAGTTGAATAAACCAAAACTCGCTCAAACGTATTTAGATAACTTTAATAAACTTACAAACGGAGGTATTTAGGGGGTTATCTTTCAACATTCCTTATTCTGGTATCAGAATAATATTCCCTGTTGGATTGATTTACTGCCTCAACACGTTTTATTTTGTTATCCAATTCACTATTAGGACTCTTTTTGGATGCCAATCTTAAATACCTTAAGGCTGCCTCTGTGTCACCGAATTTTTCGTATATATCACCTATTTTATACAAAGTTTCATAGTGTTCATTGTATCCCTTTTTGTAAGCTTCATTATACATTTTTAAAGCCATTTTGTACAATTCGCGCCTATAATAGAATTCGCCCAATCTGTAATAAGGTTCAGGAGCATTCGGATTAACACCAAGAGCTGCATTAAAACAACCTTTTGCATACCTATCCTTACCTATAACATCGTATAAAATTCCTAATCTTGTTTTATAAAAAATACTCTTGGGATTTTTATTACATAATATTGCATACAAATTAAGAGCAGATGTCATTTCTTCATTTATTTTTCCGTTATAAGTTTTTAGTGCAAGGTTATAATAAACACCCGCTTTTGCATCCAACTCTTCTTCTGAAAGTTTTGAATAATCTATGGGTATTTGATAATCCAATTTTCCGTGTAATGCGCTATATGATGGCAATACAAAATTGAAAAATATTAATAATATGAATATAAATCTAATCAATCGTCCCATATAAATTTTGTCTTAACATTGCATAATAATATCTATTATATCAGATAATTTTTTAGTACAATAAAAAAAGAGGTGTTTTAATAATTGAAAGAGCTTGTTTGTTTATCAGTATTTATAATCCTTTCGGCATTGTTTGCAATTGCAATGATTGTTGCGGGTTTTATCTGCCAATACAAAAAAGAAACACCCGTTAAAAATTCCATATACGAATGCGGAATTAAGCCTATTAACGATGCGAGAATTCAGTTTGATATAAAATATTTCAACTATGCAGTTTTATTCCTGATTTTTGATATAGAAACAATTTTTCTTTATCCGTTTGCAGTTTTTGTAAATGAGTTGGGACTTTTTGCAATAATAGAAGCGTTTATATTTGTATCACTTCTATTATTTGGGCTGTATTACGCAATTTCAAGAAAGATTATTAAGTGGGTATAAAGGATAATAAAATGAGTGATTTAAGCAATAAAATTCTATCAGCTATACCCGGAGTTTTTATAACTTCTATTGATTTTATACTAAATCAAAGCAGAGCTAATTCGCTTTGGCCCTTGACTTTTGCGACCTCCTGCTGCGGGATTGAAATGATGCAGACAGTTGCTTCTGATAACGACATTGCTCGTTTTGGTTCAGAAGTCTTTAGAGGTTCTCCAAGACAAGCAGACTTACTTATTTGTGCAGGAACTATCACTTATAAAATGGCACCAGTTTTACAAAGGCTATATGAGCAGATGCCTGAGCCTAAATACGTTATTGCAATGGGAGCTTGCACCTGCGGAGGTGGAATGTTTGCAGAAACATCATATTCCGTAGTCAACGGTATAGATAAAATAATACCTGTAGATATTTATCTTCCTATGTGCCCGCCACGCCCGGAAGCTCTTTTAGACGCTATTAGGAAGCTTCAAAAGAAAATTGTTAAAGAAGAGTCAATTCTTAAAAGAGATGAATTTATCAATTCACATGACTTAAAACTTGTTGAGGACGGAGATGTTCTAATCAAGAAAGGAGGTCAGGATGGATTGGAATAAATTTTACGAAGTTTTTTCCGACTGTGAGATTCAAGGAAGCAAAATACTTATAAAATCCAGATTGCATGATGTAATTAAATTTATCAAAGAAAATTATCCTTTTGACATTTTGAAAGAAATTATTGCCATCCATAATCAAGACGGCTCTTTTGAATTAATTTATCATCTATATTCCACTATAGATGAAGAAAACTTATTAATTTCGATTTTTGTCAAAGATAAAGCAGAAAGTATTGTTGATTTATTCAAATCCGCACAAGCTGACGAAAACGAAATTTATGATTTGTTCGGAATAGAATTCACAGGTAACGATAATCTTAAAAGGTTATACATGCCGGAAAGCTGGGAAGGACATCCTTTGAGAAAAGATTATGTACAAGATGATACGAGGTTATGTTGGAATGACGATAACGACGCTTAAATTGAATCTCGGTCCACAACATCCTTCTACGCATGGAGTTTTAAGACTTCTTCTGGAATTAGATGGAGAAAAAATTCTCTCCTGCGAGCCTGATATCGGATATTTGCACAGAGGAATGGAAAAAATGGCGGAAAAACTGTCTTATATCCAGTACCTTCCGACTGTTGACAGAATTGATTATCTTGCAGGTTTTTTCTATTCGGAATTACTTTGCAGAATTGTTGAAAAAGCCTTGGGAATAGAAATTCCCGAAAAAGTTCGGGTTATTAGAGTTCTTTTACTCGAGCTTAACAGGATATCTTCTCACCTGCTTTGGATTGGAGCTTTTTTAATGGATTTAGGAGCTGTTTCACCGTTTTTCTACGCATTCAGAGACAGAGAAATGATTTTAAGATATTTTGAAAAACTCACAGGACAGAGAATGATGTATAATTACTTCGTCTTTGGGGGTGTAAGAAGAGATATTGATTTTCTTGAAGAAGTGGAAAACATTATCTCTGTTGTTTCTGAAAAACTTAATGATTACGACAAAATTATTACAGAAAATCCTATTTTTTTAAGAAGAACACTTAACAAGGGAATTTTAGATAAAGAAACTGCTCTCAATTATTCAATCACAGGAGTAAATCTTAGAGCAAGTGGCGTAGACTTTGATTACCGTTTCCAAGACTGTTTGTACAAAGGTTTTGACATCGGAACAGTTGTTCTGGAAAAAGGTGACGCTTTTACAAGATATCAAGCGAGAACTTTAGAAATTAAAGAAAGTATTAAAATTATAAGACAGGCTCTGGATTATTTAAAAAAATCCGCAAAATTGGAACAAAAATTAGTTAACCCTGTCAATTTGAAGTTACCTGAGGGAGATTATTATGCGGATATAGAAGCTCCAAGAGGTCTTGCAAGCTGTTTTGTCAGATCTTTAGGAGAGAAAGAACCCTATAGGCTCAAATGGAGAACAGGCTCTTACTATTCTGTGAACCTTTTAAGAAAATTGCTTGTCGGAGAATTCTTAAACGACGCAATAGCAATCTCCGGTTCTCTTGATATAATCTTACCGGAGGTAGATAAATAATGAATTATCTTTACTTCTTATATATAGAATTTTTGCAAAGACATAATATTCCAAAATTATTTGGAGATATTACTTATTACATTATACCTTTCTGCATTATTGCGGCAGCTCTTTTGGTTGTGGTTTTAGGGCTTGTATTAGTTGAAAGAAAATTGTTGGGATTTTTCACACAAAGAAAAGGACCGAACCGAGTCGGATGGTGGGGACTTTTGCAGACTTTAGCAGATGCTTTTAAGCTGCTTTGCAAAGAAAATATTACCCCTTGTAAAGTTGACAGGTTCTTATTTAACCTTGCGCCTGTTCTTGTTTTTATCCCGATGATGACAGCTTTAGGTATAATACCTTACAGCTCTGAATTTACTTTTGTAAATACAAGCACAAATGTTATTTTGTACCTCATACTTGCAGCTTTTCCTGTACTAAGTATATTCCTTGCGGGCTGGGCTAGCAACAACAAATACTCATTGTTTGGCGCTGCAAGGAGTATTTCGCAAGTCTTGAGTTATGAGCTTCCTATGACATTTGTTATATTATCGGTTGTGGTTCTAGCTTCTACAATGAACTTAACAGGTATTACTCTTGCGCAAACCTCTTTATGGAGGTTTTCAGGTTGGTTTATTTTCCCCGGATTTTTAGGTTTTGTAATATTATTCATCTGCATACTGGCAGAACTTAACAGGTGCCCGTTTGATTTGCCGGAAGCTGAAAGTGAATTAATTTGCGGTTATAATACCGAGTATTCAGGTATGAGATTTGCTATTTTCTACCTGAGCGAATACGGAATGCTTTTTGCAAATTCTTTATTCTTAGCTGTTTTATTCTTGGGTGGGTATCTGTCACCTTTCGGAAAATATTTTTTTAGCTCTTCTTTCTTAATATACTTTGAACAAGCTTTCTGGCTCTTTTTGAAAGCTTCTATTATAGTATTCCTTATAATTTGGATAAGAGCTACTTTGCCGAGATTAGCCTCGTTTGATTTAATCAAATTTTCTTGGGCAGTATTACTTCCGCTTTCTATTCTGAACCTTTTTATCGCGGTTATAATTAAATTTATGGGAGCAGGGCTATGTTTTTAAAAGAAATCATAAATTTATTCAAGGGTCTTTTTACTGTGTTTAAGCATTTGTTTAAACGCCCTGTTACTTTAGAATATCCTGAAAAGAGAAGATGCTTAAACGATGTCTTTAGAGGAAAACCCGAAGTCCAAGGATGTATCGGATGCGGAATTTGTAAGAAGGTTTGTCCTGCTGGCGCAATTAAATTTGATAAAGACGAGAGTGGAAAAGTTTACAACTTTGAATTTGACTTTAAAAAATGTATAGTTTGCGGTAATTGTTCATTTTACTGTCCTAAGGGAGCTATCAAAATGACTAAAGAATATGAACTTGCAACTTCTGACAAGGAAAATTTAACTCTTAAATACAGGGGAGGTGCTGATGATTAATAATCCTGTAATTTTTTATTTGGCATCTGGTTTAATAATAATTTTTGCACTGCTTACGTTATTTGCAAAAAATGTTGTTTATTCACTTCTTAGTTCAATTGTAGTATTTTTTCTGGGAGCACTGTTCTTTTACGTCTTAGGCTCTGAATATAACGCTATCATACAAGCCGCTATCTACGGATTTGCAGTACCTATACTTATCGGACTCTCTATTATGTTTGGAGGGCAAAAAAATAAGAACTCTGACAGAAATTTTATTTCTTCTTACTTACCTCTTCTGTGCGGTGGAATATTTATTCTGGCTTTCATATACCTTATAATGATGTCTTTAGTTATCATGCCGGATACTTTCAATTTCGCAGAAATATCTCAGGTTAACGCTTTTGATACTTTAAGAACTTTTGCAAGAGCTCTATTTATAAACTACGTTTGGGCTTTTGAATTAATCTCTTTACTTCTAACCATTATTATTGCAGGAATTGGAATTTTAAGAGTTAATAAATGTAATTTTCTTAAGCGACATAGGGGAGGTGAAGAATAATGATTATAACAATATACCATTATTTATCAATAGGACTTTTATTATTCCTAATAGGACTGTTAGGATCTGTTCTTGTTAAAAATGTTATAAAAATTCTTATTTCTATAGAAATTATGCTTTTAGGCATAAATATTAATTTTATTACCTTCGCAACTTTTTGCGATAATACTAATTTCGATGGATATATTATCAGTTTGTTTTATGTCGGAATTGGCGCGGTAGAACTTGCTGTAGCACTTTATTTATTCTACCTAATGTACCAAAAGAAAGAAAGTGACAATATTGAAAAATATAGTGATTTGTAAGGAAAGGGCTGTTATAATTGACTGACTTAATTTTAGATAATGTTTCTTTAATACTTTTATTGCCGCTATGGATATTTTTAATAATTATGTGCGCAAGATTTTTTGCTGTTTACGTAAATAGCAGAATTATATACGCTCTTACAATACTTTCATCATTTTTCGGAGCTCTGCTTTGCTCGGTCAGCCTTTCAAATTTGGATAATGTAATTGATTTTACGATGCCTTTTGTTAAAATCGGAAAATTTTCACTGGAATTTGGATTACATATAGATAAGCTTTCGCTTATTGTCGCTTTGGTTCTATTTTTGGTGAGCTTTTTGGTTCAAATTTTTTCAATTAATTACATGAAAAATGAACCTAAGAAATACAGATTTTTTGCATATCTGAATATGTTTAATTTTTCTATGGCAGGACTTTTATTTAGCCCTAATATGTTTCAAATGTATTTTTTCTGGGAACTGGTCGGAGTTATGTCATATTTACTGATTGGGTTTGATTATAAAAACAAAGAAAAATCCGAAGCTTCAAGAAGAGTGTTTTTAATGAACAGAGTCGGTGATACGGCTTTAATTGCTTCTATAATTTTTACTTCATATATTATGTTTGAATATTCGGGAAACTTAACTTTTACAACTCTTTCTTTTACTGATATGAACGCTATTTCAACGATTTTATCAGCTTATACTTCTACTCCACTCTACTACTTAATATGTATTTTATTCATAATAGGAGCATCGGTAAAATCGGCTCAATTTCCTTTCTATACTTGGCTACAAGATGCGATGGAAGCAAAACTTCCTGTAAGCGCACTCTTGCATTCGGCTACAATGGTTGTTGCAGGAATTTTTCTGTTAATAAGGCTTGTTCCACTATTCACTTTAGAAGAACATATATTAACTATCATTTCTTGGATTGGAATTGTTACCGCTCTTATATGCTCAGTTTTAGCTTCTGTTGAAACTCATCCTAAAAAAGTACTTGCATATTCAACTTCTGCTAATTTGGGATTAATTTTTCTAGCGGTTGGATATCTTAACATCAAAGCTGCTTTGATCTTTTTAATAGCTCACGCATTTATAAAATCTATGCTGTTTTTGGCTTTGGACAATAAAGAAAATTACGTTAATTACGTAACATTTTTGCTTGGAGGCTTAAGCCTTTCCGGACTTATTTTTTCTGGCGTTGTCGCTAAAGAATTCTTATTTACATCAATTGAAAGCAATTTAATCTTCTCAATTTTGTATTGCATTGTCGCATTTATGACAGCCTTCTACATTATGAGAATTGCAATCGTTATGGTGGAAGATAAAAAACTTGTCAACAGAATTAATATTTCTGAATACGCACCAATTGCGTTTCTTTTCCTTCTAAATATTATATTTTATTTCTTTATAAGAGGAAATGTATCTTACAAAGTAGCAGAACCTTTTTGGGCTGCGCTTGTTGGTTGGGCGGTGGTATACTTACTTCATATCAAAAATTTACTGACTAAATTTTCTGATACACCTAAATTATTGGAAAAATTTTACAACAATATTCTTACAAAAATATATGAATTTATTTCTTGTTTTGCGAATATTATTGAAATAAAAGTTTTTTCTGATTATAAACCCCTAATTTGGTTTGCAAAATTTGACGTAAAATTAATAAACTGGGTAGAGTTAAACATAATGAATAGAGCAGTACTTCTAACAACAGATTTTGCTAAAAAACTTTCTGAATGGAACGGCAAATTACAAAGCAGAAACGTACAAAATTATAATGCCTACGCATTTATTATTTTAACGGTAGTATTATGCCTTGTAATTATAGGATATAGTATTATGATTAATCAAATGAGCTAATAAAGGAGAAATATGGAAAAATTCTTATCTATACCATTTTTAATATTTATGCCGCTTGTGGTATCAATGTTTGTAATATCACCACTTTTTACAAGAAACGAAATCGTTGTGAGAAGGTTTTCCAAAGGAGTTTTTGGATTTCATTTCTTATACTCGATTTTAATGCTGGCATTTTTTGATTCAGCCAATCCTTACATTAGCCAAATTCATTTCTTCGGGCTGGATTGGATACAATCTATCGGTGTTAAATTCACTTTCAAAATCGATAATATTTCCATGATTCTTACTATGCTCACCTCTTTTGTATTTTTACTTGCATCTTTTGCAAGCAAATTTAATATCAGAGCAAATCACAAATTCTATTATTCTATGCTCCTGCTTCTTGAAAGCGCAATATTAGGTATTTTTACCGCAAGCGATATGTTTGTATTTTTCCTCTTCTGGGAATTGGAACTTATTCCGGCATATTTCCTTATCGGAGGAAAGTGGAAAGGGTCTGAATCCGAACAGGAAGAAAAACAAGCTCAAAATTCTGCTATTAAATTCGTGCTTTTTACTTTTTTAGGCAGCATGGTAATGCTTTTAGGTATATTGCTTCTTCATTATTATAATTTCATTTCAAATGGTATTTTATCAGCCAATTTTGCAGATATTAACGCTTCACAGATACCGGAATTTATTCAATATATAATCTCTGTATGTCTTTTAATCGGCTTCGGAGTAAAACTCCCTATAATACCTCTGCACACTTGGCTTCCGGACGCACATACAAATGCTCCGACTCCTGTTAGTATCGTACTTGCAGGAATTCTGCTTAAAACAGGGGCTTACGGTATTTTGAGATTTAATTACCAAACTCTATCCGACGCCTTTATCACTATAGCGCCAATCCTTGCAATATTTGCAATTATTAATATTATCTATACAGCTTTTGTTGCTTACGCTCAAACAGATATAAAACGTATTGTTGCGTATTCAAGTATTTCTAATATGGGACTGATTCTTTTAGGACTTTGTGCTATAAACAAAATCGGGCTTTCAGCGTCTGTTTTCCACATGGTTGCTCACGCACTTGTAACTTGCGGACTCTTTATGATTGCAGGAATCGTTTACCTAAGATGCAAAAACAGAGATATAAATACTTTATCAGGTATAGCAACCGTTATGCCAAGACTCTTCGGGTTTGCAACTGTTATTGTACTGGCATCTATCGGAATTCCGGCTTTCGCTCCGTTTGTAAGTGAAATATTGACAATTATAGCTTCTTTGAATGCTGATTTCTCGGATGTTCTTAAATTCGCATCTGTTTTTGCGCTTCCGCTTCTTATTCTCAGCTCTTGCTATATGCTTAAATTCTTACATAAAAGTTTCTTTGGAGAATTACCGACGGAATACGAGAAAATTAACGATATTACTGTACATGAATTTATTGTACTTGCATCAGTCCTTGCAGGACTTGTAATTTTCGGAATTTTCCCAAATGTTCTTCTTGGTATGATTGGATAAATAGAAAGGTTTGTAATGCTTAACGATATTTTTAATATTTTATTACCGAATTTCTGTATTTTAGGTTTTATAATTCTTCAGTTGGTGTTAAGTATAATTCTTTCGCCAAGATTATTCAGATACTCAAGACTTGTATCCATAATCGGAATATCATTAAGCATATTATTACTTTCTACCGTACAAACAGAGCCTCAATATTTTGCGTTCAAAAACTCTTTAATGTCAGATAGCTACACGCTTCTATTTGATTTTCTAATTCTTGTATGCGGTTTTTTAGTAGCATTACTTTCAAGAAATCTTATTAGAACGATAAAAGGCAATGCATATTCTTTTCATGCAATTCTTTTATCGGGAATTTTTGGTGCTATGAATATTATTTCAGCCAATGATTTTCTTACTTTGTTCGTATCAATAGAAATTCTCAGCTTCTCTACTTATTTCCTCATTGCTGCTGCAAAAGGCTACTATTCTAAAGAAGCTGCTTTTAAGTATCTATTAACTTCTGCAATCTCTACAGGAGTATTCCTTTTTGGAGTATCTTATTTATACGGAATTTGCGGTTCTATAAATTTGTCACAAATTTATGAAGTTATAATGAACCAAGAACCTTCAATTATGTACTCAATCTCTGCTATTATGATAATTCTTGGTTTAATTTCGAAACTTGCGGTGTTTCCTTTTGCAAATTGGGTTATTGATGTTTATAAGGGATGCGAAACTTCTGTTTTAGCTTTCTTATCCACAATTCCTAAGCTTGCTGTATTCGGGATTGTATGCAGACTTCTTGTATTTCCTCTAAGCAATAGCTTTGAACTAACTTTTGTTATTGCGATTATATGCCTAATAACAGCTCTCTGGGCAAACACTTACGCTATTAGAGAAAATAATGTTAAAGCTATCTTAGCTTGCTCTGCTTCTGCCAATTCTTCTTACGTATTATTAGCCGCATGCCTTGTTTCAGTCTACAATCTATCAACCGTAATCTTTTATCTTATGTGTTATGTATTAATGAACATTTCTGCGTTTGCTTTCCTTAATATTTGTTCTGAAAAGCAGGATATGAATGTTAATGGTTTTAAAGGGATTTTTTATAACAACCACGGACTAACTGGCGCTTATGCTTTTTCTATTTTAGCCTTAGCAGGATTTCCTATAACTTCCGGCTTTATTGCAAAAATATACCTGTTTACCGCTATTGCGAACTCCGGTTTAATTTTCGTACCATTTTTACTTGCACTTTTATTACTTATGGTTGTAGCTTTATATTACTACCTTAAAATCATTCTCCCTCTATTTGAAAGATGCGATAAAAATACTTTTGTTCCAAAACTAAATCCTGTATTCTCACAAAAATTTGTTCTGGTAATAACCGCAATCATAACTCTTTTGATAGGTATTTACCCAGAAAAAATTATTGAACTATGCAGATTTATCGCGTATAACATTTAAATAAAATTTTTAATGCGTTATTAATTTTAGCCCCGTAATTCCACATACAATTAAAGCAATACAAGCTATGCGCATAAAAGATATAGGTTCTTTAAACAACAATATACCTAAAATAACCGTACCAATAGTACCGATTCCTGTCCAGATTGCATAAGCAGTTCCAAGCGGCAAATTTCTAAGTGCCAAAGATAGGAAATAAAAACTTGCAACCATACCTAAAACAGTTAGAACAGATGGGATTATCTGGGTAAATCCATGCGAAAATTTTAAACCTACTGCCCAACTAATTTCAAATAAACCCGCCACAAACAAAAGTATCCAATGCATAAATTTCTCCTTTTATAATGAATTTCTATAGAACCTTATCAAAAATAACACTCGGCTCTTGCTCAGTTTCTTTATTTCCCCAACCCTTAGCCTTTGCGGAAGTTGTTATATAAAGTTTCTTCTGAGCTCTAGTTATTGCTACATACAAAAGCCTTAAACTTTCTTCCGAATTAAACTCCCTAAGCTCAAGTTCAGATTTTTTCTTATATGCAGGATTAAAACCTCTTACTTCTTCCATAAAGACAGTAGATGATTTTGTTTTTGCTTTTTCTACATCTATAGATAAATTCTTTTCTGCCATCTCAGGTAAAAATACATACTCAAACTCATCACCCTTGGATTTATGAAGAGTCATTATCTGAACTTTACCCTTCATCGCGTCTTTATCTTCTTCTTCCGAGAAGAACTTAAAACCGCTTAATGTCGGCTTTTTAGAAATTTCTTCCAGTCTTTGAAGAACTGTATCAAACTTCGCATTAGAACTCAAACGTTTTACTAGCGTTGCAATCAAATAAACATTTGATTTTTCTATATCACTTGTGTAATAAAAAAGCCCGATTCTTATTACTAATTCCTCAAGAGGCAAAGTTGAAGAATTTAGCCAATACTGCATATCCCACAAAAATTGAGATAAATCATTAGATTCAATATCATCACCGTCTTTCTGTATAAAAGGTTTTTCAGAGGCTCTAATTTCCAACTGAAGCCTTTGTTTATAAAAACCTAAATCAGAAAGAGTTTCATAAGTAGATACTACAACTTCGTTGTCAAATGGATTTTGTATAAATTTTAAAATAGAAAATATAGTATTAAATACCCCTTTTTGTCCCAGAGATTCGCTCCTTGTGATACTTTTTAGACCTGCATCGTTTATAAAGCTTGCCCAAGATGCTACTTGATAATTATTTCTTAAAAGAATTCCAATCGTTGCATCTTTATTTCGAGTAAGAATATTTTTTATCTCTTTTAAAATAAAATTCCTCTCTGCAAAAGCATTTTCAAAAACATTAGAAAATATGGCATTTTCACTAACCGGATTTTTACCTTCCACTCCTTGCATATAACTTGTAAAAAATGCTTTAGGCAAAATTTCATTGCCGAAATTTACCAGCTTATTTGCAAGAGTCATAACATCTTGAGTACATCTTTGAGAATGGTTCATTTCTACTTTTTTATCAGCAGTTTTTATAAATTCTCTAAAGCCTTCTACATCTGCATTAGAAAAAGTTGTAGTAATAGCTTGGTTAATATCACCGCACCTTACAAGGTTTTTGTGTTTTCCGCTAAGAAGAGCAATCAACCTTTGCTGAACACATGATGAATCCTGAGCTTCATCTTCTATAATATATTCACAAAGATTTTGATAATATTCTAAAATATCAGGATTATTTTCCAAAAGTTTTACTGACATAATTAAAATATCATCATAATCTATCAAATTTTCTTCTCTTAATTTTGCTTGATATTCCCTATAAAAAGCCTTAAATTTTTCAATCTTCTTATCACTAGATGGCGTATCAATATTACCCTCCTGAAGCTTGATTACAGAAATGGCTCTATCAAATTCATCACTCTCTGTTTTGGTAAACTTTCCGGCGATAGATTTTATAATTTTCATTCTCTGTGTATCATCACAGATATCAAAATCAGAGGCTAAATTTAATCTTTCAAAATTAGAATTTTCTTTTATTATTTTTAAAGCCAAGCCGTGAATTGTACTAATGTTAGGAAGTTGAGTCGAATTTGGACACATGTTTTTAATTCGCTCTCTAAAATTTCTTGCGGCGGAATCCATATAAGTCAAAACAAAAATATTAGTCGGATTAACTCCGCTATTTATAAGTTTTATTATTAAAGCCAGCAATATAGTTGTCTTTCCGGCTCCAGGAACGGCAGAAATTGCCATACTTCCGTTTTTATACTCTAAAACCGGCTTTTGATCCTCTCTTGGTTTAATTTGAAATACAGGTTTCTCTTCTTCTAAACCATCACTCTCACCGCCAGATAAATATTCTTCAATTCCACCAAGATTTTCAACACCCGCAGGATCAAATAAGCTTGAACATGCCCAAATGTGTTCTTTTGCAAGCAACAATAACTTTCTTAAAATTCTTGCAGTTTTTTGCTTAGCTAAAAATATATCATCCTCTACAGTATACTCATCCTTTACCCAGTCAGCCTGAAATACCCACGCATTATACAAAGGTCCTGTATCGGTCTTAACCCAATCAGAATGAGATACGTCTAACCAAAACTGATATTTTGATGAAATCTTATTATCTATAATCTTTTGAGGAGTTGCTACAACCAAATCATTATCATTGAATTCTAATATTGTACTCGGATTTTCTGCAATTATAGAATTTTCTATCTGAACAATTATCTCTTGAGCGCGCTCTATTACAGTTTTTTCACCCAAAACACTTTCGAAATCTCTCAATTGTTTTATGAAAAAGTTAAATTTATTAATCCTACTCTCATCAGTAAACTCCACAAGTTTATAAAATAATTCATAAACTTTTAATGATAATCGCTCATCTTTTTCTTTTATTTCATCAAAAACTTTTAAAAATTTCTGATATTTTTCATCATAATTTTCTAAATTAATCCTTGGTAAAAGCCCATTATTTTTATATCCGCTTAATACATTATTACAATATTTTAAAGGAATGCCTAAATAATCAGAAAGTATTACCCTAAGCTCGTTTTCCGAAATATCTATACCCAGCATTAATTTTAAAATATTTAAGCTCGCTTTCACCAGAGGATTATCAATTAATTTTTCACTTCCGGATAAAAATAGTGGATTACAAAGCTGACTTAAATTTTCCTCTAAAGTAAACTTCAACATGTTATCCTGAAGCGGAGTTATTATTGTAATATCTTTTGGTTTTACATTATTATTAAATAACTTTTTTATCTTATCAATGGTAAAATCCAGAATCTCAGCGCGTTTCGAGAGGGATGTTAATGTAAAATTTTGCAATCTTTCATGCTTACCTTCCAAAATATTTGAAAAAATAATCTCTCCGTTTTCATAATAATTATCTTTCGTTGTCACATCCTCTCCGAATAAGTGTACAAGTTTACACTCAATCGAAGTATCTGCACTTAAATACCCGCATCTGCTGGATCCTAAAGAGTCAAAACAAATTACCCAATCTTTTAATTGAGGTCGTAGATAAGAAATAAAATCAAAACATACAGGAGTCATCTCATCTGCGTCATCGACTAAAAGATATTTTATGTCATTAAAATAATCCGTATTTTTATAAACATGATTAAAAATTAATGTTTGCCTCAAATAGTCTAAACTACGATATCTTAACGTTGAGGACAAAAGTTTTTTTATAATTAATTCCGCATCATCAGCAAAAGATTCTTTTAAAATTTTCGCCCTCTTTTCAACTTCATCATTTGTCAAATGGTTTTGTACAATAAGAGAATATCTCCTAAAGATTTGATGAAGAAGCGAGTGTTTAGAATTATACCCCTTAACATCTACCTGCTTCAAAATATCTTTCAACAAAAATTGAGAAACCTCCAAACCCACTAAATTCGGCAATATAAAAGCCTTTTTAGAAGGAATGGAATTTTCTATAAAACACCAATTATCAACAAGTGTATTATATACAATTGAAAAGAATGAATGTACATTTATATTTTCAAAAGCATCCTCTTTTATGTTTCTCAAAATTTTGTCGCTGAATTGTTTTTTTAGAGTTGAATTTTGTACAAGAACCAGTATTTCTGAAGGTTTTACACCCCCAGAAATTAACTCTAAATATTTATCAACTAAAACTTTAGTTCTAAAATCAACTTTAATAAAATTTAATAACATACTCCTTATGGACTATTTTAACACAAATACTATTCAAAACACTTGCAAAATGAGAAAATTTTTAATACAATAAATGGGTAAGTTTTTTACAGTGACACTATTTAAGAAGGAGATTAAAATGGCAAAAGTTAAAGAAGAAAGAAAAGGTATTCAAGAACAAATTATCGAATCAGCAGGTCAAATTTACAACTACCTTTCTAACAAAGGTGAAGTTTCTATCAACAAAATGAAAAAAGACCTTAGCTTAAACGAAAACTTTGCTGAAATGGGCTTAGGTTGGTTATCAAGAGAAGACAAACTTGAATACACTCAAAAAGCTAAATCAGTAACTGTTAAATTAAGATAGTAACTGAATACAAAGTGTAAAAGAAAACCTCTCAAATTTTAGAGAGGTTTTTCTTTTTTTACAGTTGGAGATAAACCCTTTACAGCAAAAGGTTTGGCAAAGTATACGGCACTTATAATATTCAAAATACATCCCAAAATATTAAAAGAAGTTTTCATTCCCTTTAATTTTTGCGGTAAAAAATTAGCTATTGACAAAAGTCCGCTTCCTGCCATCAAATAAATATACGCTTTAAAAATTCCTCTAGGAACCGCAACACAATCCTCTACGTCGCGAGGATTTTTTACATTATCAGCTATAATATCTATAAACTCGCGCTTTGGTTTGCTAGTTTGCGTATTATAAAAACTTTGGTTTGACTGAATTTTTGATACGTTCATTGCAATTAAGTTAAAACCTCTAAATATTATTTTTTGCTATAAAAAACAAAAATTAAATATTATCTAACACCTTAAGTCTTTTATCTATTTCGCTCAATAGAATATTCAACATTACTTTAGGATATTTTGAATTTATAAAAACTTTTTTTAATCCTTTTAAAGATTCAACCGTCTGAGCCTCGTCATAAATTTCTTGGAAAGTATTATAACCTTGTAAATCTACGACTTTAAAAGAAGCTTGCCCTTCATCTTTAATATCAATTTTTTTTGATTTTATTTGCTCTTGAACTTTAGTATTTGGGATTTGATAAACCATACCTTTTATCCCGACTACTTCAGGATATTTACAAGTAGAGTGGTATACATTTACAATAGCTTTCGGACTATTGTTTTTCATTAATCTAAGCATATTTTTCATATTTTTTTCTTGGTCTGAGTAAAAAAACGAATCACCCGGAATTATTGCACCTTTTGTAAAACCTTCGGGCATGAGTTTCTTTATCATGAAATTGATGGTATCAATTGTACAATCAGAAAGAGCATGATAAATGGCATGAGTTTGGGAAATCTTATCGTACAAATACATAACAGAGCAATCGTGCACATAAGACGTTGAGATAGGCATGCAAGAAGGTGCTTTTAGGAAACTATCTCCATAACCATCTTTATTGGTGGAATAACCCATATTTTTAATATTTTTATTTTTATAGAAAAAATCCCAAAAATTTTTTAAAGGTATAGATCCCTTACACTTAGTTCCTGCCATAAATTGCGGTTTTATAAATAAAATTTTATCTAAAGACTTTTTAGGATTTTTATATCCGACAGGAGTTCTAACAAACAAATCATAAAGAGATTGTTTTTTTGGTTTTATCATTCTTTTGAAAGAAACATCATTAGTATAGCTTTGGGTTCTATATTTTTCAGGCAAAAAAATAATATTCATAATAAAATAAACCTAGAGAAAAAAAATTTTGCTATAAAAAAAGTTTGTGTTACAATAGACATGTTGAAAATAGAATATGGGTGCGTGGCGCAGTTGGTAGCGCAGTTGACTCTTAATCAATTGGTCGTGGGTTCGAGTCCCACCACACCCAATTTTTAAAACCCAATAATAGCAAGGCTTTTAGACCTTGCTTTTTTGTTTTAATAGCAAAAAATTGGTAGAATTTAAGTATATCTTTATCAAATTTTAAAAATTTTAACAGAATTCCGAAAAGTATTAATAATAAAGGATTTGAGGTAAATACTCCTTTTTTGCATAAAATACTTTTTTCTTGCATTTGACACACAATCCGCACACAATCCGCACACAGAATTAATTTATTATGAAGCTAGACTTTCTAATGCTAATTCCCTTTCTCCAGCTTCTACACTTAAATATCGTTCAGTTACTGAAATATTACTATGAGCTAATAAGTCTTGTATTACCCTTAGATTTGTTCCGTTTTCCAATAATCTTGTACCAAAGGTACGCCTAAAGTCATGAAAATGTAAATCTTCTATACCTACTTTTTTTCCTGCGGCTTTTATTGATTTTAATATTGTTGTAAAAGGTTGATGCGTCTCTGGATTTATGAATAAGTAATCTTCTGCTTGTTTGTAATAATATTCAATAAGATTAAATATGAAACTATTTAATGGCATGGTTATTGTCTTTTTCCCTTTGTTTTCTGATTTTGTAAGTTTTATGTATTTCTTTGCCAAATTAACTTGCTCTTTCCGTAGTTGTAGCACATTGGATTTGCGGAAACCAGTATGCAAAGCCACTAATACTATAACTCTATGCAAATCGCTAGGTAATAGCTTTAAAAATTCTTCTTGCACGTTTAGTGGTAATACTACACTCCTTACATTATCTTCAATATACTTTTTTACTTTCCGACATGGATTATAATCTATATAATCATTTTCTATCATAACATTATAAGCTTTGTTTAAAGCACTATAATACCTATTAACAGAGGAATTTTGTAGAAATTCTCCTTTTTTATTTCTATGGGATTTTAATTCTAATTTCATGTTTTCTATGTCACTCGGCAATATCATTAAAATATCCCTGTTTTGCCCGAAATAGTCAAGAAAAAATTTTGCAAATGTCAAATCGGTCTTATATGATTTTTTATTCGCCTTAGAATATTCAAGATACTTATTCAGCATGAATTTTACAGTATAAACAGTTTTCTTTTCTTCTTTTTTTACAAGTCCTAATTGTACTTGTCGTAGTTGGTATCTTATGCCATCTTCTAAAGCAATAGCTTCTTTTTCGGTTTTAGCACCATCACAGAGTTTGTGATAGCGTTGGTCATTAACCTGTCCACGACAATACCACTTACCATTTTTCTTTTGGTAAACACTCATATAGATTGCTCCTTTCTGTAAAAAGGGAAGTTTTATAACTCCCCTAGAATAAATTTTTCTAATAAAGGTTTTCTTATTCTTACAACTCCGCCAATTTTGAAGATTAACTGGGGTGGTATATTTTTACGCCTAATCCAGCTTCTAACTGTACTTTCCTGGGTTTTAAATATTGTGGCGGCTTCTTTAATAGTGAGTAAATTTTCATTTTCTAAAATTCCGTTTAGCATGATTGACACCCCCTAAGCAGTCTTTCTTAGGTGCTGTGCCTTTACGGTTTCAATCATTTTTTTTACTTGGGGCGGTTGTTCTTTGCAGAGAACATATTCCTTGATTTTTGAATCAAGACGTTTTTCAGTATCACAGAATACACTGTAAATACTGATTTTACGTTCTTTTAACCTGCTGATACACTTTGCTAAATATTTAATATTATATAAATTGATACTTTCTTCCGGGGTTATCTTGCCATAATTAATTAAATGACTTAATACCATATCAACTTGTGACATATTAGATTGTGAATATAAGTTACCGTTCATGTTGAAATTTCTCCTTTACAGTTTGTGTACTTGCGTCATAGTAAAGTTCTGCGGTCTTACCACCTTCGGTGTGCCTTGACTTTTCGATAATAAACCGTAAGTCGAAATCTCTATATTTATCAGGCTCAAAGTATGCAGGGCGGTGTATAAAACACACAGTGTCTGCATCTTGTTCAATCTTTCCAGAATCTCTTAAATCCGACAACCTTGGTCGTTTGTCTTGTCTGTCTGCATAACCCCTGTTAAGTTGATGTAATACATAGAAGGGCTTATTTGTTTCCATAGCAGCTAATTTTAGCTCTCTGGAAATATCCCCTATTCGTTCATAACTTGATTTCGGATTACCGCCGCTAATCAAGCCCAGATAATCTATAAAAACAATATCGCTATCGGATTTCTTGGTTAATGTTTTTATCTTTTCAACAGTTATGTTGTATTTAGTACAAATCTTGATGGGTAACGATGGTAATACTTCATAAATGTATCTTTGATATAAGTCCGTTTCAAATCCGGTAAGGGTTTGAGTTCTTAATTTACTGGCATCTATTCTCGCCTGTGAACAGATAAGACGATTTTGAATCTGCTTTAAGGACATTTCTAAACTAAAAACATCAACCTTGAAACCCTGTTTAGCAATACTTGCAATTAAATTAATCATCATACAGGTTTTTCCCATGCCTGGTGCACCTGCAAAAATTATTAGGTCTCCGCCTTGCATACAGCCAAGCTTGCTATCTATTGAGGGATAGCCTGTTTTTATCAACTTAACATTTTCATCTTTTTCAAGGAGTTTTTCTGCATCATGAGTTATATCTAATAATAATGAGGTATCTGTATATTTTTCTTTTTCCTTTTGAATTTTTTCGATTTCATTATAGCAAGTTGCATTTTTTGTGATTCTGTCAAAATATGCTTCCTGGATTTTGTTAACGTAAAATTTGTAATTCACATTAGTAATGAAATTTTCTTGAAGCAAAAGGACATTTTTCTTATCTTCATTACCATATAACTTTTCTGCTATATTAAATACATTTACTTCTTTGCCGGAATTAAACAGAAGTTCAGCAACTTCAAAAACTTTTGCAAACAAACGATTTGTAAACATCTTCTTAGATAGCTGACTTAAAATTGTCTGTTGCATATCCCTTTTAGATGCTACTAACATAGAGGTTATTTCCTGTTCGTAGTCATTTAATAAAAGCATTTGTATTTAATTTCTCTCTCTTCAAGTTTGGGGGTTAAGCGGCTTGTTCTGTTTCCAGTAATTCTTCACCTTCACAGACTTCAATATCTTCATATTTGTTAAGTTCAGAGTTCCATTTTACTTTTTTGAAATTCCAGCCGATAAGCTCTATTTTTGTATGTTTCTTGCCATCTTTTGATTCATACTCATTTATGCTTATCTTACCGTTAATTCTGATATAATCACCTTGAACACAACATTCTGCAAGACGTTCAGCAACATTGTCTTTCTTTGTATTAAAAAACAATATCGGGAATGTTTCGTATTCATCTGTTTTTGGCTTCTTTTTCCCAAGATAGATACTTGTCATGCAAGTACCATTATCAAAATATTGGATTTTAAGCCAATTTAAACGACCAAGAAGTTTAAATTCATTCATCTACAGCGTTCCTTTCTATATTTTTATCGTCCCAGTTGGTTATGTCTTTTACTTCGGACATATCAGCAAGAACTCTTATTTTAGTTGTATTATCCATATCCAAAGCCTTACGGATTTCTACGGATTTTGGAAGTGTTTTCATCAACTGAAGCAAAACTGTTTTTTTGCACATAGCATTCTCATCTGTAACCCAAGGTGAATTTGCACTGAAATGAGGGTCTTTGATTTTTACATATTTTTTCTCTGTTTCATCAAATTCCATTTCAATATAGGATTTTGAGTGTTTTTTGGCATGATTTATACATTCAGACTTGCTCATTACTTTAAAAACACTTGTACCATTTGCCAAATGTGCTATCGCATAATATTTAACAGGCTTACCTCTATTAACTTCGCCATTTTCATCTGGAATATCATAAGGTATATGTTTAATGTATTCCTGCGTACCATATTCATAGGCAAAGTAATCTTTATCATAGACAGTGTGCATACTGACCTTTAGTCCAAGTTCATGCCTGTAAAATAATTCAACGTACCCTTTATAACCAATAACAAACTGAACTTCTTTGAGTTTAGTCCATTTACCGTTGATTTTTCTTGAATTATTAAATACAAGAAAATATGCCTGCCCATCTACATCTGGCTCTAATCCTAATTGAGCAGCTTGAAATAAAGCTCCTAAAAAGGATTCTTGTGTGCATTCCGCAAGTTCGGGATTTTTCCGAACTGTTGTTAAGGCAATTCTGCCAAGCCTTTCGGCTGTCATGTGTGAAGGCAGAGCCTTACCCAATTCAGTTAAATTCTTTTGAATTAAGTCCATAATTGGCTTAGATTTCTGCCTTTGTTCAATTACTTGCGTTTTTAATTCTGCAATTTGTGTACTCATACCATCCTTTCTGTCTTGCGACCTTTTTTCTTTTTTTTCTTGTTATATTGGCGTACATTTCCCATATTTTCACCGCAGAATGGGCAATAATAGTACCCAAATGATACTATTAGCTCATTCTTGCGTGGCGTACCACCGCAAAATTCGCATCTCATTTTGATTTAATCCTTTCAAATAGTTGGTTATGCAGCTTTTTTCTGTTTTAAAAATACTTTTAAAGACCGAGTGGTTGATTTATCCGTATATTTTTCATACAAATTATCTGCTTTTAGACGTTCAGTATTTACGACAGGTCTTTCTTCCGATAACCAAGATACCTTGAATTTATCGGTTAAAATTCCGGCATGGGTGTTAATGATATTTTTGAGTTCTGCTTCTAACATCTTCTTTTCTACATCAAGAGTTTTTATTCCTGCTTTGACTTCCTGTAATTTCTCAATCTTCTCTTCGACATCTTGATATTCTAAATAATCCTCGCTATGCGTAGAATATACCTTTGATAATGTATTACTATCTTCCGGACTTAATGCAGGCATGGTTTTTGTCTGAACACAATTCCAAAATTCTACAGCCATATCCACCATAATATTAAATAATTCTGCATCAAATTCAATTTTTCGGTACTTAAATTTTTGACCGCCAATTAGGACTGCAATATAACAAACTTTTTTACCTAAAATTCCCATATACCAAATGCACTGCAAAACATATTCATAAGGGGTATTCTGCTTTATAATTTCTTTTTTCTCGCCATTTTCTTCTACTATTATTACTTCGTCTTTCCATTCATCTTGCTTATAGCTACTGCAAGTTTTACATTCCAATAACTCTTCAGAACCTACAATAAGTCTATCAACGTGAGCGGCAAGAAATGGATATTTTTTATGAAAGTATATTTTATTTGTTTTGCGGACTTTTTTGCCAATTTCTTTTGCAAATTTCTGTGCAACAAAATCTTCAAGTTCTACACCAAGTTGAACAGCTTCATTATCTGATAGATCATCAGGTTCAATTTCTCCAGTTTTTTCAAGCCACAAAGTTAATGGGGTTTTCCATCTGCTCATCATCATAACTGATGCAATATCAGAACCGCCAATATACTTTCTGCGTTCTTCTGCGGTAAACATAAGTTTACTCCTTTCTGTGTTTAGTAAAGTTCATTATCGAAACTGCCATTAACAGTAAGATATGTGTAATCATTATAGGCAGTGTTATCTTCAATAAAAGCATAATCTGTCGTATCACTGCCGTCTGCAAAGGCTAAAATCAGTTCAGCATCTTTGTTCTCAATCCTTTCTAATTCTTCAATAACCTCTTTAACCTTCATTTTCTTCTCCTTTCTTTGGCACAACAACTAAACCTGCATAGATAAGACATAAAAAGACAGTCTTGCTATGGGGTTTTGATTTGTATTGCCCTTAAAACCTACTCTCTCTAAAATTAAAATGTTGTTTATATTATTAATCGACTTTGTTAATCTGTCAATACATATTGACAATAAAAAAATATTGCATTACAATTTGTCATAGCTAGGAAGTGCGAAAAACTGTCTGTAAGGGCAAGATATTGCAATTTGTAAAATTTTTTGTTCAATACAATGTGTCAATACATATTGACACTGATATAAGGAGAGTTATGGCTATTATAGAATCTTTACAAGACATTAGAACTAAATTTAAACATAAAGATATTTTTGAACAATATGCAAAAGAAATTGAAAAAATTTCTGCAACAGAATATGCAGAGATTCTTGATACAACAAGACAGAATATAAGCTTAAAATTTAAAAATGATTCATACCTGCTTCTAAAAGAACAGTTACGCTTAGTAAAACATTTAGAAAATATTAATGCTACAAATTCACAGTTATACCAAAAACTCTATATAGATACACGAAAAGATTATAATGAATCCGAAAATTCCAATATTCCTGTTCGTGCCGAAGTGTCTGCAAGTTGCGGTACAGGAAGAGATGTTTATGATGAAGATATTACCGATAAATTATCTCTACCAAATAAACTGCTTGATTTTTTCAAAGCTAATAAACACATGACAGAAATAATTTATGCCAAAGGTGATAGTATGCTTCCGGAGATTAATGACAATGATATGTTATTAGTTGATAAATCTCAAACAAATATTCGCAACGGTTGCATATACGCTTTTAATTATAATGGTGAGATGATGTGCAAACAGCTAAGTAGAAGTAATGATAATGTTATAGCTGTATCAAAAAATCAAAGCTTCCCACCGTTCATAATTGATAAATCCTTGCATTTTAAAATCATCGGGCGTGTTGTTGGCTTATTTCATTCGGTTCAGTAAAATTTTTGTCTTTCACAATATTATCATAACCTGTAAAATTTAACTCATAATTGCCATCAAACGTTGCATGACAATTCTTACAACAATATCGGTAGGATAATAGCAGTCCATCTATTTCACTGCCGAGACATTCTATATTTTGACTAATACAAACCGGACATTGATAATCGTCTGGTTGTTCTTCCTCAATTCTATAACCGTTAGCTTCCCAGAAGCTTATAGATTGTTCATAAGTTTTTACTTCAAAATCCTTATCATAATCATCGTCCATTGTAAAATGTTCATGATAATATCTCGTAGCATCATCTATTACTTGTAATTTGGTTAAGTATTCTTCCACATATTCGTTTGTTTTGTCCTCGACATCAATTCGTTTGTACATATTACTACTCCTATAACTTCAAAACTGTAAAAATCCTCATTACATGCCGGACAATAGTATGCAAAATCTTCTTTGCTTGATTTGTATAATCCGCCATTACAACGAGGACATTTTATATCAATGTTACAAATTTCCATCTAAAATATCCTTATATTCTTCAATAACTTCTTTAACAAACTGTTCCTGCTCTTTTTCATTAAGCTCGCCACAGCCTTCATATTCCCAATACAAAGATTTACCGTTGAATATCAACAGAGTTCCCATTGGGGTTAGCTTCCAATTCCAATTTCGTTTCATATCAAACTCCTTACCAGCTTGAAGAATATTCATACCAAGTATCTGGTTCTACATCTTCAAGTTGCTCAATAGTGCTTTCTAAGTCAGCAAAGTAGTATTCATCATATTCTGTGCTACCAAAGAAAAAGCCTTCTTGCGAAGGCAACAAAGAATCCGCTAAAGAATGATCTGCTAATACACGCCTACATAATTCAACAAGTTCTAGTAGTTGTTCTCCATAGACCTCATAAATCCCACAATCATCAACACCTTCTTGAACATTATTTACAAACCACCTATGTATTTGATTTGCTTTTCTCCAGTATGCCTGTTCTTCAAGAATATAGCGTATTTTGTTTAAATTAATCGGAATTGGAACATCATTTCTTTTCAGTGCAAGTGTTCCTGTAACGTTATTAAAGTCATAATTAGCTCCAACATACGTTTTTTTGTTTAAGTACATGTCTAAACCCATAATTTACTCCTTTCTTTTTAGTGAATTTGACAAGAAAAAACAGACGATAAAATATCGTCTGCTGCATAGTTTAGCTAACAACTGTATATATTTATTTCAAATTATCTTGATTCAATACATTAATATATACAGTTCGTTTATCATCAATAATACTGACTTTTTTAGCATAATCATCACCAAAGAATTGTTTTAAAATCTTTTCCATAAATTCTTTTTCCTGTTTATTCATTAGTTAAATTTCCTTTCTTTTATTTTAATTATTTGTATCAAACCAATCTATCACTCTTTTTACCAGCCATAAATTGCTTTCACATAGGGTTTAAGCGACTTGGTATAGTAATTTATGATACTGCGTGTAAGTTCTTTACCAGAGTATATAATTTCCAAGAAATTATCCAAATTCTTATCTGTCCTAGTTTCTCGAAATTCAATATAATTATGACCGTCATGATGCCAACCTTCAGATTTAATATTGAAGCCGTCAAAATAAATATGAAATTCATCACAAGCAAAATCTTGCAAAATTTCTTTTAAATTATTTCCAAGTAGCTTATAACCTTGAAACCTTCCATTCCAACGACCAATTGAAGCTATACATAAGATATTACCCTCTAGCTCCTTATCAAGATTATATTTTTCATCTTCTAGCCCAATATCTATATCGGCACAAATACATTTATAAATTGTTTCTTCAGAAGGAAGTTCATCATTATCATAATAGTCCTGTTCTGTTTCAATAGCCCAGGCTTCATATTGTTTAAGTTCTTGATTACTAAGCATTCCATAGGTTTTAAAAATTGTTTTCATTATCATTTCTCCAAAAGTTTTTTTAATAAATTATATTTATCTGGATTTATTGATTTTCCGGATAAACATTTGCCATTTTTTGTAATACGTTTCATTTGTTCAATACTGAAATAATATTCATCAAGATTAAATGCACAAGAATACGCTCCGAATTGCAATTCAAATTTTGTTTGTGCAGCAACAAAAAATTCAGTAATTAAATCAAAGAAATCACTTAAATCTTGGCATTCGGACAATTTAATTTCTTCATCTGAGATTCCAGAAGCCTTAAACTCACCATGTCCTTTATGTTTTATATAATATTCTAAGAATGGTTGATTTGGTTCTTGCTTTGCTATCTCAATATCTTTATTATCGATAACCGACAAAAAGGCTTCTGCATTAATTAATCTTTTACCCACATCTGTTGTTGACATAAATCTATTAAATTCATCAGCTTGATTACTATTAACCACTTTGAAAAATAGGTATGCACCCATCACAAACTCCTTTCCATTACTAAGCAGGAATAAACAAAGGGAACAGAAAAACTCTGAACCCTTTGCTACCCCTCGCACTTTAACAACTACTCTTTGTTAATACTAACTTCTATCAGTTATGATTTAACCAGTAGTTAATGTTTAACTTTTTAAGTTAATATTAACTATTAGTTAATATATATACATGTAGTTAATAATAAGAATTAGTTAATATTAAATATAATAACTACTATAAGTTAATAAATATTTTTATGCAGCAATATATCCATGTGTGGTTTGCTGATAATCGTAACTCAACTCTTCTCCGTATGATTCATAATCAAAATGTCTTTCTAATAAACTACGACTTGCATATTCAATACCACCATAGACTTCTTCTATATATGTATAAGCCAAATCAGTATCATTCTCTGCTTGCAAATACGTATATTCATGATTTTTAACTTTATACTTTGCATCTTCTAAGCTGTATCCATTTCCAATGAAATATTCAAAAGCTTCGCTCTCTTCACTGCTAAGCTCTTCTAAAAATGCTGCAACTTCATTAAGTGTACGTATATTGCTCCATTCTGATACAGGATATGCACCGAAATCTTCCCAATCTGCAAGCATTATTTCCTCATACGGATTGCCGCAATCATCATAATAATTATTGCCATTATTGCAGATTTTAATTCTATTCAATACTGCATTTAATTCTTCGTCTGAAACAGGTAAATCTACCCATTCAAAAAGCAACTCACCTTCATTATATTTACCTAAATTTTGAATACATATACTTGGCATAAAATCCTCCTTTATTGCTATATTTGTAACTAAAAAAGTCAATAATTGTAACTATCTGCAATCATTGACAATAATTGAAAAGAAAACCCTTTGGTATAGACAATAGCCCGCAAGGGCGTATTATCTATATCCAAAGGGCATTAAGAAAGCAAACTATGCCGCTTTCTGCTCTCCATCATTATTAGATGATTCGGAAGTCGCCTTACGGAGCGATTCCATTATTTTCTGATTCAATTCTTTAAGACACCTGTCAGCAGATTCAAGGTATTCAACAGGTTTTTTGAATTGAGCTTCAAAGCCGTCTGCAATCTTATCTCTATCTTTGTCGTTATCAAGTTGAGCGACAAATTCTCCCATAGGGGTGATTTCAAGAGCATTTTTCTTTAGATTTCTCTCAATCACAGAGATATATGGCTTAAAGGTTAATTGCTGACGATTGAACTTGTAAGCAATTACTGAATGATTGTAATCTACATTTCCGATTTCATAATCAATGAGATATCCTTCTTTCTTAAACCAGTACAATATTCCTTTCCAGGAATAGATTTTAGATGTTGTTTCAAATAAACACCCAGTTCCGTCTTTTTCATAATACTGTTCTGCAAAAAGTCTGCCATAAACATACGAAAACACGTTGAAATCTTTAGATTTTGCCATAATTAAATCCTTTCTACGCAGTAGAGCGTCTTTTCTGTTCACACCCTTAACTACACAGCACGAATTACAAATAGCGTAGGCGGTTTTGGTTAAAATTATACAATTCTTGTTACGGTTCTTAACAACACTATAACTTTAAGGCTGTAGAAATCGTTGTTAGGAACTGTAACAAAATTTTCATTTCAGTATAATTTTCACCAAAAATTTGTAATTTGTGCTTTAATCGGGGAGAACAGAAAAGACGAGCTACGGAGTAATAGGATTTTAAAAAGGCAAAATCAAAGATTGAAGCGGTTAGTATGTTAATAAAGACTGTGAAGAACAGTATGAGAAACTTTTATGCTATGTGAAACACACTAAAATCTTTGAACAATAACTGGTTTAAGAAGGATTGACAAAAGAGTAAAAATCGTAAATAATGTACATGTAAGGGAACAAGCCCTAGGCTGCAACCCTAGAGCTTGCACCGTTCCTTTACAAATATAGAAGCAATATTTGTAAAATGGCTATCATCAGGGTGATAGCTATTTTTATTAGCTTCGCATTCGCTGCCCTCCTTTCTCTACTTGACTCATTACACCGTTATTTCGTTGCCAGTAGGAAAGGTTCGCATGAAACGTTCCCTCGTAAAACATAAACATGCTTTACTCCAAGATTATACTACTAACTAACGGCAATTACTATACGTAGTTGCCGTTTTTTGCTCTATATACGCCAATAGAGGGCTTCTGCATTGCTATAGAGTTCCACCAAAGAACGCATATTACTTATAGAAATCTTGCAGGGGGGGGGGCTACCCCCTCCTGCATAAACTTTCCTAAATAAGAAAATACATACCCAGATATCTCCGGAGATTTGAGGGGCATTAAAAAGCCCTCTCGTACAGAGAGGACTAATGAGCCTAAAAATAAAGAAAATCAACTTACACACTAATTATAAAATATTTCCCAAGTGTTTTGTGACTAAAATGACAAGATGTAAAACTATTTTTACATTGTGTCAAAATAGTCACACTTTTTTCATAAAATCGTAAATAATATTAGGGTAGTTGATACGGACATTTGAAGTAGTTTTACATTTATGTAAAGGTGGAAACACACAGGGGACTGACGAAAAGAAGTTGACGTATCGTAACCTACAGGGATTATTGTATATGTTTACCCACTGTAATATAAAATTCAAACCGCATGAAACGTGGTTTTTATATGATAACAAAAATTTTACCAGAAGAAAGTTTTATCTTGCTACTTGCCCGATATGTCAAAAAGGATTGGCTAAGCTGATTGAAACAAGAATTGATGATGGTGAAGTTTTCTCAGAAGTTGTTAGCGGTTCTAAGTTAGAAAAACTTATGCCAAGACTGATAAAAGAAGTCCGCTATACAAATGAAGATATGAAAAAGTTTAAAACATCACCCTTTGGGCTTTGCTATGGAAATAACAAGGAGATTCATAACTCCAAAGGGGAAATTATTGAGATTCGGCAAACAAGATGCGATTTTTACGGAAATAAAGAATTGATATTGTCGGTAAAAATTTCACAATAATTTTTTATACCTCCTTACCTAAGTGGTGAATGTGTTGATTATAACGGCAGTGCATACCCCTCCTGTCCGCTGCCGTTTTTCTTTTTAAAGGATTTTTATTATGTCAAAAAATAAGAAGGATAGTCCTAAACGAAAACCTACGGCAAAGGACTGGGCTAAAATCAGAGCTATGTATTTGCGAGGTGAAACGCTTGATTTTGTTATGGAGCAAATACCAGACTTGGATATCAAACGTTCTTCTATATCCGAAAGAATGTGCCGAGAAGGTATAAACAAGAAGAAAAGAGAGATAGAAGAACGCACCCGAAACAAATTATACCAGCGTGTCGAAGAGGATAAAATACAGGCTAATGAAAGACATATTCAATTATTTAATGAATCTTTAGATGTGATTCAGACTTTGTTAGAGCAGTACAAAGATGAATTAACACAAGGAAAAGCCAAACCCCGAGCTTCTGCATATAATATGGATTTGATTATGTCCGGAATTTCTAAAGCTCAAAAAGGTTTACGAGTAGCCCTCGGTATGGACGAAGATGGAAATGTAAAATTGGAACAGCCGGAAGTCCTTGTTATAGAAGGCTTTAATGAAAACAATATATAGGTACTTTATGGAATACATTGTTGAAAAATATAACAAGACTAAAAAGCTTTCTCCGGAAGAAAAACTCCAGCTTGCAAAACGTGTAGTCAACGATTTTAAATCCTATAATGACGCAAGAAGTAATGTCCTTACATTTGCCAGTGAATTAATATCAGAAATTTTCTTTAAGAAGGCTTTCTCTAAAGAAACTGATAAAAATAAAAAGTGGAAAGCAAAAGTTAAGATGTGCAAGCTTTTTATGTTCTATCAGACATTCAAAGCCTTCATCTGGAAAAACACTTATTCCGGCATAAATTCAATGTTTGATGTCTCCGGCGAATCACTGGAAGCCGATAATAATTCTAATAAACAAAAAGCTATGCTAGTGGATATTCTTGAAAAAATGGATTATTCACATATTTGCGACATTGTTATTGACAATGCTTTGTTATATGGAGAACTAATAACATTTACAACCTGGAAAACAAGAAAAGAAGAATACCGCAGACCTATTAATTTCTTTGAAATTTTATTTCAGCAGGATTTAAAGAAATTGCCGAAAATTTTGGAAGCAAAGGCTAAAGGAAGGAATTTTTATATTGATGAACGAGTTATTTATGATAATCCTTATGTCATTCCGGTCAATCCTGCCGATTTTGTATTTGATGTTTCACAATCAGACGATTTTGATAATTGCCCGAAAATCTATAGAACTTGGCGTACACCAGAGGATATTATAAATAATGAGTGTTATGAAATAACTTCTGATATAGCAAATGAGTTACGGAATATGATAAGCCGAGAGCCGGATATATCGGATTTAATCGACCAATCAAAAGAAGCTCTTGTTAATAAGGATAAAAACGGCTCTACTATCGAAGTTCTGGAACATTGGGGAAATTTCACAATGCCGGACGGTACAGTTTTAAGGAATTGGCACGCTGTAGTTGTCGGCGGAAAATATCTTGTCCGGTTTGAAAAAAATAGCTTTGTTATTAATCCGTTTACCTTTGGAACTTTCTTACAAGATCCGGAAACTAAACGTGGTATCAGCCCCCTATATTCAGTTTTAGATTTAGCACATATACAGGAAAACTTACTCAATAAAACTGTAGATATGCAGTCTTTAACCGAAAATCCGCCTTTACTTTGTCCTAAAGATTTCTTTGATGATGATGACGTTGAACTTTACCCCGGGAAAATTATAACGTATGACCCACAGCTGTACACTTCTAGCAGTATTCAGCCTATGAAATTTCAAAGTAATATCTTTATTAATGATATTACTTTCCTATCAGACTTAATGAGTGAAGTCTGCGGAATTTTCCCGAATATGGTAGGTGCTGAAGAAAAAGGTGATAAAACAGCAACTGAAATAAATGTAAAATCACAGGGGCAGACTACACGTCTTTCAATGGTTTTAGATATTATAAATCAATATTTCATTATTCCTACGGTAAAAAATATTGCAAAACTTTGTGCAAATTTTAAATTTGGCACGGAACATGTATTTCTAAACAAAGATAATAACCCCGAAAATGTTGTCATTACTGATGAAGTTAGGCAGGGTGAATACCGCTATACTTATTCTGACAGAAATTCTATGAGTGAAAGATTTAGTTTTGCAGATATGGTAATACTTGCTGTAGAGCGTTTCGCAAATCATATTCCATTAAATGTACAGTCGATTTTTGTCTGGTATATGGAGCAGAAGGGAGTGGAAAATCCGGAAAGATTTTTACAATCCGGTCAAGAAATTCCACCGGAAGTACAACAAATTTTATTACAAAATCCTGCTGTACAGGAATTGATTAATAATATTCAAGCTCAAAAAGCTAATACTAAACCGGATATACCGGATAGTGCTGAAATTCCAAGAAATACCCCTGAAAGTAAAATGCAAATTTATGAATAGAGATATTATTGCAAAAAAATACGACTTAATCACATCTGAAGAGTATTCAATGATTAAGTCGTTCCAACTTGAAAATATTGTCAAATTAGCAAATTCAGATATTAGCCCTCTGATTCTTCAAGGAATGCTAAAACTAATTGCTGATACTGACAAGTGAAAAACAGATTTTTTGAATGAACGTAAAAGGAGCTAAGTATGCAAGATGAAGATGCAAATTTTTCAGCCCAAGAAGGTGCTGAATCTTTGGAAACCCAAATTGATAACATTTTGTCCGAAGATGAAACTAGCGGTGAAAATTCTTCAAATATTGAGGAAGAGGTTGAAGATACAAACACCACAGAAAAAGAAAACACTGATGAAAATTCAGATAGTGTAAAATGTCCGGAACAATTTTTAAACACAGATGGAACTGTCAAGCTTGAAGATTTGCTGAAATCATATAATGAACTTGAACCATTAGCAAACGAAAAAGCAAATTGGGAAAAGGAGAAGGAAGCCCTACAAAAGCAGGCAGATTATGCAAAACAGCTTGAAGCTAGACAACAAGCTTTTGCAGAACAAAACGGCTATCAGAATCAAGAAGATATGCAGTTAGTTATGGAAATAGCTAACGCACAGGCTAATGAATACGAAAGATTTTTGCATACTGTATCAGAGCCGGACAGAGTAAGAGGACTGTTAGCCCTATATCGCAAAGTACCAAACCCCGAACTATTATCGCAGATTGAAGAAGAGTTTAGTATTGATGTTATCAAAAGAGCTTCGATTCTATCAGAGCGATATAAAAATGAACTTCAACAGCGTCAAAATGCTCAACGCTACGAGCAGTATAAAAAAGAAGCACAGGAATTTGTTTCTAATGCAGTAAAAACCTATCCGGAATGGTTTGATATACCGGAATTTGTAGACTTTTTCAAAGAAGCATTATCTGTTAAGGGTGATGCCTTTGCTACTGAAAAACTTATTCAGCATTTGGAAAATCTTAAACAGGTCTTTCGCAAACAGTTTATTGAGGAACAAAAAGCAAACTCTGAAAACGAGAAAGACAAAACGCTTTTGAAAACGCTTAGTCCGAAAAACAATTCCAAAACGGTTTTAAATAAACGGCTGGAAGATTATACAGATGCCGAGCTGGAATCTGCTATAGAAGCTTTAGTATGAGCATAAAATCTGGTTAATACAAGAAAAACAAAGAAGGAGAGTAATATATGTCTGATGAACAATTGATGATTACGACCTTTACCAAAGCTTATAACAAGTACATCTATGATGAGATGGTAATAGGTCAACTAGCTCATACCGAGCTAAAAGACGGTGTAAAAACCGGAGCGGAAGTTGATGTTGTTATGCCTGCTATGGTTAATTTATTTGATTATACAGGCGGTGATTTGAATGATGCCGAATTAACTACAACTACTACTGCAAAAGTCAAGTTTGATAAAGGTAAAGCTTTTCACTTTGAAGTAGATGAAGTAAAAAAACAGCAGATAGAAAATGCACCGGATTTGAAGCAAAAAGTTGAACTTGCAAAAGAATATTCTTCTGATGCAATCAAACAATTTGCTGCGGCAGTTGATACCGCATACGGTCAACTTTATACCAGAGCCGGACATTATTTATCCGGTGAAAGTAATGCTGCAATTAAACTTGATGCTGATTATGCAAAAGAAATTCTTGCATATATGCAGGCAGAATTTCAGCGTGGCGACAGAAAAGGTCACACAAACTGGATTGACGGTCAAATGGTGGCAATTGTTCCGCCGGAATACCAATTCTACCTTGGCAAACTTGATGATTTTAAATATGTAGAATCCGGTCATAAAAAGATGGCTAAAGGTTTTATTGGAAAATTATCCGGCTGGGATATCGTTGTTTCCAATAATATTGCATCTGTAGTTGAGAGTGACAGCTCTATAACTTACTATCCTTTATTTGGTATTAAAGGTAAAACTCTTGCAGGCGGTATTTCTAAAAATCTGAATATGAAAAACTATATGCCGGAAAAGAATTTCAACACCAGATACAAGGGCTATGGGCTTTATGGTGTCGGTGCTCCAAGGGCGGATTTCTTAGGAACTGTAAAAATTCAAGCACCGTTAGCACTTTCAAGCAGAGCGGCTTAGTAAATCAATATATAGAAAGGATTTGAACAAATGGCAAGAGATGAAATAACTATACAAACCCCGATAATGGAAAATACTGATTCCATTGGATTAAGAACCATTACCCCTAAATCGGTTACAGTTGCAAACGGTATTGTTCTTAAAAATGCGATGGCTTGTTTGAATAATACTCTCTTTATTGTGTTATCCAATACAGCATCATCAGCGGATTCAACAATCACTTTTAAGAAAGGTGAAAAATATCCTAATACAATGTTAGGCGATTTAACCCTATCTGTCACAAAATCTGCAACGACAGTATTCCAGATTCAAGACCCTGCAAGGTTTGTTGATAATAATGGTGATATCAACATAGATTTTGGAACAGATTTTACCGGAACAATTTATGCTATCGGTAAAAAAGTCGGATTGGGATAGGGGTAAATGTATATGGGTCGGATATTTCCACTCCATATTTAAAGTAAAGGAGAAGAGATGATTGAAATTAAATTTATTCCAACAGGGCATATTTACTCCCTGCCGGACGAGGAAGCAATACGGATTGTAAAAGAAGATAGAGGAAATTATCAAGTTCTTAAAGGCAAAGTTCCGGAAGAGAAGAAACCGAAAGAAACCAAGTCTGTACAAGAATTGGTTGTTAAAGAAGAGGAAAAACCGCCTGCTGAAGATACGAACAATAAAGCTAAAACGAACAAAAGCAAGGCTAAAACTAAAGGTACAAAATGACATTAACCTTTCTTGATATTTATAACGAAGTCGCAGGGCAAGCATGGTCTATGTATGACGGTGATGCCGAAAGCGTTGACGAGATGGAGAGTGCTTTAAAATCTTCTATTAACAAAGCTCTCTCCGAGATTTGGTGTTCGTACCCTTTCCCTTTTAGAATTAAAACCTTGACTATAGCTACAAGGGAAGGGGTAAACGAATATGAAACACCGAATGGTAATATCCTTAAAAAAACTGTTTCCGGTACACAAGTTTATTCAATAAGAATCGGAACAGATTATTTAGAATATCTTGATGATTATGAAACATTTGAAGTAAAATCCGGTAAACCAACCGGATTTTATATTTCCAATGAAAATATTTATTTGTACCCTACTCCGGATAATGTTTATACAGTAACAATTGAATATCTCACACTTGCAATTGGCGAAGATGATTTCGGAACTGCAATATATTCTCTTCAGAAGGAAGAAGATGCAATTAATATACCGGAAAAGTATGAGAATATTTTTAAAAATGTACTTATTACAAAGTCAATGCTTTACGCGATTGCATCTGAAACTGATGAAAACTATTCGGGCTACAAAGAACAATATGATAAAGCTTATAAAATCTTGCTCAACTATACTTCCGGTTTAGAAAAAGAACGCAGGGTTTACTGGTAGATTTATGGCAACAAAAATTTCTTCTCTAAAATGTAATAGATTCGGCGGTATCAGAAGAATAAATGCAACATTTGCAAATGAATTGATTTCCGCATCTGACTTGCAGAATGTTGAACTCTTTAATACCGGAATCAATAGCGGTGTCGGGATTAGGACTACAAAAGGGAATACTGCTGTCTGTTCAAGCATTCCTGCTGATGAAAAAATTATCAATTTATTTGAAAGCATTCAAAATAATACGACCTACTGTTTTGTTTATACCGAAAATTCAACTGAAGGTAAGATTTATTCTTTTGATATAACAACAAAATCCATAACCTTATTAAAAGAAGAGCTGACTGTAACAGGAAAATGCTGTGGTCTTGATATTGCACAGGGCTGGTCTGATTTATTTATTTTCTCAAATGGTGAAGAACTCCTAAGCATAGAAATGAATGCAACGCAAAAAATCAAGATGATGAATCTTCTTGATATGGACGACCGCCAGGTAAAAGGTTTAGGACTTATCAATTATGATAATAGGTTATGGATTTTTAACGGAAATGTTCTCTGGTATTCAGTACAAGAAAATGTTTATGATTTTTCAACATCTGATGCACAGGTCAAAACTTCTTCCGGCTATATTGAATACGTAAAAAATATTACTGCAATCACTCCGTATTTAGGAAGCCTTGCAATATTTTTCAAAGATAGTTCAATTCTACTTTCTGGAGAATATCCTTATGAACAAACTGATGAAAGCCCTGGTGGGTGTGCAAGCTATAATGCTCTCGTTTTTCACGGTACTGAACTGTATTTCTATGATGATACTAAAAAAGGCGTTTTCTCTTTTAATCAAGTAATTAACGGTGATAAAACTCTTGGAGATAATATTGCACTTGATATACAAGAAGAACTTTGCTTTATAGAATCTTCACGTGTAGATGAAATACGTGCATTGTCTATCGTACTATCCGACCGGAATGAAATTTGGTTTTTGATTCCGACTTCAGAGCCAGATGTTAAAACAATAATGATATTTGACTATATTCATAGAGAATGGGTTAAGCGAAAATGTCCTTATACAACCTGCTTCAATATTTTAAACAGTTCTTTGTATTCCGGCGGTGAAAATGGGAAAATTTATAAAGAATATGAAACAGATTTATTTGACGGAGAATTTATACGCAGTTTCTATAAATGCACTCCGTTAAATCTCGGAGTTGATAACACTCTAAAAATTCTGTACTTTCCGCCAAGAGTTACAATTGATATGACATATTCCAGTGATTTTTGGATAAGGTATATCAAGAACTATGATACATTCAAAGCTCCGAAGGTCAAGCAAATAAAGATTAAGACAATGAAAAACGCCCTGTATTATGATATCGGGCATTGGGATAGCACCTATTTCCCTTTAAAAGAGTTGAACTCTATTTATAAACTGCCTTCTGCAACCTTTAAAACTCTTGAAATTCAATTGTACACTTATGCAAGCGGTGAAGGGTTTTGTATCAAAAATATTGAATTTAGTAAAATCAAAGTAAAGCAAATATAAGTGCTACGCACGTAGATATTTGGTCGGCAAATATTGGTGTGCCTACAAGTCGGACTAAATACTACAACTTTGCCTCAAAGTGAAAGTGACAGGTTTAATGTGATGGAGATTCTTATACCCTCAAATCCTAATTTTAATTATGCAGAATGTAAAAAATTATTTTATGATAATCAAAAACTCTTAGAAGATTTCAATAATTTTGATGATGTTATTAAACAAACATTTTTTTATTCATTCTTCGGCACTACGTGCGTAGATAAGGGGACGGCTAGTAGTATTTACATACAAGCTTGTGATAACAATTACCGTTCCCGCCTTAAAGATAACCTACCAGAAAAGTTAGTTGAAAAAAAGCATATCGGGTGTATTTATTACTATGAGCTTGATGGTAAATTATACGTAAATGCCGTTGCATACAGAAAAACACATCTGATTAATATGGAATGTTTCAAAAAATCTTTAACCTGGTGGAATTGTGATATTTACGCAAGAACTCATCACAAAACGGCTATTTATACAATTTTAAAATGTGGTTTTAAAAAAGTTGGTGAAAATTTATATATCTATAGAAAATAGGAGTTAGACTTTCACAATGATTTAGGTAATAGCTATAGAGTAGATAATATAAGCTTGTATTCTTAGTTGCTATTACCGATGGAAGTTCAATACAAGCTAGAAAGTGGAGTTAAAATATGGGCGGCGGTTCAAGTTCAAAATCTAATTCAAGTTCAACAACTACTTATAAAAAGACAACGACAACTAATCCGTATGTTACATCTGTAACCGATAATAATGGAACAACAACTACCTTAAATGAAGGTACGGCATATAAAAGTATTTACGATTACATGAACAAAAACATGGACGAATTGTTGGAAGAATACCGGAATCCAAATATTAACAGTAAAACCAATCAAGCATTATTGCAGAATTATACACGAACATTAAATGATGAGAGCCGAAAAGCTTTAGAAAATAGTATAATAAGTCCTCTTGCATCACGCAATATGCTTCGGTCAAGCAGTGCTACAAATTTGTATTCTGATTTAGCAAAAAATGTTTCCGATAATATCGCAAATTATACTGCGGAATTATTAGCTAACAGCCAAAGAAATACCGGAGATATGATTACACTTTTAACAAATGCTTATTTGCAAGGTCAAAACGCTGTTAATGGTAATCAAGCATTATCTCTTTCTACAAGTTCCGGTAATGCGACAACAACCGGAACAGGAAGTACAAAATCTTATTCTTATGGAATGTAATCTATGTATAACGAAAACGAATTAATAAGAGCAGCTATCGAGAGAAAACTTAAAGAATCTATGGAAACCCAGCAGGGAGATGGAATCTCTAATTTTGTTGACAGGCTTAATGGTATTAGTAATAAACTTGATTCTATAGGAAGCGGTCTTTCTACTGCTGGCAACATTTTAAGCAATAGCTCATCACTTGCAAATATTGGAGCTAAAAGTCAAGCTCTTGGCGGTGCTTTGCAAAAGGGTGCAAATATGATACAGGGAATAACTGCTCCTGCAATAGCCGGCAGCACAGCTGGTTCTACTGCTGGCGGTGCCGCTTTAGGCGGACCAGCTGGAGCTTTAGTAACAATCGGTGCTATGGCTTTAAATGGTACAAATAGAAAACGAGCAAAGCAAGCCGGAGAACAAGCTCAACAATTAGCAGAAAATGCTATTGAAGCCAGAAAAGCTAGTGCTCCAACTCTAAATCCATTAGAAATGAATCTATCTAATAATACTCAAATCCCTGCCGTTGAACAAAATTCCGGACTTGATAACAATATTTCTTCAGCTCCAATGCCCCAATTACAGGTGTCACAAAATCCCGAAGAAATTCGTAAATCAGCTTTTGGAAATATTGCTAACGGACTTGATGATTTTCTTGCCGGATATAAAGAAAATAAAACCCAGGGTTTTGATTGGGATAATTTAAGGTCTGATGATAGTAAAAGTATAATGCAAAGATTAGGAGAAGGGGCAGGAACTGTTGCAAGAGCCGCTCAAAATCCTGTCGTACAAGGTATTATTGCAGGCGGACTTTCCGGTCTATTCTCCGGAGACCCCTTGTATGGTCTAACATCTGCTTATAAATATGCTAATAGCAAATACAAAGCTAATCTGTATAAAGATATTCTTGCACAACAAGGTTTTGATGTCGGAAATAACAACGGTATTTTTGATTCAAGCGACCTTGCCAAAATCTTAGCGACTTTACGACTGCAAAAGGATTTCATGTCGAGAGGCGAGTACGACAGATTTAGACTTGATAGCGGTGAATTAAGTCTTGATGAGTATAACTCTCTGATTAATAATCCTGCATATAATCCGGAAGAGATGCTTAATATTACAGGTTATAGCAATATGGCAAAAGCCAATAGATACAACAACCAAAGCAAAAATGACAGGCTTAACAACTTTATGACTGCTGATGAATACAACAGGCTAAGAGTTGATAATGGCTTAATCAGTGAAGAGGAATATAACAATATCATAAGTAATCCAAGTTATAACCCAGATGATATTATTAATATTTCCGGTCTTGAAGCTGTTTCAAAAGCTGGTAAGTATATGCAGGAGAACAAGGAATCAAGAAGTAAAAACTACTGGAGAAACCAAAATAAAGGTCAAAATGTTATTAAGGTTGAATATGGCGAAAGACCGGATACTCATAATTATACACACGTAACTTATGGGGCAAGACCGGAAAATAAAAATACAACGTATATTAAATATGCAAATAAACCTCAATATACACCTTCAAAAACAAAACCTCAACAGAAAGCTCCTGTAAAATCTTCAAAAACTTCTTCAAGTGAAAGGGTTCGTGTAACCTCACCGGACGGTAAAGTCGGAACAATTCCTAAAAATAATTTATTAGAAGCGTTAAAAGAAGGATATAAATTATTAAAAGATGCAACAAAATAATTTTGATTTCATACCGGATAATAAATTTGACTTTCAGCCGGAAGTTACAAATAACAGATTCGATTTTCAAGAAGAGGAAATTCCCCCTACTGTGGAGCAAGCTCCTGTTTTAAAGGGAAAAGTTGAATATAACCAGCCCTATGATGCTATTCAGAATAACACCTCATTGACACCGGAACAAAAAGTTCAGCAAATTAAGGAAATTAGTAATAATGAACGAGAAAAAATAGAGAGAGAGCATAAAACTAAAATGGCTAAATTGTATGGTGGTGCTGCCTTAGAAATAGGCAGTGCCGCTATTCCTTTTGGCGGAGCTGGCAGAATCGGCGGACAAGTTGCTGTTAAACTTGCAAAACCTGCATTTTCTGAAATTTCTAAAAGAGTTATAGCTAAAAATATTGGAAGTGGTACAGCTTCCGGTCTTGCAAGCGGAACTATGTTCGGAATCGGAGAAGGTTTAATGCAGGATAAAGACATTAAAGGAATCGGGGAAGATGCTATAAAAGGCATGGGAGAAGGTGCTCTAGGTGGTGGCTTAGTCGGCGGAATTGCTGGTAAGATTGCAGCTAATTTCGGACGAACAAAGGATATTGCTCTAAAAGCAAATCGCAGAAAACCTGTATCAGAAGCAAAGATTGAAGATGCTGTTAGAACTCTTATTAATACCAGACGAGCTAATATTGATTCCGCCAAGTTTGATGCCACGCAGAAAATTAATAATCTCATTTCTCAAATTGATGATATTTCAAAAGAGTTGAAAGTAAATCCTAAAAATTTGCGTGAAGTTTTAACCTTCCTGCGTGAAAATAAAGGTTTACCGACAAAAAATCTTAATCGACCTGATTTGCAGAATCTTTTTGAAAATCTTTCTTTTGAGCAGAGATTAAAGCTTAAAGACCTTGCACAGAAACACTTTGAAGAGATGGAAGTATTTTGGAATAATCTTGCTAATATCAAAAATATTAAAAGCAATATTGATACAAACAGCTATATTACTCATATTTGGAATATGGATAATAACAGTAATCAAATTCTTCAAAATTATCTGCGTACAAAATCTCCGTTTGAAAGAAGAAGAATTATTCCTACATACAGGGAAGGTATTGAGAAAGGGCTTTATATCCCTATTGAACAAGATGTTTTTAAGCACATTGATTTAGTTCCAAAAACTTTGGACTATGCTGAAATTCAAAAGATTCACGCCGACCAATTAATTGATTCTGCGGAAAATACAAAATTCTTAGATGAAATCAAAAAATTGGTTAAAGCAAATCCTCAGCATTCTAAAAAGATTTATGAACTATCTGACATAGTTTTAAATCCGGCAAAGCAAGAAAAAGCTACTGATAAATTTATCAATAAATTATTTAAAAAAGTCGGTAATGCTTATGATTTAGTAAATAACTTTGCAAAAGGCTGTAAATTTTTATTCAATGGAATGCATGTTGTTGCCTTAACCGAAAGTGCCGCTGCTCATGATGGGATAATTCCTTTTAAAACTTTCAAAACTTTAGGTAATCTTCCCAAAATAATTGATGGCATCAAAAACAATAACTATGAGCTTTTTAAGAATAATAAACTTGCTAAGCAGGCTATTAGAGATGGTGTTCAGTTCGGAGCTATTTCAGATATTAATATTAAAGATTTAAACACTTTTATTGACGGTATTTCTAATCTTGTAGATAAAATAACCTTTGGTGCAAGCAAGATAATTACCAAACCAATGAAAGCTTATGTCGATGTAAATAACAAGTTTTTGTGGAACTATCTGCATAATACTTATAAGCTTCACGCTTACGAAAGTTTAATTAATCGAGTTTCAAAGAACGGAAAAATTACTTTATCTGACAATGTCCGAAAAGATATTGCCTGGGTAGTAAATGATACTTTTGGCGGTATGGATTGGGAAACATTAGGAATTAAACCTAATACGGTTCAATGGGCTAGAAGATTAATGCTTTCACCGGACTGGAACATGTCTGCAACTTTAAGACAGTCTTTTGCAGTATTCTCATCAAGAGCCGGACAAAAATTCTTAAACAAACTTGCTGAATCAAGCAAATTTGGTTCTGCGGTTCGTGAGATTTCAAGAAAAGTCGGGTTATCATCTTTTGTTAATGATGTTGAGGGTGCTGGTGTACGTGGAGATGTTTCAAGAAAATATTTCATAACCTTTTTGATTCAGATGGCTATGTACTCAAACCTGGTAAATGCCTGTAACAGAAAACTGGATTCTATAAGAAATCCGAATAAATATGAAAATGGTATTAAATACTCTTCATACAATAATAATCGTTTTACAGAGCGTGATAATTTGGGTAAAAAAGTTGTAGAAACATTCTTTCCCAGACCATATATAGGAAATGATGATAAAGGGCGTGAGCTTTATATGAGAATCGGAAAGCAAGCCCTTGAAGTGCCGGAAATTATTGAAGATATGCCTAATAGTGCTATTCGTAAACTTGCAAGTAAATCTTCACCTCTTATAAATCCTATTATTACAAAAATGTCTGATGTTTATACCGATAACTGGAATAAAGCAGGGGTTAATGAGAGGTTTAAAGATGTATTTACTCCGTTTACGGTATCTGCAAGCAGAAAAGGTTTTAATCCAATAAATATATTTTATCCGACATCTAAAGGTGTAAATTATTTTCAAGCATATTCTTATATCAAAGAATGCCTATTAAATGGTGATACAGAAGCTATAGAAAAGTTCAAGCCCAAATTAAAGGCAAATAATATTGATTACAAAAAAATAATGAAAAGAATTGAATGGGAAATTAGAGAGGGTAACTATGACTATTGAAGAAATTGAATATGGAAGCTTAGCAAGCTCAACCTTGTTAAATAATAACTTTGAAGATTTGCAAAACCAGATTACAGCTCTGTCACTAAGAATTTCGGCAAACGCATCTAATCTTCAGACTAATACAAGTGATATTGCAGATTTAGCAAGCAGAGTATCAGCATTGGAAAACCAGCAGGAAACAGAATAATGGACTATATAACTATAATTCAAGGTGACGATACAAACTTTCTTGAAGATCAGTTTGTTGTTGTCAATTTTAATACAAGTATAGATTTAAGCGGTTTTACTGCTACATTTACTCTGGGTGATGTTACGCTTACATACGGCAATTTGAGCAGTAAAACTTTTGAAATAATTCTATCCAGTGAAATAACATCTAATCTTGCAATCGGAAAACAGTATGGCGAATTAAAACTTATTGATACTAATGATAGAATCAGAACGATAACTTCCGTTATTCCATTTATTGTAAAACAAGGTGTAACAGAGGAAATAACCTTCGTTAATAATTCGCTTACAATATCAATGACTGTAAATGATACGGTTTTAGACATCTATGTCGAAACTTCCGGCATATCAAGAACCGAAGCTGATAGAATCCTGCTTGCCTGTAATGAAGCAAAACAAGCCGCTCAAAACTATTCTAATACCGCTCAAAATACGCTTATAGAGTTAAATGAAACCATTACAGACTTTAATAATAATGTTGTTGATACGACTGAATTGATAGATGAAGCCACAGAGCAGGCTGAAATTGCAATTGAAAAAGCACAGGAAGTTAATACTGTTTTAAGTTCCAGTGCTAAAAAGGATTTTAGTAATCTTGATGATGCTGCAATTGACAAAATAAATCAGTCTAAAGCCCTTGAAACAGGTAATATCTCAACGGATACAGATGTCTATAATAAAATTCTAAGTTATAAACAAAATAGTGTCGGAACTGGAATTGATATTATTTCCCAGAACTACACCTTAAAAGGAGATAATTTAACAATTGAAAATGGTATAACTAGCGGACTTGGCGGAGTAAATTGCGGTGTAGAAGTCGCAGGCAGTTTACCCTCGACACAAGAAGAGTTTAATATTCACATAGAGTGCATTATTCGTGATGATTATTCTACTGGCTCCTCATATCTTTGTGCAACCCAAGAATCCGGCTTGATGATTCAGATGGAATATAACGGCGGAGCTATGTTTTATCTGTATGGTTCTGACAATAATACTCAAATGTTGCAGGTTCAACCTTTAACTTTGCAAACAGGTGATAGACTGATTGTAGATGCAGGATTCAATCTGTTTGACGGTATTTATATGACAACCGCTTGTAATGGAATTTCTCAGTCAAATAACAATACAAGTATTATCGGAACATCAACTTGGTTAAGAGAAACAATAAAAACGTTTCTCTTTGGACGCAATTCTTGGTCTTATAATTGTCATGTAGAAATAGACCTTTCTGCTTCTTATATTGAAACATCGGCAGGCAAAATTAGACCTCTATTGCAGATCCCATATACATTATCAAAAACAGGCTCAAAAATTGTTGATGCAAAATATAGAGATAGAGTTCAAGAAGTATATATAAAAGAAGGAAGTGCAAACTATTTCACTATAGATGAAACAAATGAAAACTTTTCACTTCCTATGGGGGAAATTTACGGATTAATTAATAAAAGTTCTTTAAGTGGTGTCACAAGTGTTTCGCAAAGTTTTAAAGACATGGTTTTAGACTGGATTGCCCCAAATAATTCTGCTAAGATAGAACTTTCTTATACCCCACTATCATCTTCTCCATATACAACTCCTTGTGCTGGCTGGTATGTTTTTGCTGCACAGTGTGCAGAACTTTTTGATATAGACCTGTATATCAATGGAATAAAATCTGATATTATTATGCCAGGATATGTTTCTGCATCAGAAAGCCAGGAAGTAATTATCTATTTAGCGAAAGGTGATTCCATATATTGGTCTAACAGCATGACCGGTGTTGTTACGAATACATTTATTCCAGCAAAAGGTGCCGGAATTGTTGCTAGTAATAATGAAGAAGATGATGATTTTGATTTAGAAGATATTTTAGGATAATGGAATTTTTTTATTCAAAATTCCATTTTGCCATAACCCCAAAGAAAGGATATTTAAGTATGAGAGAAAAAATTAAGTATGTCACATTTGATGTGACACCAATTGTTTGCGTGCGTGTTATTGAAGCTAATGATACTAAAGAAATTAAAGCTGAGAAGAAAAAATATCCGTTTAAGTTGCACAATAATGTTCCGGTTACAGTTATTACTAATAAACGGATTTTTGGCTTTACTATTCCGAAAAAATATATATGGAACGGAGCGGATATTCCACGCTCGTTTTGGCGATTAGTCGGAAGTAAAACAGATAATGCTTTTCTTACGGCTTCTATGGTACATGATTATATGCTTGAAAACAAGAAGTATATCCATGATGAAGTTCTGAATAAGTGTATTTCAATAAAAGAATATAGAAGGCTTACAAGCCTAATTTTTAGAGAAATACTGAAGGCTTCCGGTGTAAATGTCTTTAAGGCTAATGTAATGGCTTGGTTTGTTGATATTTACCAGATGTGCCATAAAGGAGCTTGGAAATGTCAATAAGTATGGAATTGATGATAGTAATTATCGTGAATGTCTTGACCGCCGGAATCTTTCTCGGCGGTCTTGCTATGAGTATTAAATTTATCGAACAGCAGATAAAACGTTTAGAAGAAAAACAGGATAAACACAATAATCTTATTGAGCGAATGGTTAAAGTCGAAGAAAGCACAAAATCCGCTCATAAAAGAATTGATAATTTTGAAGGAAAAGATGCTTAATAATGCCAAAGTATTCATTGTTAGAAAAACAGCAGGAATTTTTCAATATACCCCATAATCATCAGCTTGATGTTGTGATTTATCAAGGCGGCTATGGCTCTGGCAAAACTTGGTGCGGTTCGCTTTTGGGTCTGATGCTTGCAAGAAAATACCCTGGTTCTCGAGGTTTAGTATGTGCGAAAGAATATGTTCTTGTGCGTGATACAACCCTGGAATCTTATTTTTCACACCTTGATACTATGGGCTATGTTGCAGGTAAACACTATACTTTCAATAAAATTGAGAAGAAAATGACCTTATCAAATGGTTCAGAGATTTTATTTAAAGGAGTTGATAATCCCGAAAAAATAAAATCTCTAAACCTGCATTGGGCTGAAATAGAGGAAGCATCTCAAATATCGGATAGTGCTTTTAAACAGCTTATAGGACGTTTAAGAAATACCAATGTAAAACCTTCCTGGGGAAATTTTAGATATCGTTTATTCGGACATACAAATCCGCAAGCTAACAAAGGCTGGATTTATAAAAGGTTTGTTGAGAATAAAAAAGAAAACTACAGGCTTATTATTGCCCCGACCTCAAATAATATATATTTACCCGAACACTATCTGGAATCAATGAAAGAAGATTTTGACCCAGAGTATTACAGAATAAACGTACTCGGAGAGTTTGGAAACTACTCTTCCGGTCTCGTTGTTAAGAATTTTACTGATGAAAATATCAAACATCTTCAGTACAATAGAGATTTACCTCTTCACTTGACCTGTGATTTCAACGTTGACCCTATGTGCTGGTGCTTGGCTCATAAAGATGATAAAAATATCTATTTCTTTGATGAACTTGTGATTGAAAATACCACAACTCAACAGGCTATAGATGAATTTTTACGCAGATATCCCGAACACAGGGGAGAGGTGATTATAAACGGTGATGCTTCCGGAGATAACCGCTCTTCTCAATCAGAATTTACAAATTATATGATAATAAAGCGTACGCTTGAAATGCACGGTTATACACCTAAGTTTCAGCTAAGAAACTTTAATCCGCCTATTTTAAGAAGAATACAGGCTTTTAATGCGAAAGTCCGTAACTCCAAAGGAACAGTATCACTATTTATCGACAAACGCTGTAAATGGCTTCTGCATAATGTCTATAATCTGTCTTTTAAAGAAGGAACTTCTATAGTAGATGTACCTTCTCTAAAACAGATAAAAAACGACCATGATTTAAAATTCTTAGAACACCCTTTTGATGCGGCTTCATATATGGTTGATTACTATTTTCCGATTAAATAGAGATAAATGCTGTTTGTGTGGTTGCAAATTGCGACCATTATTTTTGAAAAGAAAGGACTTATTATGAAAAGAATAATTATTCACTGGACTGGCGGAACGTATGTTCCTAATGAAAAAGAAAAAGAGGATTATCATTTTATTGTTGATGGGCTGGGAACAGTACATAAAGGTAATTATACTCCGGAAGATAATCTTAATTGTTATGATGGCAAATATGCAAAACACACAGGCGGTGGCAATACCGGTTCAATTGGTATTGCGATGGCTTGTATGTTTGGATATAAAAAACCTAAAAATATGGGGCAATACCCTATGACAAATATCCAGTTTGAAGCTTGCATGAAAAAAGTTGCAGAGCTTTGCAGACAGTATAATATTGCTATTACCCCAGACACTGTTCTTACTCATTATGAATTTGGACTTAAACACCCAGAAACAAGCTCTGCCGGAAAACCGGATATAGGCTTCCTCCCGCCATATCCGGAAGTTAAATACTCTGATGTCGGGTATTTTATCAGAAATAAAGTCCGGTGGTATAAAAATAACAGGTTAGATAAATAACCTGTTATTTTTATTATAAATATTTACACTAATGTCCTAATCCTTCAAAAAAGTCTTTTACATTATCCCAAGCATCCCCTATCTTATCGCCAAAATGCTGAATACCATTATTAAGACCATGCGCAGCATGGTCAATGGCATCCCCTAAATTATGTATTTTGTGAGATTCTTCTATTGCATCCGTCAATTCAATTGGAGATTGAGCATCCTCTACATTTACCTGAGGACACCTATCTATGGGAATATCTTTACGAACATAAGTTTGTATACCGTTCACCCATCTTAATTCATAATCTTCAGGATTGTCTATTGGTTTCGGTGTTCCTAAACCTTGACAATAAGGCCATGCTTGTCTGGTTGATAATACTGCTAAAGTTCCTGTCGTCACAGCAGCAGTTACTTTAGGTTTCTGAGTAATTTTTGTCAATAGCGGTGTTGCATTATTGATTTTTGGAATCATTTTTCCCTCCTATCTAAAACCTATTATAGAATAAAATTTATAGTATTGTAAATATTGTGTGTATATCACCTTAATATATGTTTACATATACTTGTATAAATATTCATATTAGACTAGGATTTTTATAATTAAAATAAGCGAGAAAATATGTTACCGACTCAGAATCAACCTACTAAACTCTCTTTTTCAGCAGGATTAAACTGTAAACTATCCAGGATACAGTATACATTTAATTGTAATAATGCTATTTCATATTTAAAAGATTACAATATAAAGTCTGATTTCTTGGATAATAAGCCAATCGCTTTATCTACAACTATAGCCATATCTATTTTTAATAAATTAAGAGAAGTATTTGGTTTTTTCCCTTTTTGGTGTCCAAGCATAAATGTTTATAAAAAAAATAATTTATTAATTCCAGACAAAGAATTATATCATTTTTGTATCCCAGCAGAGACAAAGGTTCTTTCCCACAAACAAAGTTTTAAACCAGCATCTATTTTTTATTCAAATATAAAAAGTTTGGAGGAACTTAATTTTCAAGCAGAAAGAGGATATGATATGGGGATGAAACCTTCTAATCATTTCTTATCAGATATAATTCATGAAATGATGCACGCCATTTACTTAAATAGAATTTATGAAAAATATGGAAAAGGTGCGTTTCCTGTATTGCAGGATTTACAATATAAACATTTTTCTAAAGCTGAAAATGAGGTAATTGGGAATATTTTGGGCAAAGCTGCAACTGATCCTTTAAATCAATATCATGAAGTTTTTGCAGATACATTTACTAAATCCATTTGTGATTCTATTGCAACAAATAATTGCTCACCTTCTGAAAATCCCCTTGAAAAGTTTAAGCAGTATCCTAAAGAATTTATTAATATTATCAAAAAAGTTTTAGCCGTTTAAAATAATGTATTTTATAAATATTTGTAAAATTTATTGTTTACATTTAAATTTATCTATGCTAGGATTAAGGAAAATCTTTTAGGGATATACATTAGTAATCTAAATATAAGTACACTATCACTATTCTAAGGTTATATATGAAGATTCAGAAACTTAATCAACTGGCTGAAGAATTAGGTAGAATACCTAAATTGAACATAGATGGTACAAATAGTACTATCAGTAAAACAAGCTCTCTATTGGAATCATCTTTGAATAAAGATATTTTTTTAGGAATGACATCTTCTCTAAATGATGTTACACAATTAGAGCAGGCCGGTGATATCCTAACACAAGTGACAAATCATGCAGAGCATAGCATTTTGAGTGGTTCTATGTTACTACGACTTATTGATCCTATCAGAGAGTTCTCAAAAGGGAGCTTTTCTGCAGCTATAAAAAAAACAGCTGTTAATGCTGTTGACGTTGCTATATACAAAGCAAGATTGATTTATGGTGGACTTGGAGCTATACGAGGTTTAATTGTTAAAATGCGTGGGGCAGAAACTCCAGATTCGGGATTTGTCAAGGGGTATTTCTACGCAATAAGACATTGGGGTAATGGGCGGAAGGCTGTTGAAAAGTTTCTTATTAATCCAAAGCAATTCTTGCAGGACTTAAAAAACGATCCCGTAGAGGCACAATATGCAAAATATCACGAACAAAGAGAAGAATGGCTCAATAAGCATAAAAATATAATATTGCAAAATAGTGAAAGAAATAAAAGTGAAATTGAAGCTTGGGGTGAAGCTAAAATACAGATACTCAAAGTTTCACAAGATAAATTAGATAGTCTGCTTGCAAGAGAAAACTCTAACCAACAGATAAACAAACAAGAAATGCAAAATTATAGAAATTGCAATAATGATTTAATTAGCAAGATAGAATCTTTAAAATTTTTGCAACAAAGTATATTAGATAACTATAATTCTTGTATGCATGAAATAAGAGAATTTGCTAATTCTGTTACAAAAAACAGTAAAGAATATAATATAATGCAAGAAATATCTAATTTATCTGAAAATTATTATGAAGAAGAATGCAATAGTATAAATGAAACCATTGACTTTACAAATAAAATTCTTAAATTTAATGAAGTACTGTATAAAAAATCTAATCAAGAAGGGTTTAATAGAATTGCCGGATATAAAGAAATAAAGCAAGCTTTAAAAAACAAGTTTATAAATTCATTTGCAAATAACAATTCAATTCCAGAGATGATATTGTTTTATGGTCCTAAAGGTTGTGGGAAAACTCTATTTTCTCATGCATTAGCAGAAGAAGCTAAATGTAATATTGTTAAGATTGAGCTAACATTAGATTCTGATCAAGATTTTAATAATTTACAAAAAGCTACTCAAGAGGCTCGTGAATTATATGAAAGAACTGGAACACATACCATAATTCATATTGATGAACTTGATGGTTTTTTGTCAGATCAGACTTTTAAACCAAAAGAAATACAAAATCTAATAAATTCATTAGGTAATAACCATTGCACATTAGTTGCAACCACTAATCATCCTAATAATATTAATACTATTCTATATAATACGAATTCCGAAAAATTTTACATAGGTCCTCCTGACAAAAAAAATATTCAGGAGGTTTTAATGTATTATATGAAAGATTTTGCAGATGAAAAAATAAATTATCAATCCCTTGCTAGTTTGATACAAAAGAAAGCTAAGAATAAATACTTCAGTAATGCTAAGCTCGCAGAAAGTATAATTTATGGCTTAAAAGAAAGTTTAAGTAATAACAACAATAATCTCAATCAAGAATACTTTGAAAATATAATTCAAATATTAGAACCCGATATAGAAAATTTATCAATCAAATACATATAAGTATATAAGGAAAGGAATTTTTATGAAGATTGAAAGATGTCAAACTCAAAATTATACAAATGTAGAATTTGATACAAAATTCCGTAAGATTAAACCAACTTTTAAATCTGATATTCATGACGAATTCATCTCTGAATCTGGAAATTCAAGTGATGGAAATCATATAATTGAATGGTTCTTAGGTTTAGCTACTACTGCTGGAGCAGGTATTGCCTATTTCCGCAATCGTAAAGCAAGAATAGCTAAGCAAATAGCACAAAACGAAAAAGAATTAGCTGATAAAGTAAAAACTGAAGCACAAAAAAAATTAGACAAATTAAAGGCAGAACAAGAATTATTAGATAAACAATTAAAAGAAATGAGTAATAATATATCTGGTAAGCAAACAACATCATCTGTAACACCAGCTTGGGCTAGCGACGTATCAAGTAAAAAGACTTCAACAAGCAGTAATAATGGTAGAACTAATATTAATAGAACTTCATCACAGGTAAAAATGAGTGAAAAGAATAAAGAATATTTTGAAAATATAAAACAAGAGTTATTAAAGTCAATTGATCAAAGCTATATGAATGCAGATTCTAAAAAATCATGGACAAAGACAATAAATATGACTATTAATACCCTTATTCATAACAACAATAATATGGAACAAAAGAAACAGAGCTTAGATATGTTAAAAAAGGAAATTGCATATCAAGTAGAATGGGCAGGAAAGTGGAATGATTTAGAAAAGCAAACTGTCAACTTAAAAGAAACTATTGAGTTTACAGCCGTAAAGTCCAAACTTAAAGAATTAGCTTCTAAAAAAGGATTTGCACGCATTTTAGGGTATCAAACTCAAAAAGATTTTTTTAATAATAAATTGTTATCTCCATTAAAAAACAATGGGGAAGTACCTAATATTATATTAATGTATGGTCCTAAAGGAACTGGAAAAACTCTTTTTGCAAAAGCTGTTGCAAATGAAGGTAATGTAAATTATATGCACTTAGAGTTAACAATGAGTAAACAAGAGGATTTACTGAATCTAAAAAATGCAGCACAAAAATCAAAAGAAATCTATGAAAAGACTGGAAAAAATAGTATAATTCACCTTGATGAAATAGATGGAATAAGTTACAGTGATGAGTATGCAGAAATTGTAAACAATTTAAGTAAAGATTTTCATGCAACATTGATTGCAACAACCAATAATCCCAGACAGATAAACACAAAAATTGCTAATGCTAGTAAGTCTGAAAAAATATATATGCCAACTGCAACTAAAGATGATATAGCAAGCATTTTGAAATATGTTTTAAAAGATTTTTCTGTTTCTAATATGGATTATCACAAACTCGCAGAACAGGCTATTAAGCAAGCAAATGGAGCTGCATACAGCAATGCTAGTATTTATGATATTGCAGAAAAAATAGTTGAGCAACATTATGCAAAATTTATGGAAAATAAATTAAAATATAATGTTACTTCTAATTTAGAAAAACTTTCTGAAGAAGAAATAATAGCAACTATTAAAGATAATCTTAAACCGGATATTTCAAAAGAAGTTTTAGAACAATATAAAAATGTATTTTAAAATGAAAGGATATAATAATGAGAATCAATTCAGTAAGTACGTTTCCATTACAACAAATTAATAGAGGAACCAATCCCAAATACCATGCAAATATTCAAATTTCTTTTGGAATTTCAGAACATGAAAGACGTGTAAAGGAGAGAACAAATGACCTAACTAAAAATATGGGTTTTATTGATAAACATATTTTTGGTGGCAAGTCTAAAGCAAGGCAAGAAGCTGAAAAACAAATAGAGGCAGAAGATTTAAATCGGGATAAAGAGTTGATACGACAAGCTACAATAAATGAAGAAACTAAAAAGCGTCTTGCAGATCAAGCTCGTTATACTGAACAGATAAGTATACTAAATGCACAGAATAGTGCTAGAATGGCAGCTTTAGAACAGGCACAAGAACAGCACATTCAATGGCAAAAGGAAATGTATGAAAAAACGGAACAAACAACTCAAATAATAATGCAGCAAGTTGAAAATTTTGCAAATATTATGAAAGAGGTTCAGGCAATGAGTGCGGAATCTAATAGATTACAAAGCGAATTATTCAAAGAACTATTAGCTGCACGTGAAACAAATAATAAATCTTGGCAAGAAGAAGTCGAAAAAATGAAAGAGGAGCTTCGCAAAGAATATGAAGAAAAATATAGAGAAAAAACGGAAGGAGCAAAACGCTCACAATTTGTGTATGAAATGTATGAAAAAATGCACAAAACAAACTCCCAAAAAGGTTTTGGCAGTGTTGCAGGCTATCAAAAAGAAAAAGATGTGTTATTAACTCATATAGGTAACTCTATTATAGCCGAAAGAAGTGGACAACCTGCTGATGTCCCTAATGGCATTTTATTTTATGGCCCCAAAGGTAATGGTAAGTCTTTATTTGCAAAAGCATTTGCGGAACAGTTAGATTGTCATCACACAAAAATCGAACTTGATATTGATGAAGCAACAAATTGGAAAAACTTAAAAGCTGCAGCTCAAAAAGCACAAGAGAATTTTGAAAAAGATGGTAAAAGAACAATCATAAGAATAGAAGAATTTAATGATTTTGCTCCAAAAGATTCTAAAATTGTTTCAGTATTAAAGTCTTTTATGGACGATGTTTCTCAGAAATATCATGCAACAATTTTTGCTACAACTAATTTCCCGGAAAAAATTGATGATATTTTACTAAGATCAGGGCGTTTCAATGTAAAAGTAGCTTTAGCTCCTGCTGATAAAAAAAATGTTATTGAAATTCTTAAATATTATGGTAAGGACTTTGCAGATGAAAGTGTTAATTTTGAAGAATTAGCAGAAGAAATTGTTAAAGTTCAACCAGAAGCAGCTTTTAGTAATGCAAAAATAAAAGCTATTATTCGAGGTTTAGTAGAAGGTCAGGTAGGACCTGAAAATACAAATAATAGTTTTGTATTTGAGGATTTTGTAAAAAAAGGTTGTAAGATTAGCCAAAGAGAAATAATGGAAAATATAAAAAAAATGGGAGCTGATATTTCTAAAGTAGCATTAGATAAATTTTTAGAACAAATTAAATATGTGAAAATGTTGTAAGGTAGGTAAAAAATGAAGATCAATGCAATAAATAAGCTAAATAGCATTTCTTATAATAGAAATATAAAAGCAAAACAAATTACTTTTGGTCACTATCTTGATAGTGAAAAATATAGTAAAGAGCAACGACTCTCAAGCCTTGATTCTCAAATTTCGAATGTTAATTCACGTATATGGTCAGATGAATACGATTTTAATAGGATGTCCTCGTCATTAGATGATGAAATAGAAAGTGCAGAAAATGAGTTAGATGCAAGTGAAAATAAAGTTGCTAAATTAAAACGCAAAGTAGATAACAAAGAGGACGATATTTATGATTTAGAATCCGAAGGGTATCGTTTGCAAAACAAAGCGGAAGAAAATAATAAAACTATAAAACAATTAGGAATCAATAAAAAAAACGAAATAGAAAAAATAAGACAATCTAATAATGAATTACAGCAAAAATTGACTGCTGATTTTCAAACAACATCTGAAAAATTAAAATATAGCCATGAAAATTCTGTAAAAAGTGCAATTGGTGGTTTAAAAAATTCATTAATTCAAAAGGTGATAAATCCCATCATACAGTCAATGGAAGGCAATACATCAGAGATTCCATCTAGTATCTATATTGAAGATGAAACGAACATTCCAGAACCAATCTTCTCTTGGTTAGTAAAACAGACCGATTCTAATTATGCAAAACTTCATACAGTAAATTTAAAAGATGAAAAACAATTGATTTCTCTAATAAAGAAAATATCTATTTTAGCAGCAAGAAAATATGAGGAAACGGGAACTCGAACTTTTACTTTATTAGGTGATGTAGAACAGTCTATTTCTTCAATAATAAATAGCAAATTCTTTAAAGATTTACTTATAAATTCGGAAAAACTGTACCATAATATATTGGTATTAGTATCAAAAGTTCCATATTCAGAAATAATGAATACTAGTAATTTTGCTACAAATGTAAAAGCTGAAAAGACTTTTTATACGGATCAAAAACTTGGGCGAGATAGCCTGGTTGAATTTGTTTCAAAACATCAGTATCTTGGAGAAGATTTACTAGCAAAAATACTAAAAAGATAAAGGAATAAGATATGTTAATAAATAAAATAAATTTTCAAAATACTATATACAATAAAAAACAAATATCTTTTAAAGGTGAATATGATGATAGGGTTCGCAGAATGGAAGATAGAAATAGCATTTTTAGTTCAGCTTACTGGAAAGCAGAACAAATAGTAGAAAACCAAATGCGTAGTGAAATTAGAGATTTGGAAAGACAAATTGCACGCAAAGAAGCGGAGTTGGAAAGTCGAGAACAAGCAGAAAGAAGTGCAAATAATTATCATTCAAGTAGTTTATCTTCCAAACGCTCACAGCTGTCTAACATAAAAAGCCAGATAAGTTATAACAAATCAATCATATCAGACTATCATCGAACATTAAGCCAACTTGGTTCGCAAAAAAGTAGTCTCCAGAGTGCAAATTATTCTGCACAAACTGCTATTGATGAACAGAAGAAAACTATTGAAAACCTTAAAACAGAAACTGAGAATTTATTATTACAAAATGAAGAATATCAAAAGCAATTGAAGAAAGATTTTTCAGAAAAAATAAAAGTAATAGAATCAGAATACCAAGCAAAAGAAGAGACTGTAAAAAATAATATAAATAGTTCTATTATTAAACCGGATTCTATCAACAAAGAAATAAATACTCCAAAATCTAATGGCTTTGCTAGAATAGCTGGATTCGCAGGAGTCAAAGCAGATTTAATTAATAAATTTGGACGTTTGATAGTTTTAGAGAAAAATAATAAAACGATAAATATTCCAAATGCTATTCTATTATATGGACCTGATATTGATAACAACAAAGAATTTGCTAATATTTTAGCAAGTCAATTTGGTGTACGTTCTATTCAAATAAGTACAGAGGGGAGTGAAATAGAACGGTTTAATAGATTAAAAGAGGCAAGTACTAAAGCAAAGGCAGGTTTTGAAAATGGACAGAGTAGAACTTTAATTGTTATAAATGATTTTGAGAAATTTGCACCTAAGGATTCTCGTATACTTGGGCCCTTAAAGAGTTATCTTGATACAGCATCAGAGGATTTTCATGCAACCATCATTGCAACAACGGCTATTCCAGAAATGCTAGATGATATATTACTAAGAAGCGGACGATTTGGAGTAAAATTTGCTATTCCAGCTATGGATAACACTGATATGCTTAGCTGTATACATAAATATATAAATTTAGATTTTATTGATAGTATAGATATAAATAAACTTATTCAAAAATTAGATAGCGATAGAAATAATGGTGCATACAGCGTTAAACAGTTGAAAAATTTTATTAAATCTTTAACAAGTACTGATACTTTAGCAACCTTAGTGCCAGATATAAAGTCTGATGCTATTAAGGTATTCAAGCAGCAGATGGAATACGTAAAACACATATAATAAAAAGAGGTTTAAACCTCTTTTTATTTACTATTTTTTGTAGATTCAACATCAATCCCAGGTGGTTTGGAGTTGTTATTTCCTTGTCCTTCTTTTTTTATATTTTTAATTGCTTCTTTCTGCTTTTTTATTTCTTCTTCGAGCTTTTTTGACTGTTCTTCTAAATCTTTAATTAATTTATCTGCAAGTTCCTTTTCTTTTTTTAAAGTCTCGATTTTCGCTTTATCGTCTATTCTAATTTTACGCTCTACAATTATATCAGTTATAAGAGCTAAAATAAAAGAACCTATCGCAATATATTTCCATAAATTTTTTGTTTTTGTGTTTGTTTTTTTGTTTTTATCTGTAGTATATTCATCTTTTGCTTGCGGTGTATTCTGCTTCTTAAAATTACAATTAGAATAATAAGGAAATTTTTTAAATTTTAAATTTTGATGTGCAATATTAGAATTTATAACATTCATATTAATCTTTCCATTACGATACAGGATTTTCTCGATACATTTATACTAAGGTACGTCAAAATATTTTTTGCTACTAGCTTTATATTGATTATAATATTTTGTTACTTAAAATGTTAGATTTGTTAAGAAATATTACACTTTAATAAAATAGAGCAATTTTTATACAAATAAGAACTTTATATATATAGGTGTTGAAGGTTATATTTTAATGTGCACAGTTAATCCAATCATGTATCAAAACCAAATAGATAAACTACCTCAAATCCGACAGGATTATGAGGTAGTAAAAGATGCTGTCGATAAAGAAAATAAACTGCCTTCAATCTTTGATATAATACCAACTTTTAGGCGTATAGAGAGAGTGCCGGATAAAGTTGAACACTCCGATTTTGTTCCAGCGACGGGGCTTGTTGCACTAGCAGTCCTTAACGCACCGGAGGATTGGAGAGATATGAAATCAGCTTATGCACAGATAAAAGCTTCTGCACTCGGTGAAAAATTTACTCCATCTTATGATTATAAAGTGGCACAACACCCATTCTCATTTTTTAGAGGAACACTTTTACATAAATTTGTAAACCCTAAGACAAGCCCCTGCCCCAAACTTGCAAAATGGCTTTTTAAAAATGATACAACATTATGGAATACAAAATTGAAGGATTTTGTTGTAAAAAAATTTAATATTAAAGAAAAATTATTAGATACAACAATTAAAAATATTACATCTACAGAACAAAACCCCATTTATGTAAACGCAAATAAATTTACATCAAAATCTTCTTTTGGTGAATTAACAGCCCGAGCAATGACAAGAACAACAAAAATTGGCACAGCTGTCCTTGGAGGATTAGAAGCTGCACATCTAATAAAACAAATATCAGATGGCGAAAATGCAATAAAAGCTATAGCAAAATCTGCAATAAATTTAACCAGCTCAATTGCTGGTATAGGTTATGGCGGTGCAATTGGTGCCAAATACTTTGGTCCAGTTGGCTCACTTGTCGGTATGGGACTTGGTGCTATCGCAGGAAATAATATATCTAAATTAATAGATTAAGAGTTTTTTATAGCCTTTAATCTATTTTCAAATGCCTTCATACTGTCTTGATCAACAAACTTTCTAATGGCATTCATTGTGTCAATTGCATCACGCTTAGAAATATCACCAAATAATATTACATCATCTGTTAAAGATTCTAATAAATGTCCGCTTACATTTTTGACTATTTTATAATCTTTTTCCGCCCATTTCAAATATTTCTGGTTGACAGCCTGAAAAGATGGCTGTCTGAAACTTGTACTATAATTAACTCCTGCTATTTTCATAATACACACTCCTTACAGGTTTTATAATAACATAGAAGTTTTAAAAATTACAACCATAATTACTTAAAAGTTAAGTCACAAGGGGTCATGTATTCAATGTCAAAATTATAAATTTCCGCTAACCGTTTTACACGATAGTAATAAACCATTTCTCTAGCCGGATTCTCTAATATTAATACTACCTTAGCCCTTTTTCCTGTCATTAACTGGTAATGCAAAGCTTGTCCTATACTTTCAGCCCATTTTTTAGCAAAGTCAAATTCCACGGCATGTGTAGAGGTTAAGCAATCTACTCTCGTAAAGTCACTATTTTCATACTCTTCAATACCATTCCTTGCACGGCACCAACTATGTTGATAAACGGCTTCTTTATATAGATGAGCAGGATATTTGTTTTCTGAAGCAAGAACAATATTTACCCCTAAATAGCTGAATAGTAAAATTATATAATAGTATTTAAAGTATTTTCTCATAATCAAAAAAAATAGTCTTACGTTATTAGGTTGCCACAGCAATCTAGCAATCTCAATTTAACACTAAAATTAAATTATGCAAGATTTTGTTGAAAATAATAGAGAAAAGCTAATAAAAACTCTTGGTGAGGTTATTAAAAAGCATAGACAAAATCAGAATAAAACTATTTACTCAATTTCAGCAGAAGCTTCTATGTCTAAATCAACATGGAGAGAAGCAGAGCATGGAGTTTGTAAGGATATAAACCTCTCAACATTTTGGAAAATTGCTGAAGGATTGGGAATATCTCCAGTTCAATTATTAAGTGAACTGGCTGATAATTTAGGTTCAGATTTTACATTAACAGAATTAGAAAATAATTAATTATTATAGTTTTTTATTCATATTGTTATTAAATTTACTTGCACACAAATGACACACGGTGAAAAATATCAATCGCTGTATTGCAATATTGATAAGTCTTTTACCCCTTGGTTTACATTTCTCTTAATCAATTGGTCGTGGGTTCGAGTCCCACCACACCCAAAATACAGGAGCAAATAAGGATTTGCTCCTGTATTTTTTTGTAAGAGGAAGAGAACCCCAACAAAGCAAAGTTTATTTGGTTCTGCGGATTTGCGGACGAATGGCACAACGGAATGGAATTAGTTCGGATAGCTTAATTTCCCGAGCACTGAATAAAACCAAGAGGAGTTCCACCACACAAAGTTTTTTAGAAATACTTAAATTACTACGGAATATAAGTATCCAAGAAAATATAACAAGATTCAAAATCCTGTACCGCACAGTTATAAGGTGCTTCTGCTGAGAGAACAACAGGAGATTTTTCTCTTAAAACAGGAAAGTCTTTGACAATTTTACTATTTGGATTTATTGCACGTCTTATTATATCATTCACACTATATGGCTCATCTAAATTATAAATATAATCATCTGTTCCTTCATTATAATACCCCCAAGCAGCTCCCTTTGCTTGGTAGTAAGGCATTGATTTTTTTGTATATGCAACATCTCCTGCACTATCAAAATAAGCCATACGAGCAGTTAATATATTTGAATCATATTCAGGAATTCCTATTGGACAAATTCTTCCAGTGTCAAGAATTGCAAACGCAAAGATATCAGGCTCTATTTTTGCATCTTCTGTCTTTTCTTCATCATTATATGTATATTCAATAGAGTTTGGTTGTTGTGCTCCATTCACGTCTACAAATACCAAATAAAACTCTAACTCATCTTCTACCGAAAGTTTTTTACTTATATAAAAATTCATACCGTTATTTGCAGTGAATTGAATTTTACTACTATCAAAGTTATCAGCCATTTCACTTGTTAACTTTGTATCAGAACAAGTACTGCTATAATCTTGATCTTTAGTTTTCACATTTGTAGTTGTATTGATAAAAGAAGTTAGCCCCTGACACAATGTTTTCGCACCTGTATCTTGAGTATCAGTAAAAACAGGGGTTCTTCCATTCTCATCCGGCAAGGTCGAAAACGGGTCAAAGCCCTTTACATAAGAATTGTAATACGCTCTGTCCAGAGCTTGGTAAGCGCTTATATACAAGTACTTAAGTGTAGATTTTTGAGCAGGCTTCAGTATCGCTATTGATAATGCTGTACAAATTCCAATTATAGCGAGAGCACAAAGCAGCTCTATTAATGTAAATCCTTGTTTTTTTGTATTAATCTGAAACTTTTGTGTCATATAAATATTCTTGTTCCTTTGCACCCTCTACTAATATTCGACCATCTTGATAAACACTTATATAAAATCTATCCGGCTCGCTACAAGAGCTTGTAGAAGAACTTGAACTTCCTGTCGTAGAAGTTGTACCTTGGACGTTATATCTTGTCGAGGTAGATTGAGTTTGATAGCCTTGTTGGTATTGTTGAGAGCCCGTATAAGCACCAGCACCAACACCAACACTCGGTTGTGCAGATAATGTACCACCAGGTTTAACAGATAAAGTCGTGCTGGTACAATTTGGCAACTTATCACCATTTACGTCAATCTGAATAACAGCAGGAGATGTCTCACTTGAAAACGAACTTATTGGCAAATCCCAAACAATACCGTCTGATGTTTTAAATGTATAGCTTGAGGCTACACTATTATTTGAAAAAGAATGAGAGCTACAATCTATGTCAGATGCGGTATTAACTCTTGCAGCAAACAATTCACAGAATTTTGTATCCCCGGAGTACTTATTACCCTTGTATGTAACTTCTACAGTATTGCCCAAATAAGGTTTTTGCTGATCATTTTCTATTTCAGGATATAAATCTTCATCATTTACTAACTCTGAAACCACCTTTTCTGTAAGATAGTATGCTTTTTTAAACATCATTTTTTCTTGATTAGGGAAAACATTGTTCAATACCGGCAACACTATAACCGCTAAAACACCCACAATACACATAGTTATGAGCATTTCTGCTAAGGTAAAAGCACGCTTGTTATTATTCTTCATCTTGATATCTGCCTTTCGTTTTTAGTAACTTATTCTCTTGCTTATTTACAAACATGACTCCAGCGGAGCAAAACCAAGCCCTATTATATAATAACATATATACTGTCCCGTGTAAACCCGTTAAGTTTTAGTTTTGCACTTAAAAATCCTTAACTATCAGAATACGTTTTTTAATCAATTTGAGAAGTTCCCCACTGTATGTCGTTATCAGCATTGTTAGCACGAAATACAAATATGTATTCTGAACAGGGTTAAAAATCCAATATATATCGTGCGAATTTCTTTCACTTATCGGTATACCATTGATTTTAAATATCACAGCTGTTATTAAATACATTACGAAAAGGTGGTTTGCCATTATGTGATAAGTATTTTCACCCACAAGCTTAAGAAATTTAATATCCTTCAAGTAATTATAAGTAACATTTATAAACAGTAGGGAAAACCAGATTCCCGTAATACTTGTTAACACTGGGACAATTATTTGACTGTCAAAACGAGCCCACACAAGAACATAACTAAGTCCTATTCCGTGCTCAGGATCGAAATCTCTGTTAAAATGCCACAATATCGCTTGAATACAAAATATTATTCCGGCAATTTTCGGGGTAAAAATATTATAATTTCCGTGAATTTTTCTTATATACAGATGTCCTAAATATACAAAAAATAGAGAAAACATTGTTCTTATTATCACTAAAAATACAGGTGTTAGCGGAAATAGTTTTGACAAAGGAATAGCTGCAAAACCCATTAATGTATATATTGCAGTTTTTACCCAGATATTCAAATTCCGAAATTGTCTTTCTAAAAACAAGAAGGTAATCATTGTCATAAATAACTGTGTCACAAACCACATCGGACAAGACAAGTCAAATTGATGTCCGTTAAGAAACGGAGTTATAAAAAAGTTTTTCCAGCTTAATTCCATTCCCCAGAATTTGCCGGTTAACTTGGCTATAATAATTGTAACAACGCAATAAAAAGCTGAATATATGAAATACAAAACTAATAAACTCTTGACTCTTCTCTTGATAAATTCTACAACATTATCTAAATACTTATCTTTAAAAAGCATTCCTGATATAAAAAAGAACAATGATAACTGAAACGAATATGGAGGGAACATATTAAATAGTCTAAATTCCAAATGTCCAGAAACCACAAGAATTATTGCTAATGCCTTTAATATATTTATTTTATCTGATAATACTTTATCCATAATCTCCACCCGCTATAATTCACGATTATAATTCAAACATAATCTTAACAAAAATTTTACTGGAAATGCAAATTTTACTGTGATATTATAAACACAATTATTGAGAGGGAAGAGAATGAACACAGCCGAATATTTAGTCAAAAAGCTTGAAGAACTCGGTATCAATGATTTCTTTGGACTGCCGGGAGATTATAATTTTAACATTTTATACGCAGTAGAAAAAAATCCCAATACTCATTGGATAGGCTGCACAAATGAACTTAATGCAGGATACGCTGCGGACGGTTACGCAAGAATGAGAGGATACGGCGCAGTTATTACAACTTACGGTGTTGGAGAACTTAGTGCTATAAATGCTATTGCAGGAAGCAATGCTGAAAACGTTCCGGTAATTAGCATCGTAGGAGTTCCGGCTACAAAAACTATTGAAAACAAAACAATGGTTCATCACAATTTTCAAGACGTTAACTATTATGCCTGCTATGAGGCACATAAACCTCTTACAGCTGCTTGTGCTTACTTAACCAGAGATAATGCCAAAATCGAAATTGACAGGGTTTTAAAAACTTTTGTTAAAGAAAAGAAACCTGTATATATTGCAATTCCTTTGGATATTGCGCTTATGGAAATTTCTGACAAAGAAGTTTCTTATGATTGGTCTAGTGATGAAGAAGTTCTAAAACTGGTAACCAACAAAATTGTTGCTAAAATTAACAACTCAAAAAATCCTGTTATTTTAGGAGATTTACTCGTAAAAAGATTTGATGCCAGAATCGAATACAAAGAGTTTGTAGAAAAAACAAGAATTCCTGTAACAAATTTCCTTATGGGAACAAATCTAATAGACATGGATTATGATTTATATTTGGGCGGGTATTATGCAAATTTCGCAAACCCTATCGCTGGAAAATATGTACAAGAAACTGACTGTCTTATAGCGGTTGGCCCTGTTTACACGGATTTAAATGCTTTTGGTTTTCACCTGCCTTACAAAATTAATAACCACATAGCCATTTACGGCACTTATACTTATGTTGATGGTCAAAGGTTCAATAATGTTAAGATGAGCGACGTTTTGGACTCCGTTACCAAACTTGTAGATTCTAAAAACATGACAATTTCTGATAAGCCTCAAATAGGCTATGAACACAAAGAAGCTTCTCCAAAAGCTTTAACATCTGAATATATTTATCCGAGATTGCAAGAGTTCATAAAAGAAAATGATATAGTTCTTGCTGAAACAGGTATTGTACCTCAAGGAATTGCTCCGATGAAATTACCTAGCAATGTAGAGTTACAAACCCAAACACTTTGGGGTTCTATCGGCTGGGCAACACCAGCTACACTTGGGGTTTGTATGGCAAAGCCTAATTCAAGAGTTATTCTTGTCACAGGAGAAGGCTCTCATCAACTTACTGCAATGGAAATAGGAAATATGCTAAGACGAGGTGTTAAACCTGTTATTATTGTTCTTAACAACAAAGGATACACTGTTGAAAGAGTACTTTCCAATTCACCAGATGATTGCTTCAACGATATTATGCAAATGAATTATTCAAAATTTGCAAGGGTTTTCGAGGGGGATGTTTGGTCTACAAAGGTTACTACAGCAGATGATTTCGACAAAGCACTTAAAGTTACACAAATTATGAACAAAATGTGCTACATAGAGGTTTGTACAGAAGCTATGGATATGCCTAAGCTTACTGAAAGCTTAATTACAAGCCTTAGAAAAAACAAAACTGCTGAAATCCAAAACGATATAGAAGAAAATAGTAAAAATAATTACAATAACCAACCAAAACTTACAAACACTTTTGAAACAGTTGTTCATAAGGGTTTGCAGGAGGTAGAATGAGCAAATTATTTGTAATATCAGGTTCCTCCGGGGTCGGCAAAGGCACTGTTATTAAAGAATTTTTAAAAAAACATCCCGATTTTAAACTTTCTATTTCTTGTACAACAAGAGGCATGAGAGAGGGAGAAGTCCATGGGGTTAATTACTTTTTCTTATCAAAAGAAGAATTTAAACAATTTATTGATGATGAAGAATTTTTAGAATGGGCTGAGTTTTCAGGAAATCACTATGGAACGAAGAAAAGTTTTGTAGAGGAATGTCTTAAAAACGGAGATAATTTAATTCTGGAAATTGATACAAAAGGAGCTTTAAACGTAAAAAGGCTCATGCCGGATGCTGTATTAATTTTTATAGCACCGCCTTCTGTTGAGGAATTGGAAGCACGCTTGAGGGGCAGACATACAGAAACAGAAGAAGCTATTCAAAAAAGACTTGCTTCTATAAAACTCGAAATCGAAAATTCTAAAAAATTTGATTATACGGTTGTTAACGATAAAGTTGAAAAAGCAGTTGATGATTTAGAAAAAATTATGTGTCAAAACTAAAAATAAAAGCGGAATATAAATATATTCCGCTTTTATTTTTTCCATACTTACATCTAATTATTCATCTTCTTCACTGGATGTTTCGTCTACATTTACAGTCCTCTTTACCAGTGACAAAATATATTGATCTAACTTTCTAATCGTAGTTTCTGCTTTGTTGTCAATATCATCTTCCGTTATTCCTGTACCATTATTATATTTTTCTTCTAATTGTTTGTATGCATATTCATTTTTAACACCATACTTTTTACAGTGATCAAGTACAGCTTTTATAATATGATTGATTAAGTCTTTTCTTTCTTTAGAGCTACGTCTATCTTCTCCCCATTCACCACAGAAGTCTTTCCACCAACCCCATCTATCATCTGGGCATTGTTGTTCTGTAGCAATTTGTTCAAGAATATTATCAGTTCCAGCACCTTCATGTGAAGCATACCTACTTATTATTGTATGAACATTATCAGCGTTTACTTCTCTTAATATTAATGTTTTAGCTTCATACCATTCCTCATCAGTTGTATTACCCATTAAATTATCAGCAATCTTATCTGCATTATCCACATCATTTTGAGACATTCCTAATGGTTCGTATTCCTTGTCAAATATTTCATCTTCTACTACTATATCAGCCGGATCACCTTTGGTTGTTACAGAGGTTGTTGTATCACTAGTATTTTTTGATTCATCAGTTGTTTTTACATAAGTAACTTCAACGAAATCACTATCTGTAACATCTTTTATATGTTTCTTTGTACCATCTGCAAAATCAATCCAGCCATTCTTTGAAACAGACTCACAATCAATTTCCATTAGTTTATTTCCACGAATCATAAAGTATTGATGTTTACCATTTGCCTTCAATCCCTTTGAATAGTACAATTTTTCACCTGCTGGTAATTGCATTTTAGAAGTATTTGCAACATTAATTTCACCATCTTTTTTCAGGGTTTCAATCTGATTAAGCGTATTATTATAATCTACAACATCTTGCGCTGTTGTTTCTACTGTTTGAACATCTTTAAGAGCTTTTTTGCTACCGTCTTTCATTGTACAATTGCCTGACTTATCAATAGCTTTTACATTCTTCAATTCTACCAACTGATCATCTTTTACTCTATAAAACTTTGCAGGTTCTGCTGAAGAACTAGAGGCTGATTTGTAAACACCTTCTTTTTCTGTAGCTTTGAGTTTTTCTTCTTTTACCAATTCTTCAACTTTTTCTTCTGCTGTTTCACATCTTTCATCGATATCTGTATATTCTTCGACCTTTTCTTCAGGAATAACATCTGTTGAAGGTATTGTCTTAATTCCTTCTGCTCTCAAATCAGCTTTTGTATCTTCAACTACTACTTTATCATCTGCAATATCTTTATCTGTTGATGAAATGTTATTCAAGAAGCTGTATTTTGTCTTTATTGTATTTTTAATCTTTTCAGCTTCCATAATTCTCAACATTGCATACAATGTATCTGTTTCTTTTGCAAGTTTTAATAAATTCTCTTTATTAAATTTCTTACTTGCTGTTGTTAAAGCTTTTGATACATTCTCTTTTGCAGCATCAAGTTTTGAGAAATCACCGCTCATTTCAGCCTTGAAATCTTCAACTTTATTTATCAAAGACATTGCAATGTTGTTAACACCATCTTTCAGAAGTGTTAATTCACTTTCTTCGCTTGGCAAGTGATTAGCTACCATACGGATAATTCCTCTATCTGCATCTGTCTTATGAGTATCGTTCCAATAACTAATTTGTCTTAAAATATCAGGATTATCATCACTTACTGTGAAATTCTTTAATTGATCTCCTTTTTTATTTTTTAGATCTTGTTCTAAAGTATTAATATCTTTTTTAAGTGCTGTATCTTCATCCTTGTTTGTTCCGTTAAATTTATATCCGGCTGTTTTCAAGACATTTTTATACTCAGGCAATTCTAATAAAGCTTTTTCTAATTTGTCTTTATTAAGATCATTATACAAATCTTTTAATGCTTGTAATTTTTCTTCCTGTTTTCCAGATTTATTCAATGCATTATTAATTTTATCCAATAATGTTGGACTTATAGAATTATTTTTTGTACCAATATCTTTATACTTCTGAATCAATGCCCTTAAAGCATTATATTCACTATTACCACCGGAAGCTGAACCAGTATTATTTCCTGACCAAGGGAAAGTCCAGTTGTTCGGCCAATTATTTCCAAAACCGTTGAAAGATGGAAAACCCATTCCTCCGGTCATTCCACCCATACCGTTCATCCAATTTCCATTCTGGAAGGATTGCATTGCCTGCTGTATTGCTAACTCTGGATTTAACAAGTTATTACCAAATGTAGTAAATGCAGGATATTCATAACCTATTGAAAAATCAAAAGTTGGTGTCATATACATCATTGAATTAGCAATAGATTTTTGATTCAATTGATTCAAAAAAATTCTATGAGAAGCAAACTGATCACTCGTTGCTAAATCATAATTTAATGATGAATAATGAAATGGAAACATTTGATTTATCCTCGTCATTTTTACTCTTACATATATAAAGTCAATCAGTTTCAAATAATTGCCTTTTTGTAAAGTTTTGTTAAAAGTTCTAAAGTTTTATAAATATAAAACTGATATACTCTTGTAATAAATTATTTGTATGATATAATTAAGTATCAACGTTAGGGAAAGTGGTTTAATCGCAAAATCAACCCGCGCAACTAAAAAGGAGGCAATATGGCAAGAGTACTTATATCAATGTCTAACGATTTTTTAAACAAGGTAGACAGTGTTGCCACATCCGAACAAAGAACAAGAAGCGAGCTTATAAGAGAAGCTTTAAGAGTTTATATTAAACGTAATAAAATTTCTAATAATCTAAAAGCTGAAGAAAACGCAACTATCCTAACAGAGCTTCTAGGATAATGTAATTTATTTATAGTTGCATGCATAATAAAAACTGACTCATAAATATTCTGAGTCAGTGTAAGTTTTCTCTAATAATTTTGGGAGGAGATTTGGGGATAGTTGATACATGGCATGCTACTATAAATTTCAAATTCATGATATCTCATGGACAAAAATTTTTACAAAAATTTACAATTTGACAAAATGTATCATTACCGTGTTCGCTTATTCACATTAAAAATTTATTATAGTAATATGTTATTATGAAGAGAAAATTATTAGGGACAGTTTGTTGTTTAGCTATTTGTACAGTTTTATGTACACCTCAAGTTATTGGGGCAAATCCGGGAGCATTTGCTCAGCATTATGATGCAGCTCAGAATTACTTAATGCAAAACCAATATTCATCAGCGATTGTTGAATTTAGAAAAGCTTTGAGGATAAATTATCTTGACAATTCGGCAAGAATCGGACTTATAAATTCTTATCTTGCACGAGCCACATACTACGCTAATCAAGAAAAGAATTATGAAAAAGCCGCAAATGACTTTAGAAGTGCTTTATTCTACTTAAGAATTTATCCGAACAAAGATCAAATGGTTCAGAATTCTGCAGCTATGATAACTTCAGCTAACGAAAACTTAAATCAATGTTTAAAAGTAATTAGTTATGATACGACCTCCGGTTCACGTTATAAAAAAGCGGAAGAATTGAGAGCTGTCGGTAATTTATCGGCTGCTGCTTATGAATTTTTTAAAGCTACTGAGAATGAGAAGCTTGCAGGCAGTGCTAACGAACAAGTTGCAGATTTGTTAAAATTATTGGGAAATGAGCCCAGATCTGCGGATTACTACAAAACTGCATTGGATTTAAAGCCAACTGACGGACTTCTCAGGATGAAATATGCCAGAACTCTTGATAAACTTGGACGATATGATGAAGCTGTTGTTCAATATAATGAAGCTTTAGCAAATTCTAAGGGTGATATGGAAATTTTGTACGCTCTTGAAAGAATTTATCTAAAAAAACTTGCAGTTACACCATCAGACGCTGAATTAAATGCAAATCTCGGAGCTATTAAGCAAGCTCAGGGAGATTTTGAAACCGCATTGAGTTATTATGGCAAAGCTGAAAAAATTAACCCATCCAATGTAACAACAAGATTGAATGTGGGAACATTATTCCAACAAAGAAAAGAGTATCAAAAAGCAATACAATCTTATGACTCTGTTTTAACTTTGTATCCTAATAACACTCAGGCTTTGCTATACAAAGCTCAAGTATATAAGGAAATGGGCGATAACAAAACTGCGCTTGATTTGTACAAGAAAATTTTATCAATAGATCCTAATAATGCCGGAGCAAAGGCTGAAATCGGCGACGTTATGAAAGATACATTGACACCGGCTGAATACATCGCCTTTATGCAAAAAAGCGGCAACGTAAATGATTTATACAACTATGTATACAAGCTTCACCAAGAGAATAAATTGGATGATGCAATAGAGGGATACAAAGCTGTTATAGAAAAAGATTCAACAAAAGTTGATGCTTACGTTAATTTGGCAATATGTTACGCTGCTAAAAATGATTATAATAACGCAATCAACACTTTAAACACTGCAAAATCTAAATTTCCGGCAAATAATCTTGTATTAAAGACTTTACAGAACGTACAAAGTGATTCTTCTAACTCTAAACTTGCCGAAGCATCACAGAGTTATGAAAACAAAGACTACAAAAAAGCCATTCAGCAATATTTGGCAATAAATCCTGCAACAGAAGATTCTATGCTTGGAGTTGCAGCATCATATCAGGCTTTGGAAGATTATAACAGCGCAATTGAGTATTATAAAAAGGCGGAACAAATTAACCCTAATAATGCAGAAATTCCGTATTATATCGGGTACTTATACTCAGAACAACAAAATTGGGCTCTTGCGGAAAATTACTTAAAAAAAGCAATTTCTAAAAATCCTCAATCTGAAGCGAAAGAACTTCTTGCTTACGTAACCCAAAACGGCTCTGTATCTGTTTTGAATGAGGGTATTGAACTGTATGAGCAAAATAATTATCAAAATGCGCTTTTAAAATTCAATGAGGTTTTGAAAAAAGAAGCTAATAATGCTTATGCTTATTACTACAGAGGACTTATTTATGATGAGCAAAAGCAGCCGAAACTTGCAATTAACGATTACTTGAATGTATTAAAATATTCAAACGAATTTCCTATCGCAAATTACATGGTTGCAGTAGATTATGATACTTTAAGTAATTACAAAGAAGCTTTTAAATATTATCAAAAATTTATTTCATCCTATACAACGGATGATGAATATTTAAAATATGCAAAAAGCAGATTAGAGGAATTAAGACCTTATGCAGGGGGGTAAAAAACTCCTTCGCCCCTTGAGGGAGAGGGTTGGAACGTAGGGTAATGCCAAACAAACAAAAAACAGTTAAATCTCTTATATCAAGCAGAGTTTCACTTGCTCCTATGGCAGGAATTACTGACTATGTACTAAGAAGCCTTGTTAGAGAATATTCCAAGACTTGCCTTTTAACGACGGAGATGATAAGCTCAGAAGCTTTAACGCAAGTTAAGGACAATAATATTACCGCAAGAGGCGAAGATCATTCACCGATTTCATATCAACTCAGCGGGCATAAACCACAAATGATTGCAGATTGCGCTAAATACTTAGAAAAATACGCCGATATGATTGATATTAACATGGGATGCCCTGTAAATAAAGTCGTAAAAGGTACTGACGGGTGCGCTCTTATGCGACATCCTGATTTAGCAGAAGAAATTGTTAAAACAGTATCTTCTCAAATTTCAATTCCACTGAGCGTCAAATTCAGACTTGGTTATACATTTGATGAATTAAATTTTGTTGAATACGGGCAAAGAATGCAAGAAGCTGGCGCAAATTTTATTACTATACACGGCAGAACCCGCTCCCAAATGTATGGCGGAAAAGCTGATTGGGAAAGAATTGCAGAGTTAAAACGAAATGTTGATATTCCAGTCTTTGCAAACGGTGACATTGTTTCTCCTGAAACAGCCGCAGAATGCCTTGAAAAATCTCAAGCGGACGGTGTTGCAATAGGGAGAGGTGCTTTGGGAGACCCTTCTTTACTTTATAGAGTTGAAAGATACATCAACAAGGGTGAATACATACCACCACCAACTTTAGAAGAAAAAATTGAAATTCTGAAAAAACATCTTCTAAAAGAAGTAGAACTTCGTGGAGAAGATGTGGGTGTAAAATTCTGTAGAAAATTTTACCCTTATTACGTAAATAACTTTACCGGAGCTTCAAAACTCAGAGGTGAATTGGTTCTGATTGATAAATTAAAAGATGTTTTCAAAATTTTAGATAATATCCTGGTAAAATCCTAGTTATTTTTTATCCCGTTAGCCCAATCTCTTGCCAACATTTCACCTTTGCCTTCAGGCTTTACTTTAATCAAGCGTAAAAGGCCATCACCAGTTTTAACATCAATTCCTGATTTTGAAATATTGACAAAATCTCCAAAATTTCCGTCAGCACAAGCGTTTACAACTTCCGTTTCCAAAACTTTTATAATTTTACCCTTATATTCAAAAAAAGCTCCAGGACACTTATAAACACCCCTTACCAAGTTATGAATTTCTTCCGCTGATTTTGTCCAATCAATTTTACACTCTTCTTTTTTCAACTTATCAGCAAAGCAAACGCCATCTTCACACTGCGGAGTAGGAGTTATGCTTCCGTCTTTTATACCTTTTAACGTCTTATCCAATAATTCAGGAGAACAAGAAGCGCAGATTTCAAACAATTCAACACAATTCATATCCTTGGTTATTTCAATAGGTAATTTCATACAAATATCACCGCAATCAAGACCAAGCTCAGTTATCATTGTACAAATCCCTGTTTCTTTATCTCCATTAATTATCGCGCGCTGTATAGGATTTGCTCCCCTGTATTTCGGAAGCAAAGATACGTGCAAATTGATGGTTTCATACTTAGGAATATCAAGAACTTCTTGAGAAAGAATCTGACCGAAAGCAAAAGTTACGAAAAAGTCAGGCTTTAATTCTTTCAACGCTTCAATAACTTCCGGTTCCTTTCTTATAGATTTTGGCTGAAAAATTTTGATATTATGTTCCAGAGCAAATTGTTTTATAGGACTCGGCGTAAGTTTCTGTCCTCTTCCGGAAGGTTTATCCGGCTGAGTTACAACTGCCAAGACATCAAAATCTTTTGAATTGTAAAAATGTTCTAAAGACTTTAAACCAATATCTGGAGTACCGAAAAATACTAAACTTATCAACCTAATTTTCCTTTTTTTTCTTCTTGTTCTTTTTTTTCTTTTTCCAATTTTTCTTTCATCAAAACTTCAATTTTTTCCTGAAGTTCAGGCTCATCCAAAATTCTATCAAGCTGTATATCTGGAAGATTACACTTCTTCAAAACTTCTTCTGCTTCAAATCGGTTTATTACATGATCTATAAATAAAACTCCGTCCAAATGATCAAATTCATGCTGAATAGCTCTTGCAAGAAGACTTCCGTCTTTTGCCTCCAAAACAAATGAACGGCCGTTTCGATCCATTGCCTTAATCATTACATCAGAATATCGCCTTACATCAGTAAATGCTTCCGGAAAACTCAAACAACCTTCGTGACTAATTACAGCGCCTGATTTTTTAATAAATTTTGGATTAATAAACACAAGCGGGTTTAAAGGTTCATTACCTGTAGAAGTATCAATTACAAAAACTCTATAATGTTCGCCAATCTGAGGAGCTGCAAGCCCTACTCCATTTTGTGCATACATTGTATCTAATAAATCAGCCACCAAATTCTTTATTTTTTGAGAAACTTTATGTACTTCCTTTGACGGCTGTCTTAAACTTTCTTCACCATATCTTACAACTTTTCTTATTGACATATCTTATACCTCGTATACTTAAGTTTAACACAAAAACGAACATTTTTCGAGCAAAAACGTTATAATAGTATTATGAAAAAAATTTGTGCAGTAATATTTTTACTTATTTTCCTAAGTTCCGAAGCCTTTGCAGCAGCGGCAAAAATATACAGTAAAGACGGCTTTCGGCTTGGAACTTGCAAAAAAAACGGAGATATTTTTGAAGCCTATGACTTAAATGATGACCCTATAGAAAAAGATGCTTTAGGAAATAAAGTTCCAGGAAAAGAGTTGTATTTTTATGATATTTCAGGAAATCTCAGAAAATTTACCAACGAAAAACGAACAATTGCACCCGTTAACTTTGAAATAGACGGCAAAATTTATAAAGGTCCTTTATACCGACGTCCGTGGTAATTACTTTTTCAATACCCAAAAATCTTTTTGGAATAAAACCAGTACCGGGATTAACTCAAGCCTGCCGATTAGCATATCAAAAATCAAAATTAATTTTGTAAACCAATGAAGCGGCTCAAAAGTTCCTAAAGGACCTATTTTACCAAAACCCGGACCAATATTTCCGATTGCACTTACAGCTCCTGTTAAACCTATAGTTGTACTTTGCTCAATAATAGCTATCGCAAAGGCTGACAGAACTAATATTGCAAAATAAAACGCCACAAACATCAATATTTGATCCAAAATCTCTTTTGAAACAGAATAACTTCCGATTTTAATATTGCAAACTGCTTTTGGATGTAATATTTTTATCATTTCTGTTTTCATAATTTTAAAAATTAACAACCATCTGATGACTTTCAAACCACCGCCGGCTGAACTTGCGCAACTTCCGAAAAGCATTACGGCAAAGAGAAGCAATTTGCTTGTATAATCCCATTTTACGTAATCAACACTGCAATATCCTGTAGAGGAAACCAAAGCTGATATATTAAAAAATGCGTGAGTTATGCTATTTGGAATATCATAATTCATATTAACAAACAGAGAAATACTTAAAAGTATACCTATAAAGAGAATCACATTAAAATAAGCTCGAAATTCTTCATTTCTGAATAAGACCAAAGGATTTAATCTTATCCAAGCTTTGTATTGTAAATTAAAGCTGGTACCTGCAAAAAACATAAAAAACGTTGTAATCCATAATAGCGGAAAAGAATAACCGATCATACTATCGCTTGAAGGAGATAATCCGCCACCAGAAACAGATGAAAAGGCATAACATACTGAATAAAACAAACCCATTCCGTTAAATTTTAATAGTACAATATCCAAAAGCGTTAGCCCAGCATAAACCTTCCATAAAGCAGCCGCGGTACTCTTTATTCTCGGAGTAAATTTATCTTCTGTAGGTCCTGGAGCCTCTGCAAAAAACATTTGGCGCCCTGCGATTGCAAACTGAGGTAAAATCGCTATAAATAACACGATAATTCCCATACCACCAAGCCATTGTGTGAAGGAGCGCCAGAAAAACAGCGTATTTGGGTAATTAAAATGAGTAAACACAGTAGATCCTGTTGCCGTAATTCCTGATGTTGCTTCAAATATTGCATCTATTGGTTTTATCCCGAAAAAGATATAGGGAATTGATGCCAAAATTATTGCAAAAATCCAAGAAAAAGTTACAACACATAACCCTTCTGATTTTTTTATATCATTTATAGATTTAATTTTTGCAATTCCCTTTACTAATTTTCTTATTGTAACTGCAATCATTAAGGCAAATGCGCCGGTAAGAAGAAACGGAAATATTGCAGCTGTTTCGTGATAATATATTGCAACCAAAATCGGCAGAAGCAAGACAAAACTAAAATACATAATTGTAAGACTAAATGAATATGCCAGATAAGTTAATCTCATTCGATTTCCTCAAAAAATTCTCTTATAACTTTTGCATTTTCACTTGTCGTAAAGATTATCAAGTTATCACCACTCATAACTTGAGTCGCACCGTTTGGAATAATAATTCTTTTTCTTCTCTGAATAATTCCCACAATAGCCTTTGCTGGCAGTTTCATTTCCATAATTTTCTTCGTCGGGTAATTTTCAGGGATTTCAATAACCAAAACTTCGCCCTTACCCTGCTCAACGGTCGCCAATATTCCGATATTAGTTTCTTTTATGCTGTTTTTAATTTCATTAAGAGCAGCCGTTCTCGAAGATATTGCAATATCAATACCAACGCGTTCAAACAACTCTACATTCGTCCCCTTTGAAACTCGAGAAATTACTCTTCCTGCCCCCATGTGTTTGACTAAAAGAGAACACAAAAGATTCTTTTCATCGTTATTTGTAACACTTACAACAACATCAGACTGAGCCACATCTTCCTCATTTAAAAGCTCTAAATCTGTTCCATCACCGTTAATTATTAAAGTATTATTCAAAACCTGAGATAAATACTCACATCTTTCAGGATCTTTTTCAATTATTTTAAGATTTAATTTCAAATCCTCTAAACTTTTTGCAAGCTTTAAGCCGACACTTCCACCGCCAATAATAGCGACTTTTTTGACAAACTCCTTCTCGTGGAAAAATTTTCCCGCCAAAATATCCAAAGAGTTTGATAACCCCATAAATATAACTTTATCATCCTTATGGAAAACTGTTTCACCGCTTGGGATAAACAATTCTCCATCACGAGTAATTCCGACAATCAAAGTATCTTTTGGGAAACTGCAATTTTTTACCATCTGATTAACCAAAATTGATTTATCAGCAATTTTGTACTCAAGAAGCCTTGCTCTGCCATCAGCAAAATGCTCTACATCAAGGGCTTTAGCGACTGTTATAATCCTAAAAATTTCCTGAGTCAAAAGCTCTTCCGGCCAAATTACGTTATCTATATAAAAATCGCAATTATATTCAGCATCTTTCGCCAAACCCAAAGAATACTTATACTCCTCTTTTCTTACAAAACATATTGTTTTAACCGTACTTATCCTCTTTGCAGTAAGACAAGCTACTATGTTCAATTCATCAGAAGAAGTGCAAGCAATAAAAACATCTGCATTCTTTATTGAAGCCTGTTTTAATATCTCTATATTTGAAGCATTTCCGGCAATAAAACCCACATCAAGTTTATTAAAAACATCACCCTTATTATGCTCATCATCAATTACGGTAATATCATTTGATGTGTAAAGCTCAGTAGCAATCATCGAGCTTAATTCATTTGCACCAAAAATAATTATCTTCATAGCTGTATTTAACTTCAAAATCTACATAAAGTCAATTCAATCCAATTGCTTAACTGTAGCTACAATTTTCCCTATCAAAATCAAATCAGAAATAGCCTTCCCGCTAATGGTTCTTACTCTGTACTCAGGATTATCAGACTTTATAATTATCTCATCCAAATTCTTACATAACCGTTTTACAAAAAATTCACTGTTATAACAAAAAACGTAAATTTTATTATCCTGAATCTGATTTCCATTCCAATGTTCAACTATAAGTTTATCTCCGCTGTCTATGGTAGGAGCCATACTATTACCTGAAGCATTTATCATAGAATACAATTTACTTTTAGAATAACCGCTAATCATTGACACAGGTATAGGTAACTTTGTCTTTTCGCTTGAAAAAACTATACTACCTGCCCCGCAGCTCGCAAACACATCTGTATAATAATCAATATAAGCTATATCCGGCAATGAATTGAATATATTTATCTTAAAAAAATCTTCAACTCTTTTTAACTCGCTAACAGTTACTTCACTTTCATTTTTAATCCTATTGCTGATCGTCTGCCTTGTAATACCTAAACTCTCAGCCAATAATGATTGATTAATAACTTCCCCTGTTTGACTCGATATTATCGAAATTAATTCATCTAACTTCATCGTTCCACCAAAAAATTAAAATAATACTTGACATTTGTATCATATCATCTTACAATAAATACAAAATGTAAACTATCAATTGATATTTAATCATATATTTTTATATCTGTCAACGTTTTAATAAGAAGCTAAAGTTATGTTAATTTGGTGTGAAGAGGTTTATAAAATGAAATACAGATACAATGTATCATGCAGTGAAACAATGTCAAAAATATGGACTCCTACGGCAATAGATTGTTACAAACTCGGTTGCAGGTGCTCAAAATGTAATATTTACAAAATCTACTTTGCAAGCGCACCATACAAATGCAAAATGAAAGAAACCGTAATCGAACTTGTAAGAAAATTAGGTGCTCCTGAGTGTTAATTGATAAGAAGAAGAAGAAAGGATTTATTATGAGTGGAAGTTCTAGTATAGAAAACGGGAAAAAGGGCGGAAGACCTATTTATAACGCACAAATAAAAATTTCTTTGCCTGAAACAGAGTTGGTAATTCTTACACCAAAACAATATGATTCACTTTTGGAAAAATATGGATATGAATTGATGGATAAAGCCGTAAAAATTTTGGAAAATTGGCTAAAAACAAGTCCCAAAAGCGAAAAATACCGCGGCAAAAACAATTATGCACATTTCCGCTCGGACGGTTGGGTAATTAACACCGCAAAAATCGGTTAAAGACGGTTATTTTTTAATGATAATAATTTCTCAAAAAACTCCCTCGTGGTATTCACCCCCATATCAAAGCATTCTTGCTGAATTGAATACCACTTTTCTTTATTATATCTTGATATTCTTAAATGCGGTTTTTGAGAAAATTCTGCGGTATTTTTAAACAAATCAAGAAAAGTCGTAAAATTTATTGTTTTTGAATTATAGTTCTCCATTAACTTTTTAATATTTGATTGCGCTCCATATTTCGTGTCTTTTTCAAAATCAGAATGCAGCCTATATTTTAAAACCTTACCAACCAGCCCTCCTTTTTCAGTATGAAAAGGTACAGACATGTCTTGAAGATAATGAAGTGCATATCCGGCATGTTTTATAAAATTATCGCTATCGCGGCTCAATAATGCCGTAGTAACGTGCTCTTTAAACTGATTAAAAGCATTGAATTTTTCACTATTTTTGCCAAAACTTTTCTTCTTAGAATTAGGAAAATAAAAATGCGTATTGCAATGTTCCCCCAGCTCCAAGCGATCAAAATCAGGCATTTGAGAATATCTTGCTAACTGATTTTTGGTTACCTCATCTAACTTGGAATCTTTCAGAGCAAACTTTGTCATCTCCAAGTGAGTTTTTTTATTCCATCCAAAATTTATTGACTTGTTATCAGATTTAGAAACGTGCATCATTCAACTATACAGCAAAACGGAAATGAACAATATCCCCATCCTGCATAACATAATCCTTTCCTTCTAATCTTGTAACCCCTTTATCTTTGCAAGCGGCATAGGAGCCGTTAGATACAAAGTCTTCGTAACCTGTAACTTCTGCTCTTATAAACCCTTTTTCGAAGTCTGTATGAATTACCCCCGCAGCCTGAGGTGCTTTAGTTCCCCTTGTAATAGTCCAAGCGTGAACTTCTTTTTCTCCTGCCGTAATGAATGTTATGAGGTTTAATAATTCATAAACTGATTTAATCATCTTGTTTATACCGCTATCCTTAACGCCAAGCTCTTCTAAGTATTCTTTTGCGCCTTCTTCTCCGAGTTCAACCAACTCCTCCTCAATTCTTGCACAAATAATTACAGTCTGAGCTCCGTGTTTTGAAGCATATTCTTCAACCAATTTTGTATAATTATTTCCGTCTTTTAAATCAAATTCTGAAACATTAGCACAATAAATCACAGGCTTAACAGACATTAAATTTAAAGGCTTAATTACATTAATTTCATCCTCAGTAAAATGATCCTTCAAGTTAATAAACGTACCCGCTTGAAGAAGCTCATTAAGTTTCTTTAAAGCACCTTCTTCCAAAACAGCTTCCTTATCACCGCCCTTAGCTTGTTTAGAAATTCTTTGCATTCTTCTTTCAACAGAAGCCAAATCTGCAAGTGCAAGCTCTGCATTAATAATCTCAATATCAGCGATAGGATCAACTTTACCAGCAACATGAATAGTGTTTTCGTCATCAAAGCATCTAACCACCTGAATTATAGCATCAACTTCCCTAATGTTATGCAAGAATTGGTTTCCTAACCCCTCACCCTGACTTGCACCTTTAACTAAACCTGCAATATCAACAAATTCAATCACAGTAGGGATTATTTCCTTTGATTTACATAAATCAGATAAAACCTGTAACCTTTCGTCAGGTACGACTACCACACCCACGTTTGGTTCAATCGTACAAAACGGATAATTAGCACTTTGTGCATTTTTAGTTGCAGTCAAAGCATTAAATAAAGTTGATTTTCCGACATTTGGAAGTCCTACAATTCCGGCTCTTAGCATAAATAAAATCCCTTTCAATATGTTAAATTCTTTGACAATTGTACCACGAAAGAAAGAAATATGCGCAAACAAAACATACAGAAAGTTTTATTTGATTGTTTTTTTATATATTTAACATTTTAGAAATAAATTTTTCAAGAGAATTACGAGAAATAATGGTAAAAAAGTAATATCGGATTTCAGGCTATATAACCGTATAATAATAAAACAAACAGTAATAAATCTTTACAAATCAGGTTAAAATATAATAAAACTGCTTGCATTGAGATTTTTAGCAAATATTATAGAAATAAGATGGCACATAGTGTCATCGATTGACAGCCGAAAAATAGAGGAAAATAATGGCAAAAGACGTAATAGAAATAGAAGGTACGATTCTTGAATCCATGCCAAATGCAATGTTCAGGGTAAAACTTGAGAACGGGCATGAGATTTTGGCTCACATATCAGGTAAGATTAGAAAAAACTTTATCAGAATATTACCTGGTGACCGAGTAAAGGTAGAAATGACGCCTTACGATTTAACAAAGGGAAGAATAACCTTCAGACTCAAATAGAAAAAAAAAGAGATAAGTAGAAAATATAAAGGAAAGAAAAATGAAAACAAGATCATCAGTAAAACCTATGTGTGACAAATGCAAGGTTATCAGAAGAAAAGGCAGAGTAGCCGTAATATGTGAAAATCCTAAGCACAAACAAAGACAAGGTTAATTTGTATCAGATTTCACAAAAGTAAAAAGAATTAGTAGAAATAAAGTTATAAAGGAAAGAAAAACATGGCAAGATTAGTTGGGGTAGACTTACCTCGTAACAAAAGATTAGAAGTTGCTCTTACCTACATTTACGGAATAGGACCAGCAAGAGCAAAGAAAATTCTTGAAGTAACCGGTATTTCTCCGGATTTAAGAACAGACGATTTAACAGATGATGACATTAAGCAATTACGTAATGCTTTGTCTGAATACAATATTGAAGGTGACTTAAGACGTGAAGTAACAATGAACATCAAGCGTCTTCAAGAAATCAACTCTTACAGAGGAATGAGACACAAAAGAGGTTTACCTTGCAGAGGTCAGAGAACAAAAACTAACGCAAGAACAAGACGCGGTAAGAAAACAGGACCTATTGCAGGAAAGAAAAAAGCTTAGTAAATAAGCTAAATAGCACAAGAGATTGAAATATAAATAATAAAAATATAAAGGAATAAGAAAATGGCAAGACCAAAAACTACAAAGAAAAAAGAAAAGAAAAATGTATTGCAAGGTGTTGTACACATACAATCAACCTTCAACAATACAATAGTAACTTCTACAGATACACAAGGTAATGCTATTGCTTGGGCTACAGCCGGTGCAACCGGATTCAAGGGAGCAAGAAAAGGAACTCCATTTGCAGCACAATCAGCAGCAGAATTAGTTGCTAAGAAATCAATCGACCAAGGTATGAAGAAAGTAGAAGTACATATCAAAGGACCTGGTTCTGGTCGTGAAACAGCAATCAGAGCTATACAAGCAGCAGGGTTGGAAATCACATTAATCAAAGATGTAACTCCAATTCCTCACAACGGATGCCGTCCACCTAAAAAGAGACGTGTATAATAGTAAAACAGATAACAGCAGGGGCTTGCTTTATGCCAAAAAGTAAACCATAGATGCCCTGCAGAAGAAAAGGAGAAAATAATGGCAAGATATTCAGGACCGACGAATAAGTTATTTCGTAACTACGGTGTAAAGGATTTATCAAACAGAAAGTTAACTTCATCAATGAGACAAACAGCTTCAGGTCAACACGGTGCTGTTAGAAAAAAACTTTCTGAATATGCAATCCACTTAAATGAAAAGCAAAAAATCAGATTAACATATTTGGTTAGTGAAAAACAATTTGCAAAATATTACAACGAAGCTGCAAGAAAGAAAGGTGTAACAGGTACAATTTTGTTACAAATTCTTGAATCAAGATTAGATAACATTCTATTCAGAGCAGGCTTTGGTGTAACACGTAAGCAAACAAGACAAATCGTTAACCACGGTCACGTACTGGTAAACGATAAGAAAGTAGATATTCCATCATATATTGTAAAACCAGGTGATGTTATCACTGTAAAATCAAGAAGCAATGAATACTTAAAGACAGTTATGAGTGCTATCGATTTATCATTAGCTCCATCTTGGATTACAGTAGACAAAGACAATTTGAAGATTACTTTCGAAAGAGTACCTCAAAGAGAAGAAATGGATCCTGATTTCAAAGAACAACTTGTTATAGAGTACTATTCAAAATAGGCTGATAGGAGAGAAAAATATGGAATTAAAAATTAAAACTGTTAATACAATGACCAGTTCTGACGGTTCACAATATGGTAAATTTACTATAGAACCATTAGAAAGAGGCTTTGGAACAACTATCGGTAACGCATTAAGACGTGTATTACTTTCAAGCTTAGAAGGTACTGCTGTAACTTCTTGCAGAATCGAAGGTATCACACACGAATACACTGCAATTCCTGGTGTATTGGAAGATGTTATTGATGTAATGTTAAATTTAAAAGGTTTAGCAATCAAGACTGATTCAAAAGAACCTCAAAATTTAAGAATAGATGTTGACAAACCAGGTCCTGTATTAGCAAGCGATATCCAATTACCTGCAGGTGTTAAGGTTGTAAACCCTGATTGGCTTATTTGTACAATCGCAGATGGTGGTTCATTCCACGCAGACATCGTTGTAGAAACAGGTAAAGGTTATGTAGCAAATGATGTTCCTAGAAATTCCAAAGCAGGAGCTCCTATTGATATGTTGCCAATCGATGCAACATTTATGCCGGTAAAAAGAGTTCGTTACGAAGTTGAAAATACTCGTGTAGGGGATAACATCGATTTCGATAAATTAACTCTTGAAATCTGGTCAAATGGTACGGTTGATGTAACAACAGCTCTTACTCAGGCAGCAGACTTACTAATTGATCATTTCGTTCAAATTGCTTCAATTACAGGTAAGACAACTCACAAAGAACTTGAAGAAAAAACAATTGCTCCTGAAGAAACAAAAGCTGAAACTGAACAAGAACCTTCAATTACAATTGATGAATTGGAATTATCAGTTAGAGCTTACAATTGCTTAAAAAGAGCAAGCATTAACTCTATGGCAGAATTGTTAAAGAAATCAGAACATGATTTGTTAAACATCAAAAACTTTGGTAAAAAATCTTCAGATGAAGTAATCGAAAGATTACATCACTTTGGATTAGACTTAGCTCCAAATCCTGAAGTAGATGAAGAAGGTTTTGCAGTACAAAGTACAGAAGAATAAGAAAAATAGTAAATTATATATAAGGAAAAACAAAAATGAGACACCAAACAAAAAAGAATACGCTTGGTAAAGCACAAGACCAAAGAAAGGCTTTGTTGCGTTCATTAGCTACTGAACTTTTTGTTCACGGTGAAATTAAAACAACTATGGCAAGAGCAAAAGCTCTTCAACCATACGCTGAAAACGTTATCACTATGGCAAAAAAAGGTGATTTGAATTCAAGAAGACTAGCCGGAAAGTATATTTATGACAAAGAAATCGGTCAGTTAATTGATACAACCACCGGAGAAGTATTTGATGCTCCGCAAGAAGGCAAAAAATTAGCAAAACAAACTGTTTTAAGGAAATTATTTAGCATCATCGGTGTTAAATATTCTTCAAGACAGGGCGGATATACAAGAATTTTCAGATTACCTCCACGCAGAGGAGATGCTTCTGAAATGGCATTAATCCAATTGGTATAATTAATGCGCTATGCTCTTGACGTTCAGTATATAGGTAAGAATTATTACGGCAGCCAAATTCAATTTGAGGATGGCAAAGAAATAGACAAACCGACTATACAGGGCGAATTGGAGAAAGTACTTTGTACATTGTTAGAGTCTAAGACTCAAATAAATAATAGACCGATTAAAACAATCTTCTCCGGAAGAACTGATAAAGGCGTAAATTCATTAGGACAGGTCGTTCACTTTGATTATGATAAAGAAATTGTTGCTTCAAAATTTATCTATCAAATGAACGAAATCCTTTCTGATGATATATCAGTTAATAATTTGAGGGTTGTCCCAAGTTCGTTTCACGCTCAAAAGTCTGCAAAGACAAGATATTACAGATATGAATTAATCAACAGGCGTTTTAAACAAGCTTTTGATGGTGATATCTTAAGAGTTAAATACGAATTGAATATTGAGCGGATGCAATCTGCTTTGAATTTTCTATTGGGAGAACACGATTTTTCAAGTTTTAAAAGTTCCGGAACGCTAAACCCAAGCAAAGTTTGTTTTATAACTAGAGCTGAAGTTGAAAAACTAGGTGATAGAGTTTTTATACATTTAGAAGGAAATAGATTTCTTTATAATATGGTAAGAACAATAGTCGGTACCCTTTTAGAAATAGAAGGACATCATTTGCCTGTGGAACACATGAAAGAAGTTTTGGAGGCAAAGGACCGCCGCAAGGCAGGACAAACAGTAAGTCCAAACGGGCTTACACTTATGAAAGTAAGTTATTAGTAAAAGCTAAAAGAAGGAATTATAATATGAAAACATATTCAGCAAAACCTCTTGAAGTTGAAAGAAAATGGTATGTAATCGATGCAGAAGGCGAAATTCTTGGTCGTTTAGCTGTTAGAGTTGCAAACATTTTAAGAGGTAAAAATAAACCTGAATATACACCAAATGTTGATACAGGAGATTTTGTTATCGTTATCAACGCTGAAAAGGTTGTAGTTTCAGGAAATAAAGAAACTGATAAGATATATTATCACCATACCGGTTATCCGGGAGGTTTAAAGGCTGCTTCTGTTAAAGAAGTTCGCGAAAAAGATGCAACTAAGTTAATTGAAAAAGCTGTTAAGGGAATGTTGCAACACAACACTTTGGGTGATCAACAATTTACTAAATTAAAAGTATATTGTGGTCCTGAACACCCACATGCAGCACAAAAACCAATTGTTTTAGAAAAAGAGGGGGGTAAACATATCTCCTCCAAAGCAGTTGATACTACTAGCTCTGCGAAAGGGGGTAACTAATGGCTGAATCTAAAGAAATTATGGCTACAGGACGCAGAAAATGTGCTGTTGCAGTTGTTAAATTAGTAAAAGGTAAAGGTAGAATCTTCGTTAACGGCAAAACTTTGGCTAATTATATCGGAAATATGCCAGCTGTTGAAATGATGATCTATAGACCATTAGTTTTAACTGAAAATCAGGATAAATATGATGTTAGAGTTAAAGCTGTTGGTGGTGGTATTGTTGCTCAATCTGCTGCTATCAGACACGGTATTTCAAGAGCTTTGTTAAAAGTTAATGAAGAATATAAAAATGTTTTACGTTCAGAAGGTTTGTTAACTCGTGATGCTAGAGTTAAAGAACGTAAAAAATACGGTAGAAAAAGAGCTCGTAAGAGATTCCAATTCTCTAAGAGATAATTTTTACAAATTTTTACAAAAAAAACGCCTTTGCTATTTGCAAAGGCGTTTTTTTTATCTTACAAAGAATCCTGCAGAATCTTTTGGCAGAACAACAGCTTGTCCTAACAAATTTTTCCTTACTTCGTAGCCTTCCGGCAGCGTTCTAGTTCCTGTAGTCAAATTTATAAAATTATTCACAATTTTGTATTGACCTACCGCATTTGGTACAAATTTTGCATTTGGAGGTAACTTTCTAGTTTTATTAATTTGAGCGATTTGCTCATCTGTTAAAAAGCCAGTACCTATTCTTAACATACCAATTTCTGGCGGGGTTAAATCTTCGGGTTTATCAATTTCTACAACATCCTCGTTTAAAGCTTGTCTAAAAGCAATTTCAGGAGCCTTTGGTTGCACTTGGGGTTGTTGGGGAGCGGACCTAAACGGTATTTTACTTAGGCCATTAAATGAAGATACAGAACTTATCATCGACATACACACACATCCTTTCTTTATATTTATAAAGTCACTCTTTTTAATAAAATTGCCATTTAGATTATTTATGTAAATTTTTTGTTACATAATAGCAATAACTTTCACTTTTCAGACTTAAAAAAATAGAAGGTGTGTTGTGATGAATAATTCTCCTATCATATTTGATGCTACAAATAGATATTATGCCGGAATGACGCTTTCTGAAGCAAAAAAACTCGGCATTGATAAAAGTTTTTGGCGTAGAGATTTCCATAATATAGACAAAAATGGCGATAATATTCTTTCTGCTGACGAAATCATAAAAGAAAGAAAACGTTCCTCTAAACAAGATAAAATCATGTCAGGAATTTTTGCAGGATGGGGAATTTATGACGTTATCGACTCCATTAAAAATAAATCTAAGGGTTGGTTAATTATAGGTTTAGCAATTGACACCTACCTTATTTATAACTGTCTTTCCAGAGCTATAAAAAACGATAAGCAAACAAAAGAATATGAAAATATAATAAAGGAAAAACAGATTAACCGTTACGCTTAATTATTTTGTGGACTTAATACAGAAATTACAGCATGATTTAAGTTAAGATATTTTTTCGCAGCATTTTGTAAATCTTCTTTTGTCATATTATCACATATTGGCATATAATCCTCTGCCAAAGCTAAATCGTCGCACACTGTCATATAATACCCGATTGCTTCTCCAATGTCAGAAACCGTTTCGGCTTCGCAGGCAAAACGTGATTTTAATTTTTTCTTAGCCTTATTGATTTCTCTGTCCGTAATATTTTCACTAAGTTTTGTAATTTCATCTTTTACAAGTTCAATGGCTTTTTCTTTGTATTCAGGGTTAAAATTAGCCTGTACAAAGAAATTGCAACCATCACGGAATGAATAGTTTTCAGCATCAATAACATTAAAGATATGTTCTTCTTGGTTTTCTATCAAATTATTGTATAGTCTTGAGCTTGCACCTTCACCTAAAATAACAGCAAGCATTTCCAAAGCGATTAGATTTTTTAAATCTTTCGCAGGAGCTCCTAAAAATCCAAACATCATAAATGACGAATTTATATTAGCTTCATTTTCTACATATACTGTTTCTTGTACAGGCTCATCCGGTTTAATATTTCTCTCAGGCGGCTGTGGTCTTTCTCCCCAATTGAAACCTTCGACAATACGGTTTAGAACATCTTCTGAGTCAAAATCTCCTACAACTATTGTTGTTACGTTCTTAGGAGAATAAAATGTCCTGTAATAATTCATAACTTCTTCTTGAGAAACTTGAGAAATAATTTCAGGAGTCCCAATAACATCCCTTTTATATGGGTGAGAAGTATACATTGCATTATTCGTTGCATTATAAACCTTTGTCCAAGGCTGATCCTTGCGCATTCTAATTTCTTCTATAACAACGTGTCTTTCTCTTTTATCTGTTACGGTATTATCGTTAACATCAAATGGAGCACCCATTTCATAATCAGGAATAACAGGATCTATCATCATATCCGAATGAAGTTCTATTGCTTTATAAAGATTTTCATTATTTTCGCCCTTCGGAAGTGTTACGTAATAGAATGTATAATCCTTCCAAGTAGCTGCATTAACTATTGCACCACGAGCTTCCAAAATTCTATCGAATTCTCCGGCCTTATGTTTATGAGTACCTTTAAACATTAAATGCTCTAAGAAATGAGAAATTCCGTTATTTTTATCATTCTCATTGATAGAACCGGTTTTAACCCAAGATGATATATTAACCATTCCACCTTCTTTGTGAGCTAAAACAATTTTATGCCCGTTTTCTCTTTCATATATTTCTATATCTCGTGTTAAAAACGGATATTTTACTAAAGTTTTCTTCATAAACACCTCTCTTAAGTTTATTATACTCAAAAATTATATTGTAGTATAGTTAGTTTTGAGCTAATATCCAATTGGGTTATTGATTTGTACATTTATATATTGTAAATAAATTGAAGAAAGATGAAGAAAGGAGCTTAATTATGAGTGAAGAACACAAAGAACATTGGCTAAAAATTGTAGCTATTATAATTGCTACTTTTATCGGAGCATTTTTAGCTTTTTATTTAGCAGTAGACATCTCTTTTAACAGAATGATGAGTCCCACTTATCAAATGAAAAAGATGGAAAAATTGATGCAAAAAGAAGAAAAGAGAATACAACATCTAGAAAAAAATATGGGTGAGAATCCATTTGTTGAACCTAAAATGGGGCCTACACTTGTAGAGCTTGTCAAAGAGCCTAATGCATACAAAATTATGGTAAATCTTAAACCTCTTGATAACAACGAAAAAAATGTAAACGTAACTGTAACTGACAATGTTGCAACAGTTTCCGGTAACGTAGAGAAAAAAGAACACCATAGAGAAGATATAATGAGTTTCTCACAATCTTACTATCTTGATGACAATATTCAAGCTGATAAAATGACCAAAGAAAGAAAAGGTGATAAATACATTATCACTATACCTTACGAAGAGGATTAATAATCTTTTTTAAATAGTTTTAATAATAAAAAAGGAGCCGGAAATTTTATCCGACTCCTCTTATATACTATTTTAATTACTACTTAATGTTTGAATAAGTCCAAGCATCGAATGTAGGAGTTTCAGAAATATTTAATTCTTTCTTCTTTTCTCCTGCAGAGCAATCATCATGAGCTATTGGTTTATACAATCTGTTGTAGTATTCGATAACCATTCTATCAGAATTGAAGTAAGCTTCAGCAGTTCTAATAGCTTGTCTCATCATTCTTGCCCATTCCTGCTTATTGTTGTAGTAAGTAGGAATAATTTGATTTTCGATAATATTCATCATGCATTCATGATCTTTCCAATGTCTTTCTTCCCAAGGCATATCATCATCAAGTTCAGGATACTCAACAGTATAACCGTTAATACCAGGGAAAGTACCTTCAACAGTCCATCCGTCATAAGTTGACAAGTGGATAGCACCGTTTGCGTTAGCTGACATGCCGGAAGTACCAGAAGCTTCGAATGGTCTTAACGGAGTATTTAACCAAACATCAGTACCACGTTTCAACAAGCCTGAAAGTTGAAGTTCATAACCAGGTAATACAACAACATTCTTAAGTGTGTGTGAACGGTTAAGAAGTTTGTTAAACATTTCCTTACCCATAACATCATCCGGGTGGAATTTACCGGCAAATATGATTTGTACTTTGTTTTCATTTAACAGTTTTTCAATTCTGTCCTTATCCATCAAGATTAACCAAGCACGTTTGTAATCTGCAAATCTTCTTGCCCAAGTAATAGTTAATACATCAGGATCAAATCTCTTACCTGCAACGTTTGCAACATACTTGAATAATTCTTCTTTCATTTCACGTTTTGCAGCAAGTAATTCATCAAATGTCTTATCGCCATTCATTCTCTTATCTTGCCAATAATGAAGGTTAACAGCGTTAGTAATAGCTCTTATAGGGCATCTTCCGTCAACCCATTCCCACATTTTGTTTGCAACTAAACCGTGAAGTTGGGATACAGCGTTTGCAATTCTTGACATTCTCAAAGCAGCTACTGTTAAAGAGAAGTTTTCGCCACCTAATTGAATAGCTCTTTCTCTTGAAGCACCGGCGAAGAAACCACCTTCTAATAATGTATCAACCCAGTGAACTTCGTTACCTGCAGCAACAGGAGTGTGTGTTGTAAACACTGTTCTTCTCTTAACTTCATCAAGATTTCCGTTGTATTGTCTTAAAAGTTCAAATGCTGCAGGAAGTGCGTGACCTTCGTTCATGTGGATTACATCAAAGTTGTAACCAGCTGCTTGAAGTACTCTTACACCTGCAATACCTAAAATTGTTTCTTGAGCAATTCTAATCTTTTCATTTCCATCATAAAGCTTATGAGAAATGCTCTTTGCCCAATCACTGTTTCCATCGATATCTGTTGTTAACAAATATACAGGACAAGTTCCGAATAATTCAGGATCTACTCTGAATGCCTTTACTTTTACTTTTTCTCCGAAAGTATCTACTTCTACAGTTATTCCTGTATCTACCAAATAATCATAATACTTTCTGATATATGCTACTTCAACGTTGCCGGCATGGTCGATTCTTTGATCATAATAGCCGTATGACCACAACATAGTTACACCTACCATAGGCATTTGTAAATAACCGGCAGAAAGCATATGAGAACCTGCCAAAAATCCTAAACCACCTGAATATGTACTAAGTGATTGATCCATTGCTATTTCCATTGAGAAATAGGCTACGTTTGGTAATGTCATAATTTTTAACCTTTTCTTTCTGTGTACTACTAAAGGACTAGACGTCCAAGAAATTTATACCAATAACATAACACATAATCAATATTTTTATAAAAATTATATCCAACAAACACACATATTGTTCCTGAAATAGCCGACAATACTGAATTTTAAAATTGTTAAGAAATGTAACAAAATAATACTTTAGGATTAGTTCTATATAATTAAAGCGCAGAAAATTTCTGCGCTTATTTTTATATCTTTATGAGTAAGAATTTACTATCTTTAAGTGCCAAAACTTTATGCTCTTTATCCTTCTTGAACATAAGAATTTCGCCTTTATCAACCCTGAATTTCTCGGCATCGAAATGTAATTCAATTTCTCCATCTAAAACATAAACAGCTGCATCTTCTAAAGACGTATGCGTATCTATAATTTCATTCTTTTCTATTGCAATTGCAGTCAAACTACTATTGCCATTCTCCATAAGTAACTGCCTGTCAAATTTCTTATCATCAAGATTTACTAAGTCTTTCGCCTTCAATACATTGTAAAACATACAAAACTCCTTTCTTTACTACATTAGTTTCCGATAAAAAATAAATTACATTCCCCTGGCATTTATCCCTTGTCGTTTAAGTCTTTAAAATAATAAACCTTGAGTCTTCATATTTCTTAATTTTATATATTATTCCCGTTATATTTACCTCTTATATTTACCCCCCCCTCCTCCCTCTTGACTGAGAGCAGGTATCAAGGTTTACTATATAAATAGAAAGGAGAGATTATGAATACTACAACAATGGTTTTAGACAAAGTGAATAATACAGAAGATTTAAAAAAACTCAGTATTGAAGAAATGAACATTTTATCCGAAGAAATTCGAGAACTTATAATGAAAAAAGTTAACACTACAGGCGGGCATTTGGGCCCTAATTTGGGTATAGTAGAAGCAACTATTGCGCTTCACTACGTATTTAATACCCCGCAAGATAAATTAGTTTTTGACGTTTCGCATCAGTGTTATCCGCACAAAATTCTTACAGGCAGAAAAGAAGGCTTTACAGATCCTGATAAGTACCTAAAATATTCAGGTTATACAGCTCCTGAAGAAAGCGAATATGATTTATTCAAAGTCGGTCACACCTCGACTTCAGTCAGCCTAGCGGTAGGTTTGGCTAAAGCAAGGGATTTGAGAGGCGCAAAAGAAAACGTGATTGCGCTTATTGGCGATGGTTCGTTAAGCGGCGGCGAAGCTTTTGAAGGTTTGGACAATGCTGCAACACTTAACAGCAATATAATTATTATTGTTAATGACAATGATATGTCTATTGCAGAAAACCAAGGCGGACTATACTCAAATTTAAGAGAACTTAGAGAAACTAACGGTAAAGCTGAAAATAATTTCTTTAAAACATTAGGTTTCGATTACTATTATGTAGACAACGGAAATAATGTTGAGAGCCTCATAAATGTATTTAAAGAAGTAAAAGACACAACTCGTCCTACAGTTGTTCATATTCACACACAAAAGGGTAAAGGATGTCACAATGCTGAAATAGACAAAGAGAGCTACCATTGGATTTTACCGGGGACTTTGAGCAACAATAACCAAGAAACTTCAAATATCGAAAGTTATGAAAGTATAACAGCTGATTATATTTTGAAAAAACGTGATGAAGATTCAACAATCATAGCAATTACTCCTGCAACTCCAGGTGTAAGCGGGTTTACAAAAGAATTCAGAAGTAAGCTTGGAAAAAACTTCACTGATGTAGGAATTGCCGAACAACACGCTGTTGCTTACGCTTCCGGATTGGCTAAAAATGGTGCTAAACCTATTCTTGCAGTAATGAGTTCTTTTATACAAAGAGCTTATGATCAATTATCACAAGATTTAGCTCTAAATAATACCCCTGCAACAATATTGGTTTTCTGGGGCGGAATAACCGGAGCTGATGCAACTCATCTTACAAAATACGATATTCCGCTTATTTCAAACATTCCAAATCTTGTGTATCTTGCTCCTACCAACAAGGAAGAGTATATAAAAATGCTCGATTGGTCAACAAGTCAAAGAGAACATTCTGTAATAATAAGAGTTCCTGCAACTCAAGTAATCAGCACAGGAATAGATGATAAGACAGATTACTCTATATTGAATAAGTATGAAATCACAGAACAAGGCTCAGAAATTGCAATATTAGGATTGGGTAATTTCTATCAGCTTGGAAAAGATGTTAAAAAGCTTATTCAAGAAAAATTGGACATTAACCCAACACTTATTAATCCTAAATTCATAACAGGATTAGATGAGGAACTTCTGAATTCTTTAAAGAATAATCATAAGTTGGTTATTACACTTGAGGATGGAGCTTTAGATGGCGGCTTCGGAGAAAAAATAGCTTCTTTCTTCGGTGCCTCAGAAATGAAAGTTCTAAACTTCGGTGCAAAAAAAGAATTTACGGACAGAACCTCTCTTGAAGAGCTATATAAAAGATATCACCTTACTCCGGAATTAATCATAGAGGACATTACCAAGTCTTTATAATCAAGAAATAAAAAGGAGATTGACATCTCCTTTTTATTTATATCTATTAAAAAAACTAGGTCCGTATTTTGAATATAAATATTTTATTGACTCAACAGTATTAATGATGTGAGCTTCTTTTAATGCTAAAAATTGTGATAATTCAGTTTTTCCCTTTAACCCTTTTATAGCCCAAGAATATTTTAAAAGAGGGGTGACAAAATATTCTATACCTAAACGATAAAACCCGTAAATATCCTTCGTTCTAACAATAGTCAGATTAGAATCTCCCCACTTATCAACTTCTTTTAGCTTACTCTGGAGAGCTAATTTTTGGAATTTTCTAGATCTACTCGTTTCGGCTTGTTGCTTTAATTGACATAATACAGTGTCCGAAATATTTGCTTTAAAATTTACATTAGGATTATTTTGTATATTCATAAAAAGACCTTTCATACAAGAATAAAACTCCAAAAATTTTTTTTTGCTATCAGATAAAAAAAAATTCATAAACGGCGTAAAAATAATATAGTTTAATGCCCATGAACCCGTAGGACTTGGTAATATAAGCAAAGGAAGTAATATCTGGCAAAGATGTTTTTGAGAACATAGAATTAGAAACGAAAAAGATTTATACCGTCACATGGATTACATACATTATAATCAGATGAAACATTATCAAATTACCCCAAGGAATTGGAGATATTCAACATTTAACAATTTTGTTAAAAATGGATATTACGAAACAGATCGTTGTAATTATGACGATAAACATAAAGTCGCAGATTTAGATTATGAATAATTCGATGAGTTTTGTATGAAATAACAGTTTATATGACTATTTTTAACAATCAATTTGACTATTAAAATATTGAACAAATATCTTGATAAGTTGTTAAAATTCTCAGTATTCTCAATATTTTGTTATCAATGATTCTATAAATAATCAAATAATTCTTTTTAACAATATAAAATTTTACATCCAAATATGTAAAATCTTCTCTTGATTTACCAAGATAAGGATGCATGCACAAAGTTTTAAATGTTTTGTAAAATAATCTTATCAATTTTGTTGCAGCAGTTTTATTGTCTTTGGCAATATAATCTGCAATTATTTCAATGTCATTATATGCTTTACTTGTAATTTCAAGTTCTAAATCATTCATATTTTTTTATTAATTTTTCCATAGCAGAATGTCCATCCAAAATTACAGTATCATTCCAGCCTTCTTCAATCTCTTTGTTTAACTGCTCAATTCTGTCTTGAGATATTTTATCCTTGGAAGCCATCATTCTTAAAGCCTCTCTGATAACTTCGCTGACGGAATTATAAAGTCCGGATGCAACTTTATCCTGTACAAATTTTTCTAATGTTGGTGTTAAAGATATATTCATAAAATACCTCAATTATGATAATATATGTCTACATAATAACAAAGATTGTTATAAATTTCAATTGTATAAATAAATTTTGTAACAAATAGGCAAATTTTGAGAAGAAAAATACTTTAATATAATATAGGTATGGGAAAATAAAATGGTAAGTTTTAAGACTCTTAAATTTGTAAGCTCTATTGGATGGAAATTAAAATCAAAACCTCACATAAAATTTGGGGAGAAAATACCAACAAATGACTGTAGATTCACTTTCGGGCAAAAAACTACTCTTCAAGTTAAAGATGTATGCAATTTTGGTAATAAAATACCTGGTGATAGACACGGAATGCAATTTCGCGGTTGCTTTAAATCTACATCCCGATTTAATAGTCCTAACGAATCCCAATTAAATATAGCAAAAGTTTGCACTGATTTTAAATCTGCGACCGGTATAACGCTTCATTGCCCTACTACATGGAATTTAGCACCATTGGATGAAGCATTAATGACCGTTGTAAATTTAAAATCAACAGGGAATTTCCCTCAAGACATTAAACATATAGTTATAGGGCATGGAACCGGTTCATCAATTAATCGAACTTGGCGTTTTTGTGAAACCGGTGAAAATGTTTTCGATTTTATTAACAGAACGATTCCCAAAGGGGAGAAAGTTTTGTTAGGTGTTTGCGAAGAAGGCGCTACTGTTGCAGGAAAACCGGGAATAGGGCGACATGTTGTTAATTCATTTATTGATCCTTCTATGCCCGGAAAAATTGTTGAGTCAGGCAAAAATGAAATCATTGGTCATTTTTTGACAGATGTAAATTCTACAATAGCAAAAGTATCATACTATCATAGATTCAACTCTATTGTATAAATTAATAATTTTTGAATAATTGGTAAGTAAGTTGGACATACTTGCCCAAGACTAGATTAAACATATATAACTTTCGCTTCCGACTTATCCTACCTAAAGTTCCGACCTCGTTTTAAATTTTTCTGGAAATTTGCGGAACCGGACTTTTCCGAAATAATCAAATTATCCGTACAACTCAAAAACGGTGCGTATCTCACTGAAGTTTTGCAAATCTCAATCTATCCGTACAGTCCAGAAAAAGTCCCGTTTTCCAGTTTGATTCTTTGGGTAAACTTAATTTTTCCGACCCGGAAACTCCCACACAAAGCCAACTTTACCAAAATAATCTATCTATCCGTTCAAATCAAACCGGTCGTTAAATTACATACTACTTGTTCTATGTTAAACGAAGCTTCACATGGAGGATTAACCTCTAACAAAAAAAAAGCCCTTAAAAGGGCTTTAAATTCGGAGACGGTGGGATTCGAACCCACGATACAGGTTGCCCCATATAACACCTTAGCAGGGTGCCGCCTTCAGCCGACTCGGCCACGTCTCCACGGCTACCTCTATATAATATCATAAACTTTTTATTTTTCAAAATAAAAATCCTGAAAATTTTTCAGGATTAAATTTATACTCTCAACTATCTTAATTTCAGACAGGGGGTAAATATTACACTTGACATTTTGTAGATACACAAGTCAAATATATAACCCTACTTCACAGCTCGCAGCTTAACTTGAATGCCGGATTCTGAGTTAATTGTTACTGCGTTAGAAACTGCCATTGCCCTGCGTTTTTTTGCCCCTCTTAATATAAATTCAACTCCGCTAAAAGTATTATTTGTAGGGGTTGCAATCTTCTTTAACATATCCTATTGTCCTTTCCGATAAATGTATTTGCCTTGTATTATTCTTATCGGCATTTTTTAGGAAAACTTTAGGATTTTATTTCATTTTTTTACAATTATTTACATATCTATAGATTTTTTATAAATCTCATTCTTATTCACACTGTATAAAGTAGATAGAATTGTTGCAACTTCTTTGTCCTTAAAACCTTTTGACTTTAGAGCACTTATTTTAAACTCCCAATCCATATCCTCTGAATTTTCAGCAGCATAAATCATACAAACAATTTCGCCCTTTATTTCACCGCCAAAATGTTTCAAGACCTCTGATATATCGTCAAAAACCACTTCTTCAAAAAGTTTAGAAAGCTCCCTTGCCAATGCTACTTTTGCATTTGACCTTACTGATTTTATAATATTAAGAGTATTTAATATCCGCTCAGGAGAATCATAAAACACCATATTAAAGTCAGCATGTCTTTTCACCACGTCTATTATTTGTTTTTCACTTCTTGGGATAAATCCGATAAAAGTGAACTCTTCACTTTGCCTTGGAATGCTTGATAAAAAAGTTGTTACAGCACACGCTCCTGGAAGAGATGTTACGCTAAAACCGTTTTTTAACAATTCTTCTATTATTACTCCACCGGGATCGCAAATCATTGGGGTACCTGCATCAGACACAAGTGCGATAGTTTTTCCCTCTCTTAACTCATTTAAGAAAAATGAAACTCTTTCTCTTTCATTATACTTATGGTAAGAAATGCATTTTGTTCTTATATCATAATGATTAAGAAGCTTTTGCGTCGTTCGAGTATCTTCACAAGCAATAAAATCGACTTCTTTCAAAACCTCTATTGCTCTTAGCGTTATGTCTTTTATATTCCCTATAGGAGTCGGAACGATATAGAACTGAAATTTGCGTGCTGACATTAATTATCCCACTTTGTTTTATCCAAGAAAGTTTTTACAGCATCTTCAAGATTATCAGGGGTTGCAAGAGAATTGTCCTCATCTGCAGGAATATCCCCACCTGAAATCCCCATAATCTCCCTAACTTTGTTGTACAATGTTAGTATCACAAATAAAAGAATTGAAGAGATTCCAACACCTGCCATAGCCAGCAAAAACTTCTTAGCCATCTGCTTTCTGCTTACAGGTTGTTTATAAGTAATACCTTCAGGCATCTGAGGCAAAGCCTCCTCAACCTTCGCATTTTCCGATTGTTCTACCGGCATCTCCTGAGATATATTTGCTAAACCCTCAGTATTTTGAATATTTTCAGGCTCGGCAATTACAGGAGATACCAACAAAACCATTATTATTAGTGTGAATATTTTATTCCTCAGCATTCTTCTTTGTAGTCTTTCTTGTTCTTTTTTGTGAATTTCTATTTGGTCTTCTGCTGCGCCTTGCAGGTTTCTTCTCAGAACTTTCGTCTTTGTTTTCTTCAACTGCAACTTCAGCTTTAACTTCTTCCGCAGGCTCTATTGTTTCTTTTACTTCTACTTTTTCATCAGGAGCTTTAATTTCAGCCTCTGGAGGTATTACAGGTACAATTTCAGAAGTTTCGTTTATTACAGTTTGCGCTGTATTTTCAGCCAAAACATCAGCTTCTTTTATTTTCTTTCTGCTATTTCTTGCTCTGCCTTTTGTTTTCTTTGTTTCTTTTTCTTCTTTGATTTCAACAACCTCAGCTTGTGCTACTACAGAAGGATTTTCAGTTACAGCTTCCAGTTTTTCTTCCTGTACCACCTCTACAACTTCTTCCTGCTTAAGCTCCGGCTTGTTATTATTGAATTTGTTATTATTGTTGTTATTATTAAATTTCTTTTTATTATTCATCGGAAGTTTTAATTTTGCTGCCTTAGCTCTGTATTCACCTTCCGCTGTAGGAGATGCAAACTTAAGATCTTCCATAATATAACCGTTACCTTGGCAATGAGGACAACGTTTTGCAAAAATTTCACTCAATGCTTGACCTTGACGGTGTCTTGTCATCTCAACAAGTCCTAAATCAGATAGCTGTCCTACTTGCGGCTTAGCTTTATCCGCTTCTATCGCTAACTCCAACTCTTCCATCATCGCAAGCTTATCAACACGAGAAGTCATATCAATAAAATCTATAATTATCATTCCGCCAATGTTTCTAAGTCTTAATTGACGAGCTATTTCGTGAACGGCTTCTATATTAGTCTTTAATATAGTTTCATCCTGCGTTGCAGAATTAGTGAATTTACCGCTGTTTACATCAATTACAGTAAGAGCTTCTGTTGTTTGAATAAACAAGTAACCGCCAGAAGGTAAATTTACCTTCATTTGAAGAGCAGCCTTGATTTCTTTGTGAATATCCATTGCTACTAATAGAGGTTCCGAGCCTTTATATAAAGTCACATTAATATTCTTATTCATGTGCCAGTTCTGAAGTATATTCTGAACTCTGTTTAGTGCAAAAGCAGTATCTACAATAATTTCTTGAGTTTCTTCATTACAAGCTTCTCTTATAACCCTATATAACAAATCTTGGTCTCTGTATAAAAGACTTGGAGGAGTCAAACTTTCAGCAGAAGTTATAATATTATTCCATTTTTCAAGCAAAATTTCCAAATCTTCTTGAATATCAGACTCACTCTGTCCCTCAGCCTCTGTTCTTACAATAACTCCGACTCCAACAGGTTTTAGCAAATTAAGTATTGATTTTAATCTTGCTCTTTCTTTGGCAGAAGTAATCTTCTTACTTACGTTAATTCCCGGCTCATTTGGCATAAGCACCAAAAAACGTCCAGGAAGAGAAACTTCTGTAGTAACTCTTGGGCCTTTATGCCCTACAGGCTCTTTTACAACCTGAACTACGATTTTTTGTTTCGGTTTTAATTTATCCTGCAAAGCTCCCTTACCCATAACATCCTGAGCGTGCAAAAATCCCATTTTATCAGAACCAACATTTACGAATGCTGCTTCTATTGAAGGTAAAATATTTTCTACTTGTGCTAAGTACACATCTCCCAGAATAATTTCACCTCTATGAACATAAAATTCGGCAACTTTACCATTCTCCATAACTGCAGCAATATTATCACGCTCAGCTATGACTATTTTGTTAGCTACGGCATCTTTCATATTTTCTAATCCTTTTCTACTTTGGGGTTAAAAGCCTATTTGCTCTATCTACCCTTGTACATCAACACCTCTACATTTCGTTGAGGTTTTCATTCAAGAATCTGACTCTTGTTATATCAAATACCTGATTTGGATTTATTAACTTCATCAAATCATCTGCTCTTAAAGCCGGTATATCAGACCCTTGACCGGTTTTTAGACATATAAACAGACTGTCATTCTCAAATCTATGTGTCCCGATAGATTTCTTAAAATCTGTTGTTTTTTCAAAACCTTTCTTGTTTTTCTTGGTGATTAAAACTTCATCACCAGACAAAACCTTATCTACATCATAGCGGAATTTTTCAAAATTGTAAAGAGAGTTAGAATTTGATTTAAAATACGGAGTTATGCGATATTCCGCCCACTGAGCCTCAATATCTACAGCCTTTGCAAACTGTTCTATTCTCTTTACTTCAACAATTTCTGCACCTTTAGGCAAATTTGGATTTATAATATTTTTTATTTCTTCTTCATTTAAATTATCATAAATCTCTATATCAACCAATTCGCCTTCACTTTCGGCAAACAAAGGTAACGCTATTCCCATTGAAACCTTCATTGTAGGATTAAATCCGAGTGAATAAACCATATTCAAACCGCACCGTGCAAGAACTTTATGGAAAGTATTTTGCCAGTCAAGATGTGAAAAATACCTTAATAATCCTTTTTTCGTTACTTTTAGCCTGTATCTGTAAATCTGAATATTAGGATCTCTTTGTGCTCTGGATGGATCCTGATGTTCTACAGTTACTATTTTTTGAGCTTCTTCTGATGCTTTATAAGGTTTTGCCATTACTTTATGTGTTTTTAAAGACGGACAAACTCCGCAATTCACGCATTTATTTTCGCAAGTCGGCTGCAGATTAAATTCGCAACCCTGTAAAAAGGCTTCCTTGTATTCTTTTTGCAGCCATTCTTTGCTTAAACCTACATTTATGAAATCCCAAGGAAGTGGAGAGTTTAAGTCAAATTCACGTTTTGCCAACTCTTCAAGAGAAAATCCGCATTCTTCTGCAGTTTCTTTCCATACATTTTTATCAAAATGTTCGCCCCAAGCATCCAAATAGCAGCCCTTTTTGTACAATGCTTCAATATATTTACACAAGTTTGCATCCCCTCTCGTCAAAACAGCTTCAATCTGGGATACAAACTTTTCATGATAATTTATCTTCAAACCTTTTATATGTTTAGTCTTTTCTTTTAAATAATTTATATGCTCGCTAACTTCATCCAAATCCATTTGAGGGCACCACTGAAATGGCGTAAAAGGTTTCGGAACAAAAATAGACAAAGTACAGGTTATTTCAAACCCGTGGTTTAGTCCTTTTTCTCGTTTTATAAGTTTAGAGCGGTATTTAATTTTATTCAAAAGCTCTGCCATCTCATCCATATCTTCCAGAGTTTCTGTCGGAAGACCTGCTATAAAATAGAACTTAATCTTTGACCAGCCATTTTCGTACAGAGTAAGTGCTGCATTTATAATTTGTTCTTCTGAAATATTTTTCTTGATTAAATTTCTAAGTCTTTGGCTTCCTGCTTCAGGAGCTAAGGTCATTCCTGATTTTCTGACAGATTGAACTAAATTTGCAAGTTCGAGGTTAAACCCGTCAATTCTTTGGCTTGGAAGAGATACTGAGACTTTTTTCTTATTAAAATCAACCGCAAGCTCTTTTATAACTTCTTTTATATTTGAATAATCGTTTGAAGAAAGCGAAAGAAGTGAATATTCATCATACCCTGTATTTTTCACAAGCTCTTTTGTAATTTTTATAATATCCTCAGCTGAGCGCTCCCTAACAGGCAAAGTAACGTGTCCCGGCTGACAAAAACGGCACATTCTTCCGCATCCGCGCCTAATTTCTACTATTGCTCTATCATGAACTGAGCTTGAAAAAGGTATTGGGTAAGATGTCGGAGTATATTCCAATATTAGAGGGGAAATGCGTTTTTCGACAAAATCATTCACTTGCGCACTCCAACAGCCTTTTATTCTGCATAAATCTTCTATGCGTTCTTTTCTAGGTAAACCCTTTGTTTTTTCTAAAGACTCGCATACTTCTACCATCATTTCTTCACCATCACCGATACAGAATACATCAATAAATTCTGATAAAGGAAGCGGGTTAAATGCACAAGGACCACCGGCTAAGACTATTGGTTCATCATCTCGCCTTTCATCATTTCTTACCGTAATTCCGCCCATCTCAAGCATTTTTAAAACTGTCGGATAAGATAGCTCATATTGGAGTGAAAAACCGACTCCGTCAAAATCTTTTAGAGCTCTTTTTGATTCTACTCCATATAAAAACTCCGGCTTGAAATCAGGTTCCGGCGCATAAGCTCTGTCTGCAAGCATGGGATAAATATATTGTTCTTGTTGTTCAGAAACTTTGCGTTTGTTGGAATTTACTCTGTCATAAATAATTCTGACTCCCAAATTACTTATTCCGATTTCGTATTTGTCAGGAAAAACAAATACGAAACGCACACTCGCCGAGTCCCAATCTTTGTTATAAGAAAGAAACTCTCCTCCTACATATTGGTAAGGTTTTGTTGCCTTAAATAAAGCTTCCTGCTGATCTCTAAAAAAACAATTCATATTTTAATTTTAACAGAAAGATATTAGGTTTTATAATTTATTTTGAAATATTTTTATCAAAAATTTTTTACTTGAATTTAAAATTTCAGGTGATATTATCATTAAGGATTTAAAAATTTAACTTCTTTTGGGAAGATGAAAATTTACAGAACACTAAACATTTTTTATATATAAATAGTAAGAATTGAGAATAGAGTTTCCCGTGAAATAATCGGGTAAAGGTATATTTTGTCTTTTTAAAAAGAAGTAAGGTACATAGGAGAAAGGTAAAATGGAAACAGAAAAGGTTATTTCCACACAAGACAGTCTAACACCTAGTGATACCGTACACGAAATCAGTGATAAGGTTATGACAGGTAAGGCTGATTACAGTAAAACAAAAATGTTTACACTTGCTATTGCTGCCGGTGCTTTTATCGCATTTGGTGCTCAAGTTTCATTAACAGTAATGACAGGCGACTCTAACATGGGTTGGGGATTTACTAAACTTATCGGTGCTATGACATTCGCTACAGGCTTGATGCTTGTTACTTTAACTGGTGCTGAACTATTCACCGGTAACGTTATGATGACTTTCGCAGTTTTAGAAAAGAAAATTAGCTTGCTAAAACTTTTGAGAAGCTGGACTGTTGTTTATATAGCTAACTTCTTAGGTTCTATTCTTGTTGCAGGTTTGATTTACGGAGCAGGAATGGGACACAACGGCGGTGATGGTGTTGGTGTTACTGCTATGCAAACTGCTTTTTCTAAAATTAATTTATCATTTGCAGAAGCTTTCTTTAGAGGCATTCTTTGTAACTGGTTAGTTTGTTTAGCTATATTTATGGCTTCTACTTCTAAGCGTGTTATTGGTAAAATATTCGCAATATTCTTCCCTATAATGACATTCGTTGCTTCAGGGTATGAACACAGTGTTGCCAATATGTTCTTTATTCCAAACGGAATTTTGATGAAACATTTCCCTTCTATAGTTGCTGCTTCAGGTTTTACTCCTGATCAATTGGCTACTATGACTTGGAAAGGTTTCTTACTACATAACTTGCTTCCTGTTACATTAGGAAACATTGTTGGTGCATTTGTTTTCGTTGTTCTTATTTTCTGGACAGCTTATTTAAGAGAAGAACACAGACATCAAAATTAATTATTTACTATTGAAAGACCAAACTTCGGTTTGGTCTTTTTCACACAAAAAATATAGAATATAGGTATGAAAAATAGATTTTTACTCGTAATACTAGCTTTAATATTTATAGCAGCCACTCCGGTTTTTGCAGCAAAAAAACAAGCAGATCCGGTTAGTGAATTGGAAGAAGTAGTTCTGGAAGCGCCTGAAGACGTAGAAGAAGGAGAGAATATAGAAGTTCCGCAGGCAATTTCTATTTCCGAACAAAAGGCGCCGACTGCAGAAAAAAGTTTAAAAGAAAAGTTACAAGATGTTTATCACCTTGAAGTAGAAAAGTATGATAAGCCAACCTATTTACTGGAAAATGTTTTTACACACAAGTTTGATGAAGATTCCATTATGGATAGAACACAATTATGGGCTGGCTATAACGGTGATATCGGACTTAATTTTACTCAAGGCAGCGTTGGAGCTGAACACACAACAAACCATTATGACATTAACACAATTAACGTTGGTTATGATGGATTTTTGAAAAATAATAATGCAGATTTTAGAGTTATGATTAACATTTCTCCATTCTCATCAAGAAATGTTATCCAAAACTTGTTTGCAGATATGTACGTTGCAACAAATAAAATCCCACACCATAGAATTATGATAGGTCATACAAGACCTCCGGTCGGTATGGAAGGTGCTTACGGTCCGTTTGTATTACCATTCCTTGCACGTTCACAAATTTCCAGAAACTTCGGTACTGTTCGTAAACTCGGTGCCAGAATCGGAGGAGATTATAGTCTTATTGATTACGATTTCGGTGTTTACAGCTCTGATACTTATTTCCAAGAATTCTTCCCTGGAGCTGAATTTATTGGTAGAGTAGACTTGAAACCTCTCGGCAAAACAGACGGTAAGTACGGAAAATTAATTGTTGGTGCAAGTATGGACGCCGGACACAGAGATAATAATTTCTGTGTTATGGGTGCACATATTCAGTACGATTACAAAAGATTTATGGCAAATTTCGAATGGGCTAATGCAAACGGATACAATGGTCCGGCCGGTTACTCAGTTGATAAACACGCAAGCGGCTTTTATGCTACTTTAGGGTATATGATTACTAAAAAGCTCCAAATTTTGGCAAGATATGATGAATTTGATCCGGATCACAATGTTGATAATAACAAATCTCGTGAATATTCGGTAGGTCTAAACTACTTCATTAAAGGACAAGGTTTAAGACTTATTCTTAACTACGTATTCTGCCAAAACGATAATGCTAAAGATTCTCATAGGATTATGCTTGGTACACAAATTTTGCTATAAAACTTCTTAAAAGAAAATATATTATATTATTAAGAATTGTTAAGCAAACTAGCAATATTTTCTTTTATGTGTTTTACTATGAAAGAACCAATCAACAAATAGTAAAACAAAGGAGATTTAACTAATGATTAACAAAATTACATTTTCTGGTAGAGAAACAATGCTTACTAAAGGCTTAGAAAATAATGCTGAAAAGGGTACTAAAGCTGCATATGAATATCTTGGTGCTGGTAAAGTTTTTGAAAATGCTCAAGCTTCAAAAATAAGTAAAGTTGCTGACTCTTATACAAGTCCTTTTAACCCAACTGGAAAAATTGCACAACAAGATTCTTTTCAGGCAGAAGCTGCAAAATTAGCTGAAAAAGCTAAATATGCTAAGGAAGAATCACTTGCAGGAAAAAGCTATGCACTATCCCACGGCACCCCTGAACAAAATATAAATATTCTTGCATAATAACACTATGTAACATTATTTTTTTATAAACAAAGAACTTTTCTTAAATGATAAGTTCTTTGTTTTGATTAAAATACTCCAAAAAGTTGATTACAAAACTAAAAAAATATATGATAATAGTGGAAAATAATAGGGGAGATTAGGGTCTCATGTTTAACAATATCAACAACGAAAATAACGGTTTATTATATAATAACTCACAGCTTGGTAATGCAAGTAATATTATTAATCTTGCATCTGTAAGAGCCAACTTACAAAAAACTGGATATTCAGCAAATCCTTATGTTGACAGGACTGAAATTTCCTCTAATGCAATGGAATTATTCCAAAAAGACTTGGATATAAATAAGTTTACGAAGATTGCTACCAGCGATAAAAATGATAATTCGCATCTTGAAATTATGAATAAACTCTTTAATGAAGGGGTTGTTGACGTCTATGAAGACGATGTTATATCAAGTCTTGTAACAAATCAAAAGTTATGGGATGATTTAGAACTTTAAACATGGTAAAATGCCTCTATGGTATCGTCTGATTTCTATATACAAGATAACTCTGATTTGGAGGAAAAAACGCTTGAAGCTGCAAAGAAATTGTACCTAAACGGGAAATATGCAGAGGCTTTAAAGCTTTATTTGGGATTGCTTAATACTAGCATTTCCTACAAATTGTACTATGAAATCGGAAGATGTTATTATAAATTAAATGATTTCTTACCGGCTGAAGAATATTTTAAAAAGTCAGTTGCACTGGAAAACTTTAAAAATCCTTCTTATTTATATTTAGGCAACATATATTACAAAAGAAATGATATACGCAACGCAATAGAAAACTGGGCTTGTGCTTTTGCTTACAAACCCGATGACGAAGCTGTTTGTTTAAATCTTGCAACTACCTATTTTTCTAAAGGTATGAATTTTCAGTCAGTTTTTTATTATGATAAATACCTGAAGTACGCAAAAGACAAAAATAATCAGGCTTATATATCAATAAAAGACAGTTTTGATAAATATAATGATATCGGAAATAATTTTATTCAAAAAGCAAGAAGAGCTATCTCTTCCAAAAACAACAAGTCAGCAATAGAATTTCTTACTTTTGGAGTAAAAAACATCCCTATCAGTTTTGATGCAAACCACCTTCTGGGACAAATGTACTTGGAAGAAAATGACTATATGCATTCTTTAATTTATCTTAAACGAGCATTTGCGCTGGACAGAAATTCTTTGGATGTTCTGCAAAAATTAACCACCGTCTATATAAATCTTGGAGATTATACCGCAGCATACTGTGCAATGAGAAGGCTTCTTCCATTAATTTTAAATAATCAACCTGAATATTTAAAAACCATTAAACTTATCAAAAGTTTAGAGGAAACTTTTGACGGATACAGCTATAGCGGACATAGAAACTGGGCAGAAAAATACGATAGCGAAAATAATTATCATATGGCACTTATTGAATACGAAAATTGTGTTATCATAAAAGATAATTTGAATAATGAACTAAAGGACAGAATAGAGCGTTTAAAATCATATATCAATCCTGAAGAAAGAATTGTTAGAATATGCCTTGAAAAAGGTGGACAATTCTACAACGATGGAGATTTTAAAACATCTAACAAATATTTTTCGAAGGCAATGCTTATGGCAAATAAAAATTCCATCGAATATAAACTGGCAAAATCAAGAGTTGTAAATGTTTAAAAAATTAAAAAAATTCTTTTACCTATACATACTGAAAAAAAAATATTACCGTGTAGGTTCCTGCAAAGCTTGCGGTCGATGCTGTCAAAAAATTTATGTCAAACATAAAAATGTTATACAAACAGAAGAAGAATTTAAAAAACTTCAGAAATTACATCCTTTCTACACGTATCTAAAAATAATAGATAAAGATGAAACAGGATTAGTTTTTGAATGTATGAATTTAGATAAAGAAACTCATAAGTGTAAAATACACAAAAAAAGACCGGGAATTTGCAGGCGTTATCCACAAGAAGAACTTTTTATGATGGGCGGAACTCTTGCTGAAAATTGCGGTTACCGACTTGAGCCTATCGAAAGCTTTGATGAAGTATTCCAAAAAGTTTCAAAAAAAATAAATAAAAATAAAAAGGCCGGTCATAAGACCAACCTTTAAATCTCTTATCTATTATTGAATATTGTTTTTACTTAAGCTTGCTTTCAATCCTCTTGCTAAATCGTGACGTCCGCTCTTTTCATAAATAGCAGTCATTGATTCTAAGAATTTCAAATTATCAATATTAGGATTTCCTTGATTTACCGGAGCTGTATTTACAGGAGTGGTATTTTTTCTTACAGCAGGCTTTACTGCAACAGGAGTTGCCGGTTGTTGCGGCTGACTAAGCGTCTGTGTTGAATTTGTATTCATTGACGGATTTACATAATTTCTTAATCTTGGATTATGTATTGCTACATCAGATTCATAAGGATTTCTGTTTTCTCTCTGATAAGCATTCAAGCCGTAATTTACAGTAGTAAAAGGTTTTTCAACATTTACATAAGCAGAACCTATAGGGTTTTGACCACGATACATCTCTATTTCACGTTCATTCAAGCTTTGGCTTAAACCAATTTTCATATCAGGCTCTTTGCGTTTGAACAAACGTACTACGAAAAATAACAACACTCCTACTAATCCAAATGAAAATATTTTATTTGCCGTATCTGGCACTGTATCTTCGTCTACAGAATCTCTTATACCTTCAACTGCAGTAGATTTTTTTAAACGATCAAATAAAGCTGAAGTCTTTGCGTTTGAATAGTCCTCTTTATAAATAGGAGCATAGCTTTCTACAGGATTATTAAGTTTTATTTTTTGAGTCTTATTTGCAGCAGGCATTACAGGTGCTAAAGAATCAAAAGAAACACTCGTTGCAGCAGCGTTTTCTGCTTGGAAAAATATGCTTATACCGTTTCCTTGAGGTTCTACCATTACTGTATCAACATTTGAAACATTATTATAAACCGTATTCAAAGTCTTAGAAGCTCTTATATCTTTCATTTCCAAAACAACCTGATTTGGAGCTTTAACAGTTTTCTTTACATCCACAGACTTATCGGCTACCAAAACTATATTATAAGTATCCTTTACTGGTACGATCTCAATAGATTGTAAAACATTATCAGCTGCATTTACTGACAACATTGATATAAACATTCCAAAAAATAACAACGCTTTCTTCATATTAATATACTCTCTCTCCCTTGATAATAGTGTACCTGATTGTCATGCCCATGCCATCAATCTGGAGATTATAATTTAAGAGTAATCCTATAGACCAAATGGTCTATGTAAAATTTTACTTATTATATTTTTACACATCACTTGAAAGAGTCAAAAATAGAGTTATAATAAATGTAGAGGTATGTTATGAGTTCTATATCATCTATAGATACGTCCATTTACTCCGGATTAATAGAAAGCAGAGATGCTGTAAGTGGCAGAAATGCACCAGAAGTCGCTAAAGTACCGACCCTTTCGAGTTCTGATGTCGAGAATTCAAAAGTAGATTTGAGTAATTATTACTCAAACATTAGACCGGAAGATCTACTTACAATGGCAGGTAACAACGTTTCTCAATCGGCAGAAGCTTTGGATAACGCGATGGTATCTGCTATTCAAAACGGATATACTGTTGAAGACGCCGTAAATATTCATTTAGCTAAAGCTGCTTATCAAGCCAACTGTACGGTCTTTAATGCTGTAAATGAAATGTCAACTTTTGAACTTTCTGTCTAATTAAACAGCCAAAAAACATCATTATAAAAACGTAATACGCAGATGATGATTACAAGCAAGATTATAAGGAAGATTGCTTGCGGAGATTTCCAATCAAAATAAGCGTGAGTGTTTGAAACACGTTTTTGATATGTTTCGATAAAATGTATTAAATAAAATACATTAAAAATCACCATATAATATGGATTAAAGGCTATTTCAGAATTATATATTCTTTTAGTAAACTTTTGAATAATCCTAAGAACCCTGTAAGTAAGGGCAATGTATATTAAACATTGTAAAACTGAAAAAATAATTAAAAGCGGAGGATGGGTGTAAAACATAAACAGATAGAATCCACCGTTTACCGCTAATAATAAGAAAAGCCAGTTTAATTTCAGGCAATCTTTTTTCCCTTCTACCATATTATTTATAGCTTTTCCGTTAATAAAAAACCATATTGTAGAGAAGAATCCGAGTGTTAAAATATCAATTGCGATAAAAGGTCCCATTTCTTTAAACTTAATATCAGGCAAGTCCGGCTCCTGAAAAAGTGCATCACAACTACTGCACTTTATTGCAGTTACATCAATTAAATTTCCACAAAATGGACAATTAATTTTTTCACTCATTACAACTCTCGCTCTCTATTGTGAGATTATAACATAAATTTACAAAAAAAAGCAAAAAGTTAAAGAGCCACATAGGTAAAATTTCATATCAAAAATCATTTAACTCCGACTTTTTGGCAATAGTTTGATATTGGGCACTCTGAACATTTTGGTTTTTGTGGCTTACAAACATTCTGTCCGTGTGTTACCATAAGAGTATTTATATCAATCCAATATTTTTTCGGTAATTTTTTTCTTAGCGCAAATTCTGTTTCTTCAGGATTTTTAGTTTTTACATAGCCAATTCTGTTAAAAATTCTATGAACATGAACATCCACGCAAATTGCAGGCTTATTAAAACCTCTTGCAAGAACAAGATTTGCAGTTTTTCTTCCAACCCCGTTAAACTTTATTAAATCCTCTATCTCATCCGGAACTTTTCCCCCAAGCTCCTCATCAATTTGGCGAGAAAGCTCGATTATTTGTTTTGCTTTATTCTCATAAAACCCGACTGGATAAATCGCTTTTGCAAGATCATTTACATTTACCTTTTTCATTTCCTTTGGAGTTTTGGCAAGCTCAAGCATTCTAAGAGTAGCAGGGTAAGTTGTCCTATCATTAGTCCTTAAACTTAATATACAAGATATCAAAACTAAATAAGGATCATTAAAAGTATCCATCAAATTAACAAAATCACTCTTTTTTTGATTAGCTTCCTTTAATAATCTAACGATTTCATCAATAATCATTTGCTCATTGCCATTAATAATTCTCTAATAACCTTGGTAGCTACAGCAGTAGAAGCCCCGCTTGAATCGTAATCAGGAGCAAGTTCTACAACATCAGCACCAACAATATTAAATTTAGAAAGATATTTAAACCAACCCATCAATTGATTAAAATCTAATCCGCCGACTTCAGGCGTTCCTGTTCCCGGCATAATTGAGGTATCTAACACGTCTAAATCAACCGTTACAAAAATATTTTTATGTTTTAGACAATCCAATTCTTCATAATTGTGAATAAGCGTATTATGCCTTTTCATCAACTCAAACTCTTCCTTCATGCCGGATCTGATACCTATTTGTTTAAGATTGTCAAAACCTACAATTTCCGCAGAATGCCTTATAACAGCCGAGTGTGATAAAGGCTCTCCCAAGTATTCTTCCCTCAAATCAGTGTGAGCATCAAAGTGAACAATAGCAAGATTTTTCACATATTTGGATACAGCTTGTATTTCTGGAAGTGTAACCAAATGCTCACCACCAATTCCAAAAACCTTTTTGCCGTCCGAATAAATATCTTCAACATTGTTTTTTATAACTTCTAAAGATTTAACAGTATTTCCCAGCGGAAATTCTAAATCACCGGCATCGTGAAAATTACAATCCTCTAAATGCTTATCAAAATAAGGAGAATACTCTTCCAGCCCCCAGCTTGCAAGGCGAATTTGTTCAGGAGCAAATCTTGAGCCGGGGCGATATGAAACCGTTCCGTCAAAAGGCATTCCGAGCATTACTATATCAGAACTTTTATAATCACTATTTTGTCCCATCCAACTTCTGTCTAAAAACGGTCCTCTTAACATTTCTACTCCTTTTATTTATATAATAAATTATTATATTACAAATAGAATAGCAAAAAAAATATTTACAGATTTTACTTAGAATATGAATATTATGGTAACAAATACTTTAAGAAAAACAGCAGTCAATTTTGGAGAAAAAACAAAATCTCCATCTCAAAATGCTAATCAAGTCACAAAAATACCGCTAACAGAAACTGAAGAACATTTTTATGCAAGCCTAAAAGATTTATATACACTAGATAGCAACATTGCAACTCAAAAACAAAACCTTAGGTATTACTATTCAACTCAAGACAAATTTGAATACAATGAACTTTTAAAAGAAAGACGGAAGCTGGCAGCAAAATTAAAAAGAGAAGCAAAAAATGCCGGCACGACTTGCGCAATATTAGAGCAAAATATTGGGGTAAAAAAAGAATATAACAGATACGCACCCAAAGTCTTAAGAGCCAAAACTTTAGAAGATTTGAAACCTATACTGGAACTAATCAATTCATACAAGCTTTACGGTAAGACAAGAGAACTTCTTCTAAACCTTATTAAGTCAATGAATATAATTAAATAACAAAAAAGGATGTGCTTAAAACACATCCTTTTTTATATAAAAAACACAAATTACACTTTAGCTAACTTAGCACTGCTTTCAAGTTGTAATGTAACAGTTGTGATATCACAAACCGATGATGGTCCAAAGTATTGAATAGCGCCCGGGAATAAATATCTGTCATTCATAGCCCAGTCTTCTCTGTTTTCTTCCAATTTCTTAAATACAGGTCCGTCAAGTTCAACCAAAGCTTTCTTGATAACAGGCTTCATTTCACCGTGTCTTCTTTCCATATTCATCATCATTGTAAGAGGAACACCACCTGCAACCCAATCATTTGCAGGTTCTGTTAGATTTCTTACAGAAGATAAATAACCTGTCAAACCAAAGTTAATTAAAGCAAATGCATTAAAACCTAATGAGTAGCAATAATCAGCATCAAAGTTTGAAGGGAATGCACATCTTCCTTCGTATCCGAAGAAGTGTGATTGAGTTGAGAATTTACCTGAATATTTTCCTTCTTTTTTCAATTTGGCTAATTTTTCTTCTATCATAGAAATCAACAACTTTTCAGTTTCAATCTTAGAAACTTGAACATTGCCGTGAGGATCTCTATCCATTAATAATTGAGATTTTATTAGTGCTGGAAGAGATTTGAATACAGAAGCATTCTCACTTGATAATGTGTTTTCTATAATAGCAATCTTTTCTGCATCACTACCATCAGTGTATTTAGAATCCTTTTCCAATGTAGGCATAATATCATTTAAGTTTGCTATCATACTCTTTAACTCAGGTACGAATTCAATTAAGCCTTCAGGAATAACAGCAATACCGAAATTCTTGCCATTTTCTGAACGTCTTACAATAATATCAGTCATATAATCAATAATTGAAGCCAGTGACATTTTCTTTTGTTCAACTTCTTCTGATATCAAAGTAATATTTGGCTGAGTTTGAAGAGCAGCTTCTAAGGCTACGTGAGAAGCACTTCTACCCATGATTTTTACAAAGTGCCAATATTTCTTAGCAGAATTAGCATCTCTTTCAATATTACCAATCAATTCCCCATAAGTTTTAGTAGCAGTATCAAACCCAAATGAAATTTCGATTTGTTCGTTCTTTAAGTCACCATCAATAGTCTTAGGACATCCGATAACTTGGATATCTGCATTATTTGCTACAAACCATTCAGCTAATAGTGCAGCATTGGTGTTTGAATCATCACCGCCGATAATTACAACAGCTGAGATGTTAAGTTTCTTACATACAGCAAGAGCTTTTTGGAACTGTTCTTCAGTTTCAAGCTTTGTTCTGCCTGATCCGATAATATCAAAACCACCGGTATTTCTGTAATCATTAATAAATTCATCATTGAATTCTACATATTTTCCATCAATAATACCGCTTGGACCACCTAAGAAACCGTATAAATTATTCTTAGGATTTGCTTGTTTAAGAGCATCATAAAGCCCTGCTATAACATTGTGTCCGCCAGGAGCTTGTCCGCCTGATAATATAACACCAACGTTTCTTTCTTTGCTAGCAACAGATTCAGTTGAAGTTTGGAAAGTTACGGTTGGTTTCCCATAAGTATTTTTGAATAAAGCTTTTATTTCGTCTTTATTTGCAACAGCTTCAGTTGCAGCCCCTTCTTGTGAAATAAGATGATTGATACCATTAGCCAAAGAAGAAGGAAGTTTTGGCTGGTATTTTAACCTTTCAATTTGTAATGGTGATAAATTTGTCATAAAAAGTTCCCTTTCTTTTTGATTAAATTATACATTAAAAACTTATTTTAAACCTTATAAAAATCTATGAATTAATAACCATTTAATAATAATAAGCTGGCCCAAATAACAATTATACCTGACATAATTCCCGTAATTGCGTAATGCCAATCTCCATATTCGTGAGAGAGCGGAAGCAAAGTATCAAACGAAATATAAATCATAATTCCAACAACCGCCGCCATAAAGAAACCTACAAAAACCTGAGGCAAGAACCAGTGTAATAAAGCTAAACCAATAAGAGCTCCAATAGGCTCTGTCATTCCGGTCCAAAAAGAATACCAAATTGCCATTCTTTTTTTACCCGTAGCATTATAAATAGGAAGAGCCACCGCAATACCTTCTGGAATATTATGAAGAGCAATCGCGAAAGCAACAGAGATTCCAATAGTAATATCTTGAGATGAAACTAAAAAGGTTCCAAGTCCTTCCGGGAAATTATGTATAGCAATAGCAATAGCAGTAAGCAATCCAGCCCGTTTAATTCTATGAGACCGTTTTGATTGTTTATCAACGTTATTATCAGAAATTAAATCCTCTTCAACGTGATCAGGAATAAATGTATCAATTAATTTAGAAACAATTACTCCGGCTATAAAACCCCAAAACATAATCCAGTGGTAATCAATCGGATAATATTCCTTTAAAAGTCCTTCTGCAGTAGACAAAATATCTGTAAAAGACACAAAAATCATGACACCAGCAGAGAAACCCAACCCTAAGGAGAGTATTTTCATATTATTTTTATTAACAAGAAAAGTGACAAATCCGCCAATAAGAGTTGCAAACCCCGCAAGAAAAGTCATTAACAAAGGAATTTTCCAGTTTTCAATCATCTTAAGCACCTCATAATTATATATAAAGATTTTAACACAAAAAAAAGAGCCTAATCGGCTCTTGGAATTAAGAATAGCTGGAAGTATGAAAAAGATTTAATGATTATATTAAACAGAAATTTACCCAACAAATAAATTCCCGACCTGATTAATTTATAGTAGGATAATTGGGTAATAAAAAATAAGTACTTGCAAAAAAAAATTCAGCAAGCTATATTATTAAATGTAGCCGCGAGGTTACGGAAATGACAGTAGAATATGGGAGCGTAGCTCAGTTTGGTTAGAGCGCATGCCTGTCACGCATGAGGTCGCGAGTTCGAGCCTCGTCGTTCCCGCCATTTTTAAAATTAGCACCTTCGGGTGCTTTTTTTATGCTCTCTGACTGGGTTTCAGGTGGTTCGATAGTTGAATTTTGATGATTACTTTCTTTGGCTAACCTAAATAAGGTATCAAATGCTGGATGTAGCTCTACATCAAAGTTTCCGTCATAATATGTGGCGTTCGATAATACTGTTTGCGTAATAAATCTCTTATCTTCAACTGAACCATTTAAGAACATTTGATGAGCATTTCTTGCAAACTTTAATAACTTCTCGCAAGTTTCGTAGAATCTAATATCAGCCTCATTTACTCTATGTAGGGCTTCAATTAGCTCTGTCTTTTCAGCATGATATGACTTGTTGATTTCTCTCCAGAAATCTTCATCTATAGTGCCATCACATTTATCTTCATAGGCTTGTCTTATACGTTTATTTACTTGCTCTATTTTCCTAGTAATACTAGCCTCTGTCTTTTCTTGATAATCGTGCTTATCGTCATGAATTTCTTTAATAAAGCTTTTTATGGAATCAAATAACTCTTTCGATATACTAAAGCTTTTTAATAACTTAATTATAATTTCATCTATAGAAGTTTGGGATATATAAGATAATTTCTTACAACCCTTTTTGTGTGTATCATTACAATGATAATATATGTACTCTTTGCCACTTTTCTTTTTCTTTAATTCTGGAGTAAGCAAGCCCCCACACATACCACATCTAAATAATCCTTGATATGGGAATTGAACATCGTGAGTTCTTGCTCTTACAACACCACCTAATCGTTCTTGTATAGCATTAAATGTATCTATATCAATAATACCCTCATGTTGAGCATTTGTGCAGACAAAACCCTTAAATTCAAATTGCCCAATATAGAAAATATTCTTGAACATTCTTTCTACCGTTGATTTTGCTAGTTTATTCCCATTTCTATTTGTTAGCCCTTCTGGATAAAGCATGTCATTGATGGTTTTTGCTGAATAATCACCAGAAGCATACAGTGAAAATGCTTTTTGTACGACCCTTCGCTTATCTTCATCAACAGCTATTATATGCCTACCTCTCTTATCCATAGTATTGTAATAACCGACAGGAGCTATTGATGGATAAACACCGTCTTCAATCTTCGCCAAAATTCCTTTTTCAGCTTCTTCTTTGAGGTTATCAATGTATTGTTTAGACAGTACCACTCTTAGACCATATATCATTTTATCTTGACTTTTAGATTTTTCGGAAATGATAGAGCCTTCCTTAACAAAGTGTAATTCTAATCCATCGATAGAATCCAAAGTAACAACATCTTTAAAATTACGGGTTATGCGGTCTGTCTTTTCAACAAGGAGTTTCTTTACATCGTTATGGGATTTTAAGTATTTAAGCATAAGGTTAAATTGTTTACGGCCAGAAGTTTTTGCACTCATTGCCTCTCTGAAAAATTCTACAATTTCATATCCTTCATCTTCCGCATATTTACGCAACAGCTTTTCTTGTGCAGAAAGAGAATAACCCTTCTCTTGTTCTCTTGATGATACTCGAATATATGCTACAGCCTTATTGGTATCAATAATACTAGCTTTTTTCTTTGTCATAATAAACACCCCTTATCTGCGTATTATATCACAAATAAGGGGCGTATTAAGGTAATTAATATTGTAGTGTTACATAGCTTTGTTATTCATTTCAACAAGCTTATAAAGATATTGTGCTAACTGTCTTTTGTTTTCCTTATCAGTAGTTTCAAGAGAAGGTGTGTGAACTATTACTTTAATTTTACCTACGATGAATGTTACATCGGAATTGTTCATTAGGTTTGTCATTGCGTTATCTCCTATCGTTGTGTACTCTAGGAGTTTGACCGACCACGATAACCAGAATAACTATTATTGTTATTCTGAAAATTTAGGCATACTAAAACAGCTACTATTATTGAATAGTAGCCATATTGTAATTTAGAAACTTGTTATTCTGTAAATAACAGTTTAGTTATCCCAAATATCTTTTATCATGTAACATTCTAAGGTCTTATCATATCGCATAAGGGTTACAGACTCATCAAGTATCATTTCCCGGTATTGTTCATTTAATCGGTTAACCATAGTAGTAAGAGTTCCCATTTTATCATATAGTTTTGTTGGCTTCTCTCCAATTAATTCAGAAGGATATATCATATAATCTCGAGCCTTTGCGTACATCTTAATGAAATTGTACAATTCTTGTACGTTTGGTGAGAAGTGTTTTCTTACCTTCTTTGGCTTGTTTTTAGGAGTTTTAGGTTCTTTTTTTGTATTGTCTTTTATGTCATTTGCATTATATTCTTCTACAAACTCATTAGCAGATATCACACCCTTAAAAATAAGTTTGTTATCCTTGCTTAAATTAATATCTATACTTACGACTGAAAGTTTATTAAGGGATTCATTGTAACAAATAGCTTTTATATATTTTATATCGTTAACAATAAAATTGCTTAGATTGTAAGCATTGGCTGTTAGTAAACTATACAAAGCCTCATTTTGTGCTTCACATGTGAGAGTATTACATTCTTCATTAAAAACACAATCACAACCGTAACTAAAGCAATATTCATCAAGTGCTTGCCTACATTTGTCTTTATTTTTAATGGAGAATGATATTTGTTTGCTTGTATCAGAAAGCTTTTTGTACTCTAAATTAAATAATGGATTATTATCATAATAATTTTTATGATAATCCGCTAAAGGTTCACCCACTCTAAGGGTTACACCATAATATGGATGTTCTACATAATTTTCACCTGCAACATAATAATAATTAGTGAAAGTTGTCATTGCACAATCTATTATAGTGTTAAGATTATCATATTGTTCTTGGTCATTTACGACAAACTCAATTTTATTAGTAATAAAATCAATATCTCTAACAGACATAGCCGAGCGAATCAAGGCTAAAGAACTGTCTAAAACATCGACACTGTGCGATTGTATTTCACCTTGCATAAATTCCATTTCTGATATCATAAACATAATTATATATCAAATACACCTAATTAACTTTAATAATTTGAACTCATAGACATCAGGGAATTGTAACTATTCTGCAATAATCGCCTCAAAACAAGTAACAATACTGCAATTATAACGTTACCATAGTGCAAAAAATTTGTTACCTTGTTGCAATCAAATTGTTACTATAGTGCAATTTACTTGTTACCATTGTGCAATTTTCAAAAGCTCAAAAGTCTTATATTTATTACATTTAAGGCTAATGTAAAAGCTCCTATCTATTGTTTATTTATTGTTTAGTTATTGTTTATTCATGTTCAATTATCATTAGGCAATGAAAAACAGGTTGAAACAAACCCACCTTCCAAAGGTAGGGCAACTCCCCTTTTTGTTTTTTTTCTTTTCTCCGAAATTAAATTATTATATTTTATTATGGCAATGAAAAACAGGTTGGGAAGCCCAACCTTCCAAAGAAGTTAAGACCGTTTGGTCATCTCAATAATAGACAAAACAAAAGGTAGTTACAATGTAATTACCTTTTTATTTTTATTCTCCGAAATTAAATTATTACATTTTATTATGTCTATACATTAATGGAGATGAGAAAAAATGGTCAAAAAAACTTTTAATCCAGCCGATTTTCGGCTTAAGCAAGAAAAGAAAATAAATCAGGGTAGGAAACCCGGATTTATCTACGATGTTGTCCTTGATGACGAATTCTTAACTGATGTAGTTAAAAATGCAAACACAGCGTGTGTTTTAGATTACCTTGAGCAAAAGCAATATTTAGGATTAGTGTATCCTTCTCAACCATGCATAGGTATTGCGTGTAACCTTCTATTATTCAAATTGCTTAACCTGCCGACTATATGGGCTTATGAGCCGTTTACAGGCATGTTTGTCTATTATTTTGCAACAACTAGCGAATCGGATTTTAACAGGCTCAAAAGTCTTGAAAACAAAGGTATAATAAGCGTTTACAACTATTATAGTATTGCATTTAATAAGTATAACATGCTTAAGTTCTCCCCCAACTGGGCTGATTATAAACTGTCTAATTTGCCACAACTAACGCCTCAAACCCTTGAAATTATTGAAAAAACGGCAAAAAAGGTTATAGAAAATAAAAATAATTTCTTCTTAATAAACAACCTAAAACCCTTTTATAATATACCTTTGGCATTATCCGCAAAACTTGGAAAAGTCGTATTGTCAATAAATACGCATATCTTATTAGAGCGTTTGTTGCAGTGTATGTCACACAGCAGCGCCATTATTGACAATACATATACAGACGCTTATCTTGTCAATTACGCTCAATTTTGCAAGGGGCTTAATTT
>CALURK010000005.1 GCA_944323165.1 Candidatus Gastranaerophilales bacterium | reverse complement strand
GCGCATATTTTTTCGTCTAAGTTAGCGCAGGCATTATTTTATCTCACCAGCTAGAGAGTCCCCTTTTTAAGGTTAGGACATGCGTTTTTCAGAATCGCGCCAAGTACATATTCTTTCGTCTTAATTGCGCAAGCATTTTAACAGTTACAGAAAACGACCAACTTACCTATTTTATATTGTATGATATTTTTTGTTCTTTCTATGGTAGAATATATACAAGGAGTAAGAATATGCCGTTTGAATTTGAAAGACAAAAAATTGAAGATGTTATACTTGTAAAACCAAAAGTTTTCGGTGATAACCGGGGTTTTTTTATGGAAACCTACAAAAAATCTGATTTTTATGCGAATGGAATAAATGTAGAGTTTAATCAGGATAATCACTCAAAGTCTGTAAAACGAGTGTTAAGAGGCTTACACTATCAAAAGAGTCCTTATGGACAAGCAAAACTTGTAAGATGCGGAAGAGGACGTATCTACGATGTTGCAGTTGATATCAGGAAAGGTTCAAAAACATTCGGAGAATACGTTAAAGTTGAATTATCAGAAGAAAATAAACACATGCTCTATATCCCAGAAGGTTTTGCTCACGGATTTGTGGTTTTATCTGATGAAGCAGAACTTTTGTATAAAGCGAGTGGCGAATATACCCCCCAAGCCGATAGCGGAATTTTGTGGTGTGATAAAGATATTAACATAGATTGGGGTATTGATTTTACACCTATTCTTTCAGAAAAAGATATGAAACAACCTACATTAAAGGAGATTATATGAATTTATTAGTAACAGGCGGTGCTGGTTTTATAGGAAGCTGCTTTGTAAGGCATATTTTAAATAAATATCCTGATTACAAAGTAATTAATATTGATGCGCTAACTTATTGCGGAAATCTTGAAAATTTAAAGGATGTTGAAAATAATCCCAACTACCAATTTGTACACGGAAATATTTGTGATAGAAAGTTAGTAAGGGAGTTGATCCCGCAAGTCGATTGTGTAGTAAATTTTGCAGCAGAATCACATGTTGACAATTCTATTAAGCATCCTGAAATCTTTATAGAAACAAATGTACAAGGAACATTAAATCTTCTCCAAGCCTGTAAAGAAATTGGTATAGAACGCTATTTACAAGTTTCTACGGATGAAGTTTACGGGACTCTTGGTAAGACTGGATATTTTTACGAAACAACTCCTCTTGCCCCAAACAGCCCGTATTCGGCAAGCAAAGCAAGTGCAGATATGCTTGTAAGAGCTTATTATGAAACATACAAACTTCCCGTTTTAACGACAAGATGCTCAAATAATTACGGTCCTTATCAATATCCGGAAAAGCTTATTCCATTTTTCATTTCTAAACTTTTAAGAGGTGAGAAAGTCCCTGTATATGGTGACGGATTAAACGTAAGAGATTGGCTATACGTGTATGACCATTGTGCTGCTATCGATACAGTACTTCATAAGGGTAAAATTGGTGAAGTATATAATGTTGGCGGGCACAACGAAAAAACTAATATGGAAATTACGCGTCTGATACTTGAAGCGATGGGGAAAGATGAATCTTCTATAGAATATGTACAGGATAGACTCGGTCATGATAGAAGATATGCAATATCAAATGATAAAATCACTTCTGAACTTGGTTGGAAACCTTCCGTAACATTTGAACAGGGTATTAAAATGACGATAGAATGGTATTTAAACAACCAAGATTGGATAAACAGTATTGAAGCGAAGAAAGCGGTGGTGTAATGACTGTACTTGTAACTGGGGCAAAGGGAATGCTGGGGCAGGATTTATGTCCAATACTTGAAGATGCAGGGTATGAAGTTGTTGAAACTGACAGAGATGAACTTGATATTACAAATAAAGAAGCTGTAGACAAGTTCGTAACAGAATTAAAGCCTGAGTTGATTATTCATTGTGCAGCGTATACAAATGTTGATAAAGCTGAAGAGGATTTGGAAACCGCACGCCTATTGAATAAAATTGGTGCGGAAAATGTTGCAATTGCTGCCGCAAAAAATGATGCCACAATGGTTTACATTTCTACAGATTATGTGTTTAACGGTACAAAAACAAGTCCTTATGAACCTGAGGATTTGCCTGACCCTATTAATAATTACGGACTTACCAAGTATGAGGGTGAAGAAGCTGTAAGAAAGAATTGTACCAAGTATTATATTGCAAGAACAAGCTGGCTATATGGTCACCATGGTAAAAACTTCGTAGAAACAATGTTATCTTTAAAGGATAAAGAAGAATTGAAAGTCGTAGACGATCAAGTAGGTTGTCCGACTTGGACTGTAGAATTAGCTACAGGCATTTTAAAATTATTAGAAAAACCTTTTGGAACATACCATGTTTGCGGAAGCGGTTCTACAAGCTGGTATGGTTTTGCTAAGGAAATTTTTGAACAATCAGGAATAGTCGTAAACCTTAAACCGTGCACAACAGATGAGTTTCCACGACCTGCTAAACGTCCGCACTATAGTGTAATGGATAATAATGGTATTTGCAGAAACTGGCAGGATGCATTAAGAGATTATTTAGATTTGAGGGTTGACGAATAATGAAAGGAATTGTTTTAGCAGGCGGAAGCGGAACAAGGCTTTATCCAAGCACAATGGTTGTATCTAAACAGTTATTGCCGGTTTATGATAAGCCTATGATTTACTATCCAATATCGGTTTTAATGTTGGCAGGAATAAGAGATATCTTAATAATTTCAACCCCGCAGGATTTACCTAATTTTGAAAGGCTTCTTGGTGATGGTTCTCAGTTCGGAGTTAAATTCTCTTATAAAGTGCAGCCTAGTCCTGATGGTTTAGCTCAAGCTTTTATATTAGGTGAAGAGTTTATAGGGGATGATGCAGTAGCACTTGTTTTGGGGGATAACATATTTTACGGACAAAGTTTTTCTAGAATGCTTCATAAGGCTGTACAATCTGCTAAAAACGGCTATGCCACAGTTTTTGGATATCAAGTAAAGGATCCTGAGAGATTTGGAGTAGTTGAATTTGATTCTAAGGGAAAAGCTTTATCTATTGAGGAAAAACCAGCTAAACCAAAATCAAATTATGCTGTTACAGGCTTGTACTTCTATAATAATAATGTTATAGAGTATGCAAAATCACTTAAGCCTTCAGCAAGAGGAGAGTTGGAGATTACAGATCTAAATAGAATTTATTTGGAAAAAGGGCTTTTAAATGTAGAACTCTTTGGAAGAGGTTTTGCGTGGCTTGATACAGGAACGCATCGTTCTTTAATGCAGGCCGCACAATATATCCAAACAATAGAAGAGAATCAGGGTATAAAAATTGCTTGCCTTGAAGAAGTTGCTTTTAAAATGGGATTTATGGATAAAGAGGCAATTAAATTGTCTGCTGAAAAATACAAAAAAAATGAGTATTTTTCTTACGTTAGGGAATTAGAATAGATATGAAGAGAAAAATAAGTATTTTAGGTTCTACAGGCTCAATTGGGCGTCAAGCACTTGAAGTTATTGAAAAATTAAATGATAAATTTGAAATTATAGCACTAACAGGTGGTAATAATACTGAGTTATTAAATGAACAGATAAAGAAATTTCGTCCAAAATACGCTTATGCAGCTAATTATAAAGAAGTTATCGGTGCAGAATATGCGACTTTAGAGGAAATATGTTCAAATAAAGAAAACGACATAATACTTGTTGCAGTATCTGGCAGAATAGGACTAAAACCGACTATAACGGCTATAAACAACGGTATAGACATCGCTTTAGCTAACAAGGAAACATTGGTTATGGCTGGTGATATCGTAATGCCAATGGCGAAAGAACTTGGGGTTAAGATTATCCCCGTAGATAGCGAACATTGTGCAATTCATCAGTGCATTAAGGATATTGCACAAGTTGATAAGCTTATAATAACAGCCTCCGGCGGACCATTTTTACATAAATCTATTGAAGAAATGAAAAATGCAACTGTAGAACAAGCTTTAGCACATCCAAGATGGAATATGGGAAAAAAAATTACAGTAGACAGTGCAACCCTTATGAATAAAGGATTAGAAGTTATTGAGGCGCATCACTTATTCAACATGGATTACGATAAAATAGAAGTCGTTGTTCATCCTCAAAGCATTGTCCATTCAGCAATCGAGTATGTAGACGGAAGTGTAATTGCACAACTAGGTTTGCCTAGCATGCATATTCCTATTCAGTATGCTATAACTTACCCGGATAGATTTGAAGGTATCAAATCCAAGAGTTTTAGTTTCTCACAAATTGCAAGATTAGATTTTGAAGAACCTGATTGGGATAAGTTTAAAGCATTAAAAATCGCATACCAAGCTGGTAAAACGGGTGGTTCCGCAACTGTTTGCTTAAATGCAGCCAATGAGGAAGCTGTGTTTGCATTTTTACAAGGAAAAATTAAATTATTTGATATTATAAGTACTGTTGAAGCAATGATGGAAAAGCATAATGTTATAAAAAATCCTTCAATTGAAGAGATTTTCAGTATTGATGAAGATATTAGAGCTAGAAGCAGAGAATTATTTGTGCATATTTAATGCTTAATTAACTCAATTAACTTTCTGAAATCTTCAAGTTTACAATCAGCAGTAAGTGAAATTCTAAGCCTTGAAGTACCTTCTGGGACTGTTGGTGGGCGAATTGCAGGGATATAATACCCATCTGAACGTAGTTTTTCTGAAATAGCAAGAGTATCATCATTACTGCCTATTATTATCGGAATAATTTGGGATTCAGATGGAGTCTTTATTCCTTTAGTATCAAGTAATTTATGAACTTCTGAAGTTAGTTCTTGTAATTTTTCCTTTTGAGCAATCACAATATCTCGTTTTTCAGTCAAAATCCAATTAGACCAAGCAATGTTAAGAGGTGGAATTGATGTCGAGAATATAAATGATCTGGCTTTGTTTATCAAATACGAAATAATATCTTTTGAAGATACGCAAAAAGCGCCAAATGAACCTACAGCTTTACCAAAAGTAGCTGTTATTATATCAACATCTTTACCGAATGAAACGCCAGCTAGAGTATCACCTACTGCACAGAATGCGTGTGCTTCGTCTATCATAAGCATACAGTTATACTTCTTTTTTAATTCAACAAGCCTATCAATATCAGCAATATCACCGTCCATGCTAAATACCGATTCAGAAACTATTATCGCTCTTTTATACTGTTCTCTTTTTGTTTTTAAAAGCTTTTCCAGGTTATCATAATCAAAATGCTTATACCTGTAAAAATCTCCTTGAGCAAGCTGCATACCATCGATTATGCTTGCATGGTTTAATTTGTCAGAAAAAACAACATCACCACGTCCAACAAGAGCAGATATAACACCTAAATTACATTGATACCCTGTATTAAATATTAATGCTGCTTCTTTGTTAAAAATTTCCGAAACAGTTCTTTCCAATTCCTTGTATTCAGGTGAACTACCTGTTAGAAGGCGAGCCGAAGCAGTTGATAAAAGACTGTTATTATTTTCTAAAAATTCTTTTCTTAAATCATCTTTAGTGCTTAATCCTAAATAATCGTTAGAGGCAAAATTAATATACTCTTTGCCATCTATAACTATTTTCCCATCAGATTTAGCTTCTATGTTAGGAATACTCCTTAATTGTCCCTTACTTTTTAATACTTCCAATTCTTGCTTTATCATTTAAAATATCCTTGGCTTTTTCTAGCTGAACATCATCTTTTGAATCTATTAATATATCATAGTCATTTCCGATTTCTATATCAGGTTTAATACCTAATTTATTAATATCAGTACCGTTTGGCGTAAGATATCTGGCAATCGTTATATTAACCCCTGTTTTGTTTGGTAATGGTACAACTTTTTGAACCAAACCCTTCCCAAAAGTCTTTTTACCTACCAATGTTGCTCTATGATAATCTTTTAGTGCGCCTGATAGAATTTCACTTGCACTAGCACTTGCCCCATTTACCAGCACTACTATTGGTTTATTTATTGGAAGCATCTCATCCTGAGCTTTTATAGACTTTTTATAACCATCTCTATATATTATGTCAACTATAGTTCCTGTTTTTATAAAGATATCAGCAATGAATACAGCATTATCCAATAAACCACCTGTATTTCCACGTAAATCCAATATTAAAGAGTCAGTATTTTTAGTGTTTTCAAGAGCTTCTACAAACTCATTTGGAGTAGAACCACTCATAAAACTAATTATTTGAATATATCCTATGTGATTATCTAAAACAGAGCTCTTTACTGTTTTTATCTTAATTTCTTTACGTTTAAGAGTTTTTGTTATTTTTTTATTGTCACGCAAAATTGTGAGCTCAACAACACTATTTTCAGGCCCCCTAACCAATGCAGCAACTTCTGATACATTCATTCCGCTGGTATCCTTGCCATTTACTGCTGTTATAATGTCGCCTTGCTTAAGTTGCGCAAAATCTGCAGGAGTTGCGGGCATTACGTTAAAAATCTCGATTTTTCCGGCATTTGAATAAATATTTACCCCTATGCCATATATTTTTGATGTAATTGAAGTTGTAAGCTCTTCATAATCCTTCTTAGGCATAAACCTTGTATAAGGCTCATTTAAGCTGGCAATCATAGAGTCTATTGCAACTCTTGCATCATCTTCAGTTTTAATTTTCCCTTGATAATGCTCTTTCCACCGTAACCAGTTTTGATGGTTTAAAGTTGGCTCATAATATTCCTTACTTATAATTCGCCAAGTCTTATCAAACAACTTCTGTGGGGAAATTTCTTCACTATTTACTAGTGCCTGATTTGTAAAAAAAGCATTAGTCTTGGTGAAAGTTGACAAAAAAACTTTATTAAAAATCACCAAAATTAACACGGACAATATAAATATTAATATTTGCTTTTTCTTCATAACTCAATTTAACATCAAGAATATTTCTTAATCAATATGCTTGTCGTATTGCATAAGGTTTATTATAAAGAATATTTAAATATTAATTATTTTATTGGTTCTTGAATCCAGGAGAAGTTAATGGCAGATTTTTGTACCCATTATTTGCGAATACAGTCTTTTTTATATATTTATTTGTATAATTTCCTTTTTCCAAAAGCTGTTTTAAAATATTTTCTCTAGTAACAAGCGCAGATTCCAAATTATTAGATTCAGGATATTTTTTAAGAATTTCATTCCAAACAACAGCTTCCATTGTCCAAGCATAAGTTTCTTCACTTAATGAATTATATTCATCCTGATGAATGGCTTCATGCGCTAAAAGAGCTGCTAAAGCTCCCGGAGGAGCGTATTCGTGTTTTGGATTAATATAAATATAGAGTTTTCCTCTCTTTTTCCAGCCTATTGCATCAAAGGTTGAATAAGCCTCGTTAATCTCTGACAAATCTTTAAACATTATTTTTACCGGATATTGCGTAACATTATATCCAAGTATAGCTTTTCTGGAAAATTCACCTGAAGTATCCTTTAGCATATCTAAAGCGACATGAAAGATTTGCTCATTTGAAACATTCTTGTACTCATCAGAAATACTGTTTATGTACTCTTGTGTATACTTGGGCGGCAAATCAACATTTGAAGGAACAGGCTCATAAGACCTTGTATACCCCATAGGTGTCGTCAGCCCTAATAAAATCAACATATATAACAACTTTTTCATACTTACATCCTCTATTAATAATATAATTATATACTTTTTATAACTAAAATGTCAAAAATCTATGTTGCAAATAGGCTATAATGCTGTATAATAGTATCTATGAGGGATTATGAGGCTTATTTTACTGAGGATGGTTCTATAGGGTTGTATTCCTATGCTGAAAAAGACGTATTTCACTCCAAATTCGGTGCACTAACAGAAGCTTGGGAAAAATTCATACTTCCTGCAAATTTGGATGATTTTGAAATCGATAACCTTAAAGTTTTAGACGTTTGTTATGGAATTGGTTACAACACTAAAGCTCTCATGAGTTTTTTAATTAATAAAATGAATTTTAAAAAGAAAAATATTTTTCAAAAAATTCTTTATATCGTTGCGATAGGTCTTAATAAACTATTTAAAAAGAATAAAATATTATTGTCATATATCGACTCGATAAATAATAATAACAATTATTCGTTTTTAATTGACTGCTTAGATATAAATGAAGAACTTGTACAACTTTCTCCACTTTTTCGAACTGTCAAAACTCCGGAAGAAATCTTTGATAGTTTTGTTCCCAAAATTTTTGATTGTTTTGATACTTACTATACAATCAAAAATTTATTTATTAATCTGTTGTCAAAATTTTCTCCCAAAAACAGAAAAGAAATAAAAGAACTGTTGGATTTAAAATTTAAAAATATGCACATTGACAAAGAATATAAAATAAATCCCTATGTAAATTATATATTAATAAACAGTTTATCAGAATATTATCAAAAAGAGTTTCCGTCTAAAAAACTACTTGAAATGATAAAAGAGAAACAAAATCGAAGATTTTTTGACAGAACCTTGATAAATTATGCCAAATTTAATCATAAATGGGGGTATAATAAATCCTCCAGACGTAATTTATCAACCTTCTTACATAATATATATTATGCTCATTTATCGAGTCGATATAAAAAGGTCAATTTTAAGACTGCTGAGAGCCTTTTTAACGTGAATTTCTATGTAGATGATGCCAGAAAGACCATACTGAAGCTAAATAACGAATATGACCTCATATTTTTGGATGCTTTTACGTACACAAAAGCACCACAACTATGGACAGTTGAATTTTTAGCAGAACTCTATAAAAGAATTTCCCCTCACGGATTATTAATGACGTATTCTACATCAGCACTTGTTAGAAATACTCTTTTAGAAAACAAATTCTATGTTGGAAACATTTATAATAAAAAAACAAATAAAATTATTGGAACAATAGCTTCTAAAGATAAAACTAAAATAGAATATCCTCTTAATAATTATGAAATTGGACTTTGCGGTACCAAAGCAGGAATTCCTTACCACGATCCTAACCTATGCTTTGATAAGAGAGATATTATCGATTTAAGGGAATATGAATTTAGACACAGTGACCTTATGAGCTCTTCTAAATATATGAAAATCAGGAGTATGAAAAATGAATAAATATGATGTTGTAATCGCAGGGGGAGGAACCGCAGGCTGTGCTTGCGCTTATACAGCCGCTAAACATGGTTTAAAAGTCCTTTTGATAGAGAAAAATTCGTTTTTAGGCGGTTCTATTACATCTTCTCTTGTAATTCCGGCTATGAAAACTTCCGATAACGCAATAAACACCGATTTTTTCGACATCTTATACAACAAACTACATAAAATCGGAGGAGCAATAACTTACATAGACGGTAATAAGGGATGGTTTAATCCAGAGCTTACGAAAATAGCACTCGACACTATCTTAACTGAAGCCGGAGTAGAAATTTTATTTGAGTCTAACATACAGAATGTAGAAGAAAATTTATTATCATATATCGTTACGATAGAGGATAATAAAAATTTGCGCCTTTTGAAAGATTTATTATTATCTATCGAAACGAAGTATTTAGTAGACGCAACAGGTGATGCAAAAATTTGTCAAAAATTAAATTGCGAATTTTTAGAAAAAAAATCTCAACCAATTAATTTAAGATTTATCATGTCTGGAGTAAATGTTAACAAATTTTCTGAATGGATATTGGAGTTGGATAAAGATAGAGATGTGACATCCAGCTGCATTGTTGATAGTAAAATATATCTATCTACAGCTTATACGTGGGATAGGAATAAAAATTGGGCTCTTAGACCTCTATTTATGCAGGGTATAGACGATGGAATCATAACAGAAGAGGACTCTAACTACTTTCAGATATTTTCAGTTGCCGGAACTGCTGATTCTATTGCTTTTAATTGTCCGAGATTAATCAAAAATACGGATAATCCTTATATTGACGGCAGAGCAAGTATTCTGCGTCTATCTAAATTCTGTAATATATACCTTCCAGGATTCGAAAACGCTTACATATCATCTATTGCTAATACCCTAGGAGTAAGAGTTTCAAACAGAGTAAAAGGCAAATATATATACACTTCTGACGATCTAAGAACCGGCAAGAAATTCGAAACCCCAGTTGTTATTTCGAATTATCCTATAGATGTACATTCAGACCAAAAAGATGCCTCTACTCTTGAGCAAGTTTATAAAGAGTATCAACTTCCACTAGAATCACTAATAGTTAAGGATAGGCTATTTGTAATTGGTCGTTGTATATCTGCAGATTTTGAAGCTCAAGCTGCACTACGAATTATCCCTTCCTGCTTTTCAATGGGAGAAGGTTTAGCTAAATATCTAGCTAAATTATAAATTAAACCTCAAAATTATTAGTAATTGTATGTATATATTCTAAAATCTGAGAGAAATAAGCTAAATTCGTATCCCCATTAATTATAATATCAGCTTCAGCTCTATAAGGTTTTACATACTTTTCACCTGCTCCAAGTATATATTCCCAATGTTTTTTAGCATTCTCTAAATCCTGATTTCTCTCTGTATAAGCTCGTGTCAAAAAGCGTTCACGTCTTATATTTAAATCCGTTTCCACATATACTTTTATATCAAAAATATCTTTGTTATCACCAAACATTGAAGCCATACCTTCAACTACAACAATTTTATTTGAAGGAACAAACTTTGCTTTTGGAACAGAAACCCCTGTACCATTTAGAAGGTATTCAGGAGAATATACATCCTCACCATGTGAGATTTTGTCTAAATCTTCTTTTAATACGTCCAACTGGAAACTATTTGGAGAATCTACATCATACCCATTATCACGGAGGTTATCAAAAGTTCCATACTCCTTTATTAACCCTGAAATATCATTGAAATAGTTATCTGTAGTTAAAATAGTTACAGGCATATTAAAACGCTCAATAACGTTTTCTATTTCTTTACATATAGTAGATTTTCCTGATGCAGACTCGCCGGTTATACCAATCATTATACGCTTTTCAGGATTTTGAATTAATCTTTTTGAAAAGCGTTGAATAAAATCATACCGAACCTCTATAAATATAGGCTCGGCAGCTTTATTATCATACGCAAGTACTTGTTTAAACTTTGACTGTAAATAAAAAGCCAGTAACTCTCGACCTGTTTTTTGGTTAAAATCAGGTTTTAATATTTTATCTGATGAATTTAATTCTTTTTCTATCAAATGAGAAATTCTTGTTTTATCTTCTTCAGTCATAAATTAATTCCGATATTCCAATATTATACATTTAAGAAATTTAAAGGTAAAGTATCTTTATTAAGATTCGAATAATTCGCTAATTTTGTCTGCAATATCCCTAGGATCAATTTCTTGCGTAATTTTATTTATGTCTTGTGCAGTTTGATATAATTTTGCAGCTTCAACTTTGTCGCCGACTATGGATATTGCTCTTGCCAGATTAAAATGAGCCAATGCATAATTAGGATTGCATTCCACAGCCTTTCTAAATAATTCAATAGACTTATTTACACGTCCTAAATCATCTAGATAAATAACACCTAGGTTATTATAAGCAATGTCATACTTTGGATTATATTTTATAGCCAATTCATAAGATTTTATTGCCTCTTCAGAATCCCCCTTACCCCAATACAAAAATCCTAAATTACAATGTATTTTTGCATTATGAGGTTGTAATTCCAAAGCTTGTCTATATACGGCAAGTGCATTATTATAATCTTCTTTGTCATAAAAAGCACTGCCTAAATTAACATAAATATCAATATCGTCCGGCGTTAAGACATAAGCTGTTTGATACGCTGATATTGCGGCATCAGGATCTGACTTATTTTCCTGATATACAAACCCCATTGTCTGAGCTATTACACTAGTCCAAGATTTATTAGGATTTAGTGTAATTGCTGTTTGATAATTAGAAATTGCTAAATCAAAATCTCCTTTTATATAGTATATGTTTGCCAAATTAGAGTACAAATCAGGCATATTTGGCGCCATTGCAATTAATTTGTTATAAACTTCAATCGCTTGATTATAATCACCCTGCTCTTCATAAGCACGGCACAAGTGCCTATAAGCTGCTATATTGAAAGAATCTAGCCATATAGCCATTTTATACTCAGTTATTGAATCCTCAAAATAGCCTGTCGATAAATAGATATCTCCCAGTACGCAATATAATGGAGCAAAACCAGGAGCTACCTCAATTGCATCCTTGTACAGTTGAACAGCCTTAGCATAATCCTTTACTTGGATAGCATAAAAACCTTTTATAAATAACACCAAAAAACGTAAATAAGAAATATTTTTTATAATATTTATTTGTGCTGTTCGATCAAAAGGAACTAGCAAGATTGACATTATCTTTTCGTAAAAAGCTTTAAACTTTGTTTTAGTATTTTTGAAAGACGATGCTTCATACAACTTACATAATAGATAGTGAGCACTAGAAGAAGTCCAACGTGAACATTGTATTGCAGCTTCGCATGCATCTATTGCATCCGTAAAATGGGCTTTTTTAACAAAAGTTTCGGCTATCATATAATACGCATCATAGTAATTATTCTTTTTTTCTAATGCTAAAGTGAAATAATTTATAGCCTTATCCAAATCACCCTTATAATAAAAAGCAACACCTAATTTATAATAAATTTCACAAGAATCTATTAAAGATTCCATTGCAAGCTGGTATTCTGTAATTGCTTCATCAATATATTGACAAGCACTATATATATCCAAATGCCACTTCATGTACAAATCACCCAATCTAACATGCAAAGACGCATTAGTCGGATCTTTTTGCAAATCTAAACGGCATCGTTCTATTTGATCATACATTTTATTCTTTGGTTTTTGAGATTTACTAGTTTTTACATCTGATATATTTTTCATTTCTCTTTATCCTAATCAGAACTATCATTTGCATATAAATACATATAATACAATAAATTCTGCCTATCTTCTTCTATCATATTTGAATAACTTATTTTAAATTCATTATCATAAACGGGATCAACATATATTACCGTCCCTCTAAATCTTATTATACCATAGTTTTTCGGTAATATTAACTCACAGTTAAATGAATCATTTAATTGAAATTCATAATCGCTATAGAATTTCAAATACTCAGTAGCTATTTCAAAAGTATTCACCTTAAACATACGTTCTTCATCCATTGTAATATTTAAGGTTTCTACAGCATTTACAACAGGCATTTCTTCACTTGGAGTCAGCTTCATCGCATTATAGTCCAACTCTACTGAAAAATCATCTTCTAATGGGGATGATATGACAATAGTATTAAAATCCACTGTACCAATTTTTGAAAATACTTTAACCGTAAGCTTACAACCTACATCTAAGTATTCAATATACCGCATAAAATATTGAGGTAATTCGATAACTAATCTATCCTCAAAAACTTCAGAAATTACGCACATAATTTCGACAAGTTTATCCTCTTTCTGAAACGATATACTTAGTTTTTGTCCTGGCTTCAATAATTCCATACAAACATTATAAAATAAAAACATTAACTTAGTTAATCATATAAATATACTACTTTTCTTAACCCGGCAAAGATTCAATAAAATCAGGTATTTTTATATTTGTCATAGGAACATCTTTTTGCCTGTATGATTTTTCTGAATACGATATCCAATTAAACAATAATACTGAACTAGGTTTATCTGCAATACCATTTATTACGCTTCTGAACTCTTTTGTGTACTTCGTTGGTAATTGAGGTATATTTTCAAAATCCTCCGGTACAATATTATACTTGCTGTCCTCTCCTGTTAACATAATCATCAGCTTATTAAGTGAAAAATCGCCAAAAACCCCTAAACCGGATATAATTTCATCAGAAAGTCGTCCAAGTACAACCAATTTTGCATAATCTGTATCCGGATTATAAGTTCCTTTTATAAACAATGACATCAATGGGCCCTGAGATTGCAGGAATTGTATATTAGCAATACCATTTTTCATATTTATATCTCCACGGAGATATTTGAACAAGCCTGTATCCTTTAATGTAATTGCTTTGGTTACAACACTTAACGATGTCCTTAACATACTGTCAGCAATAACGTTTTGAGCATAAAGAAGGTGCTCTAATTTTCCTAAAGTTCCCATTCTTCCGTTGTGTACTATAAACTTTATATTACCATTCAATGACTGTTTTGATGATAAATTACCGCTTAGATTCGTATCAAAATCCATTACACCGCTTACAGACTCTTTTCTTGTAGATATTAAATTGAAAATTGGTGAAGCACTTACTCCTCTTGCTTGAATTTTTGAATTAAAATGTTCATCCTTTAAATTAAAATCTAACGAGCCTGCGAGTTTTCCATTAAATATTTCTGATGAAATATTCTTAAAAGATAACACATTATCTTTTAAATTAAACTCAGATGACAAAGCCGATAAATGCAATGGAGAATTATAGACATTTGCCAAGACCTTCTCAGAATAAATAGTTCCCTCATTAACTCTTAGTGGAATCAAATTATAAGCAGGGCTGTCTTTATACATGAAAAAGGTGTCTGTATTGATAAATTTTGATTTAACATTTATATTTTTAACCAACAGCTCCTTAGATATATCCGTTGAAATGGTAGAATTAACGCCAAATACAGAATCCCCAATTTTTACCTGAGGAGCATTAATTGATGCTATAGATTTATTAAAGTCGATTGTTAAATTATTTATAGCAAGCTGTAAAAATTGATTTATAATATTTTGCGCAGTTATTTGACCAACAACTTCAGGCTTCTTTACACTTCCATTTATAAATAAATCACCCTTTAGTTGTGCTATAGTGTCAAAATATGTAACATTTAATTGTTGAGGAATGAATATTCTGAAATTTTTAAATACAGGATTTTTTAAATTTTCTACATTTCCTGTAATTATTAGTTTCTTTTGACCTTTCATATTTAACTTGAAATCGTTTGAGATTTTTCCGCTTGAAGGTAAAATACTTAAGTCCTCAATTTTTAATGTATTATTTTCTATTTTTGATACTAAGTTTACGACAGATGGTTCATCTAAAATCAAGGCCTTTTCCATAAAAATCTGAGCTATGACATTCTGAACGCTTGTATTTCCATTTATGGCAAGCTTTATCGGATACACAGCATAATTTGATTTTATACTCTTTATGTCTTTCGAGTTAATAAAACCATTAAAATTCAAATTAAAAGCCAAATTTTTGGTATTATAATCTAATACTTCTGCTCTTGCAGAAAGTTTTGAATTTGGCATATAAATATTTGTTTCAGGTATATTAATCGAATCTTTTTCGATATGAAGCTTCATAAGAGGAAGCTTTATTAAGGCCGTCTTATCGTTATTTATCAAGATATTGTTAATATAAGCAATGTTATCCTTGTTTGTATCTATTTTTAAAGAAGAAAATGAAAGATTATTTGATTTTTGTACACATTTGAAGTTTTCTATCTGTATATTTTCTTTATGGGAAATATTATCCAAAGTCCCACTTAAGTTAGCTACAATAGATGCTATACCGCTTTTTATCCCTAATGTAGTAGGTAAAAGATGTTTAAGTTCGACTTTGTTCATTAAAATCTCAATATTGATATTTTTGTTAATACTTCCTTTTACCATTATCGGGGCATTGTTTACATACCCAACAGCATTTGAGATATTAACTACATTGTTTGAAAAATCTATATCTGAAGAAATCTTATTAATATCTAAACCATTTGCCTTAACAGAACCGTCAGAAATCTTCATGTAGCCGGAAGATTTAATCTTTTTTAAGTCACCTTTAATTGAAAAATCAGCTTTTAAAGTTCCATCAATTGAGTTGATTGCTCTATATCGAGAGAAATCCGTTAGAAGTTTTATTTTTGTGTAAACATCGCTAATTCTTATCTCATCAGTCTTTACTTTTAAATCAATGCTTTTTTTCTTAGAATTGTTTATTACACCATCTACATAGACCTTTTTATTATTAGAAGCATATATATTGGACAAAACTCCTATTTTATCGCCTAAAAACGTAAGATATATGAAACTCTTAGGTGATTTTTTATTTGGATCTAATACCGAAATATTATCAATATTAATAAGTCCAGATATTTGTAAATCACCATTTAAATTGTTATATAACTTCAAATCAGCTATAATATCTGAATAGAAATCCAAATCTTCTAATTGTTTCAAAAAGTCTTGTATTTCAAAATTTACATCACTTTTTGGCATTTTTATATTAGGTAAAACAGATATGTCATAGGTTATGTATTTTTTGTCGTTTATTGAAAATTCCCCGATAGATTTAACTTGAATATTCTTGTAATTTACAACCTTTAAAAGCTCTAAATTTGAGCCACATATCTTATATTTTTTATTCAAAGCAGCATCATTATAAGATATGCTATACCCTTTTAACTTTACATCAGGAATTTCTTTAAAATCTCTTGAATTTACTTTTTCTATAAAACTGTTCAAATATTTATCGTTTGAATTAATCTTAACTATAAATTTATCTGCATTAAGTCTTTTAATGCAAATATCATTCTTAAATAACGTACTCCAAGGAATAAAGAACTTGACATTAGTAATTTGTCCGAATTTCTGCCCATCAGGATACATGACATGAACAGCCGGAGCTTTAACTTTAAGAGAGGGTCCAAGTCTTAAAATTAATCTTTCAATATGTACATTTACACCAAGATCCTTGCTTACCTGTTTTTCTATAAGAGGAATGAATCTTGTAGCATTTATCGGTATAAAACATACAGTTACACACACTGCCAGAAATAAAACAACACTTATAATAACATATTTATACTTTTTCATACTTAATCACATCTCCGCTATCTTTATTAAAGAAATGCATGTCTTTAACAGAAATTTTCAATTCTATATTATCCCTACTAAAAGAATATTCCAAAGGAATTTTAGCAGAGCACTTATTCCCATTCAAATAAAAATAAACTATTCTTTCCCCGCCTGTCATCTCAATTATTTCAGGCTTTACATTTATTGAAGTATCACCACTTATCATTTTTTCGGCTCTAATTGCAGCGACAACATTTCCTTTCAAGAATTCAGGTGCCTTAAATTTGGTATCATTAATTTCAAAACACCCGTCTTTAACCTCTACATCCATAAAATTCATTTGTCCGATAAAACCTGCAACAAAAATATTTTTCGGATTATTATAAATAACCTCAGGAGAGTCAGCTTGTTGAATTTTACCTTTATCTAAGACGACAATTCTATCTCCCATAGTTAACGCTTCTGTTTGATCATGAGTTACATAAATAAAAGTAGTTTGTAACTTTTGATGCAAACGTTTTATTTCAGATCTCATTTGCACTCTTAAATTTGCATCAAGGTTAGATAAAGGTTCGTCCATCAAAAATACCTTCGGATTCCTTACAATAGCCCTTCCTAAAGCGACCCTTTGTCTTTGCCCGCCGGAAAGTTGTCTTGGCTTTCTTTCCAAAAGCTGTTCTAAATTAAGTGACTTCGCGACTTCCCTGACCTTTTTATCAATATCACATTTTGGAGTCTTTCTCATCTTTAATCCGAAAGCAATATTGTCATACACGCTCATGTGCGGATAGAGTGCATAACTTTGGAAAACAAAAGCTATATCTCTGTCTTTTGGGTGAACATTATTTACCACTTTATCATCAATCAAAACTTCCCCAGAAGTAATATCTTCTAACCCAGAAATCAATCGCAATATAGTAGACTTACCACACCCTGAAGATCCTACCAAAACAATAAACTCTTTATCCTTAATTTCCAGACTAATATCATCAATTACATTAGTCTTACCGTCATAACTTTTTACTAAATTTTTCAGTATTACATCACTCATATATAGATTTTAAGCCATCTCCTCTTGTATCTAGTTTGGTATTAAAACACTAAACGTCGTATTTTTTAATATTTGAGATTCCACCCACACTATCCCATTTAAAGCTTGTACCAAATTTTTAACACTTGCAAGCACAATTGCTCTTAACACATTTTTTCTATTTGCAGAATTTACAATCTTATACGGATCAAATATACATTCCAAATCATTTTCAGACAATAGAAGAGTATTGCTTGAAAATGAGATTAAAGTATAATTGCCTGCTAGTAACCCTTTAGATATAACAAACTCATCAGGAGGAGTAGAGAGGTTAATTTCAATTTCGCCCATATCCACTGATTTTAAGATTACTTCCAAAATATCTTGAACAATTAATTTTACCAATTCTTCATCACTTGTAATTGTCTTTACAAAATCATCTCCTGTATTAACAGATATACTGACCTCTTTTTCTTTAAAAAGTTGTTCATTATATCTAACAACAGAATTCACAAGACCTAACACATCAAAAACTCTTTTTTCAGTTTGTTTTAGATCAGATTCCGTTTGCGAAAGTTCTAACAATTTAGCGATAAAATACATTAACTCAACAGAATTTTTATTAATAATCTTTATATATTTTTCCTGCTGAGCGTTCATTTCGCCGCCCAAACCATCAGCCATAGCTTGAGAAAAGCCAACTATAGACTGAATTGGAGATTTTAAATCATTAGCCAGTTTCAGCAGAAATTGATTTTTATTTTGATTAAGATCACTCTCTTTAGTTAACGAAACATCACTCTTTTGATTTAAAGCTTCTCTAAAATCAAGTACGTAACCTTCACTAATCTCTTTAACCGTCATATCAAAGTATACTTCCTTACCTGTAAACTTTGTAATCACGGGTTTATGCAAAGATATAGAAGTACTTATAAGGTTTATAGGGTTTTCTATAAAATCTGATATATTAGAAGTTAATAAATGCATTTTAGAAGTTTCGAAGATTTCAGCAGCAGCATCATTAACCCATTCAATTTTTCCATCTTTGTTACACAAAACCAAAGCATCCGGAAGAGCTTTTTCTACATCAATAGAGCTTGTTTTAAATAAAATCTTTTTTATATCCATAATTTCTTAATCCTTTGAGAGTATTTTAACACAAATACTGTTAAAAAAAGATTAACTTTATTAAGTTTTGTAATTTTTTGTATTAATATAAAAATATAAGTAAATAAGAAGGATTAATGATGAAATACAAAGACTATTATGAAATATTAGGAGTAAGTCGTGATGCTGATGCAGCAGCTATAAAATCTGCATATAGAAAACTTGCCAGAAAATACCATCCTGATGTAAATAAAACAAAAGAAGCCGAAGAAAAATTTAAGGACATAAATGAGGCTTATGAAGTTTTATCAGATAAAGCAAAACGTCAAAGATATGATAGCTTGGGAGCAAACTGGCAGGGAGGCGCAGATTATACTCCACCTCCTGGGTTTGAAAATTTCAGCTTTAATTTCAATCAAGGCGGTGCACAAAGTTTTGATTTCGGCGGCAGTGGTTTCTCAGACTTTTTCAGTTCATTGTTTGGGGACATGATGGGAAATATGAACACCCAAAGAGCTGGAAGAAATTACGGCGGCTTTGATTTTAGCCAGGGTTCTACCGGTTCTGCTAGACAAAGACGTGCTTCACAAACCAAGACTGAAGATTTAGATATTACTAAAAATCTCAATGTTACAGCCAAAGAGATTTTTGATGGAAAACCGATTTCAGTAACTTTCAGTGAAATGGAAAAGTGTACCCAATGTCATGGCGGCGGATACTGCACAAATTGTGGCGGTACAGGAATTGTATCAAAACAAAGAACCGTCAAAGTTAAATTACCTAAAGGTGTTACAGAAGGTAAAAAAGTTCGTCTTAAAGGTGAAGGTAAAACCGACGCATACGGTAACAAGGGTGATTTGTATTTGGTAATCCATTTTAAAGATTCCGAATATGAGTTTGATGGTGATACGCTGATTAAAGAAGTTGATATTACGCCTCCAGAAGCTGTATTAGGTTGTTCTAAAGAAATTACAACATTGCATGGCAAGATTAACATAAAAATTCCTGCCGGAGTTTCAAGCGGTCAATCTCTCAGATTAAAACAAATGGGATTACCGAAAAGTTCAGGTTACGGAGATTTGAATGCAAAAATAAAAATCGTAATTCCTAAAAATATGTCTAAAGAGGTTCTGGACTTGTACAAGCAGATACAAAAACTTAGCTAAATTAAAAACACTTTCTTACTTATAAGAAAGTGTTTTTTTAACTTGACATAACATACATTTATAAAGAAAATATATTATAGAAGGTGGAGGCTGATAAAAGTTATGACAAAACAAACATTCTTACACGACAAACATATAGCTCTCGGAGCAAGAATGGTTGATTTTGCAGGTTGGGATATGCCTGTACAATACTCATCAATAATTGAAGAACATAAAACTGTAAGGGAAAAAGTTGGTTTATTTGACGTTTCTCACATGGGAGAGCTAATTATTAAGGGCGAAGATGCATTACCCTTCCTCAATAAGATTGTCCCACAAGATATATCAAAATTAGTAAATTTAAAAGCTATTTATTGTCAATTGACAAATAAAAAAGGTGGCATTATTGATGATTTAATTATATACAAATTAGAAGATGAAAAATACCTGGTAATCGTAAATGCTTCAAGAATTGATGAAGATTTAAACTGGATGGTTAGAAATAAAATCGGTTTTAATGTTGAAATAATAAACGAGTCACATAACTTTTCACTACTAGCCGTACAAGGTCCTAAGGCTTGTGATTTAATAAAAAGCTTAGGAGTAGAAGATTTACCTTCGTTTTTTACAATCAAAAGGGGTACCTTATTCAACATAAATCTATGGATATCAAGAACAGGATATACAGGTGAAGATGGGGTTGAGATTCTTGTCAGAAACGAATTTTCGGAGTATTTGTGGGATAAATTATTAGATGCAGGTCAAACATTCGGAATAAAACCCATCGGACTTGGTGCCAGGGATACTTTAAGATTAGAAGCAGCGTTACATCTTTACGGAAACGACTTAGATGAAAGTACTACTCCTGTAGAAGCAGGATTAGCTTGGTCAATTCCTAGAACTAAAACTGAAGATTATAACGGGAAATCGGTAATTATAAACCAATTAGAAAACGGAGTGCAAAAAAAATTAATAGGTCTAAAGATGTTAGATAGAAATATTGCACGACATGGATATGATGTTTATTACAATGATGAAAAAATTGGAACTATAACCAGCGGTGGTATTTCACCAATTAGGGGGGATAATATTGCATTAGCTTACATAAAAAATCTTGACAATTTGGCTGTAGGCTCTACAATTCAAGTAATGATAAGAGAAAAATTACACAATGCGGAAATAGTAAAACGCCCTTTTGTAAAGAAAAATAATAAAGGATAATTTTTAAATAGCTATAAAGGAGACAATTTTAATGAACGAAAGTATGTTATGCACGAAAACACACGAATATCTTCTTGAACAAAACGGAATTTATGAAATAGGTATTACAGACTATGCAATTCAGCAGCTTGGTGACATTGTATTTGTTGAACTTCCGGAAGTAGGAACAGAATTTGAAAAAAATGAAGCTTTTGCAACTATAGAATCAGTTAAAGCTGCTTCTGAGATATATATGCCAATTTCTGGAAAAGTTGTTGAAATTAACGAACAAATTGTCAACAGCCCAGAGCTACTTAATGATGAAACATTTGAAGAAAAGTGGTTCATCAAAATTGAATCATCAGCAGATCAAGTTGAATTTGCAGATTTACTAGACTACTCAGATTATAAAGAAGAAATTGAATAATGAATAAATTTTTAGCACACAACGATAAAATTAGAAAAGAAATGCTTCAACAAATCTCAAAATCATCACTTGAAGATTTGTTTGTACAAGTGCCGGTGAAATGTAAGAATTTTTCAGTTGGAAATTCACTAAATGAACTGGATGCGCAACGCAAAATAAAAGAGATAGCTAGAAAAAATAACACTGAGCTTTCTAATTTTATTGGAGGTGGAGTATACAATAAATTTATACCAGCTTGTGTAAACTATGTAGCTCAACGCTTTGAATTTTTAACAGCTTATACACCTTACCAACCTGAAATTTCACAGGGGACACTGCAAGTTATATATGAATACCAAACAATGATATCTCGTCTAACTGGTATGGATATTGCAAATGCATCTATGTATGACGCTGCATCCGCTTGTGCTGAAGCCGTTTTGATGGCACATAGGATTGCTAAAGGTAAAAAAAATAAAATTCTTATATCAAACAAATTAAACCCGGAATATAGTGAAGTCATCAAGACATATTGCTGGGCACAAGATATAGAAATAGAATGGTTTGAAGAGATGCCTGATAGTGTATCTGAATACTTTGCGGTACTAGTTCAATATCCAGACTATTTTGGTGAAATTCCTGAATTAAAGTCTATAGACACAACATTCATTGTTTGTGCAAATTTATCCGCTTTAGCAATAATCAGACCACCTAAAGAAGCGGATATTGTTGTTGGTGATATACAACCGCTTGGAATAGGTATGAATTTCGGAGGACCTCATGCTGGTTATATGGCTTGTAAAGAAGCTTATATGAGGCAAATGCCAGGAAGATTAGTAGGAAGAACAACTGATAATGAGGGTAAACAGGCATTTACACTAACAATACAGACTAGAGAACAGCACATAAAAAGAGAAAAAGCAACAAGTAACATTTGCTCTAACCAGTCTTTAGTAGCGCTATCAGCTACTTTATATTTAAGTTTATTGGGTGAAAGTGGGTTTAAGCAAACTTCTATATTATCTGCAAACTTAGCGCATGCATTATCTAACATGCTTAAGGGAAAGGGCATAAGAACTCTTAACAAAAACTTCTTTAATGAATTTGTTATTGAAGTTAATAATTCAAAACAATTTTTAGATAAGCTTAAAGAATCAGGAATTCTTGGCGGGATAATGTTAGATAACAGACATGTACTTGTTTGTACGACAGAGATGAACACAGAAGAAGAAATTGTAAATTATATTGAAGCTATCTAATTATGATAGCTTCTTTTTTGGTATAATGAACTTACGTATAATTTTAGGAGTATAGATGGAAAGATTTATTGGGATTATAGGCATTGTTGTTATTTTCTTAATTGTATATTTAATGTCTAATAATAAAAAGGCTATAAATTATAAAACGATTATTACTGGTTTTATCTTACAAATTTTACTGGCAGTTTTTATATTTAAAGTCCCGATTGGAGAAAAAATCTTTCTTATGATTGGTGATTTTATAAAAAAAATTCTGGATTTTGCAACAGAAGGCGGTCTGTTTGTATTTGGACCTTTACTTGATAAAGTGAAACTGAGTGAATTATTTGGAGCCGGAAGCAGTATTTTCGCAGTTCAACTAATTTGCACAAATATTTTTATGATGGTTCTGGTTAATATCTTATATTATTACGGAATTATGCAAAGAGTGGTTGCAACGTTGGGTAAAGCAATGAATAAAATTATGCACGTGTCAGGAGCAGAAGCATTATCAAATGTTGCAAGTTCATTTGTCGGACAGATTCTTGCTCAAATAATGATTAAACCTTATTTGGAAAAACTTACACGTTCAGAGCTTCTTGCTTCTATGTCAGGAAGTATGGCTTGCATTTCAGGCGCAATTATGCCGATTTATATAGGGATGGGCATTCCTGCTCATTATATTTTAGCTTCATCAGTTATGGCAGCTCCTGGAGCTTTAATTCTTGCTAAAATTATGTACCCTGAAACTGGTGAACCTGAAACTCGTGATAACATAAGAATTTCTAAAAGAAGAACATTCGCGAATGTCTTTGAAGCGATATCTAATGGTGCATCAGAAGGAATGAAAGTTGCTATTAATGTCACAGCAATGATTTTAGCCCTTGTAGCTTTAGTTGCCTTTATTGACTGGCTGCTTGGACTTAGTGGGCTATTGCTTTATAAATTCTGTCCGGGATGTTCTCATTTTGCATTTTTAACTCATCTTTCTCTGAAATTTATTTTAGGTAAAATATTTGCTATTTTTGCAATAATTATAGGTGTTCCTCTCAAAGATGCTTCTATTGTCGGGGCTTTAATGGGCACAAAACTAGTGCTTAATGAAATGGTTGCTTATGTTAATCTCTCACAAATTGCACATTCTCTTGCGCCAAAAAGCTTTATGTTAGCAAGTTTTGCATTATGCAGCTTCGGTAACTTCGGTTCTATTGCCATACAAATAGGTGGTATAGGAGAGCTTGCACCTAACCAAAAGAAAAATTTAGCCAGGTTAGGCTTAAGGGCTCTTATATGTGGAACACTTAGCTGCTATTTATCGGCTGCTATTGTTGGAGTCATTATGTAATACAGCTTCATCTTCCAGAGAATTACATAAATCCTTGGTATTTGTTAATTTTTCTGACAATAGCGTAAGCATATTTATGTAATCATTTCTTTCTGTACTTATTTTTACAGAAATATCTCTTGACGAATTGTAATATTCACCTGATACTTCTTTATTTATACAATAACTCTTTGTTATCACTATTATTGTACTTATTGATTCCAACTCATTATATAATTTCTGACAAAAATTCAGCAGTTTACCTATATGGTTTTTACCCATAATAAACCCTCCATACTATTAAATCTTTTTATACTTCTTATTCCTATTACTTAGTATAAAACGAGTATAAAAAATATTATTAATATATTTTCCAATACATTATTTACAAGTGATAAATGCGTTAAGATATTGTATTAATTCGTTAAACTCTACGTTATTATTATTTTTTTGCCTATTACTTAAATAATCAGCAATTGTATTAAGGATTTCAATAAAGGTTGTTTCAGAGATATTATTATCTGCAAAATCTTCATATACCTCTAATATATATGCATATGTGTCTTCCCCAGAATATTTTTTGATTTTTATAAAGGCCTGTTTTATTTCATCATTTCTGAAATTTACATTTAATATATTGCTATACAATGCTGCAGCGTGTTTCATTTTCTGCATTATTGTATCTTCCGGCATATATTGCATCATTGTTTCAAAATAGTTCACAAAACTTTCATACAATCTATCCGGGTTAAATTTCTTGTAATTAAACTTTGTGATAAAGAAATCTTTTAAAAATCTTTCTATATCACTGTCCAAAGAAAAATACTTATTTCTTATTAATTGCCATTCTTCTTCTATGCCATTTTCTTTTAAGAAATCTTCTATTAATAAGATTTGATTTAAATTTCTATTACCATTTAGCTTATAGTACAAGTTTCTTTTTGAAACATTATCAGTTTCTACAAGAGTTACAAATATCTTCTTTAACATCGTAAAAATATTTGATGCTTGCAAATTCTCTGACTTTATTTGTGACCAAAAACTATGGAGCAATTTAAACATCCTGGACTTTTTTTCGTGCCCAGAGAGTCTTTCTCCATTTATTATCTTAGAATATATTACACTATCCTTATCATTCAAACGTAATTTTGTTCTCTGACCATTCATCAAATACTTATTACGAATAGTCTTTATTGCTTTTTCATTTTGAGCAGTGGTTTTTTTATAGCATTCACAAACCGCATGCAACAATAGTGATAATGATAATATTCTGTTTAAACCATCAACTATTGTATACTGATCAAAAGATTTTTGATTAACAAAAATAATACCTAAGTCAACTTTTTGAGTAAATTGTTCATCTTCAGTCATTAAATCTAAAAAATTCACAAGCTCATTATCACAATTAGCATAATCTAATGTGTATAAATCTTTCGCCTTATTTATAAAATTTAATAAATTTACAACTTTCATATTACTCAGTTAGCACAAACCCGCCGGAAGGAACATTTTTAAGTTTATCTCCTTCGATTTTTGCGCGTAAATTTTTTATATATTTATAAACATAATCTCTCGGTAAGTCTAGCAGATTTGCTAAATCTTTTGCATAAACAGTTTTGCCTACATTATTCATTAAGTAGTCAAAAACCATTTGTTCCCTGTCAGTAAGAGCCTTTTTTAATTTTATTTGAATATCTTTTTTAGCTGCAATCTCAACAACACTTTTCAAGACTTTTGGCTCTTCTTTGCGGACTTCTTCTTTTTTATTAGTTACTTCCGATTTTGTTCTTAATACGTTATTTTCTTTCTTTTTCTCTTCATTTTTATTTAATTTATTATTGCTTTTCTCCCTCAATTGGTTTCTACTAATTGAAAAAGGAGTATGAGAAATTTGGCGTTCCCTTTCAAAAGCTCTTTCAGCAATCTTTGAAAAGCCATCATTTACATTCGTATCAGTAGTTGAAGACGTGCCTTTTGTCATTACAATATCTACTAAATCATTTGTTGGTTTCTTTTCTTCAACTTCTTTTCCCAATCTTGCAGCATATTCCTCCAAAGTTATTTTTTCAAGAGAGCTCCTCCATTGTCTTATCTCTTCCTTCGTCAAATAATTAGGCATCAAAACTTCTCCTATACTAACCTATGATAGTCAACTTAATTCCCCATAACGGATTTTCTTATACTAATGTATCACAAAATTTGGAAAATTTTTCAAAATATTTCGCGATGTTAAGATTTATTTGCAAAGCTTAATAATCTTGAACAATTCTTCCCGGCAAATGATTTTGCTGGACCGTATATAATAATGATTCAGCACTTTGTTTACTCTTAAATATACCAACCTGAAGCGTATAATTATTTGAACCTAAACATTTTACGATAGGACTCAAACCTGAACCACCTTCCTGAATAATTTCTTTTGCAACTTTTGCTTGTTCTGCCGATGTATATGTACCTACAAAGACTTTATATACAGGTTCCACCTGAGGCTCATTTACTGGAGTTTGTGCTACAGGAGTTGATTCCTGCACAACTGTTTCTTGTGCCAAAGGACGCTCTTCACTTTTGGGAGCCGCAACATCATCAGGCTTTGCCATCAATTCTGAAAAATTTCTACCCTGGTCTTCACTTTGTATCATTGTTAATCTGTCATCAACAATTTTTTTCGTATCATCTGAATTGTCCATCTCTTCAGACTCTTGTGAATAGTCCCCTATTGAAGTATCAACGGACGGTGAAAATGACTTTATTAGAAATGTAAATATTAAAAGCATTCCGAAGAAAGAGATGACAAATATCTTCAACAAAGAATTATCCTGTTGAGCCTCTTTTTTCATATACTTTTTGTATCCGAATTGCTTTCTCATTTTATACTCCACGTACTTTCGTACTTGCTAAATTTATATCCTCAATTTCTTCAGAATATCGCTTCATAACCTCTTTTGCAAAGCCATCTATATCTGTTATACCTAAATCATTTGTCAAACCAGCAGCCCTTACAGGAGCCCCGTCCGAAATTATATTTAAGCCTGTATGTACCAAAATAGAAGTTAATGATTTTGTCGCAATCGATACGGAAAGTTTTCCGCCATTAATAATCAAATCATCTCCATTTCGTTTTACAAATATACCTTTTTCCTCTAATAATTCTTTTATTATACAGATCAGTAAACGTTGCCTATATACACCTTCCACTAAATTCACATTGAATTGCTCTGTAATGAAACTTAGCATATACTTGCTATAAATAGGTTCATTATTTATAACATCTTCTATATCAACCATCTCAGTTAACTTAACATCGCACTCACCTTTGAAAGCAACGATGGCATCACCTTGCATACCAAAATTTTTATATATCCAGTGAGGAGCAAGCTGCGAACCTATATACTTTATCTCTTCTTCTATTAATTTTGTTTTCATCATTTCTCAAATACTATTATATCTTCTCTGTGATTAGCTTTTAATGCATTTTTTAAATGGCGACAAGACTCACACTCTCCACAATGATACTTTCCCGACTTATAACAACTCCATACTAAACCGAGAGGCATGTTACACTCTATCGCAATTCTTACTATATCATCCTTGGTATAATTTATCAAGGGTGCTACAACTTTTGGCTTTACCTGCGTTGATGTTTCAAAAACTTTAGTGACCTGACGCCTGAATTCTTCTGTATTATCAGAAAATGTTTCTCCCTCATCCTTATTTGCTCCATAAAGTATATAGTCATAACCGTATGAATCTGCAAACGCAGCTGCAATATTCAAGAATAAGCCATTTCTATTAGGTATCCAAACAGCTTTTGCACTCTCTTCAGTCCCCAAATCAGAAACTGGTAATTGTTTATCTTTATTAACTAATGCAGTTTGGGAGATTTCTTTCAACCAATCCAATTTAATTGTTCTGTGAGGAATACTATAATAATCACATATTGCCGTTGCAGATTTTATTTCATTATCCAAAGCTTTTTGTCCGTAATCAAAAGTTAAAGCTAAGGATATCTCATACTCATCTTGAGTAAATCCTGCTGCAACGAGGGAATCAAGACCTCCTGACATTAAAATAACAGCTTTCTTCAATTATTCATCCTCATATTCATCCAACATATTCTGTGCTTCATTTTTTAAGAAATCACTATATACCGGCAGTGAAATCACTTCTTCTAAAATATCGCGTCCATCTATATTATACAAGGCAATAAGCGCATTCCGTTTAACTTCGTCATCCTCATCCTTCAACGCGGTTCTAATAAGTTCAGAGGCATTCTCATAGTCACTATTCATTAAAGCTTCTATAGCATTAATTCTTACCATCGGAGAGGAGTCCATTAACGCATTCTTCAATACTTTCAAAACTTTTTTATTATTAGAATTCAACTTACCTAACGCTTCTACTATTCTCTCTTTCAAAAATGAGAATTTCCCTATAAGTCCCTGTTTAGCTTCCATAATACTTATTAAAGGATCAATAGCATCACTATCACCAATCATACCTAAGGCAAAAGTTGCAGACTCCTGTACATACACAGATTTTTCTTCTTCATCCTTTACCACATCTATAAGTGGCTTTACTGCATACCTGTCACCAATTCTTCCTAATGCGTCCGCACATGCCAATCTAACTTTGTAATTTTCATTTTTATTATTTAAACAGTATAACAATGTCCCCAGAGCGGAAGTATCTTTATATCCTGCTATAATCTTTGCACAAAGCACCCTTGCATTTATCAACTCGTCAGAATACCCTTCTTCCATATTCTTAAGCAATAATATATCTAAAAGCGCCGGCAATATTTCCGGGTAGTTTTCTGTTTTACAGTTTTTTAAAATTTCCACTAACATTGCCCCATCTTTTATAGTACCAAGCAAGTAGACCAAAAATTGCTCCTTTTCAGACTTTGACATTTTCTTCTCTACGTCAAAAATCCTTCTTAAAACAATATCTGGAGGCTCAACTCCCAAGCCACATTTCTCTAATATAACACTAAAATCTAATGCTTTGTCTATCACAAAATTAACATACTATAAAAATCAAGTTTTAGCAATAATAATCATCGTTTCAGTGCTAATCCTATTTTTTAAATCGTTACATATCTTAATATAATTAATAAAAAAAGCAATTTTTCAAAAATGAAATACTTTATATATACATAAGAATTGTAAAGGAAATTGAGAATGAAAGAAGAAGAATTAAACGCAGCAATGTCAGTTATATCAGATCCTATCAATAACGTTTACAAGTTAGAAACAAGACAGGATGTAGAAGAAATTCAAAGAATTTGTAGAATTTTTAATATCGCTGAAAAACAAGGTAATAAGCATAGAATGCTTTCTATTAAGAACTTAGCTACTTTTAGACTAGTCTTAAGTAACAACTAATGATTATATTTGCATTGATTATATAAAAAGCTTGATATAAATCGAGCTTTTTGTTTTGTAAAGTTTTGTAAAGAAAATAAAGCTTTGTGAAATTAGATATTTTTTCTATACTTTATATATATGTAAGATGAAAGTATAAGGCATAGAAAAATGGCAAACACAGCAGCATTATTAGGAACATTATTAAATACGAAAGCAGAAATCAACTACTATACACAACAGCAAATTTACTGGAGTGGTAAGTATGAAGCAAACAGTGCAAAACTTTCTAAACAAGTTAAATATGAAGAAAAATGGGAAAGTGCATTTGATTCTGCAATTGATAATTCTAAAGAACTTACAGCCGGTGGAGTTGTTGTAGCAGAAAATAACAGAAATGAACAATTGGCAGATGCTTATGCACACGCTAAGGTTAAACAATACGATGAAGAATTGTCATTAGCTCTTGCAGAAATGGACGTTGAATATGACACAATGCAAACAATGTATGAGTCTATGCTTGAACAATTAAGAGCACAACAAGAAGGTCAAAAGTCAGCTACTTCAAATGCTGCTCAAGACACTGGATTGTTGCAATCATAATAATTAATGATAAACTTTTGAAGCATTGTACATTAAAGACGCTATCGTCATTGGACCAACTCCTCCGGGAACAGGAGTTATATATTTTACACTTGGTGAAACAATATCAAAGTCAACATCACCAGTCAGTTTGCCGTTTGAATCTCTAAAGATTCCAACGTCAACTATAACAGAATTTTTATTAACCATCTTACATCTTACAACCTTATGACCAACCGCAGATACAACGATATCAGCGGTTTTTATTTTTTCATCAAGATTTTTTGTATATGAATGGGCTATTGTTACAGTTGCGTTTCTTCTTAAAAGCATCTGAGCCATAGGACGCCCAACAATATTTGAACGACCGATTACTAAGGCATCAGCTCCTTCTATTTGAATATTATATTCATCTAAAAGCATAATTATTCCTTGTGGTGTTGCCGGATAATAGTATGGTTCAAGACCGATTGCTAACTTTCCGACATTTTCAGGAGTAAATCCGTCCACATCCTTTTTTGGGGAAATAACTTGTACCACCTTATTTTTATCTATATGAGAAGGTAAAGGTAATTGAACTAAAATCCCTGTAACTTCATCATCATTATTTAATATTTGTATTGTATCTAAGAGCTCTTTTTCGGTAGTAGTTACCGGCATTTCTATTACCGTTGATTTTATGCCTATTTTCTCCGCTGCAAGTTTTTTATTTCTTACATATACTTGACTTGCTGGATTATTTCCTACCAGAATGACTACAAGATGGGCTTTGATGCTTTTTTCATCTATTTTATTTTTTAAATCGCTTAAAATTTTATTTGAAACAGCTTTTCCGTCTAATATCATCATTTATTCTCCTGAGGAAGATTTAGTCTAAAATAGAACTGGTTTACAGCCTCTGAAACAACTTCTGAGTTTCTATCCAGTTTACCTTCTTTTAAAGCGTCATCAAATGGTATTGTACCTATTATATCAGTTTCACTATCTTTTAGCTGCTCATATATATTATTCATATTTTCTTTATTAACCTTGTTTACGACAATACCAAGCTGCCCACCAGCAGCGTATTTTGCAGAAAATTCTGAAATTCGTTTTGCTAAATGCAACGAATCTATTGTAGGATTCGTAACAATTATTGCCAAATCTATATTTGTATCAACTAGTTGATTTAAGTATTTCAAATCAAATTCACAATCAAAAATCACAAAATCATAACGTTCAATCAACCTTTGACAAGCATCATTTATTTGAGCAGTTATTGGACATCTGCAATCCTTCGCACCAACAAACCAAGACACTATAATATCAACATTGTCTGATAATGACACCAAAATATCTTCCATTGCCCATTCTATATATTCGTGTTTTGTCATACCTTCCGGTATACCTGTTTTATATTCGTGCTTTCCGCTTCGTATACCGTAAATTGTATTTCTTATATCTAAACCATAAGAATGAGCTAATTCACTTGTTAAATCATTATCAAAAAGTAATATTGATTTTTCCGGGAATCTATCCTGTATATTTTTCAACAAAGCTTTAGTTATTGTTGTTTTACCACTCCCGCTTTTTCCTGTTATTGCTATTTTTATTGCCAAAATCGTAATCCTCTTTTTTTGATTTTAGCATAAATACTCAGAATACAAAACAAGGCAGTAATTATAATACTGCCTTGATACATAAAAACTCACACCAAGCCTTCTTTAACTGCTTTTACCGCGGCTTGAACTCGATCATTTACACACATTTTCTGTAGGATAGAACACACGTGTGCTTTTGCGGTATGAACACTTACTATAAGTTCTTTGGCAATCTCAGTATTGCTTTTACCTTCTACTAAATGTTTAAGAACTTCAAATTCTCTTTCTGTAAGAGGCACTCTGCCTTCTTCTGAGGATTTGTCTTTTAAAATTCCTAAAGTTTCTTGCTTAGGGAAAGAATCCAAAACCTTTCTTGCAATAACTGGATCTAACCAACAAACCCCATTATTTACATCACGAATAACATCCGCTAATTTTGTCGGATCTATATCTTTTAGGCAATAAGCCATTGCTCCTGAAGATAAGGCTGCTATAACCTCTTCTTCTCTATCGTGAGAAGTTAGTGCAATAACTTTTATGTCTTTATTCATTTCTTTAACTTTTACAGTAGCTTCAATACCATTCATGCCGGCAAGACCTAAATCCATAAGAACTATATTAGGGGAGTATTGCTCTATTAATTTTAGACCATCAATTGCATTATCACTTTCAGCAACGACCTTTATATCCTCATTAGAATTTAGTGCACATCTCAAGCCCACACGGGTTAACTTGAAATCTTCAATAATAATTACGCTAATCGTTTTCTTCTCTGCACTTACTGCGGCTGTACTCATTTTAATAAATCCTCCTATCTGGGTAGTATATTTTCTCTTTGTCCCCTACTCCAATATTAAATAATACACCCGCTTTATAGTATATTACCCAACCTACTTATATTTAATATACAATCTTTATACACACTTCTCTATCAGATTAATAACTTCTCTTACTGAATAATTGTCTTTTGCGACAAAAAGATTTTTCTTTGTAACTTTTATAACATTAGACAAAGATACCCCATCTAAAAACAAATCAGAATAAGGTTTTAGCATTATAGAAGGAACTATTATATAATCTGAATCTACATTTTTTATAGTATTAATCAGATCCCCGGAAGTTATTAGTCCAGCAACTGTAATATTTGCACCCCAATAAGTTGATTTTACAGGCTTTACATAAACCGTTAAATTCGTTATTTTATTTAGTTTGGATGCAATATAGCTAAATGCTGATTCTGCTGCCACGGAGCAAGCAAAAGTTAAGCTCAAATTCTTAGAAAGCTTTCCTGGTAGCTTAAGCTTATCAAAATCGTCCATTATTAATCTTAATGCCCCGACCCCGTCATCTAGTTGAGAGAAATTTCCGTAATAATCTGAACTTGGAATATCTTTGCCAGCAAGAAGGAAAAATTCATCGGAGCAACATACTTTAGGGAATTTTGAAGCTATTTCTATTGTTTTTTTTGCAATTTCAGAATCAACCGTCTTTAGAACATTATCACGGAATTGAGTTACCCCAACAGGAACTATGGCAACAGATAACAGTGATTCACCTAAGCCTTCCAAATCACTTAGAGTACGCTCAAGTTCTTTGCCGTCATTATATCCAGGACACAAAACAATTTGTACATGAAAAGGTATTTCGTTAGATTTAAACCAATTCAGATTATCCATAATTTTTGCGGCATTAGGATTCCTTAGCATTTTAACCCGTAACTCTGGATTTGTAGTATGTACTGATATATAAAAAGGACCTAAGTGCATTTTTGAGATTCTTTCTTTGTCCGCATCTGTGAGATTAGTAGTCGTTATATATGTTCCTTGCAAATACGATAATCTATAATCATCATCTTTTATGTACAATGTTTTTCTTAAACCTTTAGGTTGTTGAGCCACAAAACAAAATATACAATTGTTAAGACAAGGTTTTATTTTGTCAAATACAGCACTTTCAAATACTATACCCAGATCTTCATCATAATCTTTTTCAATTTCAATCTCTTCTATTTCACCATCTATTTTTTGTATTTCTATTGTTAAAAATTCACTTTTTACCATAAAACGGTAATCTATCATATCCTGTAATTTATTACCATCTATAGATAAAAGAATATCTCCTTCAGAGATTTCTAATTCTTCCGCTATCGAACCTTTTGAAACACTACTTACGATTGCCGGCATATTCAAAACCTTCTACTAATGAGATGAAATTCTTATATTCACATATCAAATTATCAAAAACCATTCTTGGATAAAAAGACAAGTCTTTTGACGAAATTATATTTTGTGTATCTATAAGTATACTCTCAGCTTTTACTTTTAATTGATTAAATAGCTTGTTTCTCTGTTCATCATCAAGAACATCAGAACAAGCCAACTTTATACGCGCAGTAGGTAAAAACTGTATTGGATTTTCCTGCGGCGGTGTTAAAATTAAGTTCTTTAGCTCATTTATTCCCGAATTTGTAATTGAATAGTAAGTCGAAGGACGCCCGCCTTTTGACATTGTCTTTTGAGTTTTAACAAAACCACCCTCTTCCAAACGATTTAAAGCCGGCTTTATAGTTCCATAACTTGGAGTTGTTAATACAGAAAAGGAATTTCTTATTTCTTTGGAAACGCCGTACATTGTTAAGACTTTACGATTTAATTGAAATAATATTAAAAGCTCAATCATCAACCCACCTGACTAATCTAAATCATTCTTCACTATTGCAATAAATTCCTGAGCAAGCTTTTCACTCCATTTTTTATTTATATCCTGTTCTATTAACGCAATTGCATCAGACTTTGACATTGCCTCTCTATATGGACGTTTCTCTAATAAAGCAAAGTACGAATCTATTATTAATATAATCTGAGATTCAATTGGAATATCATCGCCTGCCAAATTTGCAGGATATCCGGTTCCGTTCCAATTTTCGTGATGTTTTTCAATTATTGGTATAACATCTACTATATTTGATATTGGCCTTAAAATTTCTCTGGCTGCGATTATTGGATGCTGCTTTATTGAAGCCTTATCTTCTTCTGTTAAAGGTTCCTTTTTCCTTAAAATTTCCCTAGGAAGCATCGTATTTCCTATATCATATAGCAAAATTGCTATTTTTAGCTTATCAGCCGCATCTTTAGATAATTCAAAACGTTTTGCCAAAAGAGTTGCTAATTCAACTTTTTTCTTAACGCTTCCTTCTATATGCTCTGGATTATACGTAGAAATAAGACTATCCGCAACTTGATAAAGCTTTGTATTATTTATATTCATTCCTTCTAATTTTTTTGTTAATAGTTTAGATGTAGTTTCATCTACAGGAATTCTGTGCTTCTCCAAAATATCTAGGAAAGTATTTACAGCAATTTCCTGCCAAGAAGTTTCATAAGCAGGTCGTGCAATTGTTACGCGATTTCGTCCATTTCTTTTTGACTCATACATGGCTCTATCAGTAATTTCCAACAATTCTTCAATATCGTCAGTATGCTCTAAATAAGTTGCAACACCTAAACTTGCTGTTATATGCCCAATTTTATCTAATTCTACAGATTCTATAGCTTTTCTAATACGTTCCGCTGCTATACAGCCACCGGCTGAATCTACACCCGGAAGTAATATATTAAACTCTTCGCCCCCCATTCTGGCTGCAACATCTATAGAACGAGCATTGTTTTTCAAAACCTCTGCTATAGCTTTTATAGCAATATCACCGTAATTGTGCCCATAAGTATCATTTATTTGCTTTAAATGGTCTAAATCCAAGCCTATTACTGTAAATTTTTGGTTTTGACGATTTGACCTTATAACTTCTTTTTTTATAAATTCTTCAAAATAACGTCTATTATACAACCCAGTCATTCCATCTGTAATTGCTTGCTCTTTTACAGCTTCAAATAAGTCTGCGATAGTTATAGCAAGTTCTATTTGTTTCGCAAATAAACTTAAAAAATTTAATTCACTTTCACTTACTCGTTCCCTTGATGAAAATACTAATAAAGAGCCAAAATGAGTTTGCTTAGACTTCAATGGTACCAAGATGTATGATCGCATTTTTGCGTTTCGCAAGAACTCTTCTACTCTTTTTTTATCAAATTGAGGAACAAATCCACAAACCAAATCTTCTAAATTTACAGACTGATATATCTGATTATTTTTAACAGCATTTCTTAATTCCGGAATATCTGGAAAATTCATACGAAAATCTGAAACATTACACTTAAAATTTTCCCAAAATTTTGTATCTAAATCATCTCTTGAAGAAGCTACAACTTGCAAATATATACCATTATTATCAGCCTTTTCTTTCACTATAAAACTGTATAAATAACCCAATTCGCCCTGCAAACTATTTACTATGGCATTTAATACACTAGAAAGAGGTTTAGATGAATTCATCATATCCCAAATATGCTGTAACGTAAGCATTTGCCTGTTAGCTCTGTCTAATTCTCGTGTTCTTAGAGCAATTTCGGCTTCTAGCTTTGCATTAATTTCATAAACCTCCAGTAATGACTGTTTCCCTGTATATACAGTGGATTCTACTTGATCAATCTTATGTTTAAAATTTTTAATACTATCAAAAAAGCCCACAGGCGTATTCCTCTAATTCCAAGTAACTCTTAAAGTATAACATATTTTATACATATTTAAAACCTCCTTGATGGGAATTGAACCCATGACCTCAGGCTTCGGAAACCTGCACTCTATCCATCTGAGCTACAAGGAGGTATGCCTATAACTTATTCTATCATATTAATATATTTTTTTATTTTTTTTAAGATACCTTTAGCAAATTTTTTATTTAGATGTTTTAATTATTGTATGGAGGTCTTATGAAAATATTTGCTCTTAATAATTATAACTATAAACCATATGTAAATTTTAGAAGCTCTTTTGCCCAAGAAGAACGTGATATTGAAAACCAAAAACGCGAACTGGACAATGAAACCAATAAAATCAGGGATGAAAAACGAGAACTTAATAATGAATTATCACAAATCAAAAACCAAGTTCACGATCTTGACATGGATCTACAAGATATTAAGAACCAAAAAAGGGAATTAGATAACGAATTAAGCAAAATTCGAAAATCTTAAATTTCAATACTACATATCTAGCCCTAAATCTAACGTTGGAGCTTTGGCTACTATGGCACTCGATGAAATTATATCTACTCCCGTCGAAGCAATTTCTCTTACTGTATCTAATTTTACATTACCGCTTGCTTCTACTATTGCGGCACCATTTATCAAATTTACGCCCTTTCGCATAGTTTCCAAATCCATATTATCCAACATTATTATATCTACACCACAAGATAAAGCCTCTTTCACTTGATCTAAAGAATCACACTCTACCTCTATTTTATGTGCGTGAGATATATTCATTTTTAGCTTTTGAATAGCTTTCGTCAATGAACCGGCAAATTTAATATGATTATCTTTTATCATCGCACAATCCGCTAAATTAAACCTATGCAAACTTCCTCCGCCCATTTTTACAGAATACTTCTCAAAAGCTCTAAAACCTGGAGTAGTTTTCCTTGTATCAACAATTTTTGCTTTATATTCACCTATGGCACTTTGGTATTTATTGGTTTCTGTCGCGATACCGCTCATCCTTTGAACATAATTCAAAGCTGTTCTCTCACCCATTAATATATACTTTGCAGAACCGCTTAAATCAGCTATTTTGTCACCCATTTTTATCTTATCGCCATCCTTAAAATAAAATTTAATATCAATTTCTGGACATAATATTTTAAACACGGTTTCAAAAACATCTCTTCCGCAAAAAATACCATCTACACGAGTATTTAAGGAACATTTCAAAGTATCGCTTTCTTCTGTTAAATAATCAGTTGTTATATCCCCAAAACCAATATCCTCATTTAAGGCATTTTTTATGTGTTCTTCTATAAAGAATTTATTTAACATACTCTGCTTTCCTTTCAAACTTTTTAATAATATTTGTGTGACTTGCAATTTCTGATTTTTCCGGATAATCCGAGCGGCAATGAGCACCTCTTGATTCTTTTCTCTGAAGAGCACTGTTTATTATTAATTCAGAAACTGTTAACATATTGCGATATTCATATTCATCTCTATTTAAACATTTTCTCGTGCGTTTAAATGACTCTCGCAAAGACTCTATCTGCCTTTTTGCAGACAATAAGCCCTCCTCGGAACGAATTATACCTACATTATTCCACATTATATCTTTTAACTTTAATTTTAATGCTTGAATATCATAATCGACATCACTTATTGGTTGAGAATATATTTCTATAGTTTTTCTTATATTATCGTCTATTTTATTTGGAGTAGTCAGATTTGCAAAAGACAAATAATCTGCCAACTCGTAAGCACATACAACACACTCAAGCAAAGAATTACTAGCTAAACGATTTGCACCATGCAAGCCTGTAGAAGCGCATTCTCCTATTGCATATAATCCCCTTAAAGATGTTCTGCCCTCTACAGTTGCCTTAATTCCACCCATACTGTAATGAGCAGCAGGAGCTACAGGAATTGGTTTTTTTGATATATCTATACCATTTTCAAGGCAGCGTTTTGAAATAGTTGGAAATCTTTTCGTAAGTTTCATTGAATCAATCATTGATGCATTTAAAAATACATTATACTTATGCTCCTTACCCATTTCCTTATATATTGCTCTTGTAACTATATCACGAGGTGCCAACTCTCTTTTATCATGATACTTTGACATAAATTCATCACCATGATTATTTACTAATTTTGCTCCCTCACCACGAACTGCTTCTGATATCAAAAATCTATCTTTACTATTAGGACTAAGCGCCAAAGCTGTTGGATGGAATTGTATAAATTCCATATCTTGGATTATGGCACCGGCATTATATGCCAAATCTATACCATCGCCAGTTGCACATTCCGGATTTGTTGTATATTTATAAAGCTGCCCTAAACCTCCTGTAGCCAGTACTAAAGCAGATGTATAGACAATCTCATGCTCACCTGTTAATTCATTATATACAATAACACCCTTACATTCTTTGTCAGAATCTACCAATAACTCTACAGCTATAGCATCCTCCATTACACTTATATGCTCATCTTTCCTTACTAAATCACATAAAGCTTGTGTAATGCCCTTTCCTGTTGCGTCACCTCCAGAATGCAAAATTCTTCTTACACTATGAGCAGCTTCCAAAGTAAAAGTTAATTCACCATTTGGATCTCTATCAAAACTTACCCCGGAATCTATTAAATCATTTATTACCTCATCTGATGCCTGAGATATATATTCCACAGCGCTCTTATCGCTTAATCCAGCACCGGCTACCAATGTATCTGAAACGTGCTTATTCACATTATCGGCAGGATTTTGATGAAGAACGCCTACAATTCCACCTTGAGCGTACATTGAATTACTATCACCTAAAAAGGACTTTGTTATTATTAAGATTCCATCTGGCAAATTTATTTGTTGTGATATCTTCAGCGCAGCATATAACCCTGCTGAGCCACTCCCAATTATTACAACCGAATATTCAGAATATTTCATACCTTCGCTCCGTCTGACTTTTACTATGTATTATTCTAAAACAAACAAAGCTCTTTTCACATAAATTTATTATTAAGATTATCGGCGTATTGCTAAAGATAATATCTTAGGATGCAAAGTTTCCTCTATTATTGATTTCTCTATATTTATCCCAGGAGAATATTCCTTCGCAATTTTAACATCCTTATTATAACCTTCCATATCACCAATAGATTTCTTTACCAATGCTCTATCAGCATATGCTCTTGGATTATTTTTATTTCTATCAATCGCTAAGTCCCATACGTTTAAAGCTACATCAGGACGACCTGCTGATATATAAAGATCTGCCATACAGGCAAAACCAGCGTATGCTGCACTATCTGCATTTATTATATTATTACAAAAGGACAATGCAGCTCTGTAGTTTCCTACCATTTTGAACAACATCGCAACCTTTAAATTATCATTAAAGGTAATCTTATCTGAATTGATGTAATCATTTAATGCACTCTTATACTCACCTAAGTACAACTTTATTTCTGCACGTTCTTTGTATAGAGTCTTTAGCTCATCATCAGATGCGTATATAGGCAATGTTTCAATTGCTTTATTCATTTCCGTTAATGCTATCTTTTTATTCCTATACATCTTGGCTAAATAGATTGCATTATTTCTATGAAAAATATACTCCGTTGCAGCACTTGAACCAGTCAACTTTGCAAAGAAAAAGTGTACGTTATTTCCCCAATAACATATCTGAGAAATTTTATCTATAGGAGGCATTATCATCCAGCCTGCTAGTATGAAAACTACTATTATTGAAGCAACAAAAATTACACTATTTTTTTTATCTTCACTTTTCTTGCTTGGTGGATTCTTAAAATTAGTAATCATTGTAAATCTCTCTTCTCTTTATTAATACTTTATATATATTTTATACTATTATTAAAAAAAAATAAAGTCGTTTTATCACAAGTTTAACAATTTGTTAAGCTCTTCTATTTCTTTTAAATCGCCATTTTTTATCTTTTGTTCAAATTTACATAATAATCCCGGAGCTAATTTTGCCAACATATTCCTATCAGTATAAAATAATTCACAAAATCTTGCCCACAATTCTGTTGGTTCATTGTAATACTTATTCAGCTTGTTTATTTTTGAATTTATACGCGATAAAAATCGTTGTTTTGACTTTAATTTAATATAGGCAAATTCATAATCGCTATACTTAGGAAAATCTTTTTCTATATCTTCTATAGAATATATTTTATTTAAATATTTTATTCTATCATACCTTAATAAATATTTAACAGGACAACTCAAATTTTGTTCTATCTTTTTAAAAGGCTTTGATTTAACAAATTCCGGATAATGTTCCTTTATTACATTTGATAATATCCTTATATCATTTTTTATAGTATTTTTTTTAGAATACAAAAATTTTGCAGAATCCTTCGGAATTTTATGTACAGTTACACGCAACAACTCCTCTTCTTCATTTTCTGTTAATTCTCCAAAGATACATTTCAATGATTTTAGCTTGTGATCATAACAATAATGTACATAATGAGCAAACTCATGCAACAATATTGATAATCGAGCATTCTCATCAACAGCATTGGAAACGTCTATTCTTAATTCTTTTCCTGCTATAAAAATTCCCTGATTGCCTCTGGCTTTATTTTTCCCGATATTTACAGAAATACCTATTCTACTGAGATATCTTTCTAATTCTTTTAATTGGTTTCTTTGACTAACCATTTTAAGTATTCTTCGCTGCAATCTACTATTGGTAACGCAATAATTTCCGGAACTGTATACGGATGTACATCTTCGATTACCAATTTTATCTTCGCATAATTTGTCCTTCTTGTCTTAATCATCATTAAGACTTCTTTTTCTTCACAGATTTCACCATCCCATGAAAATACAGAGTTTACCTTATCTACCATACTAACACATGCTGCTAACTTATGTTTCATAAGGATTTTTGTTATATTCTTTGCAACCTTTTTATCTGGTACTGTACAATAAATAACTATTATATCCATAATTTCTCCTTATTATTCAAATATCTTTCCCGGATTTAATATATTATTTGGATCAAATAACCGTTTTATTTCTTTCATATATTCTATTGCAGAACTATTAATTATATTCCCAATATATGGCATTTTTTCCACCCCAACTCCATGTTCAGCGGAAATTGTGCCACCCAGTTTAATAGCCATATTATATATTTCCGATTTTGCAATATGATACCGTTTAAACTCTTCCTCATTATCTAAATTTAGTGCTATTTGAGGATGTAAATTACCATCCCCCAAATGTCCAACAATACAAGCTTTTAAATTATATTTATCACAAATTTCTTTACAACCTTCTACCATATTTACGATACTTGTTCTTGGAACAATTATATCATCTGATAACACATCCGGAGCAAGTTTTGCCGTTGCTGCAAAACTCGAACGTCTTGCCGTCCATATTTTTTCAATTTCTTCTTCCGTTTTGGCTATTACAACATTAGTAGCGCCAGCTTTATTTAAGGCTTCCACCACAATACTTTCTTGATAATTCATTGATGATTCAAAACCATCAATATCTACGAGTAAAAGAGCCTCTTTTTCTATATGCAACCCACAAGGATAAAACTGTTCTACTGTATTTATAGAGTTTCTATCCATAAAATCAATCGTTACAGGAAAAACTTGATTAGTTAGTATATTATTAACTCCCTCAACTGCAGCTTTTACTGTATTAAAATAGCCAACAATAGAACGCTTAGACTCCGGCTTTGGGATTAACTTTAATTCTGCCTCAACTACTATTGCTAAAGTTCCTTCACTTCCTACCATTAGCTGATTTAAATGATAACCTACAGCATCCTTTATTGTACCAGAACCCAATTTCATTATTGTACCATCTGCCAGGACTACTGTTAAACTTAATATATAATCCTTCGTAGTTCCATACTTAAATGCAGATGCCCCTCCAGAAGATTGAGCTATGCTACCGCCGATTGTAGAAACCTTAAAATTAGAAGGATCTGGAGGGTAATACAAACCTTTACTTTCTGCAAGTTTTTTTATATCACCCACTACAACTCCGGGCTGGACTGTCATTGTCATATTTATAGGATTAAAATCTATTATCTTATTCATTCTAGAGAAGTTAAGAACAATACCACCTCTAGGACAGGTGCACGCACCAACCATATTAGTACCCGCACCACGAGATACAACAGGGATTTTGTTTTTATTCGCATACCTTAAAATTTGCCGAACTTCTTCTATTGTTTCTACAAATACTACAACATCTGCCTTACTTGATTCTAAACGATTATTCAGAGAATCTTCTGAATAACAATATAACTCAGAATCATCTGTCAGTACATTGCCTTTTTTTATGACATCTTTTATTTCTTCTATACTATTTTTCAACAACATGTGATGCTATTTTTTCAATACTTTTATTTAACTTGGCTATTTGCCTATCCATACCACCGACTTTTTTGGTTAATTGCGCGGTATCTTTTGGATTAATCATTGTCATTACTTCCGCAAGCTTGGACTCCAGAGAATCTATTTTGGACTGCTGAGACAACATTTTATCGTCTATTGCTACCAAAAATCTATTTAAGGTTTCTTCTATTGGTGTTAAATCCAGCTTATTATTCTTATTATTTATTGTAGTTTCTACAATAACCCTGTCAAGCTTTGCTTCTAATGAACTTATTCGTTTAGCCTGCTTCTCAAATACATTACTCAATGCATCTATTAATTCTGCACTGTCTGAATTATCTTCAGCCTCAGCTTTCAAATCTTCCAGCATTACTTTTATTTGACCTATATCATCTAATGTTTCAACCTTATCTGATATTGCTGAGATTTGGCTGCCGGCATTATCTACCCATTCTGCTAAATATTCAAATACCTGGTTAAATACTTGATTTGTTTTTGCTCCATTTTGAATCATTGTATTGATAACGCCTAGCTTATTATCTATCCTTTCAATACCAACTTCATGAGCAAAGTTACGAGTTCTTTCGTCCAAATCATTTATTACTAATTTAAAATCTTGAAGATTTTCCTGTAATGTTTTGTAAGACTCATCAGACGCTAATATTAGTTTATTAGTTCTGGTACTTATGCTTACTATATCCTCACTTAAAGCATCAAAATCTTTTTTAAATTCCTCTGTATTAAAGTTTGGGAACTCTTTCTTCAAAGATTCCACCAATTCATATATGTTATTGGTAGACGCTATAAGCGCTTCTAACTCTTTTGATGAATTATTTTCTTTTATATCATTCAAAGTCAATCGAAGATTTGCAATATCTGACTCTAAATCCTGCAAACTATATACATAATCAACATTTCCATTCGATGATATTATAGATGTTATTTTTTCATTGATAGAATCTATGTCGTTCTTTACGGTATCTACCTTATTTTCAACACTGGAAACACTATCTTTTATTGTATCTATCTCTTCATTTCGAGTGACAATATGACTTAATATAGTTATTAACTCTGAATGTTTTTCCTGTATAAAATCTAATATTTCTTCCTGTTCGGCGACAAAAGATATCTGATTAAATATATTTAAGAACTGAGTTATTACATCCGTTTTTAATGAATCAAGCTCTTTCTCTATATTTGAATCCTGACCGTCTAATCTCGTATTCAAATCCTTTAAAGATTGTATTATATTATACTTCACTAAAGCATTCATCTCGGTTAACTCAGGCAAATTACTGCAACATAGAGAACTTATATCTTCTACATAGCTGAATTGTTCCTTTATTAATGACTGTATTTCTGTAATTTCTGCAGTTATTGAGTTTTGAAAAGCTTCATCAAAAGACTTATTTAATATTTGTGACTTCAAATCCGCAAAACTTGAACTTAATTCATCTACATCACTGCTTATATCATCTACTACGGATAACAAAGTCTTATATATTTCTTGTTTTGAATCGGTAAATTTTGCAAGTAAATCTTTTACGGAAGCTTGAATTACGTCAAAAGAGTTATTATACTTGGATGATATAACTTTTATTTCTTCATATTTATCAACTACTGTATCTACAAATTTCTTATCAAATAGATTAAATTTATCATCTATATCTTTCAGTAAAGTATTTTTAACAAACGCTTGTATTTGAGAATTTAAACTATCTGCTAACGACGTAATTAAAACATTATTTGCAGACCTCAAATCTGCGATTGCATTATCAAATACACTCGCAGTTAACATATTATTGGAGGCAGTTAATATATCCTCTGTCGTTTTGTTTAGAGATAAATTTATTTCATCTAATTTACTATTTAATATTGATGTGTCAGTTTTTATGTCAACATAAGATTTTAACTCGTTTATATTATTGTAAATACTGTCTTCCACAGCACCTTCGATTTCTGCTGTTAAACGCGTAATCTCATCGCGCTGGAAATCCTTCATTAAACTCATTTGTTCTAATAAATCTTTAACCAGAATATCTGATTCTTTTTCTATGTTATCCGAAATTATAGACAACTCATTCTTTACAAAATCAGTTATGAAATCCTTGCTTAAATTCAGAGCTTCCTGAGAAGCTTTAACCTGATCTATTATTTTATTTGCATAAGATTCAATTGTTTGTAGCTCTCCTGCAGCAATATCAGCACTTGTAGACAGAATTGAATTTACTTTATCTTCAATAGACTGCTCTACATCCGACATTATTTCCTTATTGCTTTGTATCAACATTTGCGAAATAGATGATACTTCTTTTTTAGTTACATTCTTAGTATCCTCTATTAATGCATTGAAAGAATTACTTAATTCTTTTAATTGAGATTGAAATACATTCATTCTCGAAATTTCATCTTTATCCAAGCGTTCATTTAAACTTGTAAATAAATCCTTTATTTCCAGTGTTTTTGCATTTAATTCCCCTAATTGTTGGGCGTTGTTACTGTTGCTCAGTGATGACAAATTCGATGTTGTTTGCTCAAATAAAGAGTTCATTTTCTCATATAACTCATTAAATGTGTCTAAAATTTCTTTAGAAACATTATTATTTATATCTTGAGCAGCTTCATCCAAACCTCTGCTTATGGAATTAATTTCATTTAATACTGATGAAACCTGTGATGTAATTACTTTTCCATACTCATCTTGAGTTTCCTTTAATACATTTTGAGCTGCTTCTATTCTTACAGATAATGAGTTCTCTTGAGCTTTTAAATCGCTATTTATAGATTCTGTTGCCTCTTTTAAAAACTCCGCAGTTACTTTATTTTGATTTTCTACATTTTTCAATAATTCATTAAATTTTTCCTTTAAAGAACTATAATCTGCCGAAGTTAGTTCAATATTTTCTTCCAATATATTCTTTAAATTTTGAGTCAACTCAGACAATTTATTTGAAGATATTGAATTTTGTTCATCCAAAGTCTTTTGAAGTATATCATTCAATTCCTTTGCTTTTTCTTCCATCAAATTAATTTGTAGGTCATTTTTTTCTGATATATCATCAAATGTTGAATTTATCTTATTTTTATATTGTTCAAGACTTTCCAGAACGGTTTCTCTCAACGTTCCGGAAACATTTGACAAGCCATTGCTTATTGTACTGCCTATTAAATGATTTGATTGAGCAAAAAAGTTTCCTAAATTGCTGCTCAAATCGTTAAAATTATTTTCTATTATGGACAGCTGCCTTGTTAAATCCTCGTCAATTGTACTGTCAAAACTTTCTATCTTATCTTTTAAATTTGCAAATTCATTTATTATTGTATCAACAGCTTTTTGAAAATCTTCAGATGTTTTTTCATTCAAATTGCCAAGCAAAGCCTTTAAAGAAACAAAATTGTCTAAAACCTTTGCCAAAGTTGAAGTTAAGGATGTTGTTGTAGTCGTTGATAAACTATTCACTGAAGATTCTAAATCAGATAATTTTGAATAATTATCATCTAATTTTTCTCCCAATCCTTCCTTGAAATCGTTCATTGTTTCTGACACTGAACCTGTAAAAGTTTCCACCTGTGATTTAAAATCGTTATTTATCAGATTGACAATATCATGATTTACAGTATCAAGTTTTGAAGAATTACCAGCCAACTGTTCTGCCAACTCTTCAATATTTAATTTTAATGTTCCGGCTAACTTAAAGATTTCTCCGCGTAATTCTTCTTTTACCTCTTGAGAGTTTTCAAGTTGTTTTGTATGTAAATTTTCTGAAATAAATTTAATTTCACTTATTTTATCTGCATTTTCGCATGTAAAATCTTTCTGGAAATCAGCAACTTTCTCTATTATTGAATTTTTTAGAGATATCAGCTTATTATCAAACTCATCTTTAATTTTTGAAGCCTTTTCTACAATACCTTCTATATTCTCAGTAAAAGATGAATTATTCTGCTGTAACACTCCTTGAACGTCTTCAAAGCACTTCTGCACTTCAAGTAATTTGTTATAAGATTTTTTTATATCTTCACGAATTATACCACTTGAAGTTTCAATTGAAGAATTTAAACTTTTAACCTGCTTATAAGTGTCTTCCTGTAAACTTTTTATATTATTCTCTACCTGAATTCTTACAATATCTACAGCATCTTTTACACTTTCTATATAGTTTAAACTATTATCACTTACATTTTTTGAAATTTCATCTAACTTAGCTTCAATACCCTCTGTACTGATTTCCTTTACTGAACTTACATAAGATAATATATCTACAAGAGAAGATGATATATTGTCTAACGAAACTTTTAAACTATTTAAAGACTCTGCTTGAACCTTTTTTATATCAGTTTCTACACTATCAAGCTTACTAGTCAAAAGTTCATATTTACTAAACAAATCATTTGAGAATTTTTCAGAAAAATCATTTGTTGTTGCTTCAAAAAGATTAGTCAGCTCTTGTTTGGCAGCATACAAATCTACCTTAAAATCGCTTACCTTACTTACAAAATCTAAAGCTAAAATTTCTTCTACAGCTTTTTTTAAACCTGAAAATTCTGTCTTTGCATTATTTATTTCTATTACTGAAGAATCTAATTTGTAATCTAAAACACCTGACAAATCCTTTATATTGCTAATCTGTTCCAAAAGATCCTTAGAAGAATTAGCTACATAATTTTCTTGCTTTTCTAATGAAGATTTTAAACCGGCTTCAAACAAAGCCAGTCTATCAGTAATATTTGAAAAAATGGCATTATTAGCAGAAACATTATTTTCATCAATCTGTGAAACAACATTTCGCAAACCAGAAATATTTTCTTCTAAATCAGAAAAACTTTTTTCGCACAACCCGGTAATAAGTCGCTGTGTTTCAACAAGCTTGTCAGATAAACTATCCGCATTATTTGTTAACTCATTTAAAGTCCTTGTAGCATTTACATCAACTAATTGAATTACTTTATCAGATTCTACACTTACATGCTCTTTTATACCTTGTTCTGCCTTTGATAAATCAGACGCTAAACTCTTGAAATTAACATTTATATCGAGAGTTCTTATTGCTTCGCTAATCTTCTTTATCTCATCTCCTGTTAAATTCAGTGACGAGTGTAGAGAGGTAGATGCATTGTATATTCCATTTAATGTTTGTTCAAGAGTTTTCTTGAACTCATCAAATTCTTTGTTAGAAGTTACATCCCGAACAAAATCTTCAAGTTGATTTAGTCTGTCGATAATAGCTTTTGAGCTCTGCTCATCTTTGTCAGCAATAATAGTCTTCATGCCGGCTATTATATCGACAGAAGCGTCAATTTTTTCTGCTAAATTGTCTATTTTATAGTATTTATCAGCTAAATTATCTACAGATTGCGTTAACTGTTGTTCTTGATTAGCTAAATCACTTATCCATTTTTTTGTACTTACTAAATCTTCATGTGTTGCCAAACCTTTTATTGCATCTTCTATTTGCAAATTTTTCTTGTCTAAAACTTGAATAGCTGACAATATAGTGTTAGAAGAATTAGTAATATCTTCCAATTCCTTGCTAAAATTAGATACAACCTCTGTTGGATCAACACTTGAAATTGATTTTATAACTGTTTTAAAGTTCTCGTTCAGGCTCAATACTATTGAATCAAAGCCGTTATTAAGACGCTCTAAATCATTTTTTAAAAATGAAATATTTTTTACAATTTCTTTTTTCTGAGAATCATCAGATCTCATCGCATCTAAACGTAGAGTTATGTCAGATAGAGTTTCTTTTTGCGAAACAACTTCCCTTGAAAATACAGACAGATTGGTTGCAACAATATCAAACAGTTCCTTTACTTCACTTGATTTTAAAGCTTCAGAACTATTTTTAAGAAGATTTGAGAATAAAGACTCAATAGCACCAAATTTAGATAACAATACACTGTGTCTTTCATCAAGATTTTGCTTAAGTTCTGTCAGAAAGATTTTTATTAAATCAATGTCCTCTTCTGTATTAAGCTTTTCTAATTTGGAATTAATACCTGCCAGAAGTTTATCGACGTCAGAAGTATTCAATATACCCTGTGCCCTTATTGAATTTAGCAAGGTTTTGATTGTATCAAAATTCTCTGTAATCTCCGTAAAATTATTTATGTCTGCCATATACCTACTCTATCCCACATTCTACATTCATAACTTATTATATACTAATATAAAAATAGTGACAAATACCAATTTTTTTTCTAATATTAATGTATGAATTATATATTTTTTATTCTTATTTCAGTATCAATAGTTGCGGGGATTTTTAATCACACACTTGATAAAGTTGTAAGTTCCATGCTTGGAGCATGCAATACTGCGGTAGAAATTTCGCTATCTCTTATTGGAATTATGGCTTTCTGGCTTGGAATTATGAGAATTGCAGAAAAAAGCGGTTTAGTGCAAATAATCTCTAAATTCCTTTTTCCTATAACAAAATTTCTTTTCAAGGATGTAAAAAAAGACAGCCCTGCAATAGGTGATATAACTATGAGTATAACCGCAAATGCCCTTGGACTTACAAATGCAGCAACTCCCATAGGCTTAAAAGTTATGAAAGAACTACAAGAAGATAATCCTGATAAATCAAAAGCAACAGATGCAATGTGTATGTTCTTAGGGATGAATACTGCTGGATTTCAAATCATTCCGGCTACAGTTATCGCTATATTGGTGGGATTTGGAGCTAAGAATCCTACTGAAATTATCTTACCTACACTTATTGTTACATCACTTTCTTTTGTGACTGCAATTATTGTAGCTTTAATTTTACAAAAGGTCTGGAGGAAGTATGATTGAAAAAATTTCTCTTTATATACTCCCTCTTATGATATTATTTATCCTTTCTTTCGGATTAATAAAAAAGGTTCCTGTTTATGAAGAATTCATAGAAGGAGCAAAAGACGGATTTAAAGTTTCAATTTCAATAATTCCGTACCTGGTAGCTATTATTGTAGCAGTTTCAATGTTTAGAGCATCCGGAGTACTTGAATACGTTAAAGCTTTCGCTAACAATATTATTCCGCCAGATATTATACCGCTTATATTCACAAGACCACTATCAGGCTCAGCTGCTCTTGGGCTATTTTCTGATATCGTTAAACAGTCTGGAGCAGATTCTTATATTGCTAAGCTCGCAGCCATAATGGTAGGTAGCTCGGAAACAACTTTTTATGTGCTTGCTGTTTATTTTGGATCTGTTGGCATAAAAAAATACAGATACGCACTTCTTACAGGAATAATCGCTGATATTACAAATATTGTACTAGCAATTTGGGTTGCACGTCTGTTCTTTCTTGCCAACAGCGTGTTGTAGAACAAATTTTATTATTATCATCTTCTACCACACGTTTCTTTAGAACTGCAAAATTAATGTCTATAAAGTTTATTTGCTCCAATTTTTCAACGACAAACTCTTCCCCTCCACAATTTGAACAATAATGGTGTTGCGGAACAACTTCTCCATTTTTAATCACTGCTCTTAATTTAACTCCACAGCATGCACATCTTGTAATATACCATTCATTTTTTATAAATTTACCGCAATCAGGACAATATCCACAATCTTTATCGGGTGTCACATGCTCATGCTGACATTTTGGATTAATTTTATTCAACAAATCTATTATAAACATTAGCTAAACCTCTCTAAACTTTTATTAATAAGAATAGAGAATTAGTCAAAAGAAATGTTAAGATTTGTTACATTTTTATTAAAGTATATCAATTATTTACCTTAAAAATACTTTATATATATAAGGATATTAATAAGACATAAAACACATACACATATATACTACACTTCACACATTAAAGTTTTTAGAGTCATTGAGACTCTTTTTTTTGCCTATTTTTAGTGCTAAACAGAAAATCTTTCAAAGATTTTGTCGATATTCTTTAAATAATCATTAACGTCAAAGCAATCTTCTAACTCAGCGTCAGAAAGTATATTTTCTGACCTCAAGCCTTCTTTAAAATTGCCACCATTTAAAGCATTAAGAGCATGTTTTTGTACTATTCTATAAGCATCTTCTCTTGAATATCCTTTTTCTTCAACCAGCTTTAACAAAACTTTTTGTGAAAAAACAACCCCGCCATAAAGCTTCGTATTTTTTAGCATATTATCTTCGTGAACTACAAGATTTTCCATTACACCCTTGAATCTATGAAGCATAAAGTCTATAAGAATGAGTGAATCAGGGAAAATAATTCTCTCTGCAGAACTATGAGAAATATCTCTTTCATGCCAGAGATTTATATTCTCTAAAGCAGCAATTAAGTTTGAGCGGACTACACGAGAGAGCCCGCAAAGGTTTTCGCACAAAACAGGATTTTTCTTATGAGGCATAGCAGAAGAGCCTTTTTGATTTGCTCCAAAACCTTCTTCAACTTCTCTTACTTCTGTTTTTTGCAAATGTCTTATCTCTGTTGCGAACTGTTCTATTAAGCCAGCTAAAACTGCAAGAGATGACATAAATTTAGCATGCCTGTCCCTTGATATTATTTGTGTTGAAATCTTAGCCGGTTTCAGACCTAAAATCTCACAAGTTAAAGCTTCTATTTCTACTGGTACATTGCTATAAGTACCGACAGGACCTGATATTTGACCTACTGAAATCTCTTCTAGGGCAAAAATTAAACTTTTCTTAGCTCTTTCTAAACCATCTAACCAATTCAACAATTTAAAACCGAAAGTCATAACTTCTGCATGCACTCCGTGAGAACGTCCTATACAAACAGTATTTTTATACTTAAAAGCCTTTTCTCTTATAACACTTATCAAGTTATCGAGTTCTTTCATAATAATCTTCGAACTGTCTACTATTTGAAGAGCAAATGCAGTATCTATAACATCAGAACTTGTAAGGCCCATATGAATATACTTTGCGTTTTCCTTACCAACATTTTCATTAACAGAAGTTAAAAAGGCAATTACATCATGCTTAACTTCTCTTTCTATTTCATCAATACGCTCAAGAGAAAACCCAGCTTTTTGTTTAATTTCATCTAATGCCTGAGTCGGAATCACTCCCAGCTTAGAATAAGCTTCACATACAGCAAGCTCGACTTTCAGGTAATAATCAAACTTAGTATTTAAGTCCCAAATTTTCTTTATTTCTTCTCTTGAATATCTATCAATCATACACTGATTATAACAAAAAATAGGGAAGTTATAAACTTCCCTACAAGACTTTATTATTTTCTATGAAAAAGTGATTTCCAGAAATTCGCCTCATCACGAATAGCTTTATTTCTGTCATCTCTTCGTTTTTGAGCTTCCCTTAAAGCTTTTTCCCTTTCTCTTTGCTGCTTTTTATAAGCTTTTTCTCTGTCTTTTTTCTTTTTTTCGTAAGCTTTTTGACGCTCTTTTTGCTGTTTCTTTAATTTAGCCTGTCTGGCTTTATGAGCTTTATGAGCTTCTGCTTGCTTATCATTGTACGCTCTTTCCTTTTTGGTAATAGGCGACATCCAATGATTTACCCAATGTTGAACCCTTGACTCTGCTGCATTAACCGCTATAGAAGAAGTTAACACTATGGCAATTAAAGTAGTAAGAATCTTTTTCATATTACCTTCCTTTATTTTTTAATTAGTGAATTCCAGTAATCTTTTTCAGCTTGGATAGCATCCTTTGTTGCCTGGCGTCTTGCTTGAGCTTCTTGTTTTTGTTTTTCTCTGGCAGCCTGACGCTCTTCTTGTTGTTTCTTTAATTCTGCTTGTTTTGCTTCGTTTGCCTTTTGTTGAGCTTCCATCTTAGCATTCAATTCTTTCTCCTTCTGGGTAATTGGAGATAATTGTTTGTTTACAAAATTCTCTAGTCTTGATTCTGCAGCATTTGCAGCAATTGCCCCTGTTAGTGCAACAATAGCCATTAATGTTAAGATTTTTTTCATATTAAACTCCTTTCTCTCATTATCGTTTTATTTAATCACATAATATTAAACGATACAAGATGTATAATTGTTCATTAATTCTTAATAATTTACCTAAATTATATTTTTAGGTATAATGGTAATATGAGTGTAGATTTACTGGGATTTAAAATTGATAATTATTCATTTGACGAAGCCATTACAAAAGCTAAAAGCTTAATTGACGGCGACAGAGTAGCTCAGGTTATAACAATTAATCCTGAAATGTTTCAGGCTGCAGAAAGCGATTCTTATTTTGAAAACATTATTAGAGAGGCTGAAATGGTAATTCCTGATGGAGTTGGAGTTACATTGGGGCTTAAGCTAACAGGGAAAAGCGCTGAAAGAATTCCAGGAGTGGATTTTGCTAAAAGATTACTACAAGAAGCAGCTCTTAGTAATATTCCTGTTGCTATCATTGGAGCAAAAGAAGATGTTATAACAAAAGCAGTTAAAAATTTAGAAAATGAAATAAGCGGACTCAATATTGTATATTACCATAACGGCTATTTTGACAATAATTCTGAGATTTATGAAGATTTAAAAAAATATTCACCTAAATTAATTTTAGTCGCTCTCGGTGCTCCTAAACAAGAAAAATTTATATATGAAGCAAAAAAAGAACTCAATCCTGCTCTTATGGTTGGTATCGGGGGGAGCTTAGACGTTTGGTCTGGAACAGTAAAGAGAGCTCCAAAGATTTTTCAAGTATTGTGTTTGGAATGGCTATATAGAACAATTATGCAACCTTCCAGATTTAAGAGAATTTTTCCTGCAATACCATTATTTTTAATTAAGGTTCTTAGCTATAAAGACAAAATTTAAGAGGTTAAGATGTTAACAGAAATAGAAAAAAAAGAGTTAAAAGAAACTGCAAATATTGTTAGAAGAAACATTGTAAAAATGGTTCATAATTCCAAATCAGGCCACCCAGGCGGATCTCTTTCTGGAGCTGATATTTTGACAGTTTTATATAAAAAAGCTCTTAATATTCCAAAAGAATGGAATAATTCTCCCGATTTTGAAAATAGGGATAGATTTATTCTGTCAAAGGGCCACGCTTCCCCCCTTTTATATTCTATTCTTGCAATGAAAGATATTATCCCTGAAGAAGAATTGATGACCTTTAGAAAAATTAATTCAAGATTACAAGGCCATCCGGCTAAAAAATACCTTCCGGGAATAGAAACTTCGACAGGCTCTTTAGGACAGGGACTATCTATAGGATGCGGTATGGCTTTGGGATTAAAGTTAAAAAACAATCCGGCTAATGTAGTTGTATACACCGGAGATGGAGAATTGCAAGAAGGCTCCTGTTGGGAAGCTTTTATGCAAGCTGCACACAGGAAATTAGATAACCTTATAGTAATTATTGATAGAAACAAATTACAAATTGATGGGTGTACAGAGAATGTTATGGCTCTTGATAACTTAAATGACAAACTTAAGGCTTTTAATTGGAATGTCATTGAAATTAATGGTCATAATTTTGATGAAATCTATGATGCAATAGAAACTGCAAAAAAATGCACAAAGCCTTGCGCCATCATTGCTCATACTATAAAAGGAAAGGGAGTTTCTTTTATGGAAAATCAGGCCGGCTGGCATGGTAAGGCTCCTAATGATGAGCAATTAGAACAGGCGTTAAAAGAACTTGGAGAATAAATTTATGGAAATGATAAAAACTTGCCCTTTTGCAGAAAACAGGGTTTGCAACGATGAATGCCCTCTGTTTATCTCTCCGGATGATTTAAATGAATTTGTAATAGCAAGACTATCATCCATAGGAGTTATGAACAGAGCAGACGGAGAGTGCTCTCTAAAAATGCTTGCGCTTAGCCAAAGCAGATATATTTTTGAAAACTCCAATACAAGGGGCTAAAAGGAATTTTGAGTAAATAGTTTATACAAAATAACCCCTGTTGATATACTTAAATTCAAAGATTCAACCTTGCTATCCATTTCTATTGTCAAGTTTTTGGTAGCAAAGTTTTTTAATTCTTCACTTAGCCCAGAGGATTCTGTTCCGAACATAACTACAAATCTTTCAGGAGCTTCATACTCAGACAGCCAAACACTCTTTTCTGACTTTGGCAGAGTCGCTACTCTTTCATAATCGCCAAACAATTCTTGTAATTTAGAAATAGAATTAAGATTGAATACAGGTATTTTCCACAAGTTTCCAACAGACGAGCGTACACATTTTGGATTGTATAAATCAACGGTATCACCATACAAAATAACAGCATCAATACCGAAAGCAGCAGAAGTACGCAATATTGTACCAAGATTTCCAGCATCTTTTATATCTTCAAGCAAAACTACTCTTCTGTAATCTACACTCCATTCCCTTGATTGTTTTTGTGCAACGGCAACGGCTTTTGGGGGAGTTGATGTTGATGAAATCTTGGATAAAACAGCTTCTGTCGTTTCTATACCTTCAGGAAATTTTTCATAGCCTTCAAGTTTAAAAATACGTTCGATTTTAAGTCCTGATTCCAAAGCCTCCTCTATACATTTGTCGCCTTCGAGCAAAAATAACCCGCTTTCATCACGATATTTTCTCTGCATTAGCTTAGCAGTATCTTTTACCAGCTCATTATTTACACTCGTTATCTTCATAAAATTTCAAAACCCCTGAGCCACTCTCTTTCATGTTCATTAAGTAAACTGAAATCAATTAGTTTACCCTCATACCCTATTTTTACAAAAGAATGAATTTTCCCACCTTTTTTGGAACAAGAATTCTCTAGTCTAACACCAAAGTATTCCGGATTGTACAATCCTGGCTCTATTGTAAACGTCATATTATCTTGAATTTTAGTATGGGCAATTTCTGTTTGGTTAAGAGCCGGTGGAGCTTCATGAACATTAATTCCTATTCCATGCCCAAGACCATGCCCAAATGTGAAACCATTAATCTTATTATCTAAAATTGTGTGCGCAAGCCTATCATACTCAAATCCAGTTTCGAAATTGGAATTAAATGCATTTAAGAAGGCCTTTAATACAGTTGTGTAAACTCTTTTTTGTAAACCAGAAGGTTTTCCTTTAACAAAAACTCTTGTGATATCAGTTGCTAAACCACTTTCATAATAAGCGCCACAATCAATTAAAACCAAAGAACCCTCTTTTAAAATTACATCCTTTGCATTCTTTGCGTAATGAGCCAAAGCTGAATTATTATCAATCGCTACAATAGAATTAAAGCTTAAAGACTTTGCACCATAATGAATAAACTCTTCCCTCAAACGTTTCGCTATATCATATTCAGAAAGATTTTCATTATCCTCTATATACTGTCTTATTGCTTTTACAGCCAAATCAGTTTTTGCAAATGCCCTTTTATACGCATCAATTTCATCATCAGATTTAACCGCTTTCAGAAGCTTTACATCAGAAGCTTTATGAACAGGTTTTTCTATAAGTGCATAATCATAAGCATTTATACTTGTCTTATCTACAATTAATTCGCCTTTATAATTTCTTAAAAACTCTTCACACTCATTACTATCTGTAAATAATCTTCTTGAATTACTGTCAACGTATAACTTTGCCCAAATTTTTGAAGAACAGTCTTTAGAAAAATCTCTCATTCCGGTTAGATACGAAACTTCTTCCAAATTTGAGACAAAAGTAGGTTTTTCGGGGAAATAATTTATTTGCTTAATTACTTGAACATAATCATCACTATTATGAAGTTCTGTAAAATCATTTATAGGATCTTTATCCAAAAGTTTAATTTGATACCCCACAAACCCTTCCAAACGTTTTTGAGAAACCTTTTTAGCCACAATACCTAATACCTTATCAGGATTTATAAGCTTTTTAATTTCCTCATCCTGTCGTTGCCCAAGCCCCAGTTTTACAACCGTAACGCCCGCTTTAGCTTCCATATCAGCCTGAGTATGATACCTTCCGTCAACAAAAAGATAAATATTATCCTCTGTTATCAGTGCATCTCCTGTAGAGCCGGAAAAACCAGTCAAAGTATATCTGGCATTTTCACTCAAAGCCGGATATTCAACCAAATATTCGTTAGTACAATTTACTAATAAATAATCTATATCTAAATTTTTTAATAAGTCTTTCATACCTTACTCATCAACATCTGTTAATTTAATCAAATGCCATCCAAATTGAGTTTCTACAGGTTCAGAAATCTCACCTTTTTTAAGAGCAAACGCGGCATCCTCAAAAGGTTTAACCATCATCCCTTTCCCAAACCATTTCAAATCACCGCCATTTCTACCTGATGGACATTTTGAATATTCTTTTGCTAAGTCTTCAAAAGCTACCCCATTTTTTATATCAAGCAATAAATTTTCTGCTTGTTCTTTTGTGTCTACCAAAATATGGCTTGCTCTTATTCTCATTTTTATTTCTCCTTCTATTCAAGTTTAATATAACAAAAGAGCGGTAATTATACAACCGCTCTTTTTGTATAAAAAAAAGGCTAACCTTTCGGCTAGCCGTAAATATCAACCAACAATTTCTTTTACTTCTGCTTGCAAGTTCTTCGAATCAATCTTGATACTTGGTCCCATTGTTGTTGTCAAGTAGATTGACTTAACATAAGTTCCTTTTGCTGCAGAAGGTTTAGCTCTTAGTACGGCATCAACTAAAGTACCATAGTTCTTAACTAAATCTTCATTAGAGAACTGAACTTTTCCTATAGGACAGTGAATCATACCTTGCTTATCAGCTCTGAATTCTACTTTACCTGCTTTAGCATCTTTAACTGCTTTTGCAATATCTAAAGTAACAGTTCCAGTCTTAGGGTTTGGCATCAAACCTTTAGGTCCTAATACTCTACCTAATTTACCTAACATACCCATACAATCTGGAGTTGCAATTAAAGTATCAAATTCAAACCAACCGCCTGAAATTTTATCTATAATATCTTCTGTACCGTAGAAATCTGCGCCTGCATCTTTTGCTTCATTAACCTTTGCACCTTTTGCAATAACACAAACACGAACTTCTTTACCTAAACCTGCAGGTAATACTACAGTTGATCTTATTTGTTGTTCAGCGTGTTTTACTTCAATACCTAATCTCATGTGACATTCAACAGTTTCATTGAATTTTGCAACTTCTTTAGATATTTCTTGTAATTTTATTAATGCATCACGACCACTAGCCGGTTGTTGGAAATCAGCTAATAACTCCTGAAGCTTTCTTTGTTTTTTAGTAATTTTTGACATTTTATCTTATCCTTTCATGGTATTAACGGACAATAGTCCTTCCATTATCTATTTTCTAACCACTTATGGCTGTAGCGTTTACTACGCTTCTTCTTTTACAGTTACACCCATTGCTCTGCAAGAGCCTTTTATCATATTTACAGCAGCTTCCATAGAAGTAGCATTCAAATCATTCATTTTAATCTTTGCGATTTCTTCTAATTGAGCTCTTGTAATTTCAGCAACCTTAGTTTTGTTAGGCACTGCAGAACCTTTTGATAAGTTTAATGCCTTCTTGATCAAAACCGGAGCCGGTGGTGATTTTGTAACAAAAGTAAAACTTCTGTCTTCATATACATCAATCACAACTGGGATAATATATCCTGCTTGTGATTCAGTTCTCGCATTGAACTGCTTGCAGAAATCCATGATGTTTACACCATGTTGACCTAATGCAGGACCAACTGGAGGGGATGGATTTGCTTTACCTGCTTCTATTTGCAGTTTAATTTTTCCTACTACTTTTTTTGCCATTTTGTTCTCCTTTCGTGGTACTAACGGGGGGCATCCCCTTCCACGCTATCTTGTTTTACATTATTGTGAGTAAATTCACTTACTCTATAACTTTTGTATCTGTTTGTATTCTAATTCAACCGGAGTTTCACGACCAAAGATTGAAACCATTGCTCTTAATTTAGCCTTATCCGGATAAACTTCTGTTATATCACCAACAAACTCTGCAAATGGACCAGAAATAATTCTAACTTTTTCTCCAACCTTAACATCCATTTCAACTTTTTGAGTTTGAGCTGTTGATCTGTGAATAATTTTCTTAATTTCACTATCTTTTGCTGGAATAGGCTTCTTAGCAGAACCGACAAACTTTGTAACACCCGCAGTATGACGTACTACATACCAGCTGTCTTCATCCATTATCATCTCTACTAATACATAACCAGGGAAGATTTTTTCTTCTTTTTCCTGCTTTCTTCCACCTTTGATTTGGGTAATTGTCTTTTGTGGAACTTCTACTCTGAAAATCTTATCAGCCATATTCATGTATTCTATACGCTTTTCAAGATTGCTCTTTACCTTGTTTTCATAACCTGAATATGTGTGAACTATATACCAGCGTTTTTGATTTTTCTTTTCAGCAGACTTAGCATTATCCACCTCTAAATTTTCTTCCGCTGTTCCTTCATTCATAATATTTTCGTCTTTTTCAGTCATTATTCTAACCCTTCAAATTATAACTTTGATAACAATGCGTTGAATATGATATCCACAACATAAATAAAAACAGTGAATATAAATACAATTGCAACAACAAAACCTGTTTCTACAACAACCTGATTTTTCTCCGGCCAAGTAATCTTGCCCCACTCAGTTCTTACGCCTTTAAAATATGTAACTATATTTTTCTTTGCTGTTTCTAATGTATTATTCATTATTACTACCTTATCATATTATTCGCGCCCTGAAGGACTCGAACCCTCGACATCCGGTTTTGGAGACCGACGTTCTACCAACTGAACTAAGGACGCGTATTGTGTTTGTGACTTTAAGCCACAAACACTCTTACTTTGTTTCCTTGTGAGTTGTATGTTTCTTACATGTTGGACAATATTTGCTTAATTCTAATCTGTCCTTTACGTTCTTCTTGTTCTTTACAGTTGTGTAATTTCTTTCTTTACAATCTTCACAAGCTAGAACTACCATTCTGTCGTTTTTACCTTTGATACCCATTTTGACTTTCCTTTATATCTTTAGTGACTTTTGCTATTTTAAACCTTTTTAAAAAGAATGTGCAAAACACATTCTTTCTTTAAATCGGCGTATGAGTTAATACTAAAATAAACATAAATAAAATGCAAATAATTGTGAAGATTTTGTAATATTACTTTGTGATAAAATATTTTCATTACGGAGGATTAGCAATGATAAAATCAATTATTTTAGCAGCCGGTAAAGGCACAAGAATGAAATCGGATTTACCTAAAGTCTTACATACCATTTTTGATAAGCCTTTAGTCGGTTATGTTATAGACGCAGTTAATAACACTGGCGTGATTGATGAAAACTTTATTATAGTAGGGCATCAGGCTGAAAAAGTTGAAGAATATGTAAATTCAAACTACAGCAATTCTAAGTGTTTGCTCCAAACACCTCAGCTTGGAACCGGTCACGCTGTAAGTATGGCGATACCTTATCTTAAAGACTTTACCGGAGAAATTATCATTTTATGCGGCGATACGCCACTTATCACAACAGAAACATTGCTTGATTTCATAAAATTTCACAAGGATAAAAATTCAGATATAACTGTTATGAGCGCAATTTTCGATAACCCGACTAACTATGGTAGAATCATCAGAAATTCAGACAACTCAGTTAATTCTATCGTTGAAGAAAAAGACGCTACAGAAACTCAAAAAGCAGTAAAGGAAATTAATGCAGGAATTTATTGCATAAATTGGGACAAAGTTCAAGCTGCATTTTCAGAATTAAAAAATAACAATGCACAAGGAGAATACTATCTTACAGACATAATAAAATGGGGCAATGAAAAGAATTTATCGGTTAATGCGTATATTCTATCAGACAACACTGAAATATATGGAATAAATTCCAGAGCAAATCTTGCTGAAGCTTCAAAAATCCTTAATACAAGAACAATTAATAAACATTTAAATAATGGAGTTACTATTATTGATCCTTCTACTACTTGGATCAGCCCGGAAACTGAAATCGGAAGTGACACAACAATTTATCCTTCTTGCTACATTAACGGTAAAAATAAAATCGGTAGCCACTGCAAGATAGGCCCGTTTGCTCATCTTCGCGGTGATGTAACACTGGAGGATTATGTTAAAATCGGCAATTTTGTCGAAGTTAAGAAAACGACTATTAAATCGCATACAAACGCTTGTCATTTAACCTACCTCGGAGATAGCGAAATCGGTGCTAACGTTAATATTGGAGCCGGGACAATTACAGCAAACTATAATCCTTTAACCAAAGTTAAAAGCAAAACTATCATTAAGGATAATGTTAAAATCGGATCAAATTCCGTACTTGTTGCCCCTGTTACAATAGAAGAAGGTGCTAATGTCGGAGCAGTGGGTGTTATCACTAAAAATATACCAGCTTGGGCACTTGCAATAACAAGAGCACCTCTTAGAATTTTATCAGATTGGGTAAAAAATCATAATTAAAAAAAAGGAGCGGTATAACCGCTCTTTTTTTTAATCAAAAAATCTATATTTTAGAAGAGTCCACATTGCTTGAACACCATCTTTCCAGCCGATTTTCTTCCCTTCTTCATTACTTCTGGCATTATATGAAATAGGTACTTCCATAAACCTCACATTCTTTTTCAGAACTTTTGCTGTTATTTCCGGTTCGAAATCAAAGCGATTAGATTTTATAGAAATTCCTTTTATAACATCTGCACGAAAAGCCTTATAACAAGTTTCCATATCTGTCATATAAACGCCATATAAAACTCTTGTCATAAGAGTCAAAAACACATTTGCCAGATAGCTTAGCATAAGGAATTTACCACTATTTCTTGTATCTGCAAGTCGAGAGCCATAAACAACATCCGCAACATCGGTTTCAATGAGGTTTACAAGAGGTTTATAGTCCTTTGGATTGTATTCTAAATCTGCATCTTGAATTATTATAATATCACCAGTTGCAGACATTAGCCCTGTTCTTAGAGCTGCACCTTTACCCATATTTCTCTGATGGTACAGAACCTTGTAAGGAATATTTTTATAAAGTTCTCTTGTTCCATCCGTAGAAAAATCATCTATTAGAATTATTTCTTTTTCCAAGCCAAAATCGACTTCTTCTACCTGTTTTAAGATATCCAATAAGGATTTTTTTTCATTATAAACAGGTATTAGTATAGTTATCTTTTTCATAGTACCTCTTATTTTTGTCTAGCTTATAATTCTTCTCTTACACCCTTTGCCAAAAATGCTATTTTATTATATTATAATACAATAAGCAGAGAGGGTGAAATGACTTTAGAAAATTTTATTTATGAGTCAATTTCAGAAATACTCAATGGAGAGTATGAAGAAGTAAAAAACAGAATAGAAAAGCACAAAGAAATTTATCAGAATGATACCGCAATTTGTTTCAGTATGCTTGCACTTGCGGCTTTTCTAAAACAAGATAATGCCAAGTTTTATCAGTTCATGAATGACGCAACTTTTTTGGTTGACCAAACCAAAGATGATATAACTAAAATCCTACACGAAATGATTTTAGGATATATTAATTTTTCAGAAAAGAACACAACCCTTTATGCTATTAACTACAACCAGGCTAGAAAACTTTCCATAAAAAGCCAAAAAACAGATTTTTTTGAAAAGTTAAATTCATTGTTAAAATGCCCGCCTATAAGCCACTACAGTAATCACAATCAAACTAAAGATCCGCTTATAGCTCTGGTTAACATTGGACAAGCTGTAGCTGCTGAAAAAAATATTGATCTACTTATAAAAACTATTGCTGAAGAAACAAAAACAGCCCTAAATGCAGATCGTTGTACTGTTTATATGTATGATAAGGAGCATAATGAACTTTATTCAAAAGTAGCAACAGGCCTCGACACAAAAGAATTAAGAATTCCTGCAGATAAGGGTCTTGCTGGGCACGTTCTAAAGACAGGAGAAACAATCAACATTAGGGATGCATACAACGATAAAAGATTCAATCCTGACGTTGATAAGAAAACTGGATATAGGACTAAGACAATTTTGTGCATGCCTATCAAAAACTTTAATCAGGAAACAATAGGCGTTTTTCAAGTTCTGAATAAATTTGATGAATACTTTACAGCTGATGATGAAGACCTGCTGGTTGCAATAGCATCCAGCGCCGGTATTTCATTAGAAAACGCTCAATTATTTGAAAGACAGAGAAAACTTCTTGAAGAACAAAAAGTTGTGTTGGATAGTTTTATTGAAACTCTTGCCACATCCATTGATGCAAGAGATAAAATCACGTCAGGTCATTCTTCCAGAGTAAAAATGTATGCTTCACTTATTGCCCAAGAATTTGGAATGGAAAAGAATGATTTATATATTCTGGAAAAAGCAGCAGCATTGCATGATATAGGTAAAATTGGTATAAAAGACTCAGTTTTACAAAAGGAAGGTAAACTTACACCTGAAGAATACAAACATATACAACAACACGTTGAAATTACGCATCATATTTTAGAAAAAATACACATGTCTAAAGATTTCCAACAAATAACGGAAATTGCGTGTTCACATCACGAAAAATATGATGGTACAGGATATTACAGACATCTTAAAGGGGAAGAAATACCTTTTGGCGGAAGAATTCTGGCTGTTTCTGATGTCTTTGATGCAATCACATCAAAGAGGCACTACAGAGATAAGATGCCTATAGAAAAAGTTATAGATATTATAAAAAATGGAGCTGGAACACATTTTGATCCGAAGGTTGTTGATAAATTTTTAGCAATCAAACTTAGCAAAATTGTTGGAGTTTTTATTACAGAAAATCACATGACTATTGATAAAGAAGATTTGGTTACATTAGAAAAATATAACCTACTTGATTTATATTACTCAATAGTAAATAATTGTAGTAACAAACTGTTGCAAGTTTTTAATAAATATTATGTAGGTGTAGATTTAGAGCATGAGTAGAACTTTTAGAAAACTATTAATATCCACATTAATCTTAGCTTCTGTAACTGTTTCAACACAAGCAGAAGAAGTTAAACAGCTTAAGGTTAAAGCAGAAACAAATGTAGCAAATATGGATATGGTCATAAAAGATAATTTTGTAAAATCTAAGTATGCCTCTGCTGAGAATCGATTTGCACAAAACAATGTAAAGGCTGCTTATGATGATTTTAGTGATCTTATAGATAGGGCTTCACATGATGATTATGTATTTTTAGTCTACGGAATTAAAATGGCTGAATACGGTTTCTTTGATTTATCAGACGCTTTAATCAATAAACTTGACTCTAATATCTTTACATCATCTTACATAAAGGATATCAAAAAATATTATTATCCGTCAGCATTGGTCAGTCAAAAAGACTTAATCTATCTTGCAGATGCGTATTCTAATATTATGTATAACAACATGGCTATTGAAACGACTTCAGAATTATTAAATAGCAACCAAGCCGGTGAAAGTGATTATAAAAATTACCTAATCGCTTTAGGGTACTATAAATCAAATAATCTGCAACAAGCTTTGAAATACATTAACAATGCTATTATAGAAAATGATTCTAACATCAATTATTTGTCACTTAAGGCCAAAGTATTAGCTGACTTGAATAAGCCTAAACAAGCATTAAAAATTCTTGAAAAAATAAAAAAGACCGAATTTTTAACAGTAGATTTTCAAAACAAGGTCAGATCCGTAGAAGAATATATTCTGTATAAAACATCTAAGGAAGAAGCTTTGAAAGATTATCATTTGGCATATTATTATCATTTGCAAAATAAGAGCTTGTTAGCGACAAAAGTGTTACAAACATCTGTTCTTCAAGCAAAACAATATAGCCCAATGATATTTTCGTTACTCGGAAAAATTTATTACGAAAATGATGAACCTCTAAAAGCTCAAGAATTTGCCTCTAGAGCCTTCAGAGAAGATAAAAATAACTATTTAGCAGCAATTACACTTGCAGACGTAAATTATGATAACAGAAAGTTTGAGGAAGCTTTAAAATATTATAAAAGAGCTCAAAAGCTTACTAAAGACGCTGAGCCTGATGTTGGTGTTGCAAAAACCTATTTAGCATTGGAAAAAGATAAAAAATCTCAAAAGCTATACGAAAAACTTCTAAAAAAACATAACTCTAACGAGGAATTGTTAGTAGAGTCATTGCAAGTATTCCCTCAAAAAGCTGACTATTACCTGCCAAAAGTTGCTTCTATTGATATTTCTAATAATGATATTTGGTTAGGTTTAGCCAACTTAGCAATAAGAGATAAAAATTTTAATATGGCTGCAACTTACCTAAACAATTCATACTATATTGACGCAAATAACTTTAAATATTATTATTATCTAAGTCTTGTGCTTAGAGCGAAAGGTGATATAGAACTTGCAAATCAGTCTTTAATCCGATGCTCAAGATTGAATTCTGATTATACTGCAGATGTAAATCCGGGACATAGTGTGTATGATGAAGAGTAATATTTTAATAGTTGAAGATCACGAATTAACTAGATTTGGACTTAAGACAGCTTTTGAGTCTTGCGATTTTGTCGATAAAATCTATGAGGCAGAGTCAGCGGAAAAAGGATTTGAAATAGTCAATAACAATGATATAAACCTAATTATCATGGATTTAGGTTTGCCTGGTATGAACGGAATAGATGCCACAAAAAAAATCAAAGAAAAAAATAAGGAAATTAAAATTGTAGTGCTTACTTCGCACAATGATGAGCAAGAAGTCTTAAATAGCCTTAAAGCCGGAGCGAATGCTTATTGTTCAAAAGAGATTAACACAAAGCGCCTAACGCAAGTTGTACAATCAGTATTAGATGGAGCAGCTTGGTTCGACCCTTCAATTTCACATATAGTTCTTGAAGCTGCAACAAAATCTCAAGAGATAGCTTCTCCAAAACCTGAAAAAAATTATGGCTTAACCTCTAGAGAAACACAAATTTTAAAACTTATTACAGAAGGTTATAGCAATATTGAAATAGCAAAAGAGCTTTTTGTAAGTATCAATACAACAAAAGCACATGTAGCAAGTATATTGCAAAAACTCGAAGTAGATGATAGACTACAAGCAGCACTAAAAGCGCTTAAAGAAAGATTGGTATAATATATGGACGGAATAGCTTCAATACTTGTAGTAGACGACAACCCAAAATTCTTATCCGATGCACTTCCAATGTACGGGTATAATGTTAAAGTTGCTAAAGATGGTTTAGAGGCACTAAAAATTCTGGATCAGGAAAGTGGCTCATTTGACTTAATTCTATTAGACGTAATGATGCCTAATATGGACGGATGGGATACTTTAAAAGCTATCAGGAGCAATAAAAAGATTAAATATATTCCTGTAATTATGATTACTGCAGTGAGTGAGGATCAAAAAGTTGTTTCAGGCCTAAAAATAGGTGCAGATGACTATATAGTAAAACCATTCATATTGCCGAACCTTCTCGCAAGGATTGAAGCAGTTTTAAGACGTTGCCGCTGGCAAAATGAATCAGCAAAAAAAGATAGTGTAACTCTAAATAAAGACGTAAATATTGACGCTCTTACACCAAAAGAAAAAGAAGTGCTGGAGCTTGTAGCGAAAGGAGCCAGCAACCAGCAAATTGCAGATAAATTGTGTGTCAGAGATGTGACAGTCAAAACACATTTAAATAGTATCTTCAAAAAGTTAAAAGTTACAAACCGTACGCAAGCAGTTTTACTTGCTATGCAAATAAATTTAGTTAAATAAAATAGGAGTCAACAAGTTATATGTTATCAAAAGAAGAATTAATAAATCTTGCTTATTCAGATGTAGACGCCTTTAATGAAGAAATTAGAAAGGCAAACGGCGACATAGACTTAAGTGAAACTGATTTTAGCAGTTCAAGCTTGGAAGGTGCTGAATTTATAAATGTAGACTTAACCTCATCTACTTTTTCAGATAGCCACTTAAGTGAAGTAAAGTTTGAAGGTTGTGACTTAACTTCAGTTGATTTTACAAGAGCAGAGCTAGTAGAATGCTCTTTCAATGAATCAGTTCTCAATGGAACGGATTTCAGCTATTCAAAAGTTGATTACTGTAACTTTTCTGACGCAGATATGGCAGGCTCGGTGTTCCAAGGAGCTGAACTTACAAACTCTGATTTGTCAATGGCAGAAAATTTGAATGCTTGCAGATTTGACGAAGAAACAGTTTGGCCGGATAATGAATATCTTCCGGAAGATTTTGATACAAAATACTCATCTGATCTTTCATCACTACAAGACGATGACGATTATCAACAATCTGATTATTAATAACTGAACCTGTAACAAAATCTTTACAATAAGACTTGTAAAAAAAATAGGTTTAATGTACACTTGAATTACACTGGTAGAAAGAAGGAAATATAATTATGTCTAAAAAATGTGAAGTATGTGGAAAAACACCTTTAAAAGCAGCTAAATTAACATTTTCTCATAAACAAATTGTAAAAAGACAATCTCCAAATTTACAAGAAATCAGAGTTAATGTAAACGGTCAGACTAAAAAAATGACAGTATGTACTTCTTGCTTAAGAGCAGGAAAAGTTCAAAAAGCTGTTTAGGATTGTTAGAAAAATTTTTTACTATAAAAGAACCGTCTTGTACGGTTCTTTTATTTATCTAAAACATTATGAGCTTCCTCTACCACATTAACAATATCAACTTCGGCATCTGGTTCCTTTGTTGAAAACCAGACCAAATATTCAATATTTCCAGCGGGTCCCTTTATTGAAGAATAGGTCAAACCCTTTATATAATAATCCAACGATTTTATACATTTTAAAACACTTTCAATAACTGATTTATGAGTATTTTTATCTTTTACAACTCCACCTTTTTCAACAAGTTCCTTTCCGGCCTCAAATTGTGGCTTTATAAGGCAAATCATTTCATTATACTCTGGGTTAAGAAGTTTTTTCAAATTCGGCAACACCTTCTCTAATGAAATAAATGATAAATCGGAAACTAATAAATCAGCTACAGGCTCATTCTTTTCGTAAATATCTTCGAAACTGCAGGTTTTTAAATTTGTTTTTTCAATAGTTTTGACTTTTTCAGAACTTCTAATTTTCCAATCTAACTGACCATAACCAACATCGACGGCATAAACATATTTTGCACCATTTTGAAGTAAACAATCAGTAAACCCGCCTGTCGAAGCACCTGCATCAAAGCAAATTCTATCCTCAACTTTTACATCAAATGCTTCCAAAGCTTTTTTCAGTTTAAATCCTCCACGTGATACAAAGGGCATTGATTTCACTTTAAAATCATACTCTTTTGATGGATCAATCTGGAATCCTGCCTTCGTTATAACTTCTGTTCCTATCATCACGTTACCGGCTAATATGGCTGCAGAAGCCTTACTTTTATTTTCAAAATAACCTAAATCTACAAGTAATTTATCCAAACGTTCTTTTTTCAAATTTTAAACAACCTTTCCGCATTATTTGTTGTTATATCAGCTAATTCTTCAATTGAAATTTGTTTTATCAAAGCTATTTCATCTGCTATGAACTTTACATAAGCAGGAGAATTTTCCTTCCCTCTGTATGGTACCGGAGTTAAATAAGGAGAATCCGTTTCTAATACTAATCTGTCAAGAGGCACTTCACGAGCAACATCTTTTATTTTAACAGCGTTTTTAAATGTTACAACCCCTCCGAGAGCTATATACCAACCCTGTTTTACACACTCTTTCATAAATTCTACACTACCCGAAAAACAATGAAATAGAACATCCGATTTTTCATTATACTTCTTTAAAATATCAAAAGTATCCTTATGAGCTTCTCTATCATGCACAACAATTGGTAAATTTAGTTTATTAGCTAAAATTACTTGCTTAATAAAAATTTCCTTTTGTAAATCAGCAAAACTTTTATCCCAGTAATAATCCAGCCCAATTTCTCCTACTGCAACAACCTTTGGGTTTTCAGCCAATTTAATCATTAATTTTTCAACATCATCGTTATAAGATTTAGCCTCCGAAGGATAAATTCCGACCATGCTCCAAAGATTATCATAACTATCTGCCAATGAAACAACTTTTTCCATCAAAGAAGCTTCTACAGATGGTATAATAGCTTTTTTCACCCCATTTTCAGACATCTTAGCAAAAACATCAGCTAAAGGTGTTTCCAACATATCTATATGAGCATGCGTATCAACTAAATAATCCTTCATAACTTAAGATTATAACACTAAAAACATATAGAAGAATATTCACAAGAACAACCCGCTTGCTTTGCAGAAAACTCATTGCTGTTTATCTTTTCAACAACATTTATTAAACGTTGTTTATATTCATTTCCAAGCTCTTCAGTGTATTGAATTTTAACCTCATCTTTATTCTTCAAATCAATATAGACAAAATTAACTCTTTCCGACTTAAAAAATTCTTTTACAGCCATAATATAAGTCATAGTTTGATAATCAAATTTTGGATTTTTAGGGACAGCACCCGTTTTGTAGTCTAAGATAAAATATTCATTATTATTTTTCACTATGGCATCTATTCTCCCTCCGAAAATATAATCACCTATTTTGACAGATAAATTATATTCAGATTCTACAAATTCATAAGAAAAATACTTTATCCCCTTCAAATATCCCCAAACTTCACGCTCCTTATCACTCAAGGAGCATTCCATTTTATCGATATTTTCCTTCTTGAGATAATAAGAAGCCAAAGCATGGATATTTTTTCCAAATTCAAAAACCGCATCATTTACAGGCATGGAAATATTCTTCACATATTTAAAAAAGAATTTTCTTTCACACTGCTGAAAAGTTTTTAGCATATTTGGCGAATACAGAGAGAATCTGTTATCGAAATTTTCCATAACTAGCCTTCTAAATAAGTATACTCGGGATTTTGCTCCAAGCGACTCTCTATTTGTTCGAAAGTAATGAGTCCCTCCGTTGCACCAAATTGAGAAACAACAGATGCTGAATTAACAGAAGCATACATCAAAGACCTTCCTACATCATGGTTTGTTCTTGCTAGAGCACCGCAAAAAGTAGAAGCAAAAGCATCGCCTGCACCCAAGGTTGAAACAACCGGAGAATTAAACACAGGACAAAAGTAGAATTTTTTACCGTCATACGCGTATGCGCCCTTTCCGCCATCAGTTATTACTATAATTTGGTAATCCATAACCTTTAATGTCATTAGCATTTTCTTTATATCTTTATGAATAAGATCATGTGAAAATTTTTCAGTCTTAGTATCCGGTCTTACCTGAATTCCTGTAGTCATGGTAGCTTCTTCTTTATTCATAACAACTATATGAGCAGACTTCAAAATAGTTTTTATATGTTCAAAACCTCTCTTGATACTTGTTGTACCTGCATTGAAACAGATTTTTGTTCCATGCTTATGTGCATAATCAACAATTGGTTCTAAAACTTTATTTGATTCACCATTTAGCGGAGCAACATATAACAAATCAGCTTCCTCTATCGCTTTGTAATTAATTTCATCTTCCCTTATTTGTGCATTCGCACCTCTGTGAGCTAATACAGTTCTGTCCCCTTGGAAACTTACCAAAATTATAGAAAAACCTGTAGAAGAATTTTCATCTTGAATAATGTTCGATAAATCTACACTTCTATTTTTGAAAGCATCAAAAATACCTTCAGAATAAATATCTTTCCCTATTTTAAAAATAGCAGCCGTTTCAAATCCCAAATTACCAAAATTACAAGCAGTGTTAACTCCACCACCTCCGACTTTTGAAGAAAAGGTTGTTATATCAATTTTCGCACCATAAGGATAACTCATAAAATCCGAGTTTTTGTGCTTAGAACATACTGAAACTATATTCGCATCATCACATTCAACAAAAACATCCATAGTCGCACTACCGATGGTAATAACCTTTGTCATAATCTTTTCCTCCTGTATTATCTTTATTTTAATACAAATAGCAAAAAAAATATTCATACGTTTTATATTGAGATATAAAAGAGAAAGGAATAGTATGCAAGTAAGAACAACTAATATTAATTTTAACGGTAAAGAAGAAGTAATATATGGACTCACAAAAGCCTCTAGAGAAGCACAAAAGATTGGTAAAAACAGATTATACGGTTTTGGACCGCGACCGATAGCCAAAGATTATGAAATCAATTATTCACAAGGTGCTCTAAAAGCATATTGTGATATGGTTGTTAATGATAAATCCTTTTTAGAAACAATAAGTAATTTGCCACAGAATATCATAAAAAAAATAAAAAAGGATCTAAATCCATTAAAAAATATTTACGATAGCACATACCCTCATGAAGATTTTGTTAAAGCTATTAAATCTTCCGCAAAAAGAGCCAAATTAAACACTAATGAGGGATTTAATAAATTTCTCGAAGAAATAAAATGTAAAAAAATGTAAAAATAAACTTCTGACATGGTGTAAATTTTATTTAGTTATTCTATAATATGTGTATACGAGGATATGTGAGAGATATATAAATTTTAGATTTATATTATGCTGCTCAGGATTAGGGAAAATGTGCTATGGTGCACAGAGTCAGAAAGGTTAGGGAATGGCTCTTACAATAAATACAAATATTTCGTCTTTGATTGTTCAAAGAAACTTAAATTCGGCTACAAATAGCTTGAATAAGGCTATTGAAAGAATGACTACAGGGTACAAAATAAATAGTGCCTCAGATAACGCTGCAGGATATTCAATAGCTTCAAATTGGACTACAAAATTGAGTTCTCTGGATATTGCAACGGAAAATACATCAATGGGGCTTGATTTACTAAAAACAGCAGAGGATAGTTATGCCTTAATCACATCTCATTTACAAAGGGTACGTGATTTGACAGAACAAGCTGCAAACGGGACTTATGGTTCAGAATCATTAGATGCAATAGAAGCAGAGATAACAGCAAGATTAGAGGAAATTGATAGAATTTCTGAAAACGTTGAATATAACGACATAAAACTGATGGATGGCTCTGCTGACGCAATTTCATTACAGGTGGGCTTGTATGCAGATGACAATAGCAAAATTGAATTACCTGATACTTTATTTGAAGCAGCAAATACGCAAGGACTTTTAAAAGATAATATAACTACGTTTGCAGCAGCTTGCGCGGCTAGTGATACTGCAGCATCAAAATTACAAACCATAGATGATGCTATTTCGAATATTTCTGCAAGGGTTACATCAATCGGTTCGGCTCAAAACCGTTTAGAATCGGCTTCTTCCGCATTAGATGTACAGATAGAAAATTTGACTTCATCGCTGTCTACTATCAAAGATGCAGATGTCGCAGAAGAATCCTCAAGTTATATTAAGGCGCAAATTTTACAACAAGCATCAGCGACATTGCTCGCTACTGCAAACCAAGCGCCTAGCATAGCTTTGAGTTTAATATAAATTTATTTGTTGTTGATTGGGATATGTACTTATATGTGAGCTTGATATAATCAAGCTCTTTTTATTTTTTAACTAAACTTTTCAAAAACTTGATATCAATTTGTTTTTTTGCTACTATGAATGAGGAAATTAGGTAAAGAGGAGTTTTATTATGGAATTAATGAAGGGGAAAAAAGGTATAATCTTCGGAGTTTCAAATACTCATGGTATTGCTTACGGAATAGCAAAACAGTTATTTGACGAAGGAGCAGATATAGCTTTCACATACGCTGGAGAAGCTATGGAAAAAAGAGTTCGCCCTATTGCAGAGGGAATGAACGCGAAGTTAATTATGAGCTGCGATGTAACAAAAGAGGAAGAAGTTGAAGCTGTATTTAAAGAATGTGAAAAAATCTATGGAAAGCTAGACTTTGTTGTACACGCAGTTGCTTTTGCTCCAAAAGAAGATTTAATGGGCAGATTTGTTGATACATCAAAAGAAGGCTGGGATATTGCTCTTGGAGTAAGCGCTTACTCTTTAGTTACAATATGCAGACAGGCTGAACCTATTATGAATGAAGGAAGCTCTATATTAGCACTTACATATCTTGGTTCTGTACTTTCGGTTCCAAGCTATAACGTAATGGGCGTTGCGAAGGCAGCATTAGAATCAGCTATGAGATTTTTAGCAGTAGATTTAGGCGGCAAAGGTATCAGAGTTAACTGCTTATCTTCTGGACCGGTTAAAACACTTGCTTCTATGGGTATCAGTGGTTTCTCAAAAATGCTTAAGGCTGCTACATTAAGAGCACCAATGAAAAGAAATGTTTCTTTAGAAGACGTTGGTAGAGCCGGTTTATACCTAGCTTCTGATTTATCTAGCGGAACAACAGGTGAAGTTATATACTGCGACTGCGGTTGTCACTCAGCTTATGCTTCTGCTGAAGAAATGGATATTATATCTAAAGCTGAATAAATTTTGTAGTATTGTACGGGTTTATACTAAAGTGTATAAACCCGTATTTTTTAAAGATAGGATGTTTATTATGAAAAAAATTTTATTATTGATGGTTTCACTATTTACTTTTACCTTAACTACTCAAGTTAGCAATGCTACAACATACACAGAGGGAATAAAAGATAGTAAACCAATGGCACTGCTAATATATGCAGACTGGGCTGATAATGCCTCTGACATGATTGGACAGTTTAAAATTCAGGAAGCTAAGTATGGCAAACTTTATAATTTTGTCTTACTTAACATTGCTTCAGCAGATACAAGAGAATTTAATAAGAAATATCACATCTACCCAAATTTGCCTTATGTACTTTTATATAAAGATGGTGGAAAAATTTCAAGATACATTCAACAGAACTGCGTTTTAGATAATGCCTGTTTTGCCGAAAAATTAGACTTTTTTATAAAGTAATATCTTCAGCTTTTGTATAATCAATACCGCCAACGGCGTTATATAAAGAAATTGTAGAGATAACATTGTCGATTTTTGCGGCAATGTTTCTCTGTTTTATAAGATATAAGTTTACTTGAGATTTCATTTCATCTAATTTAGAAGAATCCCCTATGTTAAATTGCTTTTCTGATAATTCGTGTTTTTCTTTTTCCAGACTAAATTCTTCATCTGCCTTCGCTAAATTAGCTTTTGTCGTTTTAGATTCGATAAGAGCATCATTAACTTCTTGTATAGAAGTTAAAACAGTCTTTTCATAACCTTCTATGGCTTTTTTGTACTCATACTTATTAATTCTATACCTGGCTAATTTTGCACCGCCGGTAAAGATATCCCAAGTAGGAGCAATACCTGCATTAGCCAAGAATGTTTCGCCGGCAAAAATCCTGTTCCAATTGTAAGCGTTAAATCCAATATTTCCGAAAAGAATAAATTTAGGTAAAAATTCTCTTCGTGCAACCCTTACATCTAAACCAACCTTTTTCACATAACTTTCTGATGACAATAAATCAGGTCTATATTTAATAACAGTTGTAGAAATTGTATCAGGAGTTACAGGACAGGTAACAGTACTAAAATCAGAATGAGCAATTTCTTTATCAGTATTTAATCCTAACAAAACAACAATTTCATTATTGAGAACTTTCTTTCTTTCATTCAAAGTATTTTGTTCTTTTTCAAAATTAACAAGATTTTGTTTTTCTTCTAAAACTTCATTAATAGAAGCTAAACCTGCATTATATTTTTTCTCTGTCATGACAACGATATCTTTTTGAACATTTATGATATCTTTTATATTTTTCTGCAATTCATCTAATTTTATTAAATTAAAATAATTTGCAGCAAAAGTTGAAGTTAAATAGATATATGTTGCTCTTTCTTGTTGATCAACGATTTCTTTTTCTTTCTTTGCACTTTTTCTATGTAAATAATTTTGCCCCCAAATATCTATTTCATAAGAAGCATTTAGAGGTAAAAATATTTCATTTTGAATATATTTAGGAATCACTGTATTTCCAAATTCTGTTCGAGGACCTCTGAATACTCTTGAAAAAGTTCCGTCAAAGCCCACTTGTGGAAGCTGATTAGCACCTGCCAACCTTATATTTTCTTCTGCTTGTTTTGTTTTTAGAGCAGCTATCTTTAAGTCATGGTTATTATTATATAATGTCTGAAAATGATCGATTAATATTTCATCATTATAATTTTTCCACCAATCGATATTTATATAATCGAATTTATTAATACTTTCCTTTGCATAACAAGGAATTGCCATTGTTAATAAAATTAAAATTGTTAAAATTTTTTTTAATGTCATATTTACACTTATCCTTCTTGTGTTATCATGATAACACAAAGAAAATTATGGAACAAGAAATTTTATTAAAACAAAAATTAGGGTTAAGATTATCAAGAATTGGGCTATTGTCCAAGATTTTTGCCATCCAAACATTTTTGAAGTACAAATTTGAAATAACACCTGAACAATTTACCGTACTAAATACACTTAAAGAAAAAAATGGGATGTATTTAAGACAAATGGCCCAGGAAACTTTAAAAGACAGACCTAATATCACGAGAATTGTTTCCATACTGGAGGGCAAAGGGTATTTAACAACAGCAAGTGATAAGGAAGAAAAAAGATTAGTAAAAAAAATATATATTACAGATAAAGGATTGAAAGTCTGTAACACAGTATTACCAACAATCCTAAAGATGTGGGAAAATATTAGTGAGAATGTTTCAGTAAATGAAATCAATGTATTTTTAGAAACTTTAAACAAAATGGAAGAAAATTTAAAAGAAAAAGTTATTATGCAGAATTAGAGGGAAATATGGCTAAAAGAACACATGAAGATAAAAATGATAAGGAATTTATAAAAGAGGCAAAAGCAAGATTAAAGAAAAGAAGACCTGAATATAAGAAAAAAAGGGTTGTTGTTCCTACAATCACAGCAGTTATACTTATAATCATGGGAATTTCAGCAGCTATACATTCTACTTACTATCAATCTACTGATGATGCGTTTGTAGAAGGCAGGTTAGTATCGGTTGCACCGCGTGTTGCTGCGCCTGTAATAAAATTATTGGTAGATGATAACCAAGAAGTTAAAGCAGGGGACTTATTAGTAGAATTAGACCCTAAAGATTTTGAAGTAGCTTTGGCCCAGGCTGAAGCCAAACTTGCAGAGGCAAAAGCGGGTTTAAACATAGCTGTTAAGCAAGTAGATGAAAGTTCATCAAAAGTTAACAAATCGTTTGAAGATATAACTTCAGCTTCTTCTAGACTAGAATTTGCACAAAAAGATTTTGCAAGATATAAAGATTTATACAAAGACGGTATTGTATCAAAACAAGCTTACGAAAGAAGCAAAACAGCGCTTGAAGTCGCAGAAGCTGACTATAACGCTTCTATAGAAAGTTCTCAAGCTTCTAAACACGCTTTAGATTCTAATAAGGCTAAAACAGAAGCTGACGAAGCTTTAATACAAAGATTGGAAGCCGAAGTTGAACAGGCAAAATTAAATCTTCAATATACAAAGATTTATGCACCTCAAAACGGTAAGATTGCTGCAAGAAGTGTTGAAAAAGGTAATTATGTGAACATTGGTCAACCTTTGATGAATATAGTACCCGAGCAAGTATGGGTAATTGCAAACTTTAAAGAAATTCAACTTACGCACATGCACGAAGGGCAACCTGTCAGAATAAAAGTTGATACTTACCCGAAAAAGAGATTTAAAGGACATGTCGAAAGCATTCAACGTGCGACAGGTGCAAAATCAAGCTTGTTCCCACCTGAAAATGCTGTAGGTAGTTATGTAAAAATCGTTCAAAGAGTTCCTGTAAAAATTGTTTTTGATGAAGATATTTCTCATTACAACATAGTTCCGGGAATGTCAGTTGTACCAAAGGTTAGAATAAAAGATGGAAAAGAAAATTAACCCATATATTATAGCAATAGCCGTATTATTACCATCATTTCTGTCGCTTGCGGCATCTTCCGGTACAAACGTTAGCCAACCGCATATTGCAGGATTCTACGGTGCTACACAATATGAAACAAACACTGTTATTACCTGTTACATAATTTCAGGCGGATTAATGCTGCCTGTTACAGGTTATCTTGTTCGATATATCGGGAAAAAATTACTTTTCATATACAGTATTATTGTTTTTGCTCTGGGGTGTTTCCTCTGTATTGTTGCTCCTAACTTACAAGCTCTTATTGGAGCAAGATTAATCCAAGGTATCGGAAGCGGAAGTATTCTACCTTTATGCCAAGCAGTACTTTTGGAAGTTTTTCCGGCTGAGCAAAGAGGTGTTGCAATGGGCTTGTTCGGGGTTGCTGCAATGTTTTCACCTCTTGCAGGGCCTTTTATTGGAGGTTATTTAACTGATTACTACTCGTGGCAGTGGATTTTTATTGTAAATATACCACTTTGCGTATTGTCATTGATTATGATTAAGTTTTTGGTGCCAGATGATAAACCTACTGAAAAACCAAAGTACAATAAAAGATTTGATTATATAGGATTTACCTCTATAGTTATAGCAATGGCTTGTATGCAAATTGTATTGGATAAAGGACAACAGCACAATTGGTTCGATGAAACTTGGATATGCTGGCTTACAGGAATTTGCATATTCTCATTTGTATTCTTCTATGTTTGGGAGTTGGAATATAAATATCCTGTTATTGATATAAGAGTGTTTAAAGACAGAAACTTTTTATTCGGAACTTTTGCGAGTTCGTTTATTAACGTAGTTATATATTCCACATTATTACTTGTTCCGATGTTTGTACAAAGTTTAATAGGATACAGCCCTTCTATGTCAGGGTTATTAATGTTTCCAAGAGCAGTTGTATGTTTAGTAATGCTACTTGTAGTAGGTGAAATTTCAAAGTATGTAGAAGGTCGATTATTGGCTATTATAGGATTTCTTATTATTGCAGCCTCACTATTAATGCTTACGCAAATGAACCCTTTATCGTCAATGGAAAGTATTGTTCTTCCGAATTTACTGCTATGTATTGGTGTTCCTACAGCTTTCGTACCGATTACGGCTCTGTCCTTCCAGACTCTTCCGGCATCAAAGAATGCTGATGCAGCTTCATTGCACGCATTATTCAAAAACATTCTTACAGCTGTTTCAACATCTGCTGCTTCTACTTTTATTGCAAGAGTTTCTCAAGTTTATCAAAGCTATTTTGTCGAGAATTTAGCCCCGCATAATCATATGTATCTATACAAACTTACAGCTTTACAGCACAAGTTTTCAACTTATTACCCTTCAGTTGTGGCTGCAAGAAAAGCGGAAGGCATGTTATATAAACAACTCCTTGCACAAGCAAGGCTAGCCTCATTCTTTGACATATTTACAGTACTAGCTCTACTTATGGCTGTTGCTATCACTTTATCGCTTTTGTTGAAAAATAAGCAAGCAAAAAAGAAATGTTAAGATTTGTAACAAAATTCCTTAAAACTGAAATTATGCCATCTGGAAATACTTTATAAATATATACAGAGTAAATACGATGATATAAGAAAGGATGGCAATATATGGCAGGACACGAAATTGAAGCTAGCAAATCGGTATATAGCACAACTCATACCTGGTTAAGTTCTCAGAACAATACTGCCCCTGAAGAAACAGAGAAAGAGAAATTGCATAAAGGAAATGTCTGGGATTACGCTCGTAGCATGCAAGCCGGTGCGTACATGGGCTAGTTAAATAATTAAAAGAAGAGAAAAGAAAAGAATTATATTAAGCCTTGAAGTATAAACTTCAAGGCTTTGTAGTACTTTTACAAAACAAAACCGGCTCTCACCGGCTTCATTTTCGCAATTTATTTAATGTTTGCATTGATTAGTCATTTACTTTTTGTTTATAAACATGTCCTTTTCTATCTTGCTCTATGTTTGGTGTATCAATTTCGAAAACATAGGCATCGGCTGGAGCTAAGTTTACACGAAGTTCATTCTTAGACACTTGGAATTCACTTGTATCACCATATTCAGGAATCATATTCTTAAGTTTTTGGTCTTCTTTTAAACCTGGAATTTGAATTTTACAAGTTACATTTCTATTTGGATTTTTATTTGCAACAACAAGAAGAGTTCTACCATTATTATGTCTTGCAAAAGTTATAACCTGATCATTTTTATCATCCAGCTTATCTAATTCTATAAAACTGCTATTTCTATCAGCTAAAACATCAAGATTTTCGCTTCTCATTTTCAACACACCCTGCATTACTCTTTCTATATCAGGATAATCTCCGCCAGGTTTTCTTGATAAATTAAATAATGCCAAACGATAACGGTGTTCGTTCATCAAAGTTTTTTCTGTATATGTTTCAACGTTTTCAGTATTTCTGTATTTGTAATCGTAGTAGTCACCAGTCTGGAAACCATCTATGAAATAAGGATTACACATCGGAATAGTTGCTTGAAGAACGGTTGTTAATTTGCAGAAATTTTCTCCGCCGTGTATCATTGATGAACTGTCATCGTGGGTTAAAAAAGATCCGATTACACTTTTTCCTGCAGGTAATCTATATGACATATCTAAGTTTGATTTTACATAATCATTAAATTCAGAAGCTTTTCCCCAATCGTGGAAAATATGATATTGTCCGTAATACTCATCAAAACCTGCTCTTAACAAGTCTTCAGGTCTATCATATGGCATATTTACCATTGGAGATGCACATTCATAAGTATAACTTTCTGCAAGCCATGCAAATTCAGGATCTCTTTTATGTGAATATTTGATTAAAACATCCCAAAATTCTGGAGGTTTCGCTCTTGCGACATCGGCTCTTATACCGTCTATACCTAAATCTATACAAGCATCTACGTATTGTTTATGCATTTCTAACAAAGCAGGATTTAGAGTTCTTTTAGATTCATCAGACCAAGGCTCAAACATTCTGATGTCTGCCCAACCTTGAGGAGTTTTATCTTCACCATTTCTACCATAAGCCATCAATTCAGGTTCGGCTTCAAATAAATCCACAGATGCGCAACTTGGCAAATCTAACATAACCTTCATTCCGCGTTTATGACATTCATCTATTAATGCTTTAAACTGTTCATCAGGAGTTCTTGGATCATTTTTATCAATTATCATAGGATCAATTGCCAAATGACCATCATCAGTTACATATTTTGCAGGAGAATATAAAGATCCTGCGGTACCCATTGCATTCTTTTTACCAGTTGGATGGATTGGTAATATATGTAACGTATTAATCCCATCAGCCTTTAATTCATCCAATCTTGAAATTGCACCTAAGAGTGTTCCATTCTTTTCACCAGTAGATAATGTTACTTTATCATCTCCATTCAAATCTTGAGCGGTAAAAGTTCTTGGAACAATTGCCATCATTACGCACTGATTATTTTGAATCATTGTTCTCAAATTATTTCTATAAGGCTCTGCATTTTTGCCAACCTGTTCTACCTTTTTTACAGAAGGAGCGTTTATTCTCGCTAAATTATCCAGATAACTTGCAGTTACGCCATTATCCTTTACAGCATCTTTCTCTTCTGACGGCTTATTAACCGGCAGTACATTCTTTGCTTGAAAATTAATAGGAATTACTTTACTAATTTGCATCATCATTCACCTGCCTGAATATATTTTGAGGATTTCTTATTTTTCCAAATCCCAATTGAGCAATAATTGTTGCACCTACAACACTACCGCCGATTGCGCTTGCGATTCTTAACCATTTATTGTTGCCGTATTTTCTCTCTGCGGCATTTTTTACCATATCTACAGAATTTTGAGCTACCAAATTAAATTTTGCCATTCTTGTCTGTTCTGACTTTGTATACTTACTCAAAGCATTGCCATCCAATATGTGATTTGGTTTAGTAAAATCTATATTATTATTGCCCATTATATCTTTAAATCTTGTTATGTATTTTTTGAAACGTCCTAAAACATCTCCTGTTGAAACATCTTTAGAAACACTCAAACCTTTTTCTGTAGCTTCTGTCAAATTCGTGCTCCAAGTTGTATTCATTACATCTTTGTAAAATTCAGGATTATTTATTGTATTTAGTTTCATAGTATGTTCAGAAGATGTTGCACCTATTACAGCATCTCTACCAAATTCCGCAATAGCTTTATTATACTCACCTTCAGGAATTGGACGTTTGTAGACATCAAATAAATGCAACACTCTGTTAAAGGAATTTTTTGCGCCTTGATATCTTTCGACTATTCTTGAGATTTCTTGATTCTTAGAAGAGCCTACACCCCTTGAATTATATTTTGCATACTCTAAACGTTCTGCTTCTGACAAATCTCCCCAATAATTCTTTCCGGCATATTTATCAACTTTTACACCGTCCAACATATCAAACAATTCTTGTCTTGTTTTTACAGATGGAGATAATGTCGAAACATCTTCTTTTACTAATCTGTCTATTGTATTTTTAAATTTTCCTATATTATTAAGACGTTTTGCCGTATTATTATAGTTATTTTCTATACCTACTATCAAATCTTTTAAATGAGATTCTGTATTACTCTTTCCGTTTAACTTAACTTCCATATCAGACATAACTTTTGCAAGCTTATTGATAGCTTCCTGATATTTTTGTTCGTCCTTTGTTAGCTCACTTAAATGTTTTTCAAAAACTTCTTTTGCATACTGCTCAGACTCTCTCATTTGCTTCAAATCTTTGAATTTTATACCCAATACATCTAATAAAGTTCTTTCAAATTTATTATATGAACGGGCAATAACTGTTTCTGGAGCATATTCTACTTTGAAAGATTTACACTTATCTAAAGCTACTTGATTATGCTTAAATTCACCTATAACTTTTGCGAAATCTATTACATCTTTTATATTATGTTCATTTACATATCTTGCTTTATTTGATTTTATGTTCTTAGATATATTCTCTATTACTTTATTTTTATAAGCATTCAATGCTTCTTTTGGCATGCCGGCTTCATTGTTTATCTTTGAATCAAATAATTTTTTGAAATCATTCTTTATTGATAAAAGTTCATCTTCTGTAATGCCGTCTGCATTGTATTTTTTAACAATTTCAGAAACTTCTTCTTTTGTCGGAACAAATACTTTTTCTAAAATTGTCCTATTAGAAGAAGGAACATTTGTTTTTAAAGTTTTTACAAGATTTTCTGCAAAATTATCATTTATAGAATAAGCTCCCATGCTATCCGGCAAGAAAATCTTTGCTAAATCTGCTTTTATACCTTCTGAAGCATTTGCATCCATACCTTTTGTAATGATGCGAACTAAATTATCATACTCAACTTTTGGTAATTGTTTTCCTTTATAATTCGTTAATATCTTTTCAACGTCGTTGCTTAATTTGTTTGACCTAATACTGTCAACCTGATCACTCATGGCTTCCGTCCTATGTAATACATGAGTAATTCCCGAATTATAACGTTGGTTTCTAACTTTCTCGATTGCAGGACCAACTAATTTTTCAAGACCACAACACATAAGCGCTGATATTACAGGTGTAGCAAAACCTGCCATCAACATCCAAAGAGTATTTGTCTGAATGCCGACTTTTCTCATCTGTTCTTTTATTAAATCATGACGATTTTTGATATCTCTTGGAATGCCCATTCTGTCGCCAATTACATCCAAATCCTCTCCAGGATAATCACCTTTATACATATCAAATGGAATGTAATTTGGATCTTGGAACACAGATTTCTTACGACCTTGATCATCAATATATTCTTTTCCTATATCAAAGCCTTGTATTAGTCTTGATGGTGCTTTTATTGCCAATAAAGGAAATAATGACATTGATGCAATAAATGAACCTAGTCCTGCAAACTCCATAAATCTTACCATTGGATTTTTAGTTCTTGCAGCAAGTACTGTTGCAATACCTAGTCCTCCCATAGCCAAACCAACATCATTCAATCTTCCTTGTTGGTGATCATTAGCATTACCAGCTAAACCGTCTTTTATAGCTTTTACGTCATAAGCTCTGTCTTTTATAAAATATTTTGGAACCGATACTATAGAATCATGAACCAAATGACCTTCTGGAGGCAGGGGTCGCGTATTCTTATCAGTTTTCACAGAACCTTTTGCCTCTCTATAAGGTTTTTTAGACTTAGTATTTTCGAGATTTGTCTGAATTGGAGTTATTGCCATACTAAATCACCGTACTTTCTTTGGACTTATCCATAATATCTTTATTTGCCAATTTTCCCATATGTTTTGCTTTGTATATTGCATTTGCTGTCGTACCAATTGTTAATGCTGCCGTAAAAATCATCCAAGCCTTTCCGGCATGCTTCATAAATCCGGTTTTGCCAGGATTTCCTGTCCACAACGTTTTAAAAGATTTGCCAAATGACTTCAAGAACGTTTTTGATATTTCATAAGTGTTAGTGCCAAAGTTTTTCATTCTTGCAGCCATCTTAGCACCTAAACCTTCTCCTGGTTTTGGTATATGACGTTTTCTGTTTGAGATAGAGGTAAAGAAATCTTCCCAACAATCTTGTGTCGCCAACCCTACTCCCAAACCTGCCCAAGCATAAGTAGACAAGCTTTTTGCGGTTTTTGTTGTTGAAATTATATTTTGAATTATCGGAGTAGTTTCTGTTACAGAATCATTTAAGTCCTCACCCAAACCAAGTTTCTTAGCAACATTATCATAATAAGAAACTCCGATATCTTTTTGTATCAAATCCTTTCTAAAGAACTCTCTACTGTCATACACTTTTCTTTGTTGTACTTGCGGAATAATCCTTGCAGATTCACCAGGTTCTTTTGGTAACGGGTAATAAACGTGTTCAATAGGTAATTCTATATCAACACCAGTACCCCAATATACCGGGCGTGTAACTAAATCTGCCGATAATGTTTTCAGTAAGCCATATAAAACGACTCCCAAAGCCATTTTCTTTCCGTTGATACCAGCACAAACATGTGATTTTGGCATTAAGTGCTTATTTACTAAATTAAATAAGCCCATAAACATACCACTACCTATCAAGTATGGTATAATTCCCATTGATAAAAATTCGTAGAAATCAGAGTTAACATCTCCCTTTAAACCCTTTATCGGGTATTGCAAAAATGCATTGGATGTTTTTTGATACTTTTGCTGTAACCTTGTTTTTAGGGTATTTGGCAATATGCGAGATTCCATCTCAACCTTATTTTTTTCGGTCTCAGCCTGCGCCCCAAATGTAACATTTTTATCTGCTAAACTTACTGATTTAATCATACGAACCCCATCTGGTACCTATATATTTAAAGTTCTTAAAAAAATATTTTTTGCTATTAAAAAAGCATGAACTTTACATTTATTTACAATGTTTTAGTAATATAAAACACACACAATTAATTTACCAAAAACAAAAAATATATACAAGAAAAAAGGACTATATTAGTCCTTTTTGTCTATTTTCGTTCCCCTAATTCTTTATCAATAAGGTACAGGGAAACTTTGTCCTCGCCGAACAGTTCAAGGCGCTTAATTATATTTTTTACATTTTGTTCTTCTTCTATTTGTTCATTTATAAACCAATCAATAAATGACAATGTAGACCGATCACACTCATCTTCAGCCTGTTTTGCAACATGCATTACAGATTCTGTTATACTTTTTTCATGCTCATATATTTTATTAAAAACCGAAATTACGCCATGAAATTCAAACTCAGGTGTTTTTATTTGTTTTAAAGTCACAAAACTGTTTCTGGATATCAAATAATCGAAAAGTTTTAATCCGTGTTCAACCTCCTCCTTTGCTTGATGTTTCAGCCAAGAAGAAAATCCAAACAGACCTAATTCTTTCATATAAGCAGACATTGAAAGGTATAAGTAACCTGAATAAAATTCTTTATTAATTTGTTCATTAATTATCTCATTTACTTTATCACTAATCATTTTTATTTTCTCCCCACAAACCGTGTATATTACAGAACTCTATTGCTTCAATATCATCCGGTAAACAATTTATATCAAATTCAGCAACTTCTTCCGGATTAAAATACTTAAGATGCATTTCAGACTTGTCTTTTTTATAAACCTCAACAAATTGAATATAATGTTCTTTTAACATTGGATGAGATTTTACTGTCACATATTTTTCATTTTCTTTAATTTCAATTATAGGTGCGTGTTTTTCACCTGTTTCTGACCTATCGTGTTGTATTTGTTGTAATTTCATCGGTTGATTACAACAAACTAACTCACCAAAACTTGGTTCAATTACCTGAACTAAATTTCCGCAGACTTCGCATTTGTATAATTGTAACTTTTCTGTCGACATAATTTATCCTTTCTATTTACACATTTATTCTAGCTGTACATAAAATAATCTCATTGCCGTATTAGGCAATTTATGGTACTATCTTGAGTATGGATAATTTTTTTGAAACCAAAAAAATAAACAATGAGGATACATCATTACATACTCAATTCAACAATCTAAAAGATAATTATGAAGCTATTTTTGTAGAAGCAGCGGAGAGTATAAGAAAAGAAATTAATCAATTCAAGCCGGAATACCCTTGTAAGGATTGTAAAATCAAAGATTGCAACATTGAAAAAAAAGATGTATTTACAATGTATCCGGCGAATTGTGAATATAGAAACTGGCAACTTAAGATTTTAACGTATCTTTCAGGGGATTATAGACAAAAGCTTAAATTAATCTATAAAAAAATAATGGATAAAAAAAGTGAATACAGTTGTTCTAAATGCGCAGCTTGTTGTAAGCTTGCGGTGAGTGAATATTCTTATGCACAACTTAAACAAAGAGCGATGAAGGGTGACAAGTTTTCTTCAGATTTTGTTTCAGTATTTGTACCCTATGAGTCTGAAGAAGAAGCAAGAAAAGCTAATCCTGAATATTTTAAGCTCCTAAACGAGCTTGTAGAAGATGAAAAAATCTATTATTATTACTGTCCTAAACTTAAAGACAATTTATGTTCAGAGTACGAAAAAAGACCTGATATTTGCAAAGAGTTTCCGCATAATCCGCTGAAACTTCTTCCTTCGTCATGTTCTTACAATGCGTGGAAAAACGAAATAGCACATGAGGCTATGCTTTTAAAAGCTAAAGTTGATATCATTGATTTTTACAAGGAGAAACTTCAGTGATAATCTTATCTGGAATGAGCCTTAGTGAACTTGAGAATTTGATGTCTGACCTGAAGGCTACAAAGTTCAGGGCAAAACAAATTCACAATTGGATTTATACAAAATCGGTTTCTTCTATTGACGAAATGACCAATTTGTCGAAAGATTTTCGAGAACAGCTAAAAGAAATTGCTGCGGTTACAGATACAAAAATCAAAGTTAAACAGACGAGTAAAGACGGTACTTTAAAATATTTAGTTGAATACCCTGACGGAGAATGTGTTGAGACAGTTCTTATGAGATTTGATAACCGCGCGAATTTAACAGCTTGCGTAAGTTCTCAAGTAGGATGCGCCGTTAACTGTTCTTTTTGCGCAACAGGAAAAGGCGGCTTTAAAAGAAATCTCACCTACAAAGAAATTATTGAACAAGTTTTAACAATTCAAAGAGATACGGGACTTAAGGTTACAAATATTGTTTTTATGGGACAGGGCGAGCCTCTATTAAATCTTGAAAATGTGTTAAAATCTTTGGAAATTTTTAATAATGATTTTCAAATAGGAGCAAGAAGGATTACTATTTCTACGAGTGGCATAATACCTGGGATAAACAGGTTAGCTGAATTAGATTTACAATCTACACTTGCAATATCACTTCACGCACCAAATCATAAATTAAGACTGGAGCTTATGCCAATCGAAAAAAGATATCCGCTTGAGGAATTAAAAAAAGCTCTTTTGAATTACGTAGAAAAAACCGGCAGAAGAATTACCATTGAATATATTCTTATTCACGGTTTTAATGATACCTTTGAAGTTGCAAAAGAGCTTGCTCACTGGCTTAAGGATATAAAATGTAATATTAACCTAATTCCATACAATTCTGTAATAGAAAATGATTACAAAAAGCCGTCCGGCAATGATATTATGAAATTTAAATACTTGCTTGAGCATTCAGGGAAAAAGGTTACTGTAAGACTGGAACGAGGAGCTGACATTGACGCAGCTTGCGGTCAATTGAGAGGAAAAAGAGAAAACTTATAATTTAAGTTTTGGGGAGTTAAACTTGAATATACTTGAAAAAAATTTGACTGTACTTGCAAAAAAAGACAAAGAACTTGCTAATAGAATAGCACAACACGTAGTAACTGATGTACCTCAGCTCGTTAATGAAAACGGTTTTTATAATTTAAATTACAAAAATGTTTTTCTTCACAACAGACAAAATCCTCTAGCCGAAGCAAAAGAAATCTTTTCAATGGCAGAAAATAGTCCTATTGCAATACATCTTGTATATGGTCTGGGGTTAGGGTATCTGTTTCAGGTTGCATCAGCAAATTCTTTAGGTACGGTAATCTTGTATGAACCGGATTTGAATATATTAAAAATAGCATTTTCTCTTGTAGATTTTTCAAATGATATTTTAAAAAATAATATATTTATATCAGATAATCTGGAAAAAGTTGGAGAATACATTTATCAAAAATCAAACATAAAAAATAAACCGTTATTATTAACAACAATGTCATATAGGGAACTCAATTCTAAGAACTTTGATCACATGGTAGAAAGTCTTCAAAGAATGGTTGGCTCTTATAGCTTGGATTTAAAATACACTCAAGAAAAATTTTACCCTATTACGAAAACTTTGATAAGAAATATTCCAAACCTCATAAAAGAACCACCGCTATGCTCAATCAAAAACTTTTATGAGGGTGAAACAGCTGTAGTAGTTTCTGCAGGTCCGACTCTTGATCGAAATATAGAAACAATAAAAAAATATAGAGATAATATTGTTCTAATAGTTGTCGGAACTGCAATGAAGACTATTGCAAAACACGGAATCACACCGGATTTTTTGTGCATAATTGAAGCTTATGATTCTTCTAAACAAATTGAAGGTATTGATTTGTCAGAAGTTAACTTTGTAACAGAACCATATTCTAACAAGAACCTCAGAAAGTTTAAATTTAAACAAATATACTCACACATTTCAAATAATATGCCTATTAACTCATTTTGGAGCAAAATAATAAATGAAGATACCTCTGAATACTTTTCTAAAGGTACAGTTTCATATACTGCTCTAAATGTTGCTAGAATATTAGGCTGCTCAAGAATTGTGATGGTAGGGCAAGACTTGGCATATATTGAAGGTCAATGCTACAGCAAAGATTCAGCATACAAAGATTTGGAATGCCGCTATAATAAAGAAACAAAACGCTTTGAAATTACAGCAAAAGATTTTGATAGATTTGTCGCATCATTAAGCAATTACAAAGACGATGAGAAACGAATAAATGCTGCAAAGAAAAGACTAAAAAATCTTAATAACTCACTTTATTATGTCAAAGGTATACAAGGGGATCAAATTCCGACGGAATCAGTGTATGCAGCTTTTATTAAACCTTTAACTGAATTTACTCAAATGTTTAATGATAGAGAATATATAAATACCTCTTTAGTCGGAGCACAAATTGACGGATATAAAAACATTCCGCTTGAAGAAGCACTGAAAGATACCTCTAAGATTTCAAATAGAGAACTTAAGCCAAATTATACCTTTAATGTTTATGAAATAAAAGATAAATTGCGTAAAGAAGTTGAAAATCTTAATAAAATACTTGTAGAAGTACAAAATGGACAAAATGCTGTAAAATCACTTAATAATGAATTTAAGCGATACAAAAATGCTACAGTAGAAGTTTTAAAGGATTTGAAGAAAGTCTCTACCATTTTCTTGAAACTAAGCACCACTTACACCAATACACTCTTTGATTTTATAACAGCAAAAGAACGCATTGATTTGGATTATACTATGAAAATGGCTACAAGCTTTGATGCTAAAAGTTTGAATGATCTAATAACAAAATTTTCAACGTATTTTGAAAACGCTCAAAAAGCAATATTAGATATAAATTCCAGAATTGAATACACAATAGGAGTTCTTCAATGAAAGTTTTGATACAAAGGGTAAAAGAGGCTTCAGTAAGTATTGATGGTAAACTATATTCCAGTATAAAACAAGGAATTCTGGCTCTTGTTGGAATAGAAAAGGGAGATACTACAGAAGAAATTCAAAAAATGGCAAAGAAGCTTGTTAATCTGAGAATTTTTTCTGACGAAAACGACAAAATGAATAAATCAATTCTTGATATTAAAGGTGAAATGCTTATTGTTTCACAGTTTACCCTTTGTGGAAATTGTAAAAAAGGAACACGTCCAAGCTTTGACAATTCTGCTCCGCCTGATGTTGCAAAAAAATTATATGAAACGTTCATTAATGAAGTAAAAAATTATGGAATTAATACCCAAACTGGAGTTTTTGGCGCTATGATGGACGTCGCTTTAATTAATGATGGACCTGTTACATTTATGTTAGACATGTAATCCACGAAAAATCTTTATATGCTAAAATTTTTATATGGACGATTTCAAACATTATACAGTAATGCTTAATGAAGCTGTTGATGCTCTAGAATGCCAACCTGGTAAAATATATGTAGATTGCACTTTAGGTGGCGGTGGGCACAGTGAATTAATTCTGAAAAGAATTTCTCCAAATGGTAGGTTAATAGCCTTTGATATAGATGATGAAGCGATTGCTCATGCTAAAGAAAGACTAAAAAATTACTCTAATTTAACAATTATAAAATCTTCTTACACCAATATAAAAGAAGAATTGCATAAACTTGGTATAGAAAAGATTACAGGCGGAGTAATACTTGATTTGGGCGCTTCTTATCACCAGCTAACTAAAGCTGAAAGAGGTTTTTCTTTTTCGAAAGACGCACCACTTGATATGAGATTTGATATGGATAGTGATTTTTCGGCTTACGATGTTGTTAACAAATACTCAGAAACTGATTTAGTAAGGATATTTAGCGAATATGGAGAAGAACATTTTTCAAAAAGAATTGCAAAAAAGATTGTCGAAATTAGAAGGATTAAACCTATTAAGACAACGAAAGAACTTGCTGATATCATTGTCAATGCGACTCCTAGGGTTAAGTCTCATATACACCCTGCTACAAGAGTGTTTCAGGCAATTAGGATAGAAGTTAATAATGAGTTAAAAAATGTAAATTTTGTACTACATGACATATTGGATTTATTGGATAAAGGTGGTATAATTTCTGTAATAAGTTTTCATTCTTTGGAGGATAGAATTGTTAAACAATTCTTCAAATTTGAAAGCCAAAAGTGCAGATGCAATGAAATGATTTGCAAATGCCCGCCGCCTAAAATAGAGTTAGTAAACAAAAAACCTATTATAGCGAGCGAAAAGGAGATTTTGGAAAATCCACCATCACGAAGTGCTAAGTTAAGGATTGCAAGGGCTATTTAGTACAGAAGATGTTGGAAACCTGGGAGCAGAGGAGAATTTCATCTTGGTTTCGGCATTAAAAATCAACAATAAATCGGGGTTAGATAGTTTTATAAAAAAATTTTCCGGGGAGTATAAAAAAGAATATCAGCTTAATCAAAGAACTAAAAAATCTTTTATCGACAAATCTGTTCAAAATTTGGCTGTTAATAGTATAATAGAAGGGTACTTTCCAAAGGAAAATCTGGTTAAAGAAATGGCTATAAAAAGAGTTAATAAAATGTTATGCGTTATTTTGAGCTTGCTTATCGGAGTGGTTATTGTAAGCTACTATTTTGTTATCTCTTGTGAAATGAAATTGAATGACTTAAGCAGACAAACCGTTATACTAAATAATGAAAATGAAGAGTTACAGAACAGGTTGGATGCATTGAAGTCGTTTAACAATGTCGACAAAACATTACAAGAAAATAATATGTTACAAAGAGCCGGACAAGTTATAGAAACACCGGAAGTGACGGTAGATTCTTCAATTGTTACTAAGCACTTAAAGAAAAAGAAAATTTTTAACTACGCAATAGGATTTTAATATTATGCTAAAAATTGTATGCGGAGCTGGAAACGAAGATTGTGAAAGTGTAAAAAGATTAGTTTATGTATACGCCAAGGCCGGTTGCGAATATTTTGATATTTCAGCGCGTAAAGATGTTTTAGAAGCAGCCAAAGAAGCTGCACAACTTGCGAAGCTTAGTACCCCTCATTTTTGTGTAAGTGTAGGGATCAAAGGAGATCCTCATATTACTAAAGCAAAAATAAAAGACAGCGTTTGCATCAAGTGCGGAAATTGTTATAGAAACTGTCCAAATGATGCGATTTATCCGTCTATTATTGTAAATGACAAAAGATGCGTTGGTTGCGGAACCTGTGCGAGAAAGTGTCCAACAGGCGCAATGACGATGTATGAAAAAGATGTTAATGTCAAAGAAATTTTACCATATATGGTTCAAAATGGTGTTGAAATTTTAGAACTCCACGTTATGGGGCAAGATACAAAAGATTTGGACTACAAATGGAATATTATAAATGAATGCAACCCTAAATATGCTTCAATATGCGTAGATAGAGAATATTTCGGGAACAGAGATGTAATTAACAGAATAAGAAATATGATTGCTCATAGGAAACCTTATACAACAATAATTCAAGCGGATGGAATCCCGATGAGTGGTTCTGAAGATACTTACAAAACTACTCTCCAAGCTGTAGCGATGGCTGAAATCATACAAAATGCTAACCTGCCTGTACACATTGTATTATCAGGCGGAACAAATTCGAAAACCGCTGAATTAGCAAAAATGTGCGGAATAAATTTCTGGGGAATTGCAGTGGGTTCCTGGGCAAGGAAAATCGTTAAACCGTATATAAATTCGGAAGATTTTTGGGACTGCTTGGAATGCCAACACCAAGCAATAGAGGCAGCAAAAACTCTTGTTAAATCTTCTGTTTAGCAATTCTTTGTATAGCTTTTTCAAAATCTGCAAAAGAGATAAATATTTTCTGCATATCACCATATAAAAAACTCTTATTATTCATTTTTTCAAACATGCCTAAGCGTTCAAGAGCATTAAAATAAGCATCTGAAATAATCTCGGCGACATCTGAGCCATTAAATTGGTTCTCCAGCATTTTTTGTACCAGTAAATCAACACTTACGTCTTTTGCAATCGGTTTATCTTTAGAATGAATATTAAAAATTTGTTTTAGCCCATTCTCGTCAGGCATTGGGACTTCCAAATGCAAACCAAATCGACCGGAAGCTATAAGAGCCGGCTCAAGTAAATCTTTTCTATTTGTAGCAGCTATAAAAAACGCTGGGACTTTACTCTTTTCCAAATCACTCATACAACCTAATAACTGGTTAACCATCGGATCATCAAATCTTGCATTTGAAGATCCATCCCTAATTTTTGCTATAGAATCAATTTCATCTATAAAGGTAATGGAAGGAGCGTCTGCAATTGCTTTTTTGAATACTTCCCGTATTGCAGCTTCTGAAGATCCGACTTGAGCTGTTTTAAATTCATTAGCATTGTATTCACGATATTTTGCACCAGATTCATTTGCTAAAGCTTTACCTAAAAGAGTTTTTCCACACCTCGGCGGTCCCCATAATAAAATACCTTTATTTAACCTTATATTTTCAAACACCTTAGGATAATTAATAGGAGCTATAACATATTTTTTCAAAGTTTCTATAATGTTATCCAACCCGCCTATATCAGAAAAAAAGAACCCTTTTTTTATATTACTCGGACCTGCTTTTTTATTTAAAGCAGCTACAGTTTTCTTGTTTAACTCATTGTAATTTCCAACAATGTTAACTTTTAGATATCTCTCAGCATCTGATATATCATAACGTTTAGGCTTATTAAATATTAAATTATCATCACGACCATAAAATGCGTCGCTTGTTTGTATTGCATCACCATTTTTAAGTTCTTTCTTTTCTCCTGTATAAACGGTTTTTTTTGCATCAAATTTTTCTTTTGGGTTTGCAACCAATATTCCTGATAATCTGTTATCAGCAAGCGATAAGAGCCAATAACTCCCATTTTTCTTATATATTGCAAAGTTGGTCCGTAATTGATTAGCCTCGCTAAGCCCATCTCCTTTTACCTGCAATGTATACTTTTTCATTATAGGAATATCAATTTTATCCGCATAGAATTCCAGCATAGCATCTGAACTGTCTTCATTAGACGTAACAACCATAACAGATTGTCCGTCCAAAGCTTCTAGCCCATATCTAAATTTCGTTGACAAATCAGGTTCTGAGCTTAATATTCCTCTAAAAGATACAATATCAGGCTTTGTTAACAAATTAACTTTATTAGATTTTATATTTGGACTTTTATAACCTGTATAATAATTTAATCCTACTGCACCGACTTTCATACCCTCTACCTTATTCAATTATTACTTGGCAATAATTGATAATTTTTGACCCTCCTCAGCCGGTTCATTATGTTTGTATGGATTTGATACAAAGTTATATTGTGAATATTTGTTTTGATGTCCTTTGAATATTATATTTTTAATCTTTCTAAGTATCATGACTCCATTTTTAGCAGTTTTACCATCCATTATAATTTTACCGCCGTCTTTTCTTACAATAGCTTTTTTATTTCCGACTTCTTTTACAACGTATTCAGTCTTATCCTTAGCATTAGCATTCATAAATACAGTTCCGACAGGAATAGCGACGCTTGCACCAAGCATTATCATATCCAACTCGGATTTCGGTAAAATCGGAATATACGGGTTATCCGGGTTAATTGACTCTATATTATTATCTTCAAAGAATTTTTTACGTTTTTCTTCTGTATCAAGACCATACTTTTTGAAGTAGTCAAACCTGTTTGAAAATTCTACATCCCCAGCATTAAATACTGAAACTGTAATATCACCATTTGCATTCTGCATCATATAAGCAAGTTTTGCAAGATCTTTTTTTATAACCTCCCGCTCTTTTACCAAAGCGGCTTTCTGCTTGTTTGCTTCTGCTTCCGAGATTTTTCCTTCTTTTAACTCATTATCAATCTCACCAAATCTCTTATTTATCTCGTTAAGACGACTTTTCATTTCACTTCTTGTTCTGTTGTTTGCTTTTACCTCCAAACTATATGGTGTACCATTGTTCAGCGGAGAAAGCTCAGGATTACTTCTGGCTTTCAATGTTGCGTTTAAGGTATCTCTTATAGTTCTTCTGTAATTACCAATTGTAGATTTTTCATCCATATCTGTCCAAGGAAGAGCATTTCTGTTTTGCAGATATACGTTCTTTGCCCTTTCTTCATAACCTGTCATACCAAGCTCGTCACCTGAATATACGGTCGGAATACCAGGAAGCGCCTTTAAGAATTCCATAATCATAGCTTCTTTCGCAACACCAGGCTCTGTTGCAGATTTAAATAATCTTTCAACAACCTCTTTTTTATCAGCAATTGGTTTACCAGACCTATACTCTGCCTGTTTTACAATCATTTCTAAAGCAACTTTTAGATCTCGTGCAGCATAACCATTTTTTCTCATTGCAGTAACAGGATCTTCTATACGTTTAAAATCTTCTGTATGAGAAGAAACTGTATTCTTATTATATTTTTCTGCAAAATCTTTAAACGCTTGATCAAGCTGAGCTTTTGCACTTGTATTAAGCCCGGTTTCATTGTAAGAATCTTTTAATAATCTTGCTAATTGTACACTATACAAGCTGTATTTACTATAATCAGACTTTTCGCCCAGAATTTCTTTGGCTGCATTATAATTACTTTCTTTTTGTTTTTCATCAAGCGTGGTCCAATCAAAATCACCGTGAACTAAATACTTTGAAAGATTAGCATTTTTAGCCTTTTCTACAACTGCTCTTTTCAATTGCTCTCGCTCACTTGCATTTAATTTCAACCCCTTGCTTTCTGCCAAATCCAATATTTCTTCAAAAGCATTATCCAGAGATGAAAGCTCTTTTATTTTGATTTTTTGTAAACTTTCAGTTGCACCTTCTCCAAGATAATTTCCATAAGTTAAATCTCTAATCGCATCTGCCAAACGTCGTTTATCCTCTTCAGATAAAGCTTTATCTTCATAAACAACTGACATCAACAATTTGCTATTCGCAACAGCCCTTGAACTTGTAGTCAAGAAATAATCGTTATTATCCACATTTAATCTTAATTCTATCGGAACTTCTGAAGGCGATTTTGCACCAGATAAGACTTGTATTGCAGCCTCTCTTGCACGATGTCCTCTATCTCCTTGATCTAAAATGTTTGCGTGGAACATGTCCATATCAACAGAAAGACCGTGAAGCATTCTTGGTTTATCGTGGTTCCCCATAAATGTATATAAATTTCTCAAATAGTCTGCACTTCTTGTTTGCATCAACAAATCAAACCTTGGCATAACTCTATCATGTGTTGCACTAACACCACTTCCTTCATCAAATGAAGGAGCAAAAAGTGTTAACAAATCTGTAAAGAAGTAAGAATAACCCGCTTCTGATGTAATACCCGTTTGATTAAAGAATTTAACAAATGCATCCGGCTCGCCATTGAATTTCTGTCCAACATTTGTATAATTTTTATATGGATATGCATTTAATCCATAAGTATCTTTCATCAACTCTTCAATATCTGTAAGTTCTGCTACAATATATGCATTTGGATTTTCTGATTTTACAGCCTGTACGAATTTACCCCAGAATTTTATCGCATCATCCCAGTTGTCGTCGAAAGTATTATCTCCATTACGAACAGCATCCATATCCATAACATCTTTTGCAGCATCCAATCTCCAGTCTAAGCCTAAACCTGTTCTATCAACTAGAGCTTCTGCGATTCTAAAACTTGAAGTATCTGTTCCTGCAATTTGTTTTGACATTGCGTCTGCAACATAGGATATATCACTCTCGGAAAGACTTCTTAAACCTTTTTCAATTTTCTTTTCTAATTTTGAAGCCTCGTCTTCTGGACTGTTACCATTTATACCTAAAGATTGTAATGTAGTTCCCTCTCTCAAGCTGTCATAATCGTAAGTAATTTCACCTGTTGGAAGAACTTTTGATTTCAACCCATCTCCACCTATGGCTTTCAAGAAAGCATATTTTGCAATCTCTTGTCCTAAAAGATCTATTACATATTCGCCATACTCTGTATAATCACCATTACTATCTAAAAGTTTTTCATTAGAGCTTTCATTTGCTTTCTTTATTACTGAATCAGCAAAATTTTTAAGTTCATTCTTAAATAAACTGTTTACTTTATTGTAATTCTTTGCATAAGGCTCTACTAAATGAGGATTATTTTGCTTCATCAAATCAAATCTTGATACTCCAATTGTTTCATCAGTTGTAGCCCTATTTGAAAAATATGAAGTTGATAATACTCCTACCGTGTTTTCTCCTAATTCTAAAGCGTCAAGCGGCAAACTCATTAACGCCTTTACAGTCACATCGTCTTTTGATAAAACACCTTTGGGTGACAATACATAGTGACCATTTATAATATTTGTTAAAACATTATTGTCTAATCTTGCTTCTTCAGGCAATTTACCCTCTTTTATAAGCTTTTCTATAGCTTCGACAGACTTTGCTGTACCAACTGTTTGAGCAGTGTACAACGTTTGAATATCTTTAACCTTTCTTGTCCAATATTTTCCTGATTGGATTGCCATATCTTGAACTTCTCTTGCCCCGCGTTCTGTAAGCATTCTTTCATAATCTCTTTCAGAACGACTTACTATACCTTGCAAGATCTTTTCATCATACCCTGATATGTGGTAATTCATTTTTGCCATATCAGTGTTAGCATCCCAAGTTACAAAACCACCTTCTGTTTTCTTATCAATTTTAAAATTAGAAAAATGAGCTGCCATTATTGTACCGTCAGCTGTATCTAATTTTATATTTTTCCCAAATTTCTTATTTAACTCATTTATTACTTTTATTCTATTATCATACTCATTTGGTTTAATTTGGAATATAAAGTTTATTACAGTATCGTCATGGCTATTTATATCTAGAGCTTTGCCTTCTGTTAGCTTTTCGTAGTTAATAATTGCCTTATCTAAAGCTTTTACTTGCCTATCACTTGCCTGAGCTGCATCGTAAATCTGACATAAAGTTTCTTTATTTGAATCATAATTTGGATTTGCAACTTTCTTATAAGTTCCATCTTTTTGTAACTCATAATTGTATGGAGCATTTACTATTCTATGACGTAAATTCTCTTTATTTTTTGGCACAACACCCAAACCTAAATTGGAATTTTTTAAACCTGTCATTCTAAACCAATAATATGATTGCGGATTTTTTTCTGCCCATCTTAATGCATACTGAAAATGTATACCTTCTAAGCCTTCAGAAGTAAAAGTTCCGTCATATACGTACTTTAAACCATTTTTATATAATTCTTTAAAATAAGATGCAAAGTTTTCCGTATTTCCCATATTTGGAGATACTTGCATATTATTTTTATTCCAATATCCCAAAGACCAACCTTTGGAACCATTAGCAATTGGTGTCGAAAATACATATTTATAACCAGCATTTTTTAAATACGGAATTAGCTTTTGAGCGCCTGCTATATTACCACCATATATGTTGGAAAAGTTCTTTATAACACCTTCCATTTTTTTCTGGTAATCTTTATCATAATCTATTTCACCGGTGTTTGCTTCATTAAAACCTCTATATCGTGCACCCGGCATTAATGAGTCAGGAGTTATTAAATAACCTGCTCCTTGTACTATAGGAGTTGTACCTTTTCTTGATACTAAGGTATGAGTATAATTACTTATAGGATCATCAGTGTAATCTTCATATACATTTATTACTTTACCACTGCTGTCCTTTTGTTCATATATACTATGATCATGTACATATGTTCTATTTACATATTCTCCATTTTGAGGTTTTATTTTGACCCCTGTATCCGCACCTTCCCAAACGACTTTTCCGGTTGATTTATCTTTTCTTACAACTTTATAAGCAAAAGGAGCATCTTTATCTAAATTAGTTATATCTTGAAGGTTTACATCTACACCTTCGGGTTTTAAATTTACTACAGCAATAGGTTTTTCCGAAAGTTTGTAATCATATTTTTCAGTCGGAGTTGCACTATATATATGAATTTCACAATCCTCTTTTTCGCTATCATAAGGATAATTAAATCTCATAATAGTTTCACCAACACCATTTTTAACATGTTGATAGGCCTTAAATCCTACATTTGATACTCCGTTAATTTTATTTACAAACACCTTCTGAAACTCCTTCTAAATATATAAAGAATGTAAAAAAATATTTTTTGCCATATTTTCAGGCATGTTTAATGAAAAATTTACAAAATTTAATATTGTATATAATACACATTTTCACTAAATTTCATAGTAAATTATATTACATCAATTTAAAATATCAATTATACTTTGAATAATAATATTTACCTATTGACAAAATTAAATATCGACACCAGACATCATATTTATTAATGTATCAATGGTATTTTGCATACTTACAGAATCCGTAGTTCTTTGTTGTAAAAATGCGTTTATTTTGGGCATCATCTCTATTGCAATGTCTAACTTGGGGTTAGTTCCGGGCTGGTACATACCTACATCAATCAAATCTTTATTTTCCCTATACATTGCCATAATTTTTCTTAATTTAGCAGCAGCTTCCTTATGAGGTTGACTTGCGATTGCAGACATCAACCTTGAAATACTCCCCAAAATATCTATAGCAGGATAGTGATTGGCCTCCGCAACTTTTCTTGACAAGAAAATGTGACCGTCTGTAATACCTCTTACAGTATCTACGATAGGGTCATTTATATCATCCCCCTCCATCAGAACGGTATAAAAAGCGGTAATTGAACCTTTAGGACTATTTCCAGCTCTTTCAAGAACTTTTTGAAGCCAAGAGAATATTGAAGGCGGATAGCCTTTCATCGTTGGAGGTTCACCTATTGAAAGACCTACTTCACGGCCAGCCATAGCACAACGAGTGACTGTATCTGTCATTAAGAAAACTTTTTTCCCCTGATCTCGAAAATATTCGCACACGGCAGTTGCTGTTAAAAGGCACTTCTGTCTGATTAAAGGCGGCTGATCTCCTGTAGAACATACCAATACTGACTTTTTCATACCTTCTGGTCCTAAAGCATCTTCAACAAACTCTTTAACTTCTCTTCCACGTTCTCCTATCAGTGCAACAACGTTTACGTCGGCATCAGAATTTCTTGCAATCATACCAAGCAAGGTACTTTTTCCGACACCTGAACCTGCAAAAAGCCCCATACGCTGTCCGCACCCAAAGGTCAAACAAGCATCTATAGCTCTTACCCCCGTAGAAAACATTTCTGTTATTATAGGTCTTTCAAAAGGTCCGGGAGGAGGTCCCTCTACAGGGCGCCACAAAGCTCCTTCTATATCCATGGGCTTTCCGTCTATCGGATCTCCCATTGGATTTATTAACCTTCCCAAAAGGAAATCACCTACAGGAATTATAATGGGCTTTCCTGTCGTTGTAACTAAACTTCCTTGACCAATACCGGTTCCATCATATAAAAGAAGTAACTGAGCTGCATCACCTTTAAAAGCGACAACTTCCGCTGGTTTTTTTTCTCCGTTAGAAGCCTCTATATAACACAAATCACCAATTTTAAGTCCAGGAAGTTTTACCTCTACAGTTAAACCTACAAGCTTTGACACGCTACCTTTGAATTGATACAACTCAAGGTTTTCTATCTTATCGCTAACCCGATGCTTTAGATTGTCTATATATTCCTGATCTACGCCTTCCATAAAATTTATTTTAACATATATTTACGATTTTGAATAAGGAAATCTTAACCGCGTTCGCATATAGTTCTTGCAACATAAACTCCCGAAGCAGATGCTTGTATAAGACCTCTCGTTACACCTGCACCATCTCCTATCGTAAATAAGTTTTTAACCCCTTCTGTTTCCAATTCATTTGTTAATTTTACCCTTGCTGAGTAGAACTTAACTTCTATACCATACAGTAAAGTGTACCTTGAAGCTGTCCCCGGTGCAATTTTATCAAGAGCAAAAAGCATTTCTATAATACTTTTCATTTGTCTATATGGTATTACAAGACTCAAATCTCCCGGAGTTGCGCAGGTTAAAGTCGGAGTAATTATGCTGGATTGTATCCTATCAGGAGTAGAACGTCTGCCTTCTAACAAATCGCCAAAACGTTGAACCAGAATTCCTCCCGCCAGCATATTGGCTAAACTCGCTATATGTTGACCATAAGCTATTGGTTCCTTAAAAGGCTCTGTAAATTTCTTACTTACTAACAATGCAAAATTTGTATTATTAGTCTTTATATTTGCGTAACTATGCCCATTTACGGTTGCTATCCCATTATAATTTTCCTGAACTACTTCTCCATTTGGATTCATACAAAATGTTCTGACTTCATCACCAAAAGTTGGAGAATAGTAAACTAATTTTGACTCATACAACTTATCTGTTAATGGTGCAAAGACAGGAGCCGGAAGTTCTACTCTAACTCCAACATCAACGGCATTATTTACCATGCCTATTTTATTTTTTGCAAATTCGTGAGTCAACCAATCAGCACCTTCTCTTCCAGGAGCAATAATTGTATATTCTGCTCTTATTGTTTCACCATTATCTAAAACAATACCCTTTACTTGTTCGCACTCTACAATTAAACTCTGAGCTGATACGTTATTTAAAATTGTTATTCTCTCATCCAAGTAATCTTGCATGTGCTTTAATACATCAAGACTTCTTTCTGTACCCAAATGCCTTACGGGAGAATGCACAAGCTTTAATTCAGCCAGCAGTGCTTTATGTTCAATTTCTCTGAACACCTCCATATCGGTACCAAAGACTTCATCCGTAGCGCCGTGTTCCAGATACATATTATCAGCGTATTTGATTAAATCCTCAACCTTTTCTCTGGACATATAATCTACCAAATGTCCACCTACATCAGGAGTAAGTGTAAGTTTTCCATCAGAAAAGGCACCTGCTCCGCCCCAACCGCACAAAAGCCCGCAGCGTTTGCAATTTACGCACTTTGGGGAACCTTCTCTTATTGGGCATTTTCTTTTCTCAATTTTTTGTCCCTTTTCAATAAGAATAATTTTCCATTCAGGACGTAACTTTATTATCTCCAAAGCAGAAAAAATACCGGCAGGACCTGCACCAATTATCGCAACATTATACATTCACAAATACTCCTAACTACCCTATTACTTATATACAATACCCTAAATTTTTGATAAATACAAGTAGTTATGCTATTTGTATCTACAAATATTTCGATTGAATAAGTTTTTTCAAAGCCTTGGCATTTATGGCTTGAGGTTCAATTGCTATAATTTTATCCAAATTTTTCAGAGCATCTTCATAATGTCCCAGATTTTTCTGAACAATAGCTATTGAATAATAGGCATCTATAAATTTTGGATCTAAAGCTACAGCCGTCACAAAATCATCCAATGCCTCTTTGGGATTCGTTTTTATCGTCAATTGACCTCTGTTAAAATACGCATCTGTCATATTCTTATTGAGCTGAATTGCTTTTGTGTAGTTATCATAAGCCTCTTTATCTTTACTTATACTCTGAAAGGCAATTGCTTTATAAAAATATGTCAAAGCAGAGTTTTTATTATATTTTAAAGACTCATCAAAATCTCTTATTGCTTCTACAAAATTACCTTCATTTATTTCTGAAATTCCAAGACTTAAGTAGAATTTTTCACTAAAATCTTCATCATCTTTCATGCAAGCTTTCGAGAACAATAGAGCTTTATTATCTATTGCCATCTGAAATTTTGGATTTAGAATTATGGCTTTATTATAATCTGCTAAAGCTCCTTGGAAGTCACCTTGCTTGTATTTTGTATACCCTCGGTTATTAAAAGCTAATGCGCATTTTTTATCGATATCAATAGCCCTATTATAATCCTCAATAGACTCCTCATAATTACCAAGTTCGTTATTTACAAGCCCTCTATTAATATATGCGTCCAAAAAGGAATTATTCGCCTCAATTGCTTTTGTATATAAAGCCTTCTTTTCTTTCATGTCAGAAGTTATTAGAGCCGAATAAAAATAATATTCATCATCGCAATTTAGACGCTTTAAATCACGCTCGATTAATTTCCTTGCATAATCCAAATCGTTTGCATTCAAACTATTTATAATCTTTTTTATAACTTTATTTTTTTCTTTCATTTTTTCATTATAACACAGTAATTGGGCAGATTAAACTGCCCAATTACACAATTAATCTACTTTACAAAGAAACTTGCATTAACATTTGCGTTTATTTTTATTACACCGCCAGAAATGGATGTAGAAGTTCCGGCTGCAGAATCTGCAACCGCTGAATTCACAAGCATATTTTTTGCCATATAAAATCTTGTATTTCCGTAATTATTTGCACTACAACTTACATTAAAACTTCTTACACCATCAAGTGTTGTACCTAAATTCTTTGCCAAAAAACCTGCTCTTGTTTGGGCTTTTTTCGTAGCTATTCCTAAAAGCTCGTTACATTGATTATCATAAGTTGAAATTGAGAAGTTTAAGTTATCTACGTTAGTAGCGCCGGCTTCTATTGCTTTATCAATCATTTCTCCGACTTTGTCAAGAGATTTTGTATGCACAATTACTCTATTAGAAACTTCATACTTATCAAAATTTCTTTTGCTTCCGGAATAACTATATATAGGCTGTGCGCTATAGTCTGAAGTTTTAATATAATCTCCATTTTTAGGATTTAACATTGAGGCTAAAGTTGAAAGAACTTTATCTGAAGCCTCTTTATTTAACTGTGTTGCTTTCTGCATAGATTTTGAATCCGATGTTTGAACCGCAAATGAGATTTCTGCCACATCCGGCGCAATCTCCGTATTCGCATCCGTTGAAACAGAAATATAACCCTTCTCAGATCCTTGTGTGATGGCTTGAGCAGTTATTACTGTTGAACTAAACAAACCCATTACTAAAGCTAGTACTAAAACTTTTTTCATTTTCCCTCCTAAATTTCCTTTCATTATTATAAACGATTTTACTTTCATTTTGTTCATTTATAATAATAAAGATATGAAAGCTTTAATTTACAAAAATAATAATATAGAATTTATAGACAAACCGAAACCTGAAATTCAATCTCCTAGGGATGCAATTGTAAAAGTTAAGTTATCTTCTATTTGTACAAGTGATTTGCATATTATTAAAGGCTTTGTACCTCAAGCAAAAGAAGAAATAGTTCTCGGACATGAATTTGTCGGAGAAGTTGTAGAAATCGGATCAGATATATCCAATATAAAAGTAGGTGATAGGGTAAGCGCAAACTGTGAAACTTTCTGTGGAGAATGCTATTTTTGCAAGCGCGGATTCATAAATAATTGTGTTAATGGAGGTTGGGAGCTCGGATGCAAAATCGACGGATGCCAAGCTGAATTTGTCAGAGTTCCTTTTGCTGACAAAGGACTTACAAAAATTCCTAAGAACGTAAGCTTCGAAAATGCTCTTTTTGTGGGCGATATACTATCAAGCGGATACTTTGGAGTTGAACTTTGTGATATAAAAGAAAATGAAACTTTAGCAGTTATTGGAGCTGGCCCCGTTGGGTTATGCGCAATGATGTGTGCTAAAGCTATCAAAAATTGTAATATTATTGCTATTGATATTGATAATAAAAGACTTAATTTAGCCCAAAAACTTAAATTTGCAGACTATACTTTTAACCCCAATAAAATTGATATTGAAAAAGAAGTTAATAAAATAACTCAAAATAGAGGTGCTGACGGAGTCGTAGAAGCCGCAGGAGGAGATAATACATTTGAATTAGCTTGGAAAATTGCAAGACCTAATTCTGTTGTCGGAGTGGTTGCTATGTATGAAGTGAACCAGATTTTACCTCTTCCTCAAATGTATGGAAAAAACCTTATTTTTAAAACCGGAGGGGTGGACGCCATTCATACACAAATGCTTCTTGACCTTATTTCTAAAAACAGAATTAATACAGATTTTTTAATCTCTAAAGTATTTAATTTTGATGAAATTAATAGAGCTTATGAATACTTTAGAGCTAAAACAGATGATTGCCTTAAAGTTGCAATAAAATACAATTAACATTTATATATACAAACATTCTTTGTGATTATATACTTCTAATTCTAAAGAATAATTTTTTATAAAATAGCTAACATTTCTTCACATACTAATTGCTAAAAGTCAAATTTTATGCTAAAATACACCCATAAAGTTGGTGTGAGATTTAAACTGATATCTTAATGGTCATATAGTGTGTTACTTCAAAATAGGAGAAAAAAGATGAAACTGATTACAAAAGAGAAAAAAACAGTTAAATCTGCATTCAATGATGAGTTTGAAAATTACTTAAAGAAACAGCAGATTAAAACTACATTCAATGGTTACGAAATTGAGTCATTTTCTTGGTACAGAAAGGCTTTGGGATTAGCATAGGGGTTATTTTCAGAGATTTCGGGAGTATGAAAGTATTAGTAAAAAGGACAGAACTGTAAAGCTTATAGTTTTGTCCTTTTTTAATTCTATAATTTTTTGTTTTCTGCTTTTCTTGTTCCGACTTCAATTCCGGGAAGAACTAAAACTGCAGGAACAACTCTAGCTATATTATGAACCCATTTTGAAGTTGATATGTATGATGCGCCAGCCATTAGATCATCCAAATGCGCTGAGAAATCTATAAGTTTAACCCCGCGTTCATCCTTAGTTTTAAACAAAAAATTGCCTAATTTATTCATTAAAAAGTTTGCAAGATAAACTCCTGCAAAAATTCCAGCTAAAGACCCTACAGATTGTGCCAACTTGCCGTGTTTACTACATATTTTATTAAACAAGGCTACAGTTGATATAGGAACCGAAATATTTCCCATTTGCATAATTGCTTCACGCATTTTAGCTTTTCTATCATCCTTATCTTTATCTATAATAAAACCACCAGCGAGCCCGCCAAGACAAGTTCCAACGCCCATGGAAATTATTTGTTTAGCAAAAAATGGCGTCGATGCAACATAAGATTTCTTAAAATTTTTAAACATTCTTGTCGGATTTAGTGAATATCCGGAACCTTTCGCCAAAACCGCTAAACTAGCTCCTACTCCTAATGCCGATGTTGTAGCAACTATAGCTTTCTCTTTTAATGTACACTTATCCTTATCACCAGATGAATGATGGGAAAAAGCTGTATTTGAAAAGTTATTATTTATGGGACTTATATTCATACTACTACCTTCCGGATATAGTAAAACTCCTAAAAAAATAAAATTGCCCCATTATTAATAAATATTAACAAACTGGTGAATAAAACTTTGAAATTTCTTCAAAATATTTTTCCAAAGCCTTGTAACCATTGTAAATTTCATCTGTTACTGTAGAATACCTGCTTGCTACTATATATTTTAATTCTTTTGATCTTATTTGAAGCAAATTATCTGCATCTTTTCTTAGAAGTTCATTACTTGAAGTTGACCATTTTTTCAAATAAGACAACTCTTCATTAATTTGCTTTATTGTCGAAAATTCTAAAGTATTGAAATCATACTTTTTAAGGAGTTGAAGTTCTGAGTTTGAGATTCTGCTTTGAACAGCTTGGAACCTGTACACGCGTTTTATAATTACGTAATTATCAGCGATTCTTCTGTGTGAATAAGGAACAGAACTTTTCGCAAGCAAAGCCGAAGTCGACAATGCAGTAAAAGAATCATCCTCTCTTGACAAAGAACTTTGCACAGGATTTACGGTTTCTATCTTCCTATTTATCACGAGCCCAAACTCCTTTCCCCCTTAATATATCTCTATATTATATTAATCCTAAAAAAATGTCACTACCCTATGTAATAATATTTACAATCTTATACACAAAAAAGAGGAGAATTAAATTCCCCTCTTTTTTTACCCAAAACTGGACTTAGCAAAGTGCACAAGCACTACTCAAAGACTTTTTTAATACATCTACCTTATCTAACTGTTCCCAAGGTATGTTCATATCAGTTCTGCCTACGTGTCCGTATGCAGCAAGTTTTTGGTAGAATTTTCCGCCATTCTTAGCAGGTAAATTTCTCAAATCAAAGTTTGAAATAATTGCAGCCGGACGTAAGTCAAAATTCTTACGAACTAATTCAGAAATTTCATCATCAGAAATTCTACCAGTACCAAAGGTATCAACAAAGATTGAAACAGGTTCTGCTACACCTATAGCATAAGCTAATTCAATTTCGCACTTGTCCGCAAGCCCTGCTGCAACAATATTCTTTGCAACATATCTTGCCGCATAAGCTGCTGATCTATCGACCTTCGTCGGATCCTTTCCAGAAAAAGCTCCGCCGCCGTGACGAGAGTAGCCTCCGTAAGTATCTACTATGATTTTTCTTCCTGTTAAACCTGAGTCACCTTGAGGGCCACCAACTACAAATCTACCTGAAGGATTTATAAGTATTTTTGTATTTGAATCCGGCTTTATAGATTCTGTTTCAAACACATAATCTATAACACATTTCTTCAAATCATTACTTATTATCTGCTGAACTTTTGCATTATCACTAACACCATTGATTTCAGCTGCGTGCTGTGTAGATAGAAGAATAGTATCAATTCTTGAAGGTTTACCATCTACATATTCTACGGTAACTTGGGATTTTCCATCTGGTCTCAAATATTTTAGAATACCTTCTTTTCTTACTTGAGCTAACCTAAAAGACAATTTATGAGCCAAACTTATAGGAAGAGGCATTAATTCAGGTGTTTCGTTACAAGCATAACCAAACATTATACCTTGATCACCCGCACCTATATCAGAAGTTTCTGTAGTTGAAGTATCGGAATTTTCACTTCTACTTTCCAAAGCTTTATTTACGCCGCCAGCAATATCAACAGATTGTTCGTCTATACTTGTCAAAACTGCGCAAGTATCACAATCAAATCCACCACCTGCAGAACCGACATATCCGATATCTCTTATTTTATTTCTTACAACTTGTGGAATATCAACATAACAATTTGATGTAATTTCACCACAAACTAAAACCATACCCGTTGTAGCTGTAGTTTCAGCAGCTACTCTTGAATGGTTATCTTTTGTTAAAAACTCGTCTAAAATAGCATCAGAAATCTGATCACATACTTTGTCGGGGTGTCCTTCTGTTACTGATTCAGAAGTAAATAAAAATTTTTTTGATGTCATAATTTTTCTCCTTAATTTATATTACTCCGGTAAGGTTTTTAATTCCGACCCGGTACACATTAGCAATATTTTATTATGAATGATTTTTAAATGCAACAAAAAACGGAAATTCATACAAAATTCCCGTTACATTTGAAATATATACTTTACTATTGAGCAGCTGCAGAAGTTACAACCTTATCTATTAAACCGTATTCTACTGCTTCGGCTGCTGAAAGATAGTGATCTCTTTCACAATCTTCCTTAACTTTTTCTACAGGCTGACCAGAATTTTCTGCCATAATCCCTATTAACATATCTTTCATTCTTAGGATTTCTTTGGCTTCTAACTCTATATCCGTTGCTTGACCTTTAGCACCACCCAAAGGTTGGTGAATCATTATTCTTGCGCTTGGAAGAGCCATTCTCTTTCCTTTTGCACCAGCAGATAGAAGGAATGCACCCATTGATGCAGCTTCGCCAAGACAAATAGTCTGAACATCAGCTTTTATAAGGTTCATCGTATCATATATTGCCATACCGGCTGTTATAACACCACCCGGAGAATTTATGTACAACATAATATCCTTCTCAGGGTTTTCACTATCTAGCAGCAAAAGTTGTGCTACAACTGAATTTGCAACATCATCATCTATCTCTGTACCCAAAAATATTATACGTTCTCTCAACAAACGTGAAAATATATCAAAAGACTTTTCACCTCTTGAAGAAGATTCAATTACCGTTGGTACATAGCTCAAAATCTTTTTAAAATCTGTTGTCATAATCTCTTCCTTTATCGTGTTATAACTTCTTCTTATATTAAGAATATAATACAATAAAGTTTAGATGGATGCAATAAACCAGACATACTAATTATGGCTTCTTTTTGTTGTCCTTAAAATCGCCCTCTTTGTTAATTGCATCTTCAGCAACATCGCCGCCGACTAAACCGAGAAATAACCCAGCACCAGTCAGACACACTGCTGCAGGCGCAACAACAAACGATGCTACCATTACAGCTCCGGCACCAATTGTTCCGCCTATAATTCTACCGAACTTTCCTCTAAAATTTACATTCTGAGTACCATTCGACACTGTAGAGCTAGTAGGCTCGTTTGCTTTTCTCTGAACTTTTCGGTAATGGGGCATACTATACACACTAGATACAGAACCAACTCTCATCACACACCTCCGATTGTATACACATGCTAAATCAAATTTATATAAAAATCAATAATACTATATAACTATATTTTTATACTACTGTATTTTTATTTCTTCAAAGCATTCTCCAAAGCTTTTTCCAAAACTTCAATTTTAGCCTCCAAAACTTTAACCCTTGAAGAATTTTCACTTGAAGCAATTGATTCCTTTTCTAATTCTCTTGCGTATGAATTTATCTTTTTATTCTTTGAAAAAACAATTATATTCATTAAAAATACACCAAACAATGTTCCAAAAATAAATTCTAAAACTTTGGCAATATTGCTTGAAATTTCAATATATGAATAAAATGCTCCGCATAAAGATAATAACGCCAATAATATCAGTACAAACTTTTTCATGAAAAACTCCTTTATGCAAAATATTTTACTATAAACCACAATTTTATGATAGAATTATATTGTAGAAAATCCAACAGGTAGCCAAAATGGGTGATGAAGACAAACAATTTGATGCCACGCCCCAGAAGTTAGAAAGAGCTAGAAAAGAAGGGCAGGTTGTTAAATCTAAAGATGTGTCAGTTGCACTGTCACTTCTGGTAATGTTTACTTTCATAAATATGCTTGCGCCTCTTATTTGGAAGCTTATTGTAGGTTTATTCGGAGCTTTATACGAACAAATTCCCAATCAGCATCTTTCAGAGGTCGGTCTACCCTACATCTTAACCGTCAAACTCATTCCAACCGTTGCTATTATAGGCTCTATACTGTTTGTTGCGGCTTTTGTATCAATTATTGGAGATTTTATTCAAGTGGGGCCTCTTGTTGCAACCGCACCATTAGTACCTAAACTCGACAAGTTAAACCCTACAAAATATTTTAAAAACCTTTTTCAAGTTAAAACTCTTTTCGAACTCGGAAAAAACGTATTAAAAGTATTCATTTTGGGTCTTGTTGGTTGGAGCGTTTATAAAGAGCATTTAGAAAGCATTCTTAAGCTCGCTTCAATAGATAATAATTTCGCAGTTATGAAAGAGTTTGGCAAGCTTATTGTTGAATTCATCTATAAAGCCTGTATTGCTTTTTTAATTATTGCAGCTGCCGACTATGGAGTTACGAAGTGGAAATTCCTTAAAGATCAAAAAATGTCTTTCAAAGAAATAAAAGATGAATACAAAAACTCTGAAGGAGATCCCCATGTTAAAGCAGCTTTAAGACAAAGACGTATGCAAATGCTTCAACAGGGAGCTATGGATTCAGTTCCTGATGCAGATTTTGTTGTCAGAAACCCTACCCACGTTGCGTGCGCTCTTAAATATGATGCTGAAACTATGCAATCCCCTACACTTACAGCTAAAGGAACTGAGCTTATTGCTAAAAAAATTATTGAAATTGCAATACATCATAATGTGCCAGTTATTGATAACGCACCTGTTGCAAGAGCTTTATTTAGAATGGTTGACCTTAATCAGCAAATTCCTCCGGAATTATACAAGGCCGTTGCAGAAATTCTATTATTTGTTTACGGGCTAAAAAATAAGAATAAACAAGGTTAAAATATTGTTACATCTTGAAAAAATATAAAAGTCAATGTAAGATAGAATAAGGTTAGTTTAATAAGAAAAGATGGATAATAAAACTTTAATTAAACAGTACATCGGTATTGTACAAAAAGTAGCGAGAGTAGAGCATAAACGTATTCCTAACCATATGATTGAGTATGAAGAATTGGTTAGTATAGGTGTTATTGCCGTACAAACTTTAATTAAAGGAAAAACAGAAGAACAGTTAGCTCATTATAATGATGCCTATATTGCAACGGCGGTAAAATGGGCTATAAGAAATGAATTAAGACATAGGTATAAATGGTACACGCTCAAACATAAAAAAGATGACAGCAGCTATGTTTCGGATACCGTTAATTCTAATGACGATAACTCTGATGATATGGGGTTTGCGATTTCACCTACAAAAGTAAGAGAAGCTGTTTATGAAACGATTTTGTCTATTGATGGACTTGCAGCTGCAGCAACCGATAACGCATCTCCTTTTGATTTTATAAAAGACACATCCGCAATGCCGGATGAAAAGGCTGAAATTGTTGAAATGAGTAGACTAATAAAACAAGCAATTGCTAAACTACCTCAAAAAGAACGTACTGTAGTTGAATATAGATTTTACAGAAATATGCAAGCCAAAGACATTGCAACAATGGTAGGGCTTTCTCCTTCAAGAATTACCAGAATTATACAATACTCACTCAACCAGATTCGGGAATATTTAAAATCTAAGGGAAGAACGGACTACTAAATTTATTAACGAGCCCGATATGAGCCTCTAATGTTTCCAAAATTGTCCATCATAACTCCTCTGCCGCCAGGAAAAGTTCTAAAGCTGCCTGTCCTGTTACCATAATTATTGTAGCCGTAAGCCCTTCCATTTGATAATTGTCTTACCGTACCAACTTTATTGCCTTCATTGTCAAATACATGAGTCTGGGCGGATGGAGAATTCTTTATACGCCCTACGGTGTTCCAATCCTGGTCATATATTACACTTGTTCCATTTGAATAAGTTCTTATTCTCCCTGTGGAATTTCTATCACTATCAAACAATTCATAATTCCCGTTTGATATCTTTCTTATAGTACTTGTCTTGTTCCAGTCATTATCATATGTATAAATTGACTCTGCAAAAACCGGAAGCACAAACGATATTATCAATATTGTTAATATTATTTTTTTCATAATTCTATTTTATCAAAAGTAAGATTAAGATATAATCCCCTCTTTGATTAATTCTTCTTTTATTTCTTTTTTTGTCTGAAATTCTTTACCCGATTTATCTGTTAGTCTTTTGATTAGCATTATTCCCGGAGTAATTACACCCAAAGCCAGTATACAAGCACCAATATTACTTCTTATTGAGCTTCTTTTCAATTTTCTAAGTCCCTTAAAGAAACTATCCGAACTTTCCCCTTTTTCCGTGGCCGACTTATATTGAGTATACAATTCCGAAACCTGTTCCTTTAAACCTTCTACCTCTTTTAAATCTATATAATTTCTCGTATCAATTTTGTCAGTGCCTTTTAATAATTTTACTAAATCTGATTGTTTTGCAAATTTTACAATTTGATTGTCAGGATTTTTATGCAAAAATTCATACAAATTTACTTTCGAAGTATTGGCTTTATTAAACTCATCAATACTCTTTATTATAGAACCGTCTTCAAATGATTTCTTTAAATATTGGTCCTCTATTATTCTTGAATCTAATGTAATTGATTTGTTATATTTATTCTTTGCATGCTTTTCTATTAGCTTCTGAATTTTTTTACCTGCGAAATATAAGAAAAATAAACAAGAACCCTCTTTTATCGCATATCCGATAAATTCCTGAGAGCTTCTTGAATCTGTCAACCGTTCAGTCGTTATAAAACCATCCATTAAATACATATTCTTAACAGGTGAAAAAGCAAAATCTTCTACGAATTTTCCCATTCCTTTAAAGGACGGATTAGACACAGACTCTTTGTTTAGCTTATTTTTATTTTCATTTGCCTTCTTCTGTCTGTATTCTTTTATTAAATTTTTCTTAATCTTATTTTCTGTATACTTTTGCTTTAATCTCGTTAATGTTACATAAGAAATTGCGGCCAATGTAGTAGAAACAACAAATTTTGTAGCTGCTAAATTTTTAAATAATTTACTATTTTTCCCCGCTTTTTCCAAACCTTTTTTAATTTCTACTGTTGGAGCGAACTCTTTTATTTTTTCAAAAACTTCTTTATCTTTTAAATTTCTCGGATCAATCTTGCTGTCAAGACCATAAGACTTAAAAACAGTTTTATCAAACAACCATTTGAAAGCAGGAATACCACCTAACCACAAAAACTCTGTACCAAATTCATCTATGAATCTGTCAAAACCTTCTTCTTTTCCTGTAACATAAGAACCGGCAGTCATACCTAAACAGCTTGAAGCATCTTTTACCCCAAGAGGTATTAACGAATTTGGATTACCTAATGTAGAATATATTTTAGCTGCATTTACTAACATTGCCCTACAGCCCCCATTTCAAATTCATTAATTTTTTACTATGTTTGTTCATACTACAACCTTCCTTTCACACTAAATCCTATAAATTCTTAAAATTGCCTATTTATTAAGAATAATTTACATAACAAAAGAACTTCCACTTATAGGAAGTTCTTTTATTCTTACTTTATTATTTATAAAACTTAGCCTACAAGTTCAGTATCATCCGACTCGGAAGCTTTTACCATAATTGCATGTTCTACAGGATTTTCCTTTTTGTAAGAACTTTCACTGGCAGCTTCCTCAAAACCAAACTCGTCTCGGGCTTTTTTCATTTGAGTTTCATCTACAAGTTTTTTTGCTAATTCAGCTATTTCATAAACTAACTTATAACGATTGTCTGTATTTTCGTTTAATTCCCAAGCTATTTTAATAATTTGATCCATGTTTACCTCTTATTATCACTTTTCTTGATTGTATAACACACATAATGATTTGTCTAGATGTAGTTGTTTAACATTTGTTTACATTTAAGCAATTATTTATTTGATAAATACTTTATATATATGCACAGAGTATAATAAGGAGAAATGATATGCCTACAACAATTACGTTTAACGTTAAAACTAAAACTGGTAGTAAACCAGCTACAATAAATGTTTCAAACAAGAATGTCATAAAATATATATTTCCTAATCTTAAAAACAACAACATTTCTGAAACTCAGCTTAACCAACTTCAAGGTATTGCAAAAAGAGGAGGAGATCTTGGAGTCATAGAAGATTGTGATTTAAATTCTAGACAGAAAATGGAACAAGCTAAAATAAACGGTTATGATGAGTTTTATGACATCAAGTTGTCAAAAGATGGAAAATTCTATGAAATAACAGTTAAACCTACTAGCATGTTATATCCTGATCCTAAAATATTTCACATAAAAAAGGATTTTGGATTAAAGGAAAATGTTTTCCTTGAAAACAATAGAAACCTTGTCGGATCTAATCCTGATGATCCAGAATCAGGAAACTTTGACTTTAACAAGCTTCCTGGCGGAACTACTTTCAAAATACCTGTAGAAGAAGCTCACTTTACTAATGGTCCTAGCGGATTTTTTGGTAGAATTATAGCTGTTGGTTAATCCATCAGAGTTGTCATGAGAATTGGATCACCATCTGTTGCAAGAACTGTATGTTCAAAATGCGCAGATGGTTTTCTGTCTTTTGTAACAACTCCCCACTTGTCGTTTTCTACAAATACTTCATCACCGCCAAGATTAAGCATTGGCTCAATAGCAATTACCATTCCTGTTTTTATAGGAGTTTGATCGCCCACTCTATAATTAAAAAGAAATGGATCTTCATGCATTTCATGTCCGACACCGTGTCCACCATATTGACGAACAATACCTAACTTATATTTATTAGCTACATCTTCGATAGCACCTGAGATATCATCCAACACATTTCCGGCTCTCATTTTTGCAATACCTGCATACAAAGACTCTTCGGTAGCTTTCATTAATAGTTGTTTTTCTTCTGATATTTTACCAACCGCGTAAGACCAAGCACTATCTCCAACCATACCGCCATAAGTAGCACCAACATCTATGGCTATAATGTCACCCTCTTTTAAAATTTCTGTTTCTGAAGGAATGCCATGTACAACCTTTTCGTTTATAGAAGTACAAATACTTGCAGGAAAACCACTATATCCTAAAAAAGTAGGAATAGCTTTATTTTCCTTTATAACTTTCATTGCGATATTATCAAGTTCTTTTGTTGAAATTCCGGGTTCTACAACTTCTTTCATTTTTTGATGCACAAGGGCTACAATATGTCCGGCATGTCTCATTCTTTTTATTTCATCACGGGATTTTCTGTTTATCATGACTAACACCTTCTTTATATATATCAGATAAGAATATTTTAGGACTAAAAGGCAATGATTTCAAGCAAAAAATAAAAATAAATCATAATGCTTGACAATAAAGTTTGATTTGGTACTATAGAAATTGTCGATAAGCCCCCATCGTCTAGAGGCCTAGGACAACACCCTTTCACGGTGTAGACAGCGATTCGAATTCGCTTGGGGGTACCATTTTAAAAAGAGCTTTAAGGCTCTTTTTTTTTTGTTATTAACACCCTATTATATTTACTCCGAATATGTTATAATATGATAGTTATGATAAGCCTTTATTCAAGGAGAGTTTATGCCTGTAATATCTAGATCTGTTTATATTTTGACAATTGTTGACGCTATTATAATAATGTTTGCTACACTATACTCTTTCGTGAGTTTTGTGCCATTATCAATCCTTTTATATCTGGCATTATGGTTTTTATTAATCACAATGTTAGTTTTATACATCAAAGGATTTTATGAGATTAGGAAATACAGACCTAGAGATATTTACCTGTTATTTGAAGGGATTACTATCGCTACCGTTTTTGCAGGGCTTCCGCTCTGTCTTAGTGGATTTAATATTATTACAGTACTATTACTTGTAATCAATGCTGTTTTAATATTTGCAGGTATCCTTACTGTAAGGGCTATTTACTTGATTTATGCAAAATTTATCAAATCTACTAAAAATGTTTTGGTAGTCGGCGCCGGACAAGACGGAAAGCTTATTGCTGAAGAGATTCAAACAAGACCTGAGCTTGGCATGAAAGTTGTAGGATTTCTGGACGATAATATGAATACTATAGAAGATGAAGATTCTACAATTCCAATACTTGGACTTACATGCGATTCTGAAGCTGTTATTAAAGATAACAACGTTAAAATTGTAATAATTGCCGTTAAATCCAGAATGGATGCTATTACTTTGACCGATTTAATCAAGGGTATACCATTAGGCGTTAAAGTATGGAGAATGCCTAAATTCTATGAAAAAATAACTCATAAATATCTTGTTTCTAAAATGACAGTCAACTGGTTATTTTACGCTTGTGTTAAGAAAAAAGCCTTACTTTTCACATACATTAAAAGATTTTTTGATATACTAGCATCACTTTTTATAATGCTCATCACGATACCTTTATCATTAATTGCAATGATTGGTATAAAGCTTTCTGATTTTGGTCCGGTATTTTTCACTCAATCAAGAATTGGTAAGTATGGAAAACCCTTCAAGATGATTAAGTTTAGAACCATGTACCAAGACAAAGTTGAAGAGAATTTCGATGATGATTTAACTGAAATAAAATATGACGACAAACGTATAATGCCATTCTGCAAAATTTTAAGAAAATTCCATATTGATGAAATTCCTCAAATGATAAACGTACTCAGAGGAGAGATGTCTATTGTTGGCCCAAGACCAGTAAGAGAAGAAGTTTACTATGAAAATCGAGAAAAACTTCCGTTTTGGGAATGCAGAAATTGGGTTAGACCAGGCTGGTGCGGATGGCAGCAAGTTAATATTTGTGAACCTACCTCTGAAGAAAGGCTCAAGTACGACTTGTACTATATTAAACACCGTAATATTATCTGGGAATTTATAATTTTCATACAATTTGTAGCAAAAGTTATTTGCGGACGCTGCAAATAAGGTCGCAACAAAAAAATAATGAATACAAACTGATTAATTTCTGTATGCGGTTAAGATTCCCCCTGGAACATCAACTATTGTATACTGAAATTCGTCATCTGCATCTACTGCATCTACAAAAGTTTGAACTTTTTCAGCATGAGATGTAATATTATCTGCTACTATCATAGCTTTTTGAGTTAAGTGAGGTTTTACTAACTCAAAATACTTTACATACTCACGTTTATTGGCATCAATAAAAACAAAATCAAATTTTTCACTATCATCAAACGCTTCAATTATGTCGCAAGCAGAACCTTGCAGAGGTCTTACAACATCCATAACTCCGCATTTCTTAAAATTCTCTATTGCGATACTTTGGCGCTTATCATAATACTCAATAGTTGTTAACCTGCCACCGGTTTCTTTTAAAGCTTTGGCTAACCATAAACCTGAATACCCATTTGAAGTTCCTAATTCTAGTACACTTTTAGCATTCATCATCTTTACAAACATATTCAATAGAATCCCAGTTGTCCTAGGAACATTCCAAAATTCTCTTTGAGTTTTTTCTAATTCACTCAATACACTTGAGGTAATTTCATCAAATACAATATCCATCTTTTCCTTCTAATCAAATAATTCAACTTTATTTGTAATAACAACTGATTTTATAGGTACATTCATCTGATAAGTCTTTAAAACTTTCCCTTTTGCTAAATCAAAAATTGAATACTGATTATTTTTTATATCATTTATAACTGCAAATGACGAATTTTCAATACTCTTAAACCCAGAAGAGAAACCTTTCGTACCTATACTTATAACATCCAAAACCTCATCATTATCAGTATTTATTTTCTGAACTTCATTATTTTGCGCGCCTAATACGTATAAATATTTATCGTAAAGCAGCATTCCTATAGGCTTATTAACTGTCGTAAATTCATTTATTAAACCAAGTGTAGAGTAATCTATTATGGCAATTCTGCTCTTTGTTCTACTTGATATATATAACTTATTATTTCTGAAAGCTAAGGCTGAAACATTTGGAAATAGTCCTATATCTTTTAGTTCATATTGATTTTTAAGTTCTATTGCCCAAATTTCATTTTTCAACTTATCAACATAGAATAGTTTATCATCTTTTAATAATAATTTTTCACAATAACCGTTAATTTTTATTTTTTGAGTTAATGACATCGTTTCTAAATCAATTACAAAAATTGTTGATGCAGTAGGAGATGTCACATAAGCTTTATTATTAGCTTCATCTAATAAAATTTCTTCAGGATTAGACGGAACGTTAATTTGCTTGATAAATCTTGAATCTGCAACTGAAATAACATCAACAAAAGGTCTATCATAAGTCGTTACCAGTAAGAATTTTCCGTTCTTTACTGCTTCTACGTCAATAGGTATAGACTTTTGAGCCAAAGAATAGCTTGGTACAGCTTTTGCAGGTTCAATAACTTGAATATTCTTAGAATAATTTGTCGTAACAAAAAGAACTTTATTTTTTAATTGTGTTATCAAACTCTGAGGGATATCAGGCTCAGATTCTGCCAAAAAACTCTCATAAGAATCCTGATTTTCAATCCTTATCATATCTTCGTTTTTGGTATCTATTTTTAAATTACCAATAATACTTTTTATATTTTCAGGAATAATTAAACCACTCGGAACGAGCATATCCTGAGGCAAAAGTCCTGTTCTTACTTGAAGAGGAGGATTTGGCATGTGCAAAACAGTCCTATGCCCTTCTCCGTCAGTTAAAACCTTCATTAAAACAAAATCGTTATTAAAAATAACTACATCAGGTTCCTGCTTCAAATCTTGCTTTGCAGGGTAAGACTCTTTTATTTGAATCTTTTTCACATCAGAGAATAATGACGGATAGAGCGGTAAATATATCGTATTATCAGGGAATATAATTACCCCGTCAAATCGTATATCTGCCTGAGGGACTTTTTGCAAAATATAATCTTTAACTTCTGCGGGAATTTTAGCAGCAAAAACATTAGTGCTACTAATTAATAAAATACCTAATAGAATTAAAAGCTTCCGCATCATCTCTCCAACGCATTCCAATACATTTTATTTTACCATAATTTTATTTATTTAAAAACACCTTTTATGCGTTCTTTTACAGAGCCTTTTGCTTTGCGTCCTGCCTGTATTTCGTATAATTTTTCATATAAAACTTTTTCATCATTAGAAATATGTGCAGGAATTTTTATACCAATAACAACAACGTGTTCGCCTCTTACACTTGGTTTTGAGAGATTCGGGACTCCTGCCCCTCTAATTTTAACACTCTCACCATGCTGAATTCCTGCCGGAATAGAAACTTCTCTATCACCGTCAAGAGTTTTTATTGTAACCACATCACCCAGAACCGCCTGTGCCGGAGATATTTCTAATTTTGTAAACACATTCATTCCATCACGTTTAAAATATAATGAAGGTTTTACATGCACTACAACATACAAATCGCCTGCAACACCACCATTAATACCGGCATCACCTTCGTGAGATAAGCGCATTCTTGAGCCGTTATCGACACCAGCTGGAATTTTCAATTCTATTTTTTTCTCTACGGTCTTTCTACCTTCTCCATGGCAGTCAGGACAAGGATTTGAAATAACAGTTCCCTTACCATGACAGTGAGGACAAGTTACTATTTGGGTAAAATGACCTAAAACAGTTCTTGTTGTTTGCTGAATAGAGCCCGTTCCACCACAAGTTTTACAAGTTTCGGGTTTTGCACCCTCCTTAGCGCCGGTTCCCTTACAAGAAGCACAAGTTTCCAAATGATCAATTGTTATTTCCTTCGTTAACCCAAATACTGCTTCTTCAAACTCTATTTCTATATCAAGTCTTAAATCATCACCTCTTTTAGGCGCATTAGGATCGGCTCTCCTACTGTTTCCACCGCCAAAGCCAAAACCTCCAAAGAAAGAGTTAAAGACTTCATCCAAATCTCCAAAGCCACCAGCAAAAGGTCCTTGAGTATTAAAACCTGCATTCTTTAAGCCATCTTCACCAAATCTGTCATAGGTAGCACGCTTCTCATCGTCCATTAAGGTTTCATACGCTTTACCTAATTCTTTAAACTTTGCTTCAGCCTCAGGAGCCTTATTGACGTCCGGATGCCACTTACGCGCCATTTTTCTAAATGCGCTTTTTATTTCTTCCTTCGAGGCGTTCCTTGACACGCCTAATATTTCATAATAATCACTCATTGCTATTCTCTATTTTCCTTACTGCGCCTACTCTGATACGGCTACATTGACCAGTGTCGGTCTTAAGACCTTATCTCCTAATTTATATCCCTTTTGTAATTCTGCTATAATTGTATGTTCAGGCTTATCTGATGTTGGAGTCTGCATTACTGCTTCATGATAATTTGGATCAAACTGTTCGCCTTCAGCTTTTATAGCTTCCAATCCAGCCTTAGTTAGTACATCTGTAAAGTTTTTGTACGCCAAATTATAGCATTCTTTAACCTTTTCACAATCCTGAACGGTTTCAATTGCCTTCATACCTCTTTCAAAATTATCAAGAACTTCTATCATTTTCTTTAAAGTATTTTCAGCACCATACTTTAACAAAGCTTCTCTTTCCTGTTCATGACGCTTTCTATAGTTCTCAAAATCTGCTGCTAATCTTATGTACTGATTATTTAAATTATCGTACTTTTCTTGAAGAGGATCTTTTTTTTCTTCCTCTTCAACATCCTCAACATCTAATTTTTCTTTAACCTCAGCTTCAGAATTTTCGGCAGCCAATTTTTCCTCATCTGCTTTTACTTCTTCTGCTAAACCCTCATTATTATCAGCTAAATTTTTTTCATTTATTTCTTCATTTGCCTCTTCATTTACCCCTTTAAATGGATTTTTCATAATATGCCCCCTTATTAAATATTATTATACAACAATTATATGGTATCAAATCCGATATTCGGATAAAGTTTATTTTTTCTTAATTATTATTGATAAAATACTCAAACCCGCTCCTGAAAAATTTTCAGAAACGGGCAGTTTGTTTACTTCCATAGGGGTATATATGTATTATGGAAAATAAATTCTAGCTTATTTTTCTTACCATTAGTGTATGAGAAAGAGGAATACCTCCCTGTACGGCAGGCTTATTCACAACTTTACCGTTTACATACATTACGGTTGATCCGCCACCATCAAGGTTCATTGCGTTTACACAACCTAATTCTTTCATTAGATTTGCTAATTCCATCAATGTTAAACCAATTGATACGCCTTCTCTTCCGTCAGCAGTTAACATTATTAAATGATTATCTTTTGTGTAACCTACAGCTGTTCGTGGATTTCTTCCGCCAACTGAGGCTAGTTTTTGGGCTGTCATATCGACATAAATATCACCATTTTTTACTAAATATGGACCACCACTTATTATATGATTAACATTTTTCCATTCAGGGTTGAGATTTATATCTAACTTAAACTTCCTTGCACTTACTATTTTTTTTAATTCTTTTTGCGGACCAACTATTACATAACCGTCTTCTGGAATTTTATTTCGAGAATAATTGGCTCGCATTAGCTTCCCGTTCGATATAACTAATTGCATACCATACTTCGGAGAAGGCGGAGAATATTCGCCCCAATCCGGCGTATATACAATTGTATGCACTGACAACATTCTAGGCTGATTGACATTATCAATTTTTATCCCTCCTAAATTTGTTTTTAATTCGGCTCTTAACTGAACCCGCGCCATCTCAAACCCGTTATCAAAAATACCCATTGCAACTCTGTCATATATCGGGCCCGTGTATACTTTTTTGTTTATCATCAGCGTACCGAGCGGAACACCTGTCTGAGGTTTAAAATAACCTCCATTTATTGCAACTATTGCATTATCTCTACCGGCAATGTTAGTTATTGTTCGCCTTGATGACAAAGTGTCAGAAGCTATTGCCGGTTCGACAGCTAGTCCCTGATTTACCCCTAAAGACATCTCAACGATATTTATTCTAACGGGTTTGTTCTTATAAAATTTTATCATTCTGACATGTTTAACGCCTTTCTCAACTTCTTCTACTTGTAAACCTTTGTATTTTTGTGAAATTTCTTCTTCAAAAAATAACTCATCGTGCTTTTGATGTTCCTGTACATAATTTAATGTTGGAGAAATTCCTGTTATATTACCTATGTCGTTAGCTGATAATAATGAATTTTGACCTACCAATAAGCATATTGCAATACCTATTCCTGCTGCGCTTGTCGCAACTTTCTCAAACTGGGGTCTATGTAATAATATCGTATCCATTGCTCTCACCATTTTGTCTTAAGTAACAGATACCTTTTTTATTAAAGAGTGGTGTGGGGCTATAACACTCCTGTGCCATTGGTAGCACTCTTTGAAAACTTTAGTTTTCACATCCGAAAATCTTATTTTCGAATTACGCTTCAAGAACTTATTACATTCTCTACTATTATTATATCATACACTTAATCCATTCTCAAGAGGGTTGTAACGCAAAAATAGTAATACTTTAGAGTAATTTTTAAAACGTACAAAATACACTTATTCATATTTTTCTTGTTTTTGTTAAAATTGTTTTATGAGTTTAATATCAATTTTGAAGAAAAAAAATAGAAAAATACTTTTTACCACACCAAGTCATGATAAAAATTTATGCATAATGCACAAATTTTACCAGTGGTACAGGAGTGATATTTCTGAAATTGAGGCTCTTAATCCGGAAGAAGCTCTTGAAAAAGCAGAAATAAAGGCTAGTAAAATTTATAAAACTAAATGCACTAAATTTTTAACAAACGGCTCTACAAGCGGTATAATTGCAGCAATTCTTACCTGCTGTAAGCGAGGAGATAAAATCCTTATATGGGAACATTCACACAAATGCCACAAAAATGGAGCTATTCTTGCAGGAGCAAATATTATTGAATATAAACTTCCTTATAACTCGGATTGGGGAATTTACGAAAAAATAGATTGCAACTATCTGGAACAACTTTTTATTGAACACAAGCCTAAAGCAATAGTAATTACTTCTCCAAGCTATGAAGGCATTGTTTCTGATATTGCTGAAATTAGCAATATTTGCAAAAACTATGGAGTTTACCTTATTGTTGACGAAGCGCACGGAGCTCTTTATCCTTTCTCTGATAAATTACCAATGAGCGCTATAAATTATGCAGACTTTACCGTTCAATCGTTGCACAAAACCGCCGGTGGTATTAATCCTACAGCCCTTTTGCATTCTAACTGCGATTTAGATGTTTCTGTTGCTCTAAAGATGATAAATACAACTTCGCCTTCTTATCCAATGCTTGCGACTATTGAGGCAAATATAAACTTTTTAAACTCTGCAAAAGGCAAAAAACAGCTTGAAAGTCTTATTAGTGAAATTCAAGATTTGAAAAAAAACATAAAAAACATAGAATTTTATGGGGATGATATTACAAAGATCTTGATAAAAAAGAATGGTTTGAGCGGTTTTGAACTTTCAGAAATTCTATTTGAAAAGTTTGACATTGAAGATGAAAGAACTAATGAAAAATCTACAATGCTACTAACCGGTCTTGGAAGCAATAAGGCGAAATTAGACCGGTTAAAAAAAGCATTATTAAAAATTGACAAACTTACTTAATCAAACTTTGTACTTCTTTAAACTTAGGGTGTTTTGCGCCCTTTAGCCATTCAAATAAAGCAATTTCGGTTGTTAATATATGAGCTCCGTTCTCTTTCATTCTATCCAAACCAGCATTATATTCCGCTTCTGCACGACTTCCGCAAGCATCTTTTATAACACTTACGTCATATCCTTCCTTAATAAGGGCTGCAACGGTTTGATTAACGCAAATATGTGTTTCTATTCCAAAAATTATTATCTGCTTTTTCCCAAATTCTTTAATTTTGTTTGCGATCTCAGGATCTTCTAGCGCAGAAAATGCTGTTTTTTCATAGTAACTTGTGGATTCATTCAAAGCATCTTTTATTTCAGGAATAGTATTTCCCAAACCTTTTGGATACTGTTCAGTTACAACTACTGGGATATCCAAAATTTTTGAAGCCTGTGCTATTATAGCAGACTTTTTTGATAAAATATCTTTGTTAAAAACTGCATTTAATAATCTTTCCTGAACATCTATTATTAAAATAAGACTTTCTTCAATATTAAGTTGTACCATTTTCAGCCTCCTTTTTAAACTCTAAAATAAACTGTTCTAATAAATCCTCTAACAAACCGGCTTCTAACTCTTCCGGGGTAAGAGAAATTCTTTTTGCATCAATGTTATTTGGCGATGATGAAAATGTTATATCTATATTTATATTAGCAAACCCGGGAGCTGAAATTTTAAACCTTGCTATTGCAAACCTACTTTTCAATTCCAGATAACTGCAACCTTCTTCATTTTTTTGCTCAATCACAATCCCAAATAACTTTTCGCTATATTTTTGTTTTATATGATAAAAAACAGGAACGACCACTTGTTCTATTTTCTTGTTCAAATCTTGCCTAAACTGTTTAAAATTCTTTTTGCCGGAATCCGCAGAATTGCTTAACATATTTGAATACACTTTTTCATAATTAATAGCTTCATGCAACTTATTCAAAGCTTCATTAACAAGTTGTTGACGATTTTTGGAAAAAGTTTTTGCAAATCCTGCATATATGCGCTCAGGTATTAGAGAACTTATCTTTGCCCATATTTTTTTAGCATTATCTACATCTGTATCATACAGTAACAAAAAATATTTATTTGCAGCATAGCTCATTAGGATATCATTTTTTCTTATATTAGTTAAAATAACCGTTTCTATTTGGTTAGGTTGCAACTTAAATTTAGACTTTTCATCAGGAGAAATTGCTACTAAAACAGATGGAACAGAAGATTCTTGTATTCTTACCAACTCCTGATCTAGTATTGAATTATAATCTAATATTACTTCATTTGTAGATTTGATTAAATTCTTATTTACTAACATTTCCCTATATTGTAATTTCTTTTCCAATAAAGAAGAAAAACCTAATGCTGACAATAAAATAGCTTGCAATTCTTCATCAGAAGTTATTGGTGTTACAAAAGCAAATGCACCTTTTTTATAAACTTTTATTCTGAATTTTTCATCATTATTATATGCAAATATAATAGCCGGCCTATAATCCAATATCTCTAATAGAGAAATTGTACACTCTTCACAATTTTCACTATTAATCACGAAAATAGCCTGAGATAACAAATCCAATTTTTCAGGCACATTATCAAAACTTAATCTAATAATTTCATCACTCTTTCTAAGAAGCAGTTTTGAAAATATGTACTCAAAAAAATCAGAATCGTCTGATACTAAAACTATTTGACTTTGCATTACAACACCTTATGCTAATTCAGAAATAAGTAATTCTGCCTTTTGGAGAATAGCTTCCCTTAAGTCCTGAATATCAGCAAAATCAATACCTAAAGTTTTGAGGAAATCTTTATCCACTGCATTTGCATTAAAGTTATCTTGAACAAGAGTATCTACAAGACATACCAAACTACAAGGGACAGGAATTGAAGATAAAGACGGTGCATGGTGGTACGAAATAATATTAGCCAACAATATCGGCAATTGCCATCTTTTTGCTAACAAAGAGCCTGTTTTTACATGGTCAGAATCAAAATACTTGCGTTCTGCATCCAATATATCAGCTCCATCATTTACGGCACTCGAGACTTTTGTATAGAGCTTTTCATTTGACATATGTAAAACCATTTTACCGACATCGTGAACAAAACCTGCGATAAAAGCTTCGTCTGAATCCATAATTTTAGTCAAATTAGCCAAATACTCACATCCGGCCGCAACACGCATTGAATGTTTCCAAAGTTCCTTATCACCTTGATTTGACATCATAGGTTTCATTGCAACTGCTACTATAATATTCTTAACCTTTACCATGCCCAACAAGGACAACGCTATATTGATAGAGCTTATTTGTTGAGAAAAGCCATAATATGCAGAATTTACTAATGCCAATATTTTTATAGTTAAGGACTGGTCATACATAACGATATCACCAAGTTCTTTCATACTTGCTGTTGGCTTTTTCATAATATTCAAAGCTTTTACGATAACACTCGGCATCGCATGAATATCTTTTACACTATTTACTAACTCTATTGTTTTATCCATTATTATCACCTGCTCTATACTTGTAAATGTTTCTTTATAGATAGGAAGCTGCCTATTGCTCCAAATGCAGTTCCTATTATTAATAAAGTTATTATTACTATATTTTGCGCATAAACCGGATTTGGTATTAAAAAGAATTTATGCACATTTATTAATAGCCCTTGAATACAATTTAATGGCAACACCGCTATTACAGAGGACACAAAGCCATAAAAAGCACCTTGCATTATCAGAGGAGTTTTTATATACCAATTGCTAACTCCCATAAGCCGCATAATTTCTATTTCATCTTTTCTTGATTGAATTACCAGCTGTATTGTATTATTTATAATTGTTATAGTTAATGCTGCCGAAATTATTATTACAAAAACCATTGTCGTATTAACTACATTAGCAAGAACTTGTATTTTCTTAGCTAACTCTTTTGCATACCCCATATCCTCAACTCCGGATATTGGCTTAATCTGATTAAACACTTCACCTATAAACTCAGGTTTATCAACCTTAACTCTTAAAGTGTCCGGTAAAGGATTTGAAATATCATGCAAGCCTAACTCTTGCTTCAAGCTATTCCATGATTCTTCCTTAGTTTTTAATGTGACCGATTTTACATGCTTAATTTCAGAAATTCTATCCTTAACAATTGAAGATGATGCATTAGACTTTAAATACACAGAAATTTCTAGTACATTTCCCAACTCATTTGCAAAAGTAGATAAGGATAAAGTAAATCTAAACAATACGCCAAACAAAGTTAAAATAGCAGCCATTGTAGTAATTATAACAAGATTGATTATCCCTGTACGTTTAATATCATTTACAGCTTCCATCACAATTCTATACGCAATACGAAGTTCACATAACCAATCTTTTGGAATGTGTTTCTTCACTTGTGATTTTAACTGCTGTCTGCTATTGTCCATACGTACCTGCCTGAATATCTCTGATAATTTCGCCTTTTTCAAGTGTTAAAACTCTTTTTCTAAACCTATCAACAAGCGTATAATCGTGTGTAGAAACGATTACTGTTATTCCGCGCTGATTAATTTGTTCCAAAATTTGCATAACTTCTAAAGAGTTTTTTGGATCCAAATTTCCGGTAGGTTCATCCGCAATCAAAAGAGGAGGACCATTCACAAGAGCTCTTGCAATACTAACCCTTTGCTGCTCACCACCTGAAAGTTCTGAAGGTTTAGCCTTTGCTTTATCTAAAAGTCCTACAACTTTCAAAGCTCCTGTAACTCTTGTCCTTATATCAGAAGAACTAATGCCCAGAGTTCGAATCACATAGGCTATATTATCATAAACTGTCTGATTTTGTAGCAACTTATAATCCTGAAAAACAATTCCCATACATCTTCTAAGATTTGGAACCTTTTCAGGAGGCAAATTTGCTATATTTATTCCACCTATTAAAACAGTCCCTGTAGTGGGAGTTTCTTCCTTATAAAGCATCTTCATAAGAGTAGACTTTCCTGCCCCGGAAGCTCCAGTTATAAATACAAATTCTCCTGATAAAATATCAAGATTTATATTTTTTAACGCGTAATTATTTTTATATTTTTTTGTAACAGATCTTAATTGTATCATCGTTTTAACTCTATAACCTTTTTAGCAATACTTTCAGCGTCAAGTCCGTAAAATTTCAGAAGTTCTTTTGGCGTGCCGCTTTGACAGAAAGTATCATTAACACCTATTCTTACTACTCTCTCTGGGACTTGCAATTCCGAAATACATTCACAAACCGCTGAGCCAAGACCACCAATTATTGAATGATTTTCGACTGTCACTGCTAATTTTGTTTTTCTTACACTATTTATTATAGTACCACAATCCAGAGGTTTTATAACAGGTACATTTATAATTTCTGCATTAATACCTGATTTTTCAAGTATTTCAGACGCTTTTAAAACTTCTGAAAGCAAATCCCCTGTTACTATTAAGCTCAAATCTGAGCCTTCTTTTAAAACCACTGCCTTACTAATATCAAATTCATATTCAGAATCATATACACAAGGTACATTCATTCTGGATAATCTAATATAAACAGGTCCGTCATAACCGGCAGCATATCTTACAGCTTGACGAGTTTGTTCATAATCACCCGGGACGATAACAGTCATATTTGGCAAAGACCTCATAAGGGATATATCCTCTAAAGCTTGATGGCTTGCTCCATCTTCCCCAACTGTAATACCGCCATGCGCTCCTACAATTTTTACATTAGAACGCTGATAACATATTGAATTTCTTATCTGATCATAAGCTCTACCAGTGGCGAAAACTGCAAAAGTTGCTGCAAAAGGTATAAAACCTTCAAGAGACAGTCCCAGCGCTGTCGTCATCAAATCTTGTTCCGCAATTCCTACATCAAAAAACCTTTCAGGAAAAGCTTTTGCAAATAATGAAGTTTGCGTAGAGCCGGATAAGTCAGCATCTAAAGCCACGATTTTGGTATTAACTTTGCCTAAATCCTGTAATTCTTCCCCAAACGCCTGACGTATAGATTTTTTTAAGTCATAGTTTATTTTTGTCAACATACTACCCTCTTATATTGATTATATCATAAATTTTCATAAAGGCGTAAAATCTGTTAACAAAATTATGCAAATTGTGTATTTATTAACTTTTTTTCCAATAATCACATATCAGCTTTTCTTTCGAAGAAAAAGTCTTTTTAACCATTTCTACAAAAGGATTTTTTTCAAGATTTTCTAATTCTTTTTTAAGAATTGCCTTTTCTAACACTAATGAATTGTATAACTGATTACAAAAATCCGTGGAGGACTGGTGTAAATGTAATTTTTTAATCTGTAATTCTTTTTGGAGTATTTGTTTCTTTAACTGATTTTTATTCACGGGTAACCTCTCAAGATTAGAATAAAGCTTTTATCAAAGATTTTCATCAATCTTTTAGAGTATTTTAGAAATTGCTAAAATACATTTGTAACAAATTATTTACAATAGGTAAAATTTTTTGTAAGAAAATTTTTTAATATACATATAACACACGAGAAAACACGCAATAATAAGTATTACACCCCTCAATTATTAATTTTTGTAACAATTACATGAAATATCCTAAAGTTTTTCAAAAAAATGCCGATAACTAAAACAAAGTAGGATTGTATTGTTATGAAAATATAGAAAGGAGTAACAAGTAAAATGGTAGATTTTAACAAAATTAATCCGGAGGAGGCGCAGAGAATTATAACCGCCTTAAAGGATGGAAAAATTAACGCAACAGAAGCAAAAAAACTGGGTTTAACCCCTCAAGAAGCTGAAGCCTTAAATGAAGCTTTCTCCGCAGGAAGAGCTGAAATTGGCGATTTTGTCTTGTTCAACAAAGGGAAAAGCAATAACGGGAAAGTGCAACTTAGCTCAACTGTTAAAACAGTAAAAACAGTCACATTAAAATCAGGGCGAAAAGTTGATGTTTTAGAAGATTTAAAAACAGGCAAACATACTTTTCAATATAAAGCAGCAGATGGAACATTGCTTAAAGAGGAATATTTCTTAAAACAAGAAGGCTTGGAAGGGCGTCGATTTACCTTGAATGGCAAAGGTCAACTTGTAACCGTAAAAGATAATAGTAAAAAAGCTGTAAAAAAACAAGAAAATGAAAGTTTCTGGGATAAGACTGTTGATTTTGTGAAGGAAAATGCCAGACCTATCTTAGCAGTAGGTGCAGCAGCTACTGGCATAGGTTTAATTGCAACTGGTGTTGCAGCACCTCTTGGTGTTGGCTTATTGGCTGTTGCCGGTGCAGCTGCACTTACCAGTTGTAGTGACGACACTGAAGAAATTTTACCAGATATAAATAACAGTAACAGCGCTGTAATCAATATTTCAATTTCTGATCAAAAAGCTTTAATTGAAGCTTTCAAAGAAGGTATTGATGCTTTATTAGCAAAAATGGATGAATTAGGACTTAAGGTAGATAAGTACGGCGACCAAATAATAAAACTGCTTACCGATAACAATACCTATTTAAAAAATATCTCTAATTCACTGACCGACCAAGGTTATAAACAAGATCAAATAATAGAAATATTAACAAACATTAACTCGACTGTTAGCACAATTGAGTCTTTAGTAAAAGCAACTAATGAAACGCTAGTAGTTAATGGAAAAAATGTTAATGCCCAACTTACAGCAATATTAAATGCAATTAAGAATGGTCAAGCAACTTCTATGGATCAATTAGACCATTATATGGAAGAGCTTAGAAACTTGTTATACCAAGTCATTACAAACCAAAAAGATGATATTAAGATAAATGAAGAAAATGGTATGACTTTAGATAAAATACTGGAAGCTCTTCAAAACATGGATGGTATGACTAGCGATAAATTAGAAAAAATGCTAGAAATCCTCCAATCAATTGAATCAATTGGTCAAGATATTAGTGGAAAACTTGATGAAATTATTGGTAAATTCGATAAACAATTTGAAGATAATGCTGCAATTAAAAATGCTCTTGATAAAATTGAAGAGTATCTTAAGAACCACAATGACAAAACAGATGTTACAAACAACTTACTAACACAGCTCTTAGACAAATTCAACAATGGTTCAATGACAGAAGAAATGTTGCAAAAAATTCTTGATGCAATCAGTAAAAATGGTGACAAAATAGATGCAACAAATCAATTACTTGCCAAAATTCAAGATCAGGATGAAAAATTCCAGAAAAATATACTTAATGCAATATCTGAATTAGGTGCTAATATTGTAACGCAGCTGAACAACGTTATAGCAGTTATTAAGGCTTCAGGTGATACCGGTAAAAACATAGAAGCTTTGTTAAACAAAGTATTAGAAAAACTTGATACTATGGATAAAAACCAAAAAGAAAATGCAGAAAAAATCATTGAAACAATAAACAACTTTAAGGTAACTGGCGGCGATGTTGATTTATCTTCTATTGAAAAATTATTACAGGATTTAATTAATATGACCAGTGGAAATAATGATATATTAAAAGACATTAATGCTAAAATGGATGTACTTACTTTAACAATAGAAAGAGCAAAAGACGAAATCTTAGAAAAAATGCCAGATGATCCTAATACAGACGCAATTCTTAAAAAACTTGACGAGTTTATGAATCTATCAAATAGCAATTCTTCAAAAATCTTAAGTAAAATGGATACAATAATTAACTTATTAAATAATATCAAAGATTCTACTTATGATGATTCTGAATTAATGGCTAAATTGGATAAGATTTTAGCAGCAATAAAAGATCATAACGTAACAGTTAATGTAGAAGGTGAAGTAACTTGTAACTGTAACTGTGGACAAAACCATGAAGGAATTCTTGGTGACTTAGATAAAGTATTAGGATAATAAATATCCTACACTAAAGAAGCGGTAAATTAATTTACCGCTTCTTTTTTTATATTCTTTTTCTTGATTTAGGATCGAGGATATCCCTAATCACATCGCCTAAAACGTTAAATGCTAATACTGCTATAAAAATTAAAACACCTGGAGTCAGAAGCCAAGGACGATATAGAATATTCGTGAATTCCTGTGCTTCTTTCAGCATATTACCCCAACTTGCATCAGGCTGTTGAATACCTAAACCTAAAAAGCTCAGCCCGGATTCTGCAAGAATATAAGAAGGAACACTCAAAGTCATAGCAATTATTACATAACTTGTAGTTTGAGGGAGAATATGCTTTAGAATAATTCTCAAATTAGAGGCTCCTATTGTTTTTTCAGCGAGTACAAAATCTTCGTTTTTAATAGACAATACCATACCTCTTACAACTCTGGCAAAACCTGCCCAACCAATTAGGGCAAGTATAACAACAATAAGGGCAAACCTTTGAACGCTTGTCATGCCGGAAGGTAGAATTGCTGCAAGTATAATAAGGAGATAAAAGCTTGGAATAGCCATGGTAGCTTCTGCAAATCTCATCATCAAAGTATCGATAATACCTCCGAAATATCCAGAGATTCCTCCATAGATCAAACCTATCGGAAAAACTATTAAAAGAGCCAAAAACCCGACTGTCATAGAGATTCTTCCCCCGAAAATGAGTCTTGAAAAGACATCTCTTCCATTAATATCAGTACCTAGCAAATAAAGTTCTCCTCCTTTATCTACGCCAAAAAGATGCCTATGAGTAGGAATTATTCCCAGAAATTTGTATCCTTCAGCCTTTGGGAGGATACGAATATAATATTTTTTCGACCTATCTTGTTTGAATACCGTCTGCATTAAAACAGGTTCAAACTCTCTTACATAATTATAAGTATAAGGCCTTGTAAGCTTTCCCCTCTCGTCAATTGTGTAAATTTGAGAAGGAGGAGCATAAGACATTTCGCGATTAGAATACGTACTTGAATATGGAGCGATAAAATCTGCAAACAATATAATTAAATAGAGTAGTAAAAGAACAATAAAAGCTACTCTTGCAAATTTATCTTGAAAAATTTTCCTTATTATCTCCATATAATCCTCTAATTATCGTTTAATTCTAACTCTCGGATCGGTCAGCATCAGCAGAATATCCGCAATAAGATTACCTAAAATAAGCATAATAGTACCCATCATCAAAGAAGCCATAACCAGATTAATATCAGATTTTAAAACAGCCTCCAGAATTAATCTGCCAAGTCCCGGATATTGAAAGACATACTCAGTTAAAGCAGCACCGCTGAGAAGTCCTGCAAATTCAAAACCCAAAAGTGTTATCATCGGGTTTATAGCATTTCTAAGAGCGTGCTTAAACAGAACTTTCCATTCACTAAGCCCCTTTGCACGTGCAAATTTTATATAATCACTGTCCAGAACCTCAAGCATATTTGCTCTCATTTGTCTTTGAAGTCCTGATAGAGAAATAGTAAAAAGAACAATTGTCGGCAAAACTAAATGCCTTGAAATATCAAAAATTTTCCCTGCTAAATTCAATTCATTAAAATTATAACTTGTAAGCCCCCCGACAGGAAACCAACCTGTTTTCACAGCAAATATAAGCATTAGTATCGCAAAAAAGAATGAAGGTATAGCCATACCTACACTTGCTAATACCGTAAGCGTTCTATCTAATATTGTTTCTTTTTTAACTGCAGAAAGAACTCCAAGAGGAATTCCGACTATCCAAGTCATAAATATAACAACAAGTGTTAATAAAAGTGTATTTGGAATTCGCTCTTTCAATTTTACCGAAACTTTTTCTCCGGAAGAAGTATATCCTAAATCCCCTTTTATAAATGACTTTGCCCAAGAAACGTATTGAACATAAATCGGCTTATCCAAATTTAACCTTTTTATTTCCTTATCCAAAGTCTCTTGAGAAATAGACGGATTTAGCCTTAATTCAGCAAGAGGATCGACAGGCGATAACCTTATAATGAAAAAGCTTAACAAAGACACTATTATAAGTAGCGGTATAACTTGCAATATTCTTTTTGTTATGTATTTAAAAAATTCCATCCCCGTTACATTCCCCTAATCTACATAAATTTCATCAAGATTATATATTAATCCGCTTAAAGAAGTCGGAAAAATATTTTTGAACTTTTTCCTAATAGCAACAATTCTTGTAGGTGAATACAAATAAATTATAGGCTTTTGATTATATATAATTGTCTGATATTTGTCATAAATAGGTTTTCTCTCCTCATACGACAATTTTAAAGCGCCTTCCTTAAAAATTTCATCAAGCTCTTTTTCCCAGCCTAACCTGTCATCAATTTTAGAATTTGGATCCCTTTGATTGAAGACATGTAAGCTTCCAAAAGATGTCCAGACATTCTTACCATCGTGCGGCTCAAGAGGAGAGCCTGTTAAACCCATTATAGCCATATCCCAATCATGCGTATTGGTTAACTTATTTACTAAAGAATTAAACTCTAAAGGCTTAAAATTAACCTTCATACCAAGTTCTTCCAAATCCTGCTTTACCATTACCCCTAAAGCTTCACGCTCTAGATTGCCTGCATTAGTATACAAATCAAACTCAACACGATTTCCATTTTTATCATACAGAATACCATTTCTATTAACAAAACCAGCATTATCTAAGCTTTCTTTTGCAACTTTAAAATCTTGCGGATGCCCTTTTATGTATTTATTTAAGTATATTGAGTTTAAACTCTCAGCAGTAAATAAAGGCTCTGCAACACCTGAGGCAATATTTTGCACCATATTTTTTCTATCAATTGCCCAATCTACAGCAGCTCTAAAATCTCTATTAGCAAACCAACTGTGCTTAATAGGATTAACGTAAGGCTTTCCGTTTTTATCTTTTCTGTTGTTCAAATTTATAACTACAAACATTGTTCCGGTATCAGGTCCTATATTATAAACTACATAATCGGAATCAGGTTCTCTCAACTTATATCTTGCAACATCAGAGCCTCTAATACTTAGAACATCTATTTCTTTCGCCTCAAATTTTAGAATTTCGTTATTAGTATCACCAACGATTAAATAAACTAACTTATTCAAATAAGGCAACTTCTTATTATCTAAATTTATTTTGTAATAATTAGGATTTCTTTCAAAAATAACTCTCTGCGCAGCAACGTACTCCTTTAGTTTAAAAGCTCCACTTGATATAATCTCTTCTGGTGGAGTATTTGGAGTTAGAAAGGCGTTGAATACTGACTCACCCTTATCTGTATATTTCTTAAAATAATGTTTTGGAACAATAGGATAAGATAATTGTCTTAAAAAAGGCGCAAAAGGTTTTGAAGTGGTAAATTTTACAGTATAATCGTCGATTTTCACAAGCTCAGGCAAATTTCCATCAATCTTCATCGCATCCATAGTTGAAGGATTGCCTAGACCTTTAAAGACAATTTCATTGTATGTATACATAACATCATCAGCAGTAATTAATTTCCCATCCGTCCACTTTATGCCATGTCTTAGATGTATGATATAATCATTCCCATTAATTTCAAAAGATTTCGCAAGTAAAGGTTCAACTTTTCCCGTGCGAGGATTTGTTGTTACTAACCCGTCATACATAAGTCCAGCCATAGAAGAAGAAGTTGCATCTTTTGTATTACAAGGATTAAATGTCTTAGGTCCTTCTCCTATAGTCGAAATAACAAGTTCTCCTCCAAATTTACCAACCGGGGCTTGTGACTGCAAATAATCAACTCCATCAATAGTTACATTTTTCTCATCTGAAGGATAATTAATTTCTTTTAAGTCATGTTGCACCATCTTTTTAGGCAAAACATAAGGGATATCTTTCCTCAAACAAGCTTTAAGAAATATCCCCAGAAAAAAAAGAACTAATATAAATAATAAAATTCTCTTCATAAAATTTAGGATATCATATTAAAAAAAATATTTCTTAATCCATAAGGGTAAAATAACATTAAGAAATGTAACAATTTTTTAAAATTATTAAAGTTTTAGCCAAAATATGCCGTAAACCATGGAAAGGGACTAATTTAAGGACTTAAGCATTATGGGAA
>CALURK010000004.1 GCA_944323165.1 Candidatus Gastranaerophilales bacterium | reverse complement strand
AAATAAATTCAGGGTGACAAAATAAATATACTTACTTTGGGTTAAAACTATTGTTATAGAGCACGTCATCCTGAACTTGGTTCAGGATCCAACCTCGTTATTCCACAAATTAGACCCTGAAATAAATTCAGGGTGACAAAATAAATATACTTACTTTGGGTTAAAACTATTGTTATAGAGCACGTCATCCTGAACTCGGTTCAAGATCTATCCTCGTTATTCCACTTACAAGCCCCTGAAATAAATTCAGGCTGACAGGTTAATTTTAAATTTTATTAAGAGAATATTATTTCTTCTCAATATATGTAATAATAGAAAGTTAAGAGGAGGAAAATAATATGAAAGACAAAACTTTTTTAATGATACCGGGCCCGACTCCGGTTCCTGAATCGGTAATGCTTGATATTGCAAAACATCCGATTGGACACAGAAGCTCCGAATTTTCCTCCATATTAGAAGAAGTTTACACAAATTTAAAGTACGTTTTCCAGACTCAAAATGACGTTTTTTTATATACTTCAAGTGGTACAGGTGCAATGTGCGCAGCATTAGAAAACCTTATAAATCCTGGTGATAAAGTTCTGTCACTTGTTCTTGGAAATTTCGGAAACCGATGGGCTAAAATTGCAGAATCTAGGGGGGCTATCGTTGAAAAAATTGAAGTTAACGCTGGAGAAGTTATTAATCCTGAAATTCTTAAAAAGCGTTTGGAAGAAGATATAAACAAAGAAATAAAAATTGTAACTCTTACCCATAGTGAAACCTCCACAGGTGCAGCAAATGATATCCAAACATTATGTTCACTAATAAGAGCTCACGGAGCATTATCAGTAGTTGACGGAGTAACAAGTGTTTGCGCAATGCCTTGCAAGCCTGATGAATGGGGAATAGACGTTTTAATATCGGGTTCGCAAAAAGGATTTATGATACCTCCCGGACTTGCCTTTCTTACCGCAAATGAAAGAGCTTGGAAGGTTTATGAGCAATGCAAAAATCCTAGTTTTTATTTTGACTGGGCTTCTTACAGAAAATCTACGAGATCTAATTCCACTCCGTTCACGCCTGCAGTTAACTTAATTGTAGGGTTAAATACAGCTCTTAAAATGATTAAAGCGGAGGGGATAGAAAATGTAAATATGAGGCACAAAAAGCATTGTTTAGCTCTAAGAGCCGCCTTGAGGGCATTAAATTTAGAGCTTCTTGTTTCTGAAGATAAGAATGCGAGTTATGCGATTACTTCAATCCTTCCGCCTGAAGGCATTTCTGTTCCAGCCATTAGAAAAACCTTAAAAGAAGATTATGACATAGTTGTTGCAAACGGACAAAACCAGCTTAAAGACAAGATTTTCCGTATTGGAACTTTAGGTTTTGTAAGCGACAGAGATTTAATTTCTTGTATCGGTGCATTAGAATCCACTTTATATAAACTTGGACACAAATTCGCATTAGGAAACGGTCTAAAAACACTTATAGAAGAATTAAATAAATAGAGGATTGAGAATGAAAGTTTTAATAACAGACAAAATTAATGAGCTTGCAGGAAAAATAATCGAACAAGTGGCTCAAGTGGACATTTTGCCGACAATGGAGGAAGAGGAATTAATAAAGGTTATTCCGCAATACGACGCTTTAATGGTAAGAAGCCAAACAAAAGTAACATCAAAAGTAATAGAAACCGCTAAGAACCTAAAGATAATAGGCAGAGCAGGAGTCGGAGTCGATAATATTGATGTAGAAGCAGCTACACAAAAGGGAATAATAGTAGTAAATTCTCCTGACGGTAATACCGTTGCGGCATCCGAGCATACAATCGCCTTAATGCTTGCAATGGCAAGAAATATCGCTCAAGCAACCGCATCAACAAAAGAAGGTAAATGGGAGCGTTCTAAATTTACCGGCTGTGAATTATACAAAAAAACACTCGGTATAATCGGATTTGGAAAAATCGGAACCCATGTTGGTGAAATAGCGCTAGCTTTAGGAATGAAGCTTGCTGTTTATGATCCTTTTGCATCTAAAGAGGTTGTAGAAAAATTTGGAGCGGAGTACTTTTGCACCTTAGATGAATTTTGGCCAAAGTGTGATTTTATAACAGTTCATGTTCCTAAAACAAAAGATACTGTCAATTTAATCAACAAAGACAGCATTTCAAAAATGAAAAAAGGTGTTCGACTTATCAACTGTGCAAGGGGCGGTATAATAAATGAAAATGATTTAAAAGACGCAATAGAAAGCGGTCAAGTTGCAGCTGCCGCAATTGATGTATTTGAAAATGAACCTAACATTTCAGAAAGTCCGCTAATTCACTGTAAAGGGAATATTGTACTAACTCCTCACCTAGGAGCAAGCACAACTGAAGCTCAATTAAATGTGGCAATTGATGTAGCGGAGCAAATAAAAGAAGTATTATCAGGAGGTTCAGCGTCTGCTGCTGTAAACATACCGTCACTTAGACCGGATAAACTTGAACCTGTTAAGGATTACATGCAAATTGCGGAAAACGCAGGAGAATTGTGCATGCAAATTTCTGAAGGCATAATTAAATCAATCGAAATAACAGCCCAAGGTTACCTTTCAGGACTTGATATACAACCTTTGGAAGTCGCGGTTTTAAAAGGGGTATTATCTTCAATTTTGGAAGGGGTAAATTATGTTAACGCGCCTGTTCTTGCTAAAAAACGCGGAATTGAAATTAGCTCTACAAAATCTAATGCTAAATGCAATTTTTCAGGACTTCTCTCAATAAAACTTACAACTGACAAAACTTCTAATATTGTAGCTTGTGCACTTGTTGCCAAAGATTTCCCTAGAATAGTTAAAATAAACGATTACGAAACAAGCATAAGACCTCAAAAACACATGCTAATCGTTCCACACGTCAATAAACCTTCTATGATCGCAAAAGTGGCACAAGTTATAGGTGAAAATAACATAAATATTGGCTCTATGAACGTTGTTCAAAAAAATGACAAGCACGAAACTGAATCTATAATGGTTATTAATATTGATTCGGAAGTTCAGAAAAATGTTTTGTCAGAAATTGAAAGAATTGACGGAGTTCATAATCCTAAATACATTAATCTAAACGCAGAACAAGGATAAATAAATGAAATTAGCTGTTTTTGATTTTGACTCAACTTTAATGGACGGAGAAACACTAGAGTTTCTTGCTGAAAAAATTGGAATAAAAAATCAGGTTAAAGAAATTACTGACAGGGCAATGAAAGGGGAAATAGATTTTTTTGAAAGCCTACAACATAGAGTTTCTTTACTTAAAGGTTTGGAAATCAATACAGTTAATGAAATATGCAGAGATTTACCGGAAATGAACGGTGCAAAAGAAACGGTAACTGAACTAAAAAAAATGGGATATAAAGTAATTTGTTTTTCAGGAGGTTTTAGAAACGCAACTGAGCCTTTTGCAAAAAAAATTGGTTTAGATGCAGATTTTGCTAATATTTTACATACAAAAAACAACCTTCTTACAGGCCTGGTCGGCGGCGAAATGATGTTTAACAACAGTAAGGGAGAAATGCTAAAAAGGCTTCAAAATATTTTGGGAATTGACCCTAATGACACGCTTGCGGTAGGAGATGGGGCAAATGATTTAAGTATGTTTGAATACGCTTCTAAAAAAGTTGCATTCTGCGCAAAGCCTATACTTAAAGATAAGGCAAACATAATTATCGAAAAAAAAGATTTGTCACTTATTTTAAATCGCATATAACTTTCTATACAGTCAAGCAAATTGTAAAGACTTATAATATATGCTAAAATTGTAAAGTGGTCTTTTTATTAATTTAATTTAACCAAAGGAGGTTATATGAAAGGTTTTGCAATGTTAAAAATCGGTGAAACCGGTTGGATTACAAAAGATATTCCAAAATGCGGTCCAATGGATGCAATATGTAAACCGCTTGCACTTGCACCTTGCACATCTGACGTTCATACAGTTTGGTCTGGAGCAATCGGAGAAAGGCATAACATGATTCTCGGACACGAAGCTGTGGGAGAAGTTGTTGAAGTCGGAAGCCTTGTTAAAGATTTTAAACCAGGTGACAAAGTTCTTGTATCAGCGATTACTCCTGATTGGAACTCCTTAGAAGCTCAAGAGGGTTATGCAATGCACTCCGGAGGAATGCTTTCTGGGTGGAAATTCTCTAACTTTAAAGATGGAGTTTTTGCTGAATATTTCCACGTTAATGACGCTGATGGAAACTTAGCACATCTTCCTGATGGAATTAGCTTGGAAGCAGCTTGTATGATTAGTGATATGGTTCCAACAGGATTTCACGGTGTAGAACTTGCAGACATTCAATTCGGAGATAATATTGTTGTTATAGGAATAGGGCCTGTTGGGCTTATGGCTGTTGCAGCTGCAGCTATTAGAGGAGCTGCGAATATTTATGCTGTCGGATCCAGAAAGAATTGTGCGGATTTAGCCAGAGAATTTGGTGCTACTGATATTATAAACTACCGAGAAGGAGATATTGTTGAACAAATTTTAGACAAAACTCACGGAAAAGGCGTTGATAGAATTGTAATTGCAGGAGGAGATAATGATACCTTTGCACAAGCTATTAAAATGCTTAAACCCGGAGGCAAAATCGGAAACGTTAACTATCTCGGAGAAGGAGAGTTTATTAAAATTCCTCGTGTTGAATGGGGCTGCGGTATGGGACATAAACAAATAAATGGTGGTCTGATGCCTGGAGGAAGATTGCGCTCAGAAAAACTTGCAAGACTGGCTCTGATTGGAAGAATTCATCCGGAAAAACTTATTACACATACTTTCCACGGCTTGGAAAATGTTGAACAAGCATTAATGCTCATGAAAGATAAACCGAGAGATTTGATTAAACCTATTGTTTTAATTGATTAATTATTCAAAAAATAGAGCCGGCATATAATGCCGGCTCTATTTTAAAATTCTAACTTATCCTTGGCATTCCTCTTTAACTTCTTCTTGCTCTTCCTGAGTTTTATTTGTATTCATATCCTCAGGAGTTGACATGCCGGAATTTTCACCCCCATCTGCAACTTCATTAGTTGAATGTTCTTCTTCAACTTCCTCTGAAGCTTCTTCCGTTACCTCTGGAGCATCCTCTTCGGAATTATTACCTTTATTTTCAAGCTTAGCTTCAATTTTTTCAGCCTCAGCCCTCAATGCAGCTTCAATTTCTTCTTCATCTTTTGCTCTAATTACTGGAATTGAAAGCATTAAAGCTACTTGATCTCCTTCGTGTTCAAAATTAAGTTCCAAGAGTTCTTTATCTAACTCTACATATCTGGATAAAAGATCTATCAGCTCACCACGCATTTGCTCTAAAATTTTTGGTGTCAAATTGGTTCTGTCTTGCATCAAAACAAGTTTCAATCTGTTTGTCGCAACAGATTTGGAAGCATCACCCTGTCCTTCTTGAGGGCGGAAGAACTTAGCCACTGTATTATAAATATCAGAGAAAAGTCCCATCCTACACCTTCGCTTTCAATTTTGCAAATACATTTTTTATCTTTGCCATAATTCCTTTTGGCTCATCCAAATCCAAGAAAGGAACTTCTTCACCGAGAATTCTTTGTGCTACGTTTCTGTATGCTTTGCCTGCTAAAGCATTTTCATCATTGACAATTGGTTCACCCTTATTTGTAGATGTTATGATTCCTGTATCTTCAGGAATTATTCCTATTAAAGGACACGAAAGAATTTCTACTACATCATCCACACTCATCATATCATTGGATTTAATCAGGCTTGGACGAACCCTATTTAATAAGAGTTTGTAGCTTTTAATTTCTTCTTTTGCTTCTAACAAACCAATAATTCTATCAGCATCTCTTATTGCTGACATTTCAGGAGTTGTAACGACGATAGCTTCGCTTGCTCCCGCTACAGCATTCTGGAAACCTTGTTCTATACCTGCTGGGCAATCGATTAATACAAAGTCATTTTCTTCTTTTAATGTTTCACAAATTTCCTTCAACTGATCTGCATTAACTGCACTCTTATCACGAGTTTGAGCCGCTGCCAATAAAGATAGATTTGGATTTTTCTTATCTTTTACTAACGCTTGTTTTAATTTACAACGTTCTTCTATAACGTCTACAATTGTATATACAATTCTATTTTCAAGCCCTAATAGCAAATCAAGGTTTCTTAAGCCTAAATCAGTATCTATAAGGACAACTTTATATCCGGCTTTAGCTAGAGCTGTACCGATATTCGCACTCGTCGTGGTTTTTCCTACTCCACCTTTTCCGGATGTAATTACTATTACTCGACCTGCCATTAATCTCTCCTTAACTTTTTATAAATTACTATCTTTCCATCTTCTATTTGAGCTTCCTCTGGAGTAAACTCATTGGTTTTCTGGACATAAGGTACGTTCAATGTATCATTACGTCTTGCGTATAAACCAGCTATTCTTAATTGTATCGCATTTAACTTTAATGCTCTTACTTTTGCAGTAACATTTCCCTGAGATCCAGCATGAGCAATACCGCCCAAAATTCCCCAAACAGTTATGTCACCGCTTGCAACAATTTCACTTCCAGGATGAGCATCACCTATAATCAAAATATTACCTTCATAACTTACAGTCTGACCTGAGCGAAGTGTTTGATTTATGTATAATGTCGGAAGAGTTTCTGTACTAACATTATTTTCTTCAGAGCTTTCAGGTAAAACATCTCCTGTATCCAACAAAATATACTTGCTTGTTTCTTCCGGCTTCAATAAACCTTCATTTTTAGCCAACAACTCAAAATCTGAATCAAAGTGTTCAGAAGGTATTATCTCTGATAACTCCTCTGTTGTTTCTTCATCATAAACATCTTCTACCCCAGAAGCAGTTTCAATCGGATTTGTCGGCTCACCTGCGTGAACTTCTATTGTCTTACCTTCAGAATCTCTTTCATCTTCTGTCTTAACTATGACAGGTTCTTCTTTTATTTCTTCCTTTGGAGTACATACAATTGAAGGCTCTACTGTATCTGAAACCTTGGAGATAACTATTCCCAAGCTTACTGCAGAAGCTTCAGTTTGTTCTGATACAGTATCTATAAATGCTAAAGTCGCATCCATTGATTCTATCAAGGCTTTTATACTTAAAAGTTGCGATTGTTTTAAATCCAAACTTCCTAATTTTAATCGAACATCTTTACCCTTTACTTCAGGATGTTCCATTATTGAGCTCAACTCAAAAACCAGTTGTGTTGTATTTTTAGCATCGCTCAAATCTATTATAAATCCATTCTCTGCCAAAACTTTTTCCATCTGTAATTCCTAAATAATCTACAACATCTAAAGGATATCGTAAATATTTTTTCAATTCAAGAAAGTATGAAACAATGTAAAGCAGAGTTTATTTAACTAATTCATAATTTATTAGCTCATAGGTTTTCCAAACATAACCTTCATTCCGCCAAAACGGGTTGAAAGTGTATTTTTAAATCCGACCACTATATCATTGATATTTTTTATCAAACAATTTATCAAGAGCATCGTATTTTTGTTTGCATTCTCTGTTATATCATTAATATCAATAGAAGAATTTTCCAGATTTTTTGTCATTCTTTCTATATTCACAGTTGTTTGTTCTATGTTTTCAAAAGTATTACTTATCATATTAGTATTTGCAGATTTGCTTAAATCTCCTGTTACATCGGCTAAATTTTTGCTTGCAATTGCCAAATTATTTCCGCTTTCTATAAGTGAAGGTTTCAAATCCTTTACAACACCGTTTGTTGTGTCCAAAAGCTCTGTTAAAGAATTTAAAGTAACTGCAGCGGTTTGAATTGTTGTATTCAAGTTATCTCTAAGCTCATCCAAACTTCCGTTTTCCGCCTGTGCATCGATATAACTTGATATATTCTGGCAAGTTTCGCCCTTTATAACAGAGTGATTTTTTAACAAACTTACAGAAGGCTCGTCAGGATATTCTATTTCTACATAATCTCTTTTGTTTTTAACCCTTACTTTAGCAGAAATATTTTCAGGCAAATCTATTCCCTTTACATTAAGTATCATATCCACGCTTGTCGTTTTAAAATCTTTTGAAGGATATACTTTAACAGTGCGCCCTAATTTAAAACCTTTATAGTACACATCAATATTTTTTGGAAAAGGCTCCAATTTTTCAAAAACGGCAGTCACACGCATATTTCTCGTAGTGTACATCTTATATCCGATAAAGAAAATTACCAATATTATACTTATAATTAAAACTAAAACTCTTTTCATACCTTGTATTATGATTAAGAGTTTTAGGTTTAAAAATTAGACAATGAGATAAAATTAAAGACTAATTAAAAATCTCTCGGCTTAACGCCTTTTCTCCAATTAGACTCTATCTGCTCAAGAGAAATTCCCTTTGTTTCAGGGACAAAGAAGTATACAAAAATTATACATAGAATTGAGACAATTCCAAACATCCAGAAAGTCCAAGCTCCTCCTATTCTATGCAAAAGAACAGGAAAACTTGCAACAACAAAGAAGTTAAAAGCGAAGTTTGCAACCGTGCATACACTCATTGCAACACCTCTAATTTTCAGAGGGAACACTTCTGATACTAAAATCCAGCCAATAGGTCCCAAACTCATAGCAAAACAAACTATATAAGTTACAAGGCTTCCGACAGCTACCCATTTCAAGCTATCGCCTAAAATATCAGCAAAAGCAAATGAAGTTCCAAGTGCAAATAAACTAATCATAACACCTGTTAATCCGAAATATAAAAGAGGTTTTCTTCCAAGCTTATCGGTAAAGAATACGGCAACAATTGTCATAACAAAATTTACAATTCCAATACCTGTTGTAGCGTATATTGCCGTAATGTTACTGTCAAAACCTGCTGTCTTAAAGATAGTCGGAGCATAATATATTATGGTATTTATACCTGTACAAATTTGAGCAAACATAATGCCAATTCCAACCACAAACGGCATTATCATCCATTTTGATAATCTGAATTTTTTATCAGACTTATTGTCGACCAAAGTTTCTCTTATTTCTTTTATCTCTGAATCAGCGTCAATATCAGGTTCAATCTTAGCAAAAACCTTTCTTGCCTCTCCATCTCTGTTTTTAGACACAAGCCACCTTGGAGTATCTTTCATAAAGCACATTCCGATAAACAGTATTAACCCCGGAACAACACCTGCAAAAAGCATCCAACGCCAATTGTAAACAGCTTGTGCAAAAACGGCATTTATGAAATACGAAAACAAAATTCCTGCAGTTATCGCCCACTGATAAAGAGAAACAAGCGTTCCCCTCAAATTCTTCGGAGAAACTTCTGAAAGATAAAGCGGTACAATAAAGTTAACTATACCAACTGCGAACCCTACAAAAATTCTCGATAATATTAGAATATAAACATTAGGAGCAAATGCACACATTAGTGAGCCTAAAATAAATATTACAGCAGTTGCCATAATAATTTTTTTACGTCCGAAAATATCGGCTAAAACTCCGTTAGTTGCAGCACCAATAACTGCACCAATCAAAACAGAGCTTACTAAAAATCCCTGCAAAGTATCAGGCAAAATCCACGTTTCATTTATGAATAATAAAGCACCTGATATTACTCCGGTATCATATCCGGACAATAATCCACCTAAGGATGCAATTACTGCAACTACATAAAGCCAAATGTATTTCATATAAACACCTCTAATTTTTATATTCCACAAAATCTAAATTTATAACACACATTTAAAATATTTTTTCTAAAATTTCACTAGAATGATTTATGTCCTTATGCACAACTTCAAATAATTTTGTAATAAAACTCTTAATCTCATTACTATCAGGTTCAGCGCCATAACTGATATAGTACAAATCCATAGGTAAAAACCCTTTTTCATTAGGATAAAGATAGTTTATATCAAGCTTTTTTGCTCCATGTTTTTGATAAAAATCAATTCTTCTTATTGTATTAAAGTTCTCTAAATCAGGCTTCTCTACCTCAAGAAAACATCCTTTTTTATCCCGAAACACCTCCCTTAATTTCTCTAAAATCTTACCCCCATAACCTTGAGAGTGGAATTTCTTATACACTGCAATATAATCAATAAATATAAAGTCCTGATATTCAAAAATAACAACATACCCGACAGGAACTTTTTCAATAACTTTATAGATATAGTAATTGACCCCGGAAATACTCTGAAAAATTTCCAAACTCTTCATCTCAGAAGTCGGAAACTGGGATAGCATATCATCATAAATAACACTAAAATCAGACGTCTTAATAAGCTCCATAAATACATTATAACAAATTGCTTCACTTATTACTATTCCTTATTTTTTTTCAAATATTTTTTTAAACATTCTTTTAAGCTCTCGCCCTCATATACATAAATAACCTCATCGTAAATATAAGGGAAATCTATAACATTATCTTTAACTTTATACGCGTTTTCACGGAAAACAATTGTATTTACCTCACTAATAAAATCCCTAAGTTTCAATTCATAATGAATCAGGTAAAATAAATTACCTTCAAGCATTTTTGCTCTCTGACTAATTTCTTCTGCAAATCCGACTTCTCCATACAACTCTTTTTCAACAGAATCAATCATTTCATGCAAAATCTTAAGAGTTCTATCCAAATAATCCAAAAAATATCCGTATTCTATATTTAAATCTTCCACAGACATATATTTTTATACCATTTTACCATATCGTGTTCGCGAAAGCGAAAATTATAATAATATTTTAACATTATCATTATGAATAGTAAAATAGCAAATAAAAAGAAACTTATACGTAACGCTCTGGCTGAAACCATAAAAGAACACCGCGGGGAGCAGAGTATGTTCAAGTTCTGTAGTGAAAATGATATATCGCTATCAGTTTTAAGTGAAGCTGAAAGAGGAAAGAAAGATCCTCAACTTACAACTGTTTTTAAAATCGCAGAAGCTTTTTCAATGAAAGCCGGAGATTTTGTAAATGAGATTGCAGCAAAACTCCCAAAAGATTTTTACATGATTGAAAAATAAAAATACAAAGGAAAAGTTTTGAACAAAAATCTAACAGTAAATGGAAATTCTTGGATAATTTATATAAATAAACTATTTACTGAAATGCTCGGCATAAATCCAGATGAGCGTAGAGTAGAATTAAATATAAAGAAAAACATTCTATATATAACAAAAGCTTCAAACATCCATGCAAAAAAGAACCTTATTCATAAACAGCTTATTAAAAGAGGCGGGGGCTATGGTTTGGTACTGTCTAAACCGATTTTAGGATTGCTGAATATAAACCCTGAAAAAGATTCTGTAGAAATCAGTGTTGAAGAAAATACGATTATTGTAAAAAAAGCAAACTAATAATTATTAAAATACGGGCGAATTTGTTTCACTAATTCGCCCGCTCTATTAATGTTTGGTATAGGAGTTTTTGGAGAAATTTAAAATATAAAATTTACCCCCTTACCCCTTTTCCACTAAGAAATTCTGCCAGGAACAACAACTCCGCCTTTTAAATTCTTCTTATAAAATTCTACGTGCGGTTGAAGTACACTATCTAAAACTTCCGGAAGCTTACGTCCCTGCATAACAGCTTCAACGATTTCTTGGTAAACTGTTGCAAATGCTCTCAATTGAGTTACTGCACCTGCAGCTTGAGGAGTTAAACCAAGTTTTGAAGTTTCTACATATTCTTTAAAGAAAGCGCCTGTTACTTCGTAAGACTTAGTTAATGCGCCAATATAAGCTTCTGCGTTTTCTGAACATTCGCCCTTATCTACAGGAACAGTAAGAGCAAATACAAGTTTGTTTGCAGGGTTGAAGTGTGCTTCTGCTGAGTGGTGCATTGCATCAGGGACCTTTGCAACCTGTTTTAGAGTATCTTTAACTGATTCATTCTGCATTTGTGCATGCCAGTAAACTGTGTTTTCAAACATTGAGCCCATATATTGATGAACCGAAGCGTCTATTCCGTTTAACTTCGCATCAGCCCAGAAAATACCTTCTTTTAAAGCATCATTTATTTCTAAATCATCAGAAAGTGAAAGTGAAGAAATTTCTTGAGCAGACATAAGCATAGATTTCATATCTTCTTTGCTCATGCCGGCATATGCAAGTGTAAATAAAGCGTGATCATCAAAAGCTGAAAATCTTCCGCCAACATCATCATGGATGTATAAATCGCCTAACCAGCCGTTTTCGTTTGAAGTTCTTCTGAGTTCGCTCTTTTCAGGGTTTTTGTCAGTTACTGCGATAAAGTGTTTTGCTGTTGATTTTTTAGCTTCTTCAACAGATTGACCTTTTGCAATATAAGCATCTTCAAGCATTTTTTGAATTCTTAAAAATCCGTCTTTTGTTTCAAATGTTGAACCTGACTTTGATGCGATTAAGTAATTTGAATTTAGAACATCATTACCTAATTTTTCTAAAAATCTTGCAAAGCTGATTGAATCAACATCTGAATAGAAGAATACTTTATCAGCGCAAATGTTTAGACCGTTGATTCCTAACATGTGTTCAACAGTGTGTTTAGAACCGCCAATACCGATTACGCTAAGTTTATCAATTCCTGTTTGAGCCTTTAGTTTAGCTGCTAAAGAATAAATATCATCTATTCTTTTAGCTTGTTCTTGAGGCAAATTAACCCAATTTAAGAATTTACCGGGTTGATTTGCACGGCTTGAAAATTCTTTTACAAATTCAGATACTTTAGATGAGTACTTAGAAAAGTCTACACCTGAAAAAGTTGTTTTTAATGATGAATTTTTAGTTAACATATATAACTCTCCTTTTTTCTATATAATACCATAAGCAAGATTCTTTAACGTAAAAATCTAAGCTTTTTAAATTTTATGATATACTTTTTAACAAGGGTCAGATTATAAATGAAAGAGAAAAATAATATTCTTTTTTTGAATAAATCAAAAAACCAACTAGATTTTTTGCTAAAATATCCTGAAAGAATTCTTCCGGTAACTTTTTTGCTGTTGTGCTTTTTGGGTGGAATTATATTATATCTTCCGTTTGCCTCTCCACATGGAGTTTCGTTTATTGATGCAATGTTTACTGCGGTCAGTGCAGTTTGCGTTACGGGACTTTCTGTAGTGGATTTTGGAGACAAATTCACATTTCTAGGACAATTTATTGTAATGCTTCTTATTCAAGCCGGCGGTTTAGGAATTATGAGTATAAGCTCAATAGTCTTTATCCTTCTGGGCAAGAGAATGTCGCTTACACACGAGCGCACCGCAAGATATATTTTTGAAGCGGAAAGCAAAGAAGATATTAAAAATTCGCTTATACTTATTTTTAAATACACATTTCTTGTGGAACTCACAGGCGCAATAATTCTAACCATCGCATTTTCCATAATAGAACACAATATTTTTACAGGATTAAAATACGGCATCTTCTCCGCAGTATCAGCATTCTGTAACGCAGGATTTTTCTTTACTAATGATAATCTCGTAAGCTATAACCATTATCCTGTAATCATTTATACAATATCTTTTCTTATAATCTTAGGCGGAATTTCCCCTGCAATATGCGTAACTCTTGTTAACTTATTCAGAAAAAAGAAGCTCCCGCCGGTTTCCGTAATAGTTTTTTATACAACAATTGTTTTACTCTTTTTCGGAACTCTGTTTTTCTTTATCTCCGAATACAACGGAGTTTTGAGCGGTTTAAGTATGTGGGATAAAATAAACAATGCCTGGTTTCAATCAGTTACCGCAAGAACTGCGGGGTTTAATTCCGTCGATTTAAGCAATATTAATATGGGAACATTCCTTCTTATGAACGCTCTTATGATAGCCGGCGGCTCACCCGGAAGTACCGCAGGCGGTTTGAAAACAACTACTATTGGTGTATTTTTCCTCGTTTTCTGGAATACTTTAAAAGGCGAAAATAATATTATTAGAAACAGAGCAATAAGGCTTGATACAATACAAAAAGCAATTACTCTTACTGTAGTTTATTTTTTAATACTTACAATTGCAATACTAATGCTTCTTACAACCCAGAGTGCAAATCCATTAAAATTAATTTTCGAAGCGGTTTCTGCGCTCGGCACTGTCGGACTCACAATGGGCGCTACAACAGCACTCGACGGAGTCGGGAAAATAATTATAATCGCAACAATGTTTTTAGGAAGGGTAGCTCCTGCAACATTGTTGTGCTACTTAAACTCCAAGATAACTGATACTCGAGTCAGTTATCCTGATGCAAAAATTTCATTAACATAGGAGATAAAATTAATGGCAACTCAAGTTTTGATAATAGGTTTAGGTCAGTTTGGAATGTCACTTGCAAGAACACTTTCCGAAAAAGGTGCAGAAGTTATCGCAGCAGATAACGATAAAGAAATTATTGAAGAAGCTGCAAGCTTTCTTGATGATGCGATTTGCCTTGATGCTACGGATGAAACTGCTGTTGCAAAACTTTGTCCGAAAGAAAGAGATGTTGTTATTTGCGCAATCGGTGCAAGAGAACCTTCTATCCTTACAACAGCAATCCTAAGACAAATGGGATGCGAAAATGTTATTGCAAGAGCTACTGATAAAATTCACGAAAGAATCTTGAAAGCTGTAGGAGCAAAAAGCGTTATTAACCCTGATGCTGAATACGGAAGAAAATTTGCATATAAAATTTTGTTCCAAAACATCATAAACGATGAAACTTCTGAAAATATTCAGCTATTGGAGATAAATGTTCAACCGTTTATGGAAGGAAAAACCCTTATTGAACTTGCTCTTCCTAATAAATACGGAATAATAGTTGCTGCCATTAAAAAAGGAAACAAGCTTACAAGACCTTTCCCAAATGAAGTTTTGAACACCAAAGATAAACTTCTTCTTGTATGCACAGAAGATGCAATTGCCAAAATGATTGAGGAGAATAAATAATGAATTTTTCAAAATCTTTCTACTCATCTTTCATACTACTGTTAATATTTTCAACCCTTCTTGCAATCGCAGGTATAAGAGGTTTTTTAAGGTTAGCTCCTGCGATTGAACAAATTAACGAACATAATACTCAATCGCTTTATATAACAGAGCAGATGATGTCGGCTTTAACTGTCAAAAAGGATATTAACCTGTTTGAACAAGCACTGAAAGACGGTGAAGCAAATATTACCGAACAGGGTGAAGCTGAAGCTATAAAAAAAATTGAAAAGAATTACAAATCAAGCTTCAATAATCCTAATTTAAGAGAAGTTACTGTTGATAATATTATAGAATTATCCAGACTAAATCGACTTGCGATGAAAGATGCAGCTTTGAAAGCAAAAAAACTAAGCTCTGCCGCAAGCTGGGTTATAGTTTTTCTAGCAATAATGACTTGGGGGCTTGGAATTATACTTATGCGAACTCTTGCCAAAAATATAATTAAGCCGATTGACGAATTAACAGATGTTTTAATTTCGTATAACAAAGGCAACACCCTTAGAAGATGTCCCAAACTTGCGCCTAATCAAGTTTTTCAAAAGATTTATGACAGCATAAATACCCTCTTGGACAAAAAGGGATAGGGTGGAGAGATTTCATTTTCAGATATTTTTTTGTTATTATACAAAAGGTAAAATAAAGGGAGTTTTATGGAATATATAAATTTAATTTTAGCGCATTTAGTAAGCTTTATAGAACATGTAATCACAGTAATGGGGCCTTTTGGAATAAGCCTTTTGATGGCAATAGAATCTTGTAATATTCCGCTCCCGAGCGAAGCAATCTTACCTTTTGCCGGATATATTGTAAGTAAAGGTGAAATGAATTTCCATATAGCAGCCTGGGCAGGAGCCTTTGGCTGCGTATTGGGTTCAATCCCTTCTTATTATTTGGGCTACTTCGGCGGACGTAAGTTCGTCGAAAAATATGGCAAATATTTCTTAGTATCCCGCAAAGATTTGGACGAAGCCGATAAATGGGTTGAAAAATACGGAGATTGGGCTTTCTTCTTATGCAGAATGTTACCGGTAGTCAGAACATTCATCTCACTACCTGCAGGCATTTTGAGAGCAAAAAAACGTATATTCTTTACTCTTACATTTTTAGGCTCTCTTGTCTGGAGCTATTTACTTGTCTACGTTGGCGTAAAGTTCGGACAAAATATGGAAATATTTAAGCACCTTTGGCACAAATTTGATATTCTGATTGTAGTAATTTTCGGTGTTCTTGGAATTTTATATATCTACAAACACTTTAAACATTTAAAGGAATCATAACAACAATAAAAAATCCGCAAAACACTTTAAATTGCTACGCTATTGTGCGCTCTCATCGCTATCTATTGTAAATAAAAAAGGACGAGATAAATCCCGTCCTTTTTTATTTACGCCCGGCGCGATTCGAACGCGCGACCCTCTGCTTAGAAGGCAGATGCTCTATCCAGCTGAGCTACGGACGCATATCCGTTTATTTAAATTTCAAACCTTCTTCATTGGTACTTCTTTAAGATAACACATCAAGCTTTTTTTGCAAGAGTTTTTTCCCAACACTATTATTCTCCCTTTTGAAAATATTCTATCCACATTATTAAGTCTGATATTTCATAAGGTTTTGGCAAGTACAAATCAGCACCTGCATCCAATATTGCAGATTTATCATGAACAGTACTTGTTACTATAATCTTTGTATTTACAAAATTTAAGCGGCTTTTCAAATCCCTGCAAAAGCTTAGCCCCGATAAATCATCCTCGCTGTCTAATATGATAATCCCAGGTTGTTCACTTGATTCCAAATTCAAATTATTGATAAGTTCATAACCCTGAAGCTCTAATGTCGTTTTTAACAACAAAGAAAGTGCTTCATCAGGTTCTTTTATATAAACACTTCTATTAACAGTCGGAACTACTACCGAGTTTTCGCCGGTTAGCTTTACTCTATCTATCGCATAATTCGAGCCAGAAGGAACTTTTGCTATCTTTTTAATTGTATATAATTTACTCAATAAATTATCCACAGAAGAAATCATTTCATAATTATCAATAATGCCACCAATTAAGATAGACACAAAATTTGCCCTCATACCTGCTTCTCTATCCCCTTTAAGCAAAGTATACCCGCGCTTTGCGTCCTGTTCTGAATAAAATTTAGGTGCGACTGTATCAAATGCAAAAGTCAAGAACGCTGCCATTTTTTCTGCACTATATGGATTTGTTAAAATAAGAAAATTTGTTTCGTCCAACTGCCCTAAAAAATCGTTTTTATCTAAAGCTGATCTGGTTATAGCAACAAAGGTTTGGAGAAGCTTCCCTCCTGCGATATCGGAATATACACTTTTATAATTTTCCAAATTTTCGACACTTATTAACAAAGATGCAGATTTATTATCATTATTTATAAGTCGTTTTAAAGCCTTAATTACAAATTTCTTGTTAGGCAAAAGCGTAACACTGTCTGAATTTGATTCAATATCTCGTCTAAGGTGGGCTCTTATTCGCATCTTAAACTCTTCAATATTTACCGGTTCACTCAAAAAATCGTCTGCACCGCTTCCTAAAACTCTTATTCTATCGTTTATATCCGCCGATTTAGAAAGCCCAATTATTGTAGGTCTTGTGTTATAAGTTAACGAACGTATTTTTTCGCAAAATGTTGCTAAATCCTCATCAATACTGTCTGATACAATAATCAAATCCGGTTCATTTTTGCTCACTATTTCTATTGCATCTTTAAGATTTCTTGCATTAATAACAGTAGTCTGCTCATCCTCAAGACTCTTTTTATACTTTGTTGAAAGTTCTTTTCTCTTATCAATAATCAAGACAAACGAGAGCATCTTAAAGCCTCCTCTTGATTATAAACAGGAACCTTAACCCAAAATGTTGTTCCTAGACCTTCTTCGCTTTCAAAACCGATTTCACCATTCATTTTTTCAACGAGCTGCTTAGTTATATAAAGTCCAAGCCCATTTCCTTGGGTTGTGCTCGTAAGGTGATTTTCAAGACGCGAAAATTTCTTAAATACCTTTCCGTAATCTTCTTTTTTTATTCCGACTCCCTCGTCTTTAACTTTTATAACTATAGAATTCCCTTCCAAACCTGTAAATATGGTAACAGTTTTTCCGCTATCAGAATACTTAGCCGCATTATCTATTAAATTTGTCATTATCTGTTGGAATTTGTCTTCATCAAGTCTTGAAGGAGGCAAATCCTGTGACAGATTTAATTTAAAATTTCTGGTCTTATACTGTTCAACGAACATCGGAATAATTTGTTTTATGACATTATTAACATCAATTTTTTTTAAAACATCTTCTCCTGCGTTCATTTTGGATACAGAAAGCACATTTTCCACAAGATGAATAAGCCTGTTCGACTGATCCTCTATGATTTTTATAAATTTCTTTTTGTTACTGTCATCAATCTTATCCCAAGAATTAAGCAAAGTTTGAGAAAACCCTCTTATACTAGTAAGAGGGGTTCTCAATTCGTGTGAAACTGTTGCTATAAATTCATCTTGCATATCGTTCATATTATACCTCATAACAGAATTTTTGTTAAAATTTTATTTAAATTTTTGTTTCAGGGGAGTAGTTCAAGAAACCCCAACCTACAATTTCTTTATTGTGCAGGTATGTCCAAACAACATTCTCCGTACTTATGTACTGGTTGTACGTCCGTTTTTTTGAGCACGAATTTTTTCTATCAGTTGAATGAACAATCTATATGACTTTGGAAAATGTTTTGCAATAGTAAATTCTGAATGAGATTTACCACTAAGCCACAAACATCCTGCTTCTGCGGCAAATTCCATAATGTTTTGTGCACAATATGTGTAATTAGACCCATCCGCTGAACCATTTCGTAATCGTTTTTCTTTATGTACTTTTTGTTCTTCTGCATAAGTATCGGCAAATTCTTTAAACAAAGGTTCATTGGATGTATTTTTTCCGTCAATTACTGTTGCCATCATTGCGTGAACCATTTCATGAAGCAAATCATTTGTACTTACATCCTTTTGAACGTTAACATTTATATTTATTATATCTTTATCTATGTTATATTCAGCCAAAGAGCGTTTTGGGTCGTGAACATCTGTCCCAATACCATTTGTCGTTTCCATGGCAAATTCCCATAACGATAGTTTATTAAAACCACTAAGAGCATTGAGTATCATTTGCCGATGTTCATTGTCTAATTTTGAAGTTAGCTGATTCAAATCAATTTCTCTTTTTTTACCAGTTGAACGATTTTTTATAACAATTTTGTTATCATTCTTCGTAACTTGTAACTCTTTTTCGGCTTGTCTTATCATTTTTTCTGATTGATATGCTAAGTCTGCTACTTCTGATTTATGAATATCAAAATTGTAGCGTCCATATTCAATTTCTGTAGTTTGTGCAGCTTCCTCCAGCGTAGCAAGAGAATCATTTTCGATAAGACCTTCGTATTCAACTCTTGTTTCTAAATAATTTTCAAAATCTTTTACATGATATTCTTTAAATATCTTTCCACTTAAACAATCTGCTTTAAATCTATCTAAATCAAAACCCTTTGACTCCCCATTTCTGCGCAAATAAGTCTTAATCATGCTGACAGCTTTTGCATCCGATATTTCTTCATTAAATCTCTCTTTTACAATATTCTGTATTTCTTTAATTTGATTTTTATCTATATTGCTTTCAGTATTTTCATCAAGAACATAAACATTGTCTATACTTCTTTTACGACAATTTTTATAATAATTTTTTAATTCTTCAAAATCGCCCTCAAAAATTCCGTAATCATAATCGTTTATGTCTATTATCTTTGCTGCTATGTATTCATTTATCTCAATATTATAATTTTCTTTTATAAAATTCTGTAAATCGAGAACTTGTTCTCTATTAATATCATTGTTTTCATATTGATACTGTAGATACTCTTCATGCTCAACATGGTTTATAATTCGGTTACTTAGTTTGAAATAATCGCCATAGAAAAAACTATAAACGTTGTCGAATTTATCATCTGAATTTGCAGCTTTATATTCACGTTCGTACTTTTCAAATTTACTCTCTAAAGAGCGAAAATAATTCTTCATATCATTAGAGGATAATTGCCCATTTTCATAGCTTGCCATTAATTCTGAAAACATAGTTTTTCCGCCGGATTTCTTTCTGTATGCTTCCAAAAATTCAACAGGATTTTCTATATCGTAAATAACATCAAAATTTCCGCCTATAAATTCATCAATAGATTTCTGTAATTTTTGTGGATTAGCTTTTTTCAAGTTGGCAAATTCTTTATCGTACACAAAAGATCTAAAAAATTTTCCATCATAAATAACTTCTACTTCATACCTATTTTCAGGAAACCTCTCATCATAATTATGATACTTTTGCAAAGATTCTTTGATTTTATCAATATATTTTTGCAGTATTGACTCACTATCGGCTTCATTATTTTTTATTGCTCTATAATCTTCTTTTGAGAACGTAGCTTCCTGTATAACGTTTTCTCGTGATATTGATGAATCGCTGGAGCCAGCCAAGTTTATCTTGCCTTCATCTATTTGCTTTATTACTTCACTTAACTCATCATTTTCTAAAATTTTATCTTTGTGTTTTTGATTAATAATCCCATCCGCTATATGCAAAAGTTTTTCAAGCTTAGTTAATTCCTCTCGATTTGTAATTCTACCATCTCCATCATCAATCTTTGAGAAAATCGAATTAAGTTGTGAATTATTTATACTTAAACTATCCAATTTAGCGCCGACTTTAAGATTTAATTTGGTTAATTTTTTATCATTATCGTAATATGAGAAATCCATTTATACCTCATAAGGAATTACATCTTATTTTCAATATCGACATTTTTATAAAAAACTTTAATAAATTTTATAAAATTGTTACAATAATATAATATTTGTTACATCTTCACATCAATGGCAGGTTGGCTATGTGTTGCTACCGTTTACGTAATAGGGGACGTATGACAGAATGTACGCACAAAGATAGCTGCCCACATAAAAATGGGGCATCAGCCTTGTAGATTCAAATTCCAACCAAAATACACCAAGCTTGCAGGATTAAATTAAGGTCAAACAATATTTACGCCCCAATATTCCCCCTTATTTACTCCTCGGTCATAAATTCTTTTTTAGCTTCTTCAATTGCTTCAGATAAAATATCTAACTGATCAGGAGCAAAAGTAACACCTTTTTTTGTCGGAAGCCAAGTTGCACCGTCATCTGTTGTATAGAATATTCTTAAATTAAAATAACTTTTTCCTCTATATTCAGAAATCGAAATTTGTAATTGTTCCGTATCAGTTCTTTGAATACTTGCGAGTAATTTTGCTTCTGCCATTTTATAAATTCTCCTTATTTAAAATTTAAAACACACATTAGATTATAACATAATATTCATAATTGTTAATAATTTGTCTAAACGTATTGTTTGGGGTAATATAAAATTATGGATATGGGGAAAATAGTCGTAGTCGATGATGAAAAAATAGTTACTTCAGCTTTTAAAACATTATTAAAAGTTGAAGGGTTCTCGGATGCACATTTTTTTAATAACCCCAAAGAAGCAATCGAGTTTCTAAAAACAAACACCCCAGATTTAGTCATTTCGGACTTTTTGATGCCGGAGATGAATGGACTTGAGTTTTTAAGTGAAGTAAAAAAGATGTATCCGGAAGTCAGTAAGATTTTGCTTACAGGATATGCTGACAAAGAAAACGCAATCAAGGCAATTAATGAAATCGGATTATACAGGTATATTGAAAAACCTTGGGATAATGATGATTTAATTTTGAATATCAAAAACGGAATTGAGAGAAGTTATCTTTTAAGCGAACTTAGAAAGAAAATTTCGGAGCTTGAAGTTGCAAAAAAAGAATTGGAAAAATATTCTCACAATCTTGAACAAATTGTAGAAGAAAGAACTGCAGATTTAAAACAATCTAATGCAAAATTAGAAGGACTTTTCAATTATTGTGCAGACGGAATAATTATCATAAACGAGGACGGTATCATCGAACAAGTTAACCCTGCTTGTGAAAACCTTATAGGGCTTGTAGGCAGCAAAATAATATCAACATCTATTGATGATTACCTATTCTCTAAAAAAACTTTTATTTCAAAGGAATTGCATAAACTTGATGAAAGCGAATTACTTTTAAGAGATTTTCATATAAAAAATCCGTTGAGTAATGTTGAAACTCCTGTAGAAATAAGCTTCGCAAGAATTAATCCTGATGATGAGTTTAAGCGATTTGTAGGGGTAATTCGTGACGTTACTGAGCAGAAAAAGTCTGATAAATTGAGGGATGATTTTATTGCAACATTGACTCACGATTTGCGCACACCGCTTCTTGCAGCAATTCAAACATTAAAATTCTTCTTAGACGGAGCATTAGGTGAGCTTGATGAAAAGCAAAGAATGCTTCTTGCTACAATGCAAAAAAGTAATGAGGATTTGCTTGGTCTGGTAAACGCCTTATTAGAAGTTTATAAGTATGAGGCTGAAAAATTAACTTTAGCTAAAACAAATTTCAATATCTATAATTTGACCGAACAGGTTTATCACGAGCTTTTACCGCTTGCTCAATCTAAAAACATTGATTTCAGTATAGATTGTACTAACAAAGACATGGAAATTAATGCAGATAGAAGCGAAATCAGGCGTGTTATTTGTAATTTATGCGGAAATGCAATAAATTACACTCAAGAGGGCGGAAAAGTTTTAATTACACTAAAAAATGAAGGAAAAGATTTAATATTTTCTGTATCTGATAATGGAAGCGGTATTCCGCAAGAAGACATTCCTAATATGTTCCAGCGTTTTTCACAAGGAACAAGCAAAAAGCGTTCAACAGGAACAGGACTGGGGCTATATCTTTCACGCCAGATTATTGAATCTCACGGAGGTAAGATTTGGCTTGAGAGCACTCTTAACAAGGGGAGCGAATTTTCTTTTCTGCTTACGGATACAGTAACAAAAGGTTTTGAACCAAAAGTTAAAAAGGAAAGTTTAGTATGATAAATGTTCTTTTAGTGGAAGATCACGAATTGTATCGTATGGGCTTATCAATGCTTCTTGATAAGGCTGAGGGGATAGAATTATGCGCAGAAGCAGCAGACGGTTTGGATGGAATTAAGGCGGCAAGAGATACAAATCCTGACGTAATCTTAATGGATATCGGACTTCCGAATATCGACGGAATAGAAGCTACCCAAAGAATTAAAGACTTTAATCCTGATGTTAAAGTTTTGATTTTCACATCACGTGACAGCGAGAATGATGTTTTTGAAGCATTTAAGGCTGGGGCAGACGGATACATTATGAAAGGTGCAACTCCCGAACAAACAATTTCTGCAATAAAAGCAGTATACGAAGGTGTAGGCTGGATTGATCCGAATATTGCAAGACTGGTTTTTTCAAATCTGCAAAAACCTCAAAAACAAATAGTTACGACTCCGGAAATCAAAAAATCTCCAAATTCTTATGGGCTTACTGAGCGCGAACTTGATGTATTGGAGCTTATGGTTGAAGGGCTTTCTAACCCGCAGATTGCAGATAAACTTGTGATTACAAGAGCAACTGCAAAAGCTCACGTTCATAGTATTCTACAAAAACTTTGTGTAACATCAAGGACTCAGGCAACAGTTACAGCAATGAAAGAGGGACTTGTTTAATGTTTGAAGCTTTAGCCGGTATGTTTATGGCTATGAAAGTTCATTTTCAGCAGCTGAAATATCCTTTCATTAAAAGGTCAGATCATGTTGTAGCTGAAACTATATATTTAAATGAAGTAGACAAAGTCGATGAAAAAGAAAAATATGAAAAAAGTCGTATGCCAAAATCCGGCTATATGACAGTCGAAGAATATGAAGCATTATCAAGAGGAAAATCTAAAAAAGAAATAAATGATGAAATTTTGGATAAAGCCAATATGCCCAAAGATGAAAATATGGTTTATATTCCTCAAAAGAAGTTTAAGCTTGTAAAATACAATGACCCCGTGGGAAGTCCTGAGCTTACATTACCCAGAAAATTAAATTTTGACAGACAAATAAACGCTCAAGGTATTGTATCAGGTGATTTCACAAAGCTTGTTTATCCTGCTGTTTATTATTATGCCCAATCTGACTGCACTTCTTGTGATTTATTTTTAATAAACTTGGATTCTTCTCTTTCTGATATTGAAAAAGTAAAGAAAGCAAACATAGTAAACAGAGAAGAAAAGCCTTTAATTTCGACTTCTAAAGATATCGACACTAAATTCATATTCAGAACCCTTACTCCTATTGATTTTTCAAGCGATAATACCAAACTCGCTGTAAAAGAAAAAGTTGGGCATAGACATGATGGGATTTGGAAAACAGATTTGTGGGTATATGATTTTAAGACCAAAGAAGCTAAGAAATTACCTCAAATCAGGGACGCTATCGTAAATTATTGGGCAATGGCAGGCGGAGTTGATTTTGATGAAAAGCGCTGGGATATTTATCCGATGGGTTTTGATGCAAATGATGACAATAGAATTATTGTATGCGCTTACGCCTACACTGGAGATGTGCCGAAGTTCTTAGGAACATGGAGCATTGATGTTGATGGCAAAAATTCGAAATTAGAATCTTTATCAGGCTCAAATTTCCCTGTATCAACTGTTGGTTATAGATTGGCGCAAGACGACGAAGTAATACCGCCTTCTGAAGTAAACTTTGAAGTCAAGAGAGCTAAAGAGCTTGCTAAATCGAAGGAAAAAGAAGCTAAAGAAGCTGAAAAGTTTGAACAAGAACTAAAAGAAATCCAGTATAAAAGAAAAATTCACCAAATGGATATGGAAACCCTAATTAAAGTTCGTGAACGCCAGCAATATATCAAAGATAATTACAAAAAAGGCACTGACGGACTAACTGGATCCTAAAAATAATTTTAGTCTTCTTTAAATTTAACCTTCTGCCCGTCTTTCAAATCATCGGTAAGATTTGTAATAAGTAATTCGTTACCTTTCAAACCTTCAAGAATTTCAATTCTGTCACCGAAATCTTTACCTTGCTTTACTCTTATGAAATGTACGGTTGAGTCATCAGGATTAACCTCTGCAACATACTGATCCGGACTTGATAAAGTCATTAGACAAGACGGATTAATGGTTATTAATTTTTGTTTTCCTTTCAAATCAAGATTTGTTTTTACATACAAACCGCTATATAATCCTGATTTATTGTCATTTGGAATAATTAAAGCAACCTCCATAGTTCTTGATACGTTATCTAATTTACCTGAAATTTGTGAGATTTTTCCTTTAATCTTCTGTGCAGGATTTTCAGGAATATAAACGTCAACCTCCTGATTATCTTTAATAAATCTTACATAACTTTGCGGAACAAATATGGTAGCTCTGAATTTATCTATCTGCTGAATTTCAAACAAACTTGTACTTGTGGTGCTTCCGCCTGCCACAACATTTGCGCCTGCATCTATATTATATTTGCTTATAACCCCGTCAAACGGTGCAACTACTTGTTTGTAACCTTGAAGAGCAAGCAATCTGTTATAATCTTCTTTTGCCTTATCAACATCAGCTTTTGCGCCCTGCCAATTCATTTCGGAAGTTTTATAAGAATTATATTTAGATTCCAAATCCTGAGTTGAAATTGCACCATCTTTTGCAGAATTCTTATATCTTTCGTAAGTTCTTGAAGCGTAATCATATTGATATTTAGTTTCCATTAACCTCTTTTCTGCTGATATCAAAGCAGATTTCGCACTGGCAGCCTCTGCATCCAAATCAGGAGTATCGATTTCTGCAAGAATTTGACCTTTTTTAACCTTTTGACCTAATTCTACATACCTGTTTTTAACAAGCCCGTTTATTCTGGAAAAAATTTCCGTCTGCAAATAAGGTTTCAGCTCACCTGAAAGCTCCAAATTATCAATACCGTCAGAAATTTGCGGTTTTTCAACTATTGCAACATACTGCGCTTCTTTTGCGTTCATCGAAGTTACAAAAAATCTTACAATTTTCGGAATTATTCCAATTAAGAAGAATACCGCAACAACTGCAATAATTATTTTATGACTAGTTTTCATCATTTATTACCTCAAATTTCTTATTTTTATTTAAAATTGCAAACAACATAGGAACAATAACAAGTGTTGCATAAGTTGCAAATACCAAGCCTCCGATTACCGTTCTTCCGATAGGAGCATTCTGTTCTCCGCCTTCACCTATTCCCAAGGCCATCGGTAACATACCCAAAATCATTGCAGAAGCTGTCATAATTACAGGTCTTATTCTTGTATAACCTGCTTGTATTGCAGCTCTTACAGAAGAATATCCTGCTTTCATTTTATCTGTTGCAAACGAAACTACCAAAATTGAGTTTGCGCAAGATACACCTACTGCCATTATTGAACCCATAAGTGCCTGAACACTAAACGTTGTATCAGATACGAATAACATCCACAAAATTCCTGATAGTGCAAGCGGTACAGGAGTTATTATAATGAAAGGATTTCTCCAAGATTGGAAGTTTACAACAATCAGTAAGTAGACCAAAATTAATGCAAGCATTAGACCTGAAAGTAGGGAAGTGAATACATAATTCATAGATTTTGCTTGACCGTGAATATTTATAAATGTACCTCTCGGAGCTTCTTTTTGATATTTTTTAACCACTTTATTTACATCAGCAGCAACGCCTGCAAGATCTCTATCCTGCAAATTCATCAGAATATCAAATACCGGCATAATGTCATAGTGGTTAACGACACTTGATGTCACTCCGGAAGTTACTGTTGCAACGTTTGATAATCTTACAGGTTTTTTATTACTATAAGTTACAGGGACATCCATTACATTCTTAACTGTATCAACATTGTATTGTGGAACTTGAAGAGCAAGAGTATAGTTAACTCCGTTTTCAGGGTCTACCCAGTAATTAGGTGCAACCTGTCCGCTTGAAGTTAATGCTGTTAAGACATTTCTGGAAACCGTCTCTTGAGATAAATTCATCATTGATGCGCGAACTTTATCAACATCAATTTTTAATTCAGGAGCGTCAGTTATCTGATGAATATGAGCATCAGCTACACCCCTTATTTTCCGAATATCCTCAAGCATTTTTACAGCTAATTTATAATTGTCTACAATATTTTTACCCTGAATTTGGACGTCAATCGGAGAAGCTAAGCCGAAGTTCAAAATCTTTCCGACCATATCAGCATTCTGGAAGAAAAATACCGAATCCGGATGCTCTTCATTTAGAGTTTTTCTTAATTTTTTAACATATCCTTTTGTGGGTTTATGATTTTCTTTTAAAGCTATAAGAATTTCTCCATCCCCCACACCGATTTGAGAACTGTCCATAAATGCCAAATTCAAAGAACTTGCAGGTAAACCTATATTATCCAATATTGTATCAAGCTCTTTTTCAGGTATAACTTTTCTTATAGTATCTTCTATTCTTGAGAATTCTCTTGCCGTTTCTTCAATTCTTGTTCCGTGAGGAGCATAAACGTGTAATCTAATCTGACCTGCATCAACTTCAGGGAAGAAATTCTGCCCGATAAACGGTACAAGAAGTATTGCAGAGAGAACTATTAATCCATACACCACACCGATTTTTTTAGGTCTTTCTAAAACCGATTTTACTAAATATCTCTTATATACCTTCCTTAATTTTGCAAAATTAACATTAACGAAGTTGTTAACCTTATACAAAATCGATTTTGTATCCAAAACTTCTTTTTTTCTAAGCAATTTATCTACAAGAACAGGCACTAGAGTGTTAGATAATAGATATGACCCTATCATAGAAAAAATTACAGACATTGCAAGAGGTATAAACAAATATTTGGTAGATCCCTCCATCAAGAATATAGGAGCAAATACCATACATATAGAAAGTGTTGAAACGAGAGTCGGGACTGCAACTTCGGAAGTTGATTTATAAATAATTTCCTCAATCGAAGCGAATTTCATCACCTCTTTGTTTCTTAGAATATTTTCGATAACAACTGTAGCGTTATCAACAAGCATACCAATTGCCAAACCCAAACCACTTAAGGACATCATGTTTATTGTCTGACCGGAAATTGATGAAAAAATTACGGCAAACAAAACAGAAAGAGGAATTGAGGCTGCAATTATAAAGGTTGAGCGTACACTTCCCAAAAAGATTAAAACCATTAATGCCGTTAAAATCGCAGCTAAAGTTCCTGAAAATATTACATCTCTGATTGAAGCTTTTACGAATATTGATTGGTCAAATAATACCTGCATATTTACACTATCCGGAATTATTTTGGCAACTATAGGTAAAAGTTTTTTGGTTCCGTCAACAACTTTTAGAGATGATACTCTTCCAGACTTATACACAGTCATCAATGAGCCGGGAACACCATCCCTTCTTACAATATTTGTCTGAATAGCATTACCGTCATGAATATATCCGATATCAGACAAATACACGACCTGATTAGATTTTGGAGAATAGATAGGAAAATCATTCATCTCATCTACGGTAGGCGTTGCGTTATTCAAAGAAACAAGGTAGTCAATTCCACCAATTTTAGTATTACCTGATGGAATAATAACGTTCTGCCCTGCAACAGCCTTCGTTACATCAGCAGGAGTAAGCCCCCTTGCTTCCATTTTTTGCATATCCAAATCTACCATTATTTGACGAACCTTACCGCCCATTGGTAGTGGAACTTGGGCTCCTTCGACTTTGGTTAGTTGTACTTTGATATTGTTTTGCGCCAAATCCGTTACTTTTTGGATAGGTAGCTTTAGTGACGAAACTACAACTTGCAATACTGGAATAGTAGTCGGAGTATATTTCAAAATATTAGGTGGCATAATACCTGTAGGCATTGTCTTCATACAAACGTGAGATGTAGCACTTACTTGAGTAATACCTGTATTTATATCAGCTCCAGGATGCAAAAATACTCTTATTACACCGACACCTAACAATGATTGAGATTCAATATGCTCAATATCGTTTACGCTTGATGCGTAAGCTCTTTCAGCTATTGTTACAATTCTTCTTTCTATATCCTTTGCAGGCATTCCCGTATATGTCCATACTGCAGTTACTACTGGAGTATTAATTTCAGGAAATATATCTATCGGAGTTTTTAAAATAGTAACTATACCCATAATCAAAATGAACAAAGCCATTACAATTACGGTATAATAATATTTCAAAACCATTTTTATAAAGCTTTTCACTCTATTTTCTTGCCTCCCATAGATTTATATATGTTTACAGTATCCACAAGAGAACTAATCTTTGCCTGATACATAGAATTTTCATTAATCAAAACCTGCCTTCTTGCTGCAAGCTCATCAATTTTATTACCCGTACCGTTTGAATATCTTATGTTTGCTACATTATAATAGTGTTTTGATTTATCTATTGTATCCTTAAAATCCTTATATGATCTGTAATCTGATTTGTAACTGGAAATTGCGTTTTCAGCTTCACAAAAAGCATTCAATAAAACATTGTTATACTGATGAAGTTTCTCAACCGCTAAAGCCTTATTGTACTTCAGATATGACATTTTATACCCGCCGGTATACAAATCTAACATTAAGCCGGCACCAAGTTGATAAACTGTACTATCCCAATTAAATAATCTGCTCGCTCTTAAGTTTTCAAAGCCTACCATTTCATTCAAATCTATCGACGGCAAAAATGCTTTTCTCGCAGCCTTAACGTCAAATGAAACTTTCTTTATCCCATATTCAGCCTGCAAAACATCGGGTCTTGCGAAAATCAAATCGGAAGAAATTTTGGAGCCCACTTCAAACGGAAAGTTTAAACTATCAATAGAGTTCCTTTGAATTTCACTTCCCCCGTCAGGAGAAACGCCTCTTAGAACTGCAAACTGGTGAAGCATTATTTCACGCTGTCTTAAAAGTTTATTTAATTGATTTTTCTGCTCTACAAGTTCATACTCTGTCGTATACAAGTTATCATAAGGAATAATTCCGCCATCATACAATTGGCGTTTCAACTTCACTGTCTCATCAAGGTTTGATAGAATTTCTTCATAATTTTTTATCAAGCTGTCTTGAAGAATAATATTAAAATAAGAAGCAGCAATCTCAGAAGATACAGACAATTTTGCAATATCCAAATCTTCTTTACTAATCTTTACTCCCATCTTTGAAGCTTGAACTCTATCTGATATTTTTCCAAAAATATCAAGCTCCCAGTTCAATAATAAAGGGAAATACAAAAGATTTCCGCTTCCGAAATTACCTGTCCATCTAGAAATTGTCTTAAACGGATAAACACTAGGATTTATACTCAATTGAGGTAAGCGCTGAGCATTTACTGTACCTAAAATTGCCTCGCTTTCCTTAATTCTATCCTCTGCAATTTTTACGCTTAAATTATTTTCCAAAGCCTCTTGAATATACCCATTCAAAAGTTCATCGTTATAGTCTTCCCAAAAAGGCTCAAGTACAAAGCTCTTTTCAGCCTTCTTTTCTCTTCTTTTTTCTTTTTTTACACTAACAGCCTGAGGCACCTGAACTTCTTCTATTGCTAGAACTTCAGGTAACATTATAAAAATTATTAATATAAAAAACGATATTATCTTTTTCACAAATTAATCCCTTGGTTATAATAGTATAAGATAAGCATATTTATATGTATAATACATAATATTTATAAAAACCATAACCAGAAGCTATAATTTAAACTTTTATTATATTATTTTTGCTATAATAGAATTATGAACATAAATCAAATTAAACAAGTGCTAACAGTTGCAGAAGAAAGAAATTTCACCAACGCTGCAAAAAAATTATTTATATCTCAACCATCTCTGAGCAAAAGCATAAAACTTCTTGAAGAAGAATTAGGCATAGAACTTTTTGAGAGAAATCCGATAAAGCCAACTTATGCAGGAGAAATTTTTATAAGCAAAGCAAAAAAAATTATCTCCGAATTCGGAGAATTGGAAATTAGAATGTCAGACATTTCCAATTTATCCCAAACATATATGGTAATAGGAATTCCATCTCACAGGTGTTACTGCTTTATGCCCAAAATTCTAAGAGAGCTTCATGAAGAGTATCCAAATTGCTTCATAAAAATTGAGGAATACCCGACTTTTTTATTAAAACAAATGCTTATTAATGACAAAATCGATTTTTACCTCGGAACGGAAAACCCGGATAGCTCAATTTACAAAGCCGAACACATCTGTAATGAATCATTATACCTTGTTTTCCCAAAGAATTGGAACATACAAACGGATTCTGATGAAATTGATATAAAAAAATTTAAAGATAAGAATTTTATAACTTTTCCCGAACAATTAATTCTAAGCAGATATTTAAAAAATCTATGCGAAGAAAACGGATTTGAGCCAAAATCAATCGTAGAATGCCATAACGCAGAAACCATATATTCTCTTATTAATGAAGGACTTGGAGCATCTTTTTTGCCGGAACTGTTTTTAAAATATTTTCCGCCAAAAGAGAATGTATGTTACAGAAAAATAAAGGGCTACAATTACAAAAGAGAATTTGCAATATTCTACAAAAAAGACAAATATCTATCAAAACCTGCACTCAGATTCTTAGAGTTATTCAAAGAAATTGCATAATTTTACGCATTATTCCTTAAATACTCTTCTATAAACCCATCCAAATCGCCATTCATAACAGCATCAACATTACCTACTTCAAATCCTGTTCTGTGATCCTTAACCATTTTGTAAGGATGGAAAACATAAGAGCGGATTTGAGAGCCGAAATTTATATCAAAGTTTTCACCCTTAAGCTCGGCAAGCTTCTTTTCATGTTCAATTTGTCTTAATTCCAACAACTTTGAAGCGAGCATCTGCATTGCGTTTTCTTTGTTTTGAAGCTGCGAACGCTCCTGCTGGCATTTTATAACAATACCCGTCGGCTTATGCAAAATCCTGACAGCTGTTTCTACTTTATTAACATTTTGTCCGCCGGCACCGCCCGAGCGCATTGTATCGACTTCAATATCCTCAGGGGGAATTACGATTGTTTTTTCGTAATCGGGAATAATCGGAGAAACTTCGCAGGAGGCAAAACTTGTTTGTCTTTTTCCGTTTGCATTAAAAGGCGAAATTCTGACAAGTCTGTGAACGCCTTTTTCAGCCTTAGCGTATCCGTATGCGTATTTACCCGTAATTTTAATCGTTGCAGATTTAATTCCGGCTTCTTCACCATCAGATTTATCGATTAATTCAACCTTCCATCCCTTTGATTCTGCCCATCTTGTATACATTCTTAAAAGCATACTTGCCCAGTCCTGCGCGTCCGTTCCGCCAGCACCGGCATTAATTGTCAAAAAAGCGTCAGCTTCATCATACTCGCCTGATAACATTTTTTGAAACTCATATTTATCAAGCTCCCGTTTTAACTGCTCTAACTGAAGCTCGCTTTCTTTTATTAATTCTTCATCTCCAATCTCTACAGCAGCTTTTGAGTCCTCTATAACAGAGTCCCAACGGGAAAACATCTCCAGAATATCTTTTATTTCCCTCGTTTTTTGCCCCAATTCCGACGCAAGATTTTGATTTGACCAAACTTCAGAGCTCTGTAGCTTTTGCTCCAAGCTGGAAAGTTCGTTTTTTAAAGCCTCAAAATCTATATTCTGCCTATTTTTATCTATTTCTTGTTCTAATTCTTCTATATTCATAGTTTTTCAACCAACTCAACAACTTTCTTATGTATATTTTCTATTGTATCAGAAGAATTTATAACCCTCACCCTTTGAGGCTCTTTTTTTGCTATCTCTAAATAACCTTCTCTTACACGATTAAAAAACTCAACACCGGCGGATTCCATTCTATCTTTGTTTTTACCGACTCTCGACATAGAAGTTTCTACATCAATATCGAAAACTATAGTCGAATCAGGTTTCAACCCGCTTGTTGCAATATTATTCAGATAATTAATTCTATCCAAATCAAGATTTCTTCCATAACCCTGATATGCCACAGTTGAATCAGTGTGCCTGTCACAAAGTATAATTTTTCCCTCTTTTAAAGCAGGTTTTATTATACAATCAACATGTTGAGCTCTGTCTGCCAAAAACAAAAACGATTCAGCAACGGGAGAAACTTCTCCATCATAATTCAACAAAATTTCGCGTAATTTTACGCCCAAACCCTTTGCGCCAGGCTCTCTTGTAAGTAGTGTATCAAAACCCTTTTCACGCAAATACTTATCTAAAAGCTCTATTTGAGTAGTTTTGCCGCAGCCGTCGGCACCTTCGAATGTTATAAATAAACCTTTTCTCATAAGTTTGATTTTAACATAAAATAAATCGCTACTACAACCCGATTTTTTGGTTAAGTTTGAAGTAATCTATAAGTTTAATGATAGACAGAATTTCTTCAAACATCTGAAAGAACTGCTTGCCGTCATTAACCGGCTTAAGAAGCGAACAGATAGAAAACAAATCTTTTCGGGTATGAAGTGCTACAAACAAATACTTTTCATAAAAAGCACAAGAAACCGCATCCGCATTAAATGCAACCTTCATATTATTCAGGCGTTCCATAAATGAAGGTGTAATCAAATACCTTGCCTCAACCTCATCGTCTGTATAAACATCAAATTTCTTTTCAAATATAACATCTTCTAATGGTGTATGTACGAGTTCTTCAGCAGGAGCCATTGGCAATAATGAATCAGGACAAATAACCGTATTTCCCTTAAAACTTTTATTCATATCAAATTTAACTACCACACCATCAAAAATCATACCTGATTTATTAGAATTAACTCCAGATTTTGATTCTACTATGTCAAATTTTACATATTTATATTCACCATAAAAAACATCATCATAGTTACAAGAAGTATAAAGAGGAAGCAAATGTGAGCTTATAAAAACTTCATCACCATCCGGGTATGAACCCCGAACCCATGTCAACTTGTCAAAACAAGCACAGAACTTTGGCATTATTTTATTTTTAATTTTATTTTCAAAACCTTTTTTAAGCCCAAACCAGACAAGCCATGCCAGAGTAAACATAAAAATAGAACCTTTTAAAATTTCAAACCTGTTATGACCTTCCGCATCCCATAAAATAATCATACAAAATATAAGCAACCCTGCAATAGAAAATATAGAAACAAAAATAATTGCAATTACAAGTCTGAGTTTTCTCTCATTATCATATAGTTGAAGCAGCGGATAAAGTTCATCAAAAAATTTGTCCTGAAAAATTTTTCTCATTCCTTGATAGATTTCTTCTTCAATCATAATTACATTCCTATCTTCTGGTCTAATTTGAAGTGGTCGATGAGTTTTATGATAGACAGAATCTCTTCAAACATCTGGAAGAACTGTTTTCCGTCATTTACGGGTTTTATAAGAGAGCAAAGAGAAAATAAGTCCTTTGATGTATGCAAAGCTACAAACAAATATTGTTCATAAAAAGCACACGAAATTTTGTCCGCATCAAATGCAACCTTCATATTATTCAGGCGTTCCATAAATGAAGGCGTAATCAAATACCTCGCCTCAACCTCATCATCAGTATAAACATCAAATTTCTTTTCAAAAACAACATCCTCTAATGTTGTATGTCTGAGAGCAGCAGACGGAGTCATATGGAATAATGAATCCGGACGTATCACTGTTTTTCCTTTAAAATTCTTATTCATATCAAGTCTTACAATTACACCGTTAAAAACAGTACGACGATTTTTACCTGAACCGATATCAAACTCAGATTCTACTATTTCAAAATTTACATCTCTATGTTTTCCGTAAAAAATATCATCATACTCTTCGGAAGAAAATTGCGGAATCAAATTGGAATATCCAAATACTGCACCCTCTGAATACTTTCCCTGATCCCAGATCAAATTATTAAAACATCTGCACACATCGGGCATTATTTTTTCTTTTATTTTATTTTCGAAGCTCTTTTTAATAGAATACCAGATGAGCCATGCTATACCAAACATGAAAGCAGAGCCTTTCATAGCGCCTTCCCGTGCATCACTTGAATCAGCAATAAAAACAGAAACTCCGAACAGTATACCGAGGATGGCGAATATACTCGCTCCGACTATCGCAAAAGCCAATTTCAACTTTCTTTGGCCGTCATATTTCTCAAGCGCAGGAGAAAGTTTATTAAAAAACTTGTCCTGAAATTCTTTGCGCATTTGCTGATAGGATTTTTCTTCTGCCATTTTTACCCCTTTTTAAATAAAAAAGCGCCTAAAATTAGGCGCTTATAAAATTTTAAATTATTTTAAAAAGTCTGCAGCATTAACTGCCTGTCTTTCTCTTTCTTCTGCTTTAAAGAAGTCAACCGCTTTTACATTAATCATTCTTGCAATAAATGAAGAAGGGAAAATTTCAACCGCATTTTTAAGTTCATTAGCAGCAGAATTGTAAAACCTTCTTGCAGCCGCAATATGTTCTTCCACTTCATTATAAGTCTGCATTGCCGTAATCATTGTCTGGTCTGCTTTAACCTGCGGATAATTTTCTACAGCAACCATAATTTGTCCCATCTTTTGAGCAATCTGAGAATCCAGAGCAATTTTTCTGTCAATATTTTCAAAACTGTCAGGTATACCCATTACCTGAGTTCTTAATTTTGTTACTTCTTCCATTAAACCACGTTCGTGATCCATATATTTTTGAGCAATTGTCAAAATGTTCGGTATCAAATCATATCTCTTTTTTAATTGAACATCTATTGCTGAAAAAGCTTCTTGTGTTTTATTTCGCTTTCTTATCAATGAAGCATAAATACTATACATCCAGACAATCACAACAACAACTGCAACTATTAATATTAAATCTGTAGACATTTACTTTTCCTCCATATACTACTTGCTATAAACCCTTGACTACATCACTTTTTTGCAATTTATTAACCAAATAAAATACCGCACTTAATAACAATATTAGTGATAAAGTAATCATTAACTTTGAAAAATCAAACACATCATACTCCAAATATATCTCAACAGGTTGAGCTTCTTTTGCTAAATTCCATTGATATTCCGTATCGCTTAAAACTTTATCAGCATTGTTATTTTTTGCTTTTGCAGGTATCTTTATATTCAGCTTAGAAATTGGCACAATACTTGGTTTTTCACCTTCTATCGCGTCATATTCGTCTTTAATTGCAGTCATATTAACCCATTGACCGTTTATGCGGCGAACTTCCATATCACGTGATAAAATGACATTCGGCGTACCTGATGAAATTTCACGTTGTGCAACTGCAATTTCAGGACTGGATAGAGCTTCTCGTATATCATAATAAAAATGAAGTTTATATGAACTCTTTACAAAACCTTTATTAATAATAAATGAGTTATCATCAACCTTGAAGCCAGCCGGTAATATTTCTCTTGTTTGTTTAAATGTTAAATTATTTTTTGAAATATTTAACCCGGCAAAAGCTTCGTCATTATACTCATTCGCTTGAAATCCTTGCTTTTTATACTTTTCTGCTAAAGTCGCTACACTTTTTTTAAACCCTTGGTCAAACCCAGAACTAATTGCACGAAAAAACTGCACATTAAAGCCTTGCGTTTGAGAAAAATTAATGCGATCATTTTTGTTTATGTCCATTGTATATTCAAACTTTACACAACCTGTTGTGATTAGTGTTATAGTACTTGCAAGTATAATTAGAAGTATCTTTTTCATAAAATCACCTTTTTATTTTAGAATACAAAATTATGTTTGATATAATAACATACATTTAGAGGATTTAGAAAGTTATCTTAAAGTATAAAAATCATTCTGACAATATTTATTACCGGTGTTTATAAGATATCTGTAATTCTTATCTCTAAGCTCTTCCATCACTCCATTTTTTTGACGATTAACGCGTTCGATTGTTCGAAATTTTTGTATATCAGCAAATTTTTGATAAACTCCGTTTGGGAAATTACAATTAACAATTGTCCATTTTACGTCACAATAAGTATTTTTATTTCCGCGAATCTCGTAAATTCCGCTAGGTACAGCATGGTATTTATAGGGAGTACAAGTAGAAAGTTTATCCAAAAACATCAATTTTGCTTCTATTTCTTTATCGTTTGTCACATAGAAATCAAATATATTTTCAGCATTTGAAGTTAAACAAATACTGAAAAGTAGAAGCAATAAATTTATTAACTTAGTACACTTTTCCATACATCCAATATGATTTCAGAACTTTTTTAACATAATTTTTTGTTTCAGGGTACGGAATTTGTTCAACAAATTCATCCGTATCACTATAAATTAATTTAGAAAACCAATTTGTAACAGATCCGATACCGCCGTTATACGCAGCAATCGCATACAAATCTTTCCCTCCAAGAACTCTTTTTAAACTTGTATAATACAAACTGCCTGCTGTAATATTTCCTGTTTCAGCATTCAAATCTGTAGGCAAATTATGTTTTTTGACAACCTCATTGTATGTAGCCGGCATTAATTGCATTAAACCTACGGCTCCTACTGCACTTTTCGCGCAAGGATTAAAATGACTTTCTTCCTTTATTATTGCTTCTAATACTATAGGATTGTTATCGCCTTTTACCTTATCAACAATCTCGTAATAATGCATAGGATAAACCAAACGCCACCTCAAATCTTCAAACGGAGGCTTTACACTCATATCCTGCATTCCATCTCGTGCAAGAATTGCTGAGACTGTATAATTTTCCTTCTGATATGCTATCCAGCTTTGGATAAATTTGTCATTCTTACATAGCTCAGCAAGTAAATCATAATCTTTCAAATATGCAAGTTTTACTACCAAATTATCATCTAAAGATTTCTTATAAGGAAAAACTACAGGCTTATAATTCAATTCTAAAAATGGAAACATTCCGTCCTCTTTATACAAATTGTAATTTGCCCTAAATGCGTAATAAGTATCGGGATATTTTGCCAAAACTTCCTTGTAATAACTATTTGCGCTTTCATAATGTTTTAATTTAAACGCTATTTTTCCCATAAAATACGTAACAGCCGGGCTTGAATTCACATCCGGGAATTTTTTCATATGCAAAAATCCAAGTCTTTGAGCCTCATAATATTTTTTCTGCAAATACTTTGCCATAAAAAGGTTATACAAAGAATCCGCTGAGAACTGACCGTTTGGATATTTTTCATATAATGTTCTATAACAAGCTTCCTTTAAATTGGAAGAAACAGCCTCATTACAGTTAAGATACGCAACATAATCCGCGCCGGTTGAATTTAAACTCATATTAACAAGCTTAGTTATGCCTTCCTTTCTTGTCGGAAAAGATGCAACGTAATTGTCTATAATTTCATAAACATCACTATTATCAGTATTTGAAGCGTGTTTTTTCAAACCTTCTTCTGCATACGAATTTGCCTTAGCCTTATTCCCAAGCCTATACTCATTTTTTGCAAAGTCTGCCCAACTTTCTTCAATTGTAGTCTTATACAAAAAATCTCTTGCTTTTATGTACTCACCGTTTGCATAATAAGCTTTTGCGATTAATAAGTTATCATAATTAGTAAGTTCCAAATTAAGCTTCTTTATTTCATCAATTGAATTCAATGCAAATCTGCCGTCAGGAGCCTGTTCCAGATAAGTTTTAAAATAAATAAATGCTCTGTTTTTAGATTTTTCAGTTCCGCGTGCAGTCTTATGTTTAGAAGATAATTCTATTAATCCTAAATAGTATTGAGAAGCTATTGCATAATCACTGTTAGGATATTTTTTTATTATTCTCTTAAAATGCCTTTTTGCATCCTTATCTTGAATTTCGAACATCAAATTTGCCATATTATATTCACTAATAGGTGCAATTGATGATTTAGCCTTGGAATGAACAATTCTATTATATTTCTTTATAGCAAGTTCTTTTTTATCCATATTTGTAGCGCAACGAGCTTGCCTAAAAAGAGCTGGCGGTTTCAAAGAAGATCCGGAAGGTATTTTACCAAACTCTTCATACGCTTTTTCGTAATCATTTGCCTTATAAGCTTCCAGAGCAGTAGAATACTGCTCTACCCCCCTTGATTCTGCTGAAACATGGTTATATACAAAATACCCTATGGTAAAAATAGTCAAAAATATTGCTATATAAAAATCATACTTCCTTCTTCTTCTCATTCAAATACTTCCCAAATTTTGATTAAACTTTCTTCCTATTAAAAAGACCAAGGTCTTAAATATAATACTATTTTAATATAGAAACGTGCAAAAAGAAAATTCTGTAATAAAAAATTACATTTTATCATCAGAAAGGCGCATTCTCAAAGAAAATACGCCTTTAAAAACCAAACCTATATCAGATATTCCTATTGAAATTTTGAAATATCATGAACTCTTAGTGCAAAATAAGGTTTTGCTCTGTCTTTTTCTTTTAGGAACACAACAAATGTATCATCAAAGAAAAAGTATCTAGGTTCATCTTGTGGTAGAAGTGCAGTCATTGTTGCAATTATAGCAGCTTCACTTTTCAATTCTACCCCCGTATTATCCATATTGAACCTAACAGATTCCATTGCCTGATCTATTGTAAGATTTGTTCCCTTTACTCTGTTTCCACAGATTTCTTCAAATATTTTTTCCTCAAAGAAATTAAGATTAGGAATTTTTAATTCATCAACTTCTGCAAACTTTTTATTTCCCTTATAAGCAGACTCTTTCTTTAGCATATCTTCATATATGTAATTAAAAGTTTTGGTATTTGAAGTCTTGTATAAATAAACCTCATCATTGCCTTTTGTATCGAGTTTGACTGCAAAATCAGAAGGGTTATCATAAAATAGGACTTCAACTCCATTGTCAAGTTCTTTTTGAGATTCTTTTGAAATTCCAAAGTATTCAGCTTCCATATTTCTAAATGCGCTCTTGCCTAACTTATCAAAAGGAACCACAAATTTAAAATCCTTCTTGAGCATTGCATATACAATAAACCTCTGTTTTGAAGGTGTTAAATCCAACTGATCCAGAATATCACTTGTTTCATTGAATTTCCTTTTGATAGCTTTAGCTATAGTTTTTTTGGTATTTTTTTGAATATTGCCTAAATATTTATAATAACAACGAGAAGAAATATCCTCTTCCGTAAATTCCTGTTTATTAAGTTCATTGACAATAACAGGAGTTCCTGCCGGAAATTTTATTTGATTAAATGCGATTTTATCCATAAAATCGTTCCAAACAAGCTGGAATGTTCCTACCCAAACTCTATCTTGTACATTAGTTTTACTGCTCATCGTCGGCAAAATATCAATATTTGCAGCAAATGACGGTGAAAAGAGTAGTAATGACGTTAAAACTGATAAAATTATTCTTTTCATAAAAAAACTCCCTTTTTATATCACTATACAAGTTATCGTATCAAAAATCCAACCCGTATTCAATCATTTTATGGTAGTATAAAAAAAGATTGAGAAGGGTATATATGAGGATAGCGGATTTTAAAATAGAAGAATGGATGAACAAATATGAAGCCGGTGCAAAATATGACCTTACAACAACTTGTATATCACCGCTTTCAATAAACGAGCTTCCGTATTCTGATGAAATATTTAATGTAAAACTAGGCTACGGAGATATCACAGGATCTTCCAGACTAAAATCTGCAATAAATTCTTTGTACGAAAAAGAGCATAATATCACAGTCACCCACGGCGCAATAGGAGCAAATCAGCTAGTTTTTTTATCCTTGCTTGAAAAAGGAGACGAAGTCGTTTCTATTGTCCCAACGTATCAACAACACTACTCAATTCCTGAAGCTATAGGGTGCAGTGTAAAATTGTATTTTCTAAAAGAAGAAAACAATTGGCTTCCTGATTTGGAAGAACTTGATAAAGTTATTACATCAAAGACAAAACTTCTCTGTCTCAACAATCCAAATAACCCAACTGGTTCTGTAATTCCTGATTGGATGCTTGAAAAAATAGCAGAAATTGCTGGACAGAAAAATGTCTGGATACTTTCAGACGAAGTTTACAGAGGGCTTAATTTAATAGGTAAACCTTATTCTAAATCAATTGCAGACATTTACCCCAAAGGAATTTCCGTAGGCAGTATGTCAAAGACTTATTCACTTCCAGGACTAAGAGTAGGGTGGGTTGCAGGAAGAGGGGATTTAATAAACGAAATTAACCACCAAAGGCAATACAATACAATTAGCATAAGTGCTTTGGATGACTATTTTTCAACAGTTGCTTTAGAAAACAGAGATTTTATAGCCCAAAGAAATTTTAAAATAATGAATGAAGGTATTGGAATTTTAAAAGAATGGCTTGATAAAACCCCAAGAGTTCGCTGTATTTTACCTAAGGGCGGTACAACAGTTTTACTAAATTACGGTCTAAATATTCCATCCAGAGAATTCTGTAAAAATTTGCAGGCAAAAACGGGAGTTGCCCTTCTTCCTGGTGAAACAATGGAGATGGAGGGTTATGTAAGAATCGGTTTTTGCGCAGAAAATTTAAAAACTGCCCTCGAAATTTTAGGAAATTATTTAATCCGCTAATACATTTTTTCATGTTACAATTTTCTTATGAAGAAACCTGAATTATTAATGCCTGCGGGCAACATTGAAAAACTTAAATACGCAATCAAATACGGAGCTGATGCAGTGTATTTGGGAGTTGTAGATTTTAGCTTAAGAGCTATGAGAAAAGGGGAACTGATTACTCTCGACAATCTCAAATCTGCAATTGATACAGCTCGCGCGATGGGAGCAAAATCTTATTTAACATTGAATATTTTTGCTTTCAATAATGATATAAAAGCTCTTGAAGCTTGTATGGACAGAATTGTTGATTCGAACCCTGATGCACTTATCATAAGTGATGTTGGTATTATGAGATTAGCTCAAAAATACATGCCTAAAACCGATATTCACGTAAGCACACAGGCTAATATTTTAAATTATGAAGCAGTGCGCTTTTGGCAAGATATGGGTGCAACAAGAGCAATTCTTGCAAGAGAATTGCCAATAAAAGATGTGGCAGAAATCAAACAGAAAGTTCCTGATATGGAGCTGGAATGCTTTATCCACGGTGCTCAGTGCGTATCTTTTTCGGGAAGATGCCTTCTTAGCGACTATATGACAAATGGGGAAAGAAAAGCAAATTCCGGAAACTGTTCTCAGCCTTGCCGTTGGAGTTATAAACTACTGGAAGAAACACGCCCGGGACAATATCAGGAAATTATTCAGGACGATAAAGGTACTCATATACTCAGCACAAAAGACTTGTGCCTCGTTAAACATCTAAAGGAAATGATAGAAGCAGGTATTGATTCATTTAAGGTTGAAGGAAGAACAAAAAGCCTTTACTACGTCTCTGCAACGGCTAAAGCTTATAGAGAGGCTATAGATGAAGTAATGAAAAACCCTGATGCTGATATGACTCCGTATTTTAATGAACTTTTAAAAGTCGGCAACAGAGGTTATACAACAGGATTTTACCTTGGAGAAGGTTATCCGAAAGACGGATACAGCTATGATATTTCTAAGGGTTTGGCAGGAGCAGACTTTTTGTGCGAATTTTGGGATTTTGACGGCGAATACTACAAAATCAAAACAAAAAATAAATTCAACAAAAACGAAGATATAGAAATAATCTCACCTTCTGAAAAATTCATAACTCAGGTAACTGAAATAAAAAATATGAAGGGAGAAGAGTTAGAACTTGCAAACACAAACGATGAGCTGCTCGTTAAGTTGACTCAAGCACCTAAGGAATATAAATATGCGCTTGCAAGAACTGTCGGTATTAAAGGCGGGGTAAATGAAACCGCTAAATGTTCTTGCGGTGACTAGTTTTAAAAGAGAAAGAGAATAATAATGTTTTTAAAACCTGATTATAATTTAAAGAACATATACGAAATTGACTTTTGCAAATTAAAAGAGCAAGGAATTAAATGCTTGATGTTCGATTTAGACAGCACAGTTATGGTTTCTAAATCATCAACCTTTCTTCCTGAAACAGTTGAATGGTTTAATACATTTATAAAAGACTTTGAAGTTGCAATAATATCAAATAACAAAAATGAAAAATATATAGAAAACGCATCTAAACTTGCGCCATGTAGAGTTATAGGAAAAGCCGACAAACCAAACCCTAAGATTATGCGCAGCTACTTGGAATCAGTAGGAATTTCTCCTGAATGCGCTGTAATGATTGGTGATAGACCTCTAACAGACATTTTAGCAGGCAAACTTTTGGGGTGTAAAACAATATTAGTGGGCTCTATCAACCCTAAAGAAAACTTACCGACTAAAATTGTACGCGCACTTGAACGCTCAACTATTAGAGGCTAACTTCTATTTCAAATTTACGCTTCCAGGGGTAGGAATAGGTAATTTGTTTATCAGGTCTATATTCCAAAAGGTTTGATAATTTTGATTCATAAGGTTTCATTAGATCTTTTATGTCGCAAGGTGAATCAATCACTCCTCTAACATTTGCTTGATAAGCCCAGTCATCTAAAAACCTTACCATCTGGAGTTTTTTGAAGGCTAAATCATTGTATTTTCTTGCACCCCACTTAACCTTAACTCCTGCAAGCATACTTCCTAAAGTATTAGCAGAAGTGTTCCAGCCTGAATAGCCGTAAAAATTCTTTAAATCAAACTGAGTGAATAAATGTTTTACAAAATCATTATCTGCACCATTTGCGAATCTTACATCCGCAACTGCATAAGGCTTTTGAGGCATTGTAAAATTATCCCTATATTTCCCAACAGTATCCCAGCCCATAACGAGCTCACCCTGTTTTTTCACAAAATTATTTACAACCAAAACTAAATCGGCATCATCTTTATGTTCTACAACGCTAAATCCGCCCAATTCCAACTGTCCAAGAACAGATTTTTCGATAGAAACATCCTCATAGTTTGAAACGCAATCCTTATAGGCAGGCTCTAAGTATTCGACAAAAACTTTTATATCTTTTTCGATAGCTCTTGCAAGAAGAGTTAGAGGAATTTCATCCGCACCTGTTTTGGTCTTTCCACCTAATCGTTCAAGTTCAAGAGCCTCATCGACATTAAAGCCCTTAGTAGCACAATCATCTTTTGAAAATATTAAAGTATCAAACAAACCCTCTTTTTGCCACTCTAAATAAAGCTTGTTAATCTCAAAATTTCTCCTTCGAGTTTCGAGATAATCCTCAAGAATCTCCTCCGGAATCCCGTCATTTTTCTTTCCGCCTGAAAAAGAGTATTCAAAAATTTTCTTACCATAATCCTTCCAATACTCCTTTTCTTCTTCGTTGTAATTATTATTTGAAATCCGCATTATGCTCGAAAAAGCGTAAACTTTTTTCCCCTTAATCAAGGGTTTTAAACGCTCTATCCTGTTTTTAATGTCAGAAAAGTTTTCCTGAACACCCTTATCATTTACCCCGCGCCTTGAAGGGATTAAGCCTCCATAAGCAATTGTATCCAGTGACAAAACCATCGCATCACATGCCGGAAGCTTTTCCAGCCAATCTAAAATTTCATTTACCTGCGCATTTTTGGTTAAATCTCCCAAAAACTCACGAGGTGGGATAAAAAGCTCTATACTTTCATCAATCGCAGTAATGTCTTTTGCCAAATTGTAGCAAACAGGACGATTATCTATCGGAACAAAACATATTTTCATACGAGAATTTTAGCATTATATAAGAAAAAATAAAAGAACCTCATCCCATCCCTTTTTAGGGGAGGGTTAGGGTGGGGTTAAAGATCAACAAAATTCGCTAAATTATCACAAACAGAATATAAATTAATGTCGATATATGAAAAAATTTTAAACTTTACCCCCTCCCTTTTTAGGGGAGGGCTGGGGTGGGGTTAAAGATCAGACACTTTAAATTCCTGCTGCAATTTTTTGTAAACACCTGAAATATTATCATTTATATCATTATTCCAAAAACGTAATACTTTATATCCTTGGCTTTCCAAATAACAAGTTCTTTGTTTGTCATATTCAATATTTTCTAAACTATTATGCTGACCACCGTCAATTTCAATTACAATTTTTTCAGAACAACATATAAAATCTACAATATAATTCCCTATAGGGTATTGCCTTCTAAATTTATAACCATAAAAACTTTTATTTTTAAGAATTGCCCATAACATTCTCTCTTGGCTTGTCATATTCTTACGCAATTCTCGTGCATTTAGTCTAATATTATCCATAGTTTGATTATAACATATTTTCCACCCCACCCTACCCTCCCCTTCAAAGGGAGGGGATGAATATACTAACATAAACCATAAAAGTAATATCCGAAATTTACCCCCCTATTTTTACCCCCAATTATTAATTAATCATTAAAAAATATTGATTTTTCGAAAATCACATTAAAATATAATTATACGGAGTAATTATTGATATGCTTAATTTTGAAAAATTTACAAACTATTCGCAGGAAATTATATTTGCTGCAAACGCTAAAAAGGATTTTTATAAGAATTCCGAAGTACAGCCTGAGCACATAGTTATGGCGATGATTGAGGATAAAGGAATTTCAAAGGATTACTTGGAAGAACTTAAGCTCTTAAATCAAAACTTTATCAATGCAATCGTTGCAAGGATTAAAGAATATCCGACACTATCAGGGGTAACAGCAGGTCAGCAGGTATTTTTGTCAAGGGACACAAATACCCTTCTTGAAATTGCAACCCAAGAAGCAGAAAGCCTTAAGGATGATTTCATCGGAATTGAATGTATACTAATTGCAATGACAAAACTGGATAATTCTTTTATCAAGGATTTGCTCAAACGTCACGGAGTTGACACAAATGCGGTTTTGAATGCAATGAGAAAGATTAGAGGTAACAAAAAAGTGGATAATAAAAATGCAGAAGAAAATATGAAAGCTCTTGAAAAATATTCAACAGATTTAACAGAAAGAGCAAGAAAAGGAAAATTAGATCCTGTAATCGGACGTGACGAAGAAGTCAGACGTATCATACAGGTCTTAAACAGAAGAACAAAAAACAACCCAGTACTAATCGGAGAACCTGGTGTAGGTAAAACCGCTATAGTAGAAGGTTTGGCACAAAGAATCATAAGAGGCGACGTACCTGAGAGCTTAAAGAATGTAAAATTAATCTCTCTTGATTTAGGCGCCTTAGTTGCCGGTGCGAAATTCAGAGGTGAATTTGAGGAACGTCTAAAAGCTGTTTTGAAAGAAGTCCAAGAATCAAACGGCGAGATTGTAATGTTTATCGATGAACTTCATACCGTAGTCGGAGCGGGCGCTACCGAAGGTTCAATGGATGCCGGGAACCTTTTAAAGCCAATGCTTGCAAGAGGAGAGCTCAGAACAATCGGTGCAACAACAATCAACGAATACAGAAAGTACATCGAAAAAGATCCGGCTTTAGAAAGACGTTTCCAACCGGTATTAGTGGATGAGCCTTCTGTAGAGGATACAATTTCAATCTTAAGAGGGTTAAAAGAAAAATACGAAGTTCACCACGGAGTAAGAATTCTTGATAGTGCCCTAATTGCCGCAGCTCAGTTATCTGACAGATACATAACAGACAGATTTTTACCTGATAAGGCAATCGACCTTATCGATGAAGCCGCCTCAGCTCTTCGTATTGAAATAGATTCTATGCCGGAAGAAATCGATGTTATGATGAGGCAAAAAATTCAGTTGGAAATTGAACGAGAAGCTTTGAAAAAAGAAACTTCTCCAGAATGTATTGCAAAAATCGACAAATTAACATCTGAAATTGACGAATTAGAAGGTAAAATTTCTAAACTAAAAGCTCAATGGGAAGTTGAAAAAAATACCATAACAGGCGAAGCTGCAATCAAAGATGAAATTGATCAAGTTAAGACAAAGATTGCAGAAGCAGAAAGAAATACCGATTTGCAAACTGCTGCAGAACTTAAGTATGGTAAATTAATGGAACTTGAAAAGAAACTTCAATCAATTCAAGGCAAAGAAAAAAGCGAAAACAAGCTTTTAAAAGAAGAAATAGATGAAGACGATATAGCACAAATTGTAAGCAAATGGACAGGTATTCCTGTAAACAGACTTGTAGAAAGCGAAATGCAAAAGCTTTTGAGAATGGAAGATGTTCTGCATAAACGTTTAATCGGGCAAGACGAAGCTGTTGATACCGTATCAGATGCAATAAGACGTGCTCGTTCAGGATTAAAAGATCCAAAACGTCCAATCGGTACATTCATTTTCTTAGGCCCAACAGGTGTTGGTAAGACAGAACTTGCCAAAACTCTTGCAGAATTCTTGTTTAACGATGAAGACGCCATCATAAGAATAGATATGTCTGAATACATGGAAAAACATAACGTAGCAAGATTAGTCGGGGCTCCTCCTGGATACGTTGGTTACGAAGAAGGCGGACAATTGACAGAAGCTGTTAGACGTAAACCTTATTCTGTTGTACTTTTTGATGAAATCGAAAAAGCACATCCTGATGTATTCAACATAATGCTTCAAATCTTTGATGACGGACGTTTAACGGATTCTAAAGGTAGAACTGTCGATTTCAAAAATACAGTTATCATCATAACAAGTAATATCGGAAGCGAAATTATCTTGGAAGATTCAATCAACAACCCTGGCGGTAATTTTGAAGAAACAAAAGAAAAAGTCATGGCTGTAATGCGTGAGAGATTCAAACCTGAATTCTTGAACAGAGTTGATGAAACTATATTCTTCAAAGCTCTTACAATGCAGCAATTGTCAGCAATAGTTGATATTCAGATGGATCATTTAAGAAAATTGCTTGCAGATAAGAATATCACCTTTGAAATCTCTGATGATGCTAAAGAACTTCTTGCAAGACGCGGATTTAATCCTGTATATGGTGCAAGACCGCTTAAGAGAGTAATTATGCAAATGATTGAAAACCCTCTTTCTAAGCTGTTATTAGCACAGAAATTCATAGATGGTGATAATATAAAAATCGACGCTAAAGACGACGAAATAGTATTTAATAAATAATCTGAGATGATTAAAAGTAAAAAAAGGCTTTCTTTACAGAAAGTCTTTTTTTTTGCTGTTACAATATTTACTTAGTTTGTATTTTTAAATATAATTAAAGAAAGTATCACTAAATGATGGAGGGGGATATGAACTTAAATAAAATTAGAGAAGTTGATGCAGATGTTGCAAAATACATTGATGAAGAATTAGAAAGGCAACAAAACACAATAGAATTAATTGCCAGCGAAAATTTCACCTCTCCAGCAGTTATGGAAGCTTGCGGGAGTGTGCTTACAAACAAATATGCAGAGGGTAAGCCTCACAAACGTTATTACAACGGCTGCGAAGTAATCGATAAAATAGAAGAACTTGCTCAGAAAAGAGCTTGTGAACTTTTCCATATGGATCATGCTAACGTTCAGCCTCATTCCGGAGCACAAGCAAATATGGCAGTATTTACAGCACTTTTAAAATGCGGAGATCCAGTTCTTGGTATGGATTTGTCTAACGGCGGTCATTTAAGCCACGGCTCTCCAGTAAATTTTTCAGGGCTTTACTTTAATGTAAAAAGCTATGGCGTTGATGAGAACGGAAACATTGATTACGAAGATGTAAGACAAAAGGCTATTGAGCATAAACCTAAATTAATTATTTGCGGAGCTAGTAATTATTCAAAAATAATCGATTTCAAAAAGTTTAGAGAAATCGCAGACGAAGTAGGTGCCGTATTGCTTGCAGATATTGCACATATAGCAGGACTAATTGCAGGCGGAGTCCATCCGTCACCTGCAGGTTACGCTCAAATTGTTACAACGACAACACACAAAACTCTTAGAGGCCCTAGAGGCGGTATAATTATGTGTGATGAAGAATACGCAGCGGCTATTGATAAAGCAGTATTCCCGGGTATTCAAGGCGGACCGTTAGAACACATTATTGCAGGTAAAGCTGTTGCTTTAAAAGAAGCTTTGCAGCCTGAATTTAAGGAATATGCTAAACAAATCGTTAAAAATGCTGCCGCTTTAGCACAAGGACTTATTGATAACGGAATGGATATCGTAGGCGGCATGACAGAAAACCACCTTATGACTTTGGATTTAAGAAAATTAGGAAAGACTGGAAAAGATATGGCAAATATCCTTGAAAGAGTAGGCATTACTGCTAACAAGAATACTGTTCCTAATGATCCTCAAAGTCCATTTGTTACAAGCGGTATAAGGCTAGGTGCCGCAGCCATGACTACAAGAGGGTTTAAAGAGGACGATATGAGAGAAGTCGCAAGAATAATTTCTAAAGCTATCAAAAATTCCGAAAACGAAACTATTCTCGAAAACTTAAGAAACGATTCTCTAAAACTTTGCAAGAAGTATCCACTATATTAGAGGAAGAAAATGATTATAAAATTAACTCAAGCACATATAATAGGAGCATTTATTTCTTACATCATCGGTGTATTTATCGTTCCTTTGGTAATAGAATTCTCTCAGAAAGAAGGTCTGGTCGATCTTCCTAATGAAAGAAAAATCCATAAATTCCCGATATCAAGACTTGGCGGCGTTGCAATTTGGTCAAGCGCCATGCTAACTTTCTTATTTTTGGTACTCCTCAGCTACTATCCTTATGGAAGCTTACTTTCAGGAATATTACTTGGCGGTTCTTTAATGTTTCTATTAGGATTGGTAGATGATATTTACAACCTTGATGCTAAATTTAAGCTTGTTATCCAGCTTTCGATAGCAACTATTGTTTACCTGTTAGGAGTCCAAATTGACACCATATTTAACCCTATGGGCGGTGTGATTAACTTGGGTATTTTCTCTTACCCTATTACAATACTTTGGATTGTTGGAATTTCTAACGCTGTTAATTTTATAGACGGAGTGGATGGACTTGCTGGTTCTGTAATTACCGTAAGCTCGATTACTCTTGCATTAATCGCCGTTACTGTAACTCCTGCTCAGCCGATTACAGCATTAATAGCTTTTATATTAGCTGGTTCAATGCTTGCTTTTCTTACATTTAATTTTAATCCGGCAAAAATATTTATGGGAGATTCAGGCGCTCTATTTTCAGGATTTCTACTTGCAACATTATCGATTGCGGGAGTTATGAAAGGCGCTGCTATTGCAGTTTTACTACCATTCTTGGTCCTCGCAGTTCCTATTATAGATATAACTTTTTCAAGTCTTAGAAGAATTATGAAGGGGAAATCCCCATTTGTAGCTGATGCTGAACACATTCATCATAAACTTCTAAAAGCTGGATTTTCTCAAAAAATCACCGTTGCAATCCTTACTTCTGTTGCTATAGTGGGTGGAGCGCTCGCTACATATTTTACTGGTGCTTTAAAGAACTATTTTATATACATAGCGGTCTTAATACTTATTATGATTGTTTTGAGCATAATAAGCGTTATGACAAAACCTAAACCGATAGAACCGCACGATATAAAAAGAGAAGAATGACAATAAATAAAGGCGCTTTGTTTAAAACAAAGCGCCTTTATTTCATAAATCTCAACCTTTAACTGTTTTCGTCATCATCAAGATATCTATAATCCAACATACTTCCTTCATACTCAGTTGAATCATCTCCATAAAACATCGACATATTGTTTACAATACGATTTCTATCTTCAATTTTTTGTTTTTCTATTTCAGAATTAACTCCATAAGCATTAATTTCTTGATTTGTTACCTTACCGTCTTTGTTTGCATCAATGTCATCGAAGTGAGATAAAACGGTTTCTTGCAATGATGTACTCATACCTGATGAAGCTCCAAGTGACATTATCTGCTCTCTTGTTAAACCTTGAGTTGCCATATTACTCATTAGTCTTTGTATTTCATCAGCAGAAATTGTTCCGTCACTATTGGAATCAACACTATTAAAGTTATTTGTCAAATAAGAGGCAAAAGTAGAACCATAAGCTGTATTTGTTATATTCGTATTTGTAAGAGAAGATGTTAAATTCTCCAAAGTTAATCCGTCACTATATTGACTTGAAAGCAGTGCAAAAGAATTTGCTAAACCTGCATTTATTCCGCTAAATAGCGAAGAACCATCTAATCGTTTACCCATAGGCTGTCTCCTTATTATTATACCTATACACCATTAGTTTAATTTTTTTTTTAGAAAAGTCAATTATACAAAAATATGGCAAATATTTATTTTTTTATAACTAAAGTTGTAGACTATGAGTTTTTTGTGGTATAATCAAATAAGAGGGTACAAAATGTTCAAACGTAAATGTAAAATTACATTTGTAGCACACGGCGCAACCGTTCATTCAATGGACGGCATTATTTGCGATACGGAAAAATACCCTAAGCTAAATGAGTTTGGCGAAGAAGAGATAGAAAAAGTTTGTGAATATCTCGAAAACAGAGCTGTCGCTTATGATAAAATTTACACAAGCTCATCGGCTAGATGCACACAATCTGCTCAGATTATCGCTAAGTTATTTAAAAAAGACATTACTACAATAGATTTACCTGCAAGAAACCACGGTGAATGGAGCGGTAGACTTTATTCTGATGTCTTTGATGAATACGGGCCAAGAGCTATTATACAGAAACCTAAAGGCGGAGAAGCCTTGGAAGACTTTAATAAAAGAGTTTCTGATACTATTGACAAATTGGTTGAAGAAAATAAGGGAAATCGTATAATAGTAGTAACAACTCCTGATGTTATTCAATCGGCGATTGCTAAGACTCTAAATTTGGATTCAATAAGCCAGTTTAAAAATTTGATAAAGACCGGGACATTGACACAAATAAGTTATTTTGAAGATGACTGGTCAAGTATAATCTATTCGGATTATACACCAATATAACTCTAGCGGTATCGTCTAGTGGTTAGGACGGGAGATTCTCATTCTCCAAACAGGGGTTCAATTCCCCTTACCGCCGCCAATTAGCTCCCTTTCAGGGGGCTTTTTTATTTTGGGAAATTGAACCCGCATCGGCATCCCGCTGGGGGGTCGCACCTCTCACAAAACTTGACTTTTTTATTCTAGGGAATTGAATTCACATTTTGTTTTAGAGAAACACCCTCTGCCTATTGTAAAAAAATTAAAATTATTGTAAACTTGTGTTACAAATTACAAGATAAATAAGAGCTATGATTTTAAACCGTACCCCTAAAAAGAAAAGAGAGAAATACCGTTTGAAAGGTGCTGTGCAAATTAATCACAGTAGCTTCTTTGTGTATTCTGACAACAGCGGAAAAACTTTTTTGAAAAATGGTACTGATGAAAAACTTCAAAAATCCATTGTCCAAAACATGATTGACTTAAACCCAGATATAAAAAGTCTTTTAAAAAAGTATAAAATCAAACCATCAATAGATACCAAAACTTTAAAAGAGCTCTCTGGCGGTCACATGAATGAAACTTGTAACATTGCAATGGGTGTTTACTCTTGTTTACCGGATAGTTTGAAATGCGATGTTGCAAAGGGAATAATTAAAGAAGCCTCAATGTTACACGATTTAGGCAAAGTTTTGATACCGTCAAAAATACTGAATAAACCTGCAAAATTAAATATCAAAGAAAGAGAGATAATGAATATTCATTCAACTCTCGGGTATGAACTTTTAAAGACACAGAGCCTTTCAAACGAAACGTTAGAGCTTATTAAATATCACCATCAAAACCTTAAGCACACTGGATATCCGGCTCTAGATGGGAATATTTACCCCTCAGACATTGGAGTACAGATAATTTCTATCTCTGACAAATATAGCGCGCTAAGAGAAGCTCGCGTATACAGGCGCAAACTTTCCAGAATAGAAGCATTACTAATACTCTACAGAGAAGTCAGAGAAGGAAAAATCCATCCCGAAATTTATAATTCTCTTATCAGATTTATTGAAAAAACTAATGTTTAGTATGTAAACTCCAACATTCCCAGTTTATTGAAGTATAGTGCTAAATCATTTTCATCTTCGCAGTCAGAATTGATTACACCTTCGTGGTATGAAGTAGGTTTTCCAAATTTGCTAAAACGAACTTCCTTATAGACATTACCGTCCTCAAATCTTACGTTTTTATCACCATCATCGTACAAAGTTGTGGTTTTTGTTTTACCATCATCAAGTTTTTCTTGCACCTTTTGGGCGTCATCGCTAAATTTGATAACCTTATTAGAAAGTTCAAGCTTTGCCAATCTTCCGTCAGGATCAAAATAAGCTTTTATTTTTTCACCATTTCTCTCAAAGGAATTAGTTTCAATTGCACCATTAGAAAAATATGTTTTCTCTCCATCTAAACCTTTTGCATCAAAATCCAGATTGTATTTTTCTGATGGAACTAAATTTATGTCATTTAACTTTTCTACACCAAAATTATTAGGAATAGTAATTTCTTCGTGCTTATCAACAGAAATCATTCCGCCATTATAAAAACTTATTTCAAAGCTTTGTCGTTTTAATTTTTCTTCTTTTTCTTTGCTTATTTGTTTAAGCTGTTTATTTTTGTCAAAACTAACACTTATGTATTTATCGTGCTTATCGGAATACTTTGTTACGCTATAATCATTGTACTTAAAGCTTTTCCTAACAACTACAACATCACCATTTGGCTTAGTAACAGTTTTAGATGCACTGCTGAGCACGCCGTCAATATAATTTGTATCAGCAACTTCTTTTTTTGTTTCAGGAGAATACTCTGTAATATATATTTCGTCATCCTTACCGTCTTTTAAGAATCTAAGTTCCTCTTTTATAACATTGCCAGACTTTTTATCGGTAGTAGTTATAGAGTACAAATTTTCATTATCCTCAGATCTTTTTATCAAAGTTCTATTATTTTCGTCTTCATTAAAAATTGAATGCAATTTTCCCTCTGAAGTGTATATTTTTTCACCTTCAATAGAATCTAAATCCGAAAAATTAATTTCAGCAGGTTTAATCGGCTCGACATCTAGCTTTTCAGGATGCTTTAACAAAGGAGCATTATAAACCGCCAAAGCTTCCGTTCCAGCCAAACTTACATCCTGCTTTATTTCATTTTGATTCGGGTTAGTGACAGGCTCATTTGATCTGAAATTAACTTTGTATTGTCCCTGAACACCTGAAAGACTATTGATTTTGTTTATCATAAATTATACACCCCACACTTTTACTTTTTGATTATTATTAAAACTCAAAAATAAAAAAATTGCTATCATATTTTTTAATTGTATAATTTACATATAGGGAAATTGTAGAGAGGAAATAAAAATGCAGGTTTCATTAAACTGGTTAAATGAATTAGTAGATTTAAGTGACTTAGACGTAAAACAAATAGCTCACGAGTTAACAATGAGCGGATTAGAAGTTGAAGAAGTAGAAGAAGTCAGACCTCAATTTACAAATATAATAACAGCAAAAATAGAAAAGATAGATAATCATCCGAACTCTGATCATTTGCATCTTGTAACGGTTAATACCGGCTCAGGATTAAAAACAGTTGTTTGCGGAGCACAAAATATAGAAGTCGGTCAAGTAGTTCCTTACGCATCAGTTGGGAGCAAAGTTTTAGACAGAAAAACAGGCGAACAATTCGAGCTAACACCTGCCGTTATAAGAGGTGTTGAATCTCAAGGAATGCTTTGTTCAGATGACGAGCTTGGAGTTTCAGACAGAAATTACCAAGAAGAAGACGGTATATTAGTCCTCAACAGAATTTTCCCAAATGTAGGCTTAGGTCTTGATGTAGAAAATGTTTTAGGGTTCGAAAAAGATTACATTCTACACACAGCTCCAACCGCAAACAGAGGAGATGAAGTTTCTGTAATCGGTATTGCAAGAGAGCTTTCTGCATTATTTAACAGACCTCTAAAATTTGAATACGCCTCCAGAGAAGCCAAAAAAGCTGATTTTGAAGTAGAAATTAAAGATACAGATGTCTGCAAGTATTATTCAATCGGGCTTTTGAAAAACATAGTAATAAAGCCTTCACCTGATTGGATGCAAAAAAGATTAATTTCATCAGGCGTAAGAGCTATAAATAACGTTGTTGATATTACAAACTATGTAATGCTTGAATACGGAACACCGCTTCATGCGTTTGATTTCGACAAATTAGACGGCTACCTGTGCGTAAAACGTGCAGAAGAAGGCGAAACTCTCATCACATTGGATGAAGTAGAAAGAAAGTTAAATCATGACTCAGTTGTTATCGCAACAAAAGAAAAGCCTGTATGTTTAGGCGGAGTTTTTGGCGGAGCTAATTCTGAAATCGATGAAAATACAAAAAATATTGCACTTGAAGCTGCATATTTTACCCCACAATCAAACAGAAAAAGCTCAAGAAGCGTTGGTTATAAATCAGATGCTTGTGCAAGATATGAAAGAGGAATAGATATTGAAGCTGTAAAACCTGGTTTATTTAGAGCAGTAGAACTTTTAGAGAAGTATGCTGACGCTAAATTTGAAGGTATGGTAGAAACAGGACAGAATAAACTTGAACCGATTGAAATAACAATAAGATATCCTCAAGTAAAAAGACTTTTAGGTTGTGATATTGATCCTGCTAAGTGCCTTGCAATTATGGAAAAACTCGGATTTAAAATTCTTGGTAAAAATGAATTGGCTTGCAAAGTTCTTGTCCCGTCATTCCGTGCAGGCGATGTTACAAGAGAGTGCGATTTAATAGAAGAAATTGCAAGAATTAACGGGTATGACAAAATCACTCCGACTCTTCCTGCAAAACCCGGAACAGCAGAGATTTCGCATGCTGAAAGAGTTATTGCAAGAGTTCGAAACATTATGTCTGGAGAAGGTTTAAACGAAATCCAAACATCTTCATTAATTGGAGAGCCTCTGTTAAAACAATTCAACGTAAACTATAACAAGGAAAAAGCTGTATATGTTCAAAATCCTGCATCAGAAGACTATACAATGCTTAGACAAACACTTATGGCAAGCGTTTTACAATGTTTAAAATATAACTACGATAACGGACAGAAAGATTTCTGGGCTTACGAAATCGGAAGAAGCTATGTTAAGATTAGCGAACCTGACGAAAAACATTCAGGAGTTAAAGAAACTCAAATCTTAGCCGGAGTTATTACAGGAAACATACAGAATTCTATATGGCAAAATACAGGAGAAGTTGATTTCTATACTGTAAAGGGTATTGTAGATAAGATTTTAGAAGATTTTGGACTTACAAGAAGAATTAAGTTTGAACTGTTAGCAGATTCTGCCCTTGCAGAAACTCATACTATTATGCACCCATATAAATCAGCAGTTCTGACTCTTTTAGGCAAAAAGCCTGAAATTGTCGGATACTACGGAGAAATTCATCCTGAATTAAAGAATAAGATGAAATTAAATCAAAATGCTTATGTGTTTAAACTTGATTTGGATTTATTCATAAATGCCGTAAATCCTGCAACAGTAAAGTTCAGGAAATTACCTCAATACCCTGAAGTTCAAAGAGATTTGGCAGTAATAGTTCCTGATAAAACAACTTGGGATGAGCTTTCAAAAATCATCAAAAAAGGTATTGATAACAAAGTCTTTACCGGATGCAGCGTTTTTGACGTATATCAAGGAGAACACGTTCAGGAAGGATTTAAGTCTGTTGCGTTTAGAATAAGAATGCAAGATGCTAATTCTACAATGACAGATGAAGCTATTGAAACACAAATGGCAAATCTGCGTTCAACTTTAAAAAAATCGATTCCTGATTTGAGCTTTAGAGAATAAAAAAAAAGACCTGCTAATATAGCAGGTCTTTTTTTATTTTTATTTAAATTGTCTAAATTTATCATTCGCGTAAAAGGAGTAAAGTTTGTAGTCAGAAGGTATTTCATCCCCTCGATTCTGATAATTAGTATTGAACGCTACTTGCGCTACTGGAGAACCATAGCTGTCAAATATTGTAGACAAGTTAGTCTTTTTGTCATAATAGACGTAAGCATTATTTTCTTTTCCATATCCATTCAACTTCAAAGCTCTTATATCAGCAGGTTCTGGATTTTCATTACCTAACTTGTATTCTATTGAATATTTAATTCTATCTAATACTGATTTGTTTTGGAACATAGAATTCTCGCCATAACGCAGTTTTTTAGCAACATCTTGCCTTGAATAATTTAAATATGGATTATAAAAATTATCCTTATCAGAAGGTTTAGTTGTAAAATCAGCCTTATCTATAACAACCTGTTCTTTTGGCTGTTCTATAACTGTCGAAATATCATCCATTTGTTTGCCATACAAATATTGTAAATTATCTCTATAAGTTTTGAATAATCCGGATTTATTATAACCTAAAGCACTATTTTGCAATTTTTTCAAAGTATTTTCTTCTGTATCAATGTCTTGGAAAAGTAGAGAATTTCCGTCTTTAAATCGGACTTCCGTAATATCATAATTTTCTCTTACATCAACATCACGTTGTATACTTTCAATTCCACCGTTTTTATCTTTCAATTGATTTAATAAGATTTCTGCATCTTTTGGTTTCACATTTTCCCCAACAACAGGTTCTTTATTTATAGTTTCATGAACCTTTTTCGTAGCAACTCCGATACCTAAAGCTCCTGCAACTGAAGCAAATAAAACTTTTAAACCATTTTTACTATTCACTTTAACTCCCCCTTTAAATGCAGGAGCCTGAAGCGTATCAGTATTGCCGGATGACACGGTTTGAGTATTATCTCTTAATTGATTCTTTGCAACACTATAGTTCACATAACCATTTACATTCATTCCAACTGGGTTCATACACACTTCCTTTCTTTCACTTACATACATCATGTAAAACAAGATCTATGAAAAACTTGTCTATATGTTAATAAATATTTACAAAAATTTATAAAATAACTCACCATTTTCTAAAAAATCTTGGCATAATATTTATAGTGATATAATATCAAATACAGAGGGACTTTTTATGAAAAAAATATTAATTATATTATTTTTACTTCTTACACTTCCCGTTTTTGCAGATACAATGCCGTTTTACGTAGAAAGTATTCCCAAAACAGTAATCGGAATGTATCAAACGGGAGAAAATATTACAATATTTTCTCATCCGGAAGCTAATTCAAAAGTAATAAAGAAAATGGAATTCTCATACAATCCGGAAACTATGCCTGATAATGTATTTGGCGTTTTGATAAACGATAAAAAACTAGGCTTTTTATACGTATCAGATATTGGTGATGAAGGCTGGGTTGAAGTTATTTATGATAGAAAAACCGGAGCTAAAGGCTGGGTAAAAACTGAAGACAATTTACAATTCCTGCCTTGGCTAAACTTTTATAATATGTACGGAAGAAAATACGGCTTACGTCTAATGAAAGATTCTCCCGATGAAATAGAAGTTCTTCACGCAAAAAGTGAAGACTTATCTCAAAATGTTTCGACTCTAAGATATGTAAGGCAAATTCGAGTAACGGCAATAAGAGGCAACTGGGCACTTGTTTCCGTCGTAGACATAGACAAAACCCCTAAAATGGGTTATATGAGATGGAGGGGTGATGACGGTTCAATATATGCTTTTCCAAATATAAAGTAATTCATGCTGGTTGTGCAATTCTGTTTTTATGTTAACTGCAAAAGAGCCTCATATACTTGCTGCAACTGCACCAAATATATGAGCCAAAGCTTCTGGGATTTATTGCTTTTAAATTTTTAAGCAAATTCGTGGAAAATATACTTTTGGTCATATTTTTTTTTAAATGCTTTTATAGACAAATAGCTTACCGTTCTTAGTCAGAGTCCAGAGACTTCGCTTATAGAAAAGCATTCAATTGTTAAAAAATTGTTACAATAGGTTCAAACGCAGTAGTAGTAGAACAGTAAGGTAGTAGTAGTGGCAGCTTCTTACTAAATACTCTAAAGTTTTTCAAAAAAATGCCGTAATGCAAAATATAAGTTGTAAAAATTTAACTATATGAAAGGAGTATTTACTATGACAAACAATTTTGGAGCAAAGGTTATCTCTATTATCTCAAATTTGGATTCAAAAATTAGCCAACTAGCAGCTAAAGGGGAAAACAAGAACAAGCAAATTGAAACCAGAGGTGAAAAAAATCAACTATCTGAATTATTAGCAGGAGCAGAAAAAGAAATTGATAACGCTGCTAAAAGTTATGAGAAGCAAATAGAAAATTTACCACACAAAAAATATGTACAACTCGCTAAAATAAAAGATACGATAATATACACAGCTAAAGAAGGTATAAGTACTATACAGAACCAGATAAAAATTTCATTGAAAAGTTTTGAGACAATGAAAGATGTCAATGGAGTCGAAAAGGTTGTAAATAAAGACGATGTAAGACAAATATATTCAGATAATTCTTATAATCGAGAAGTTAAGTCCTTTGGCAAAAGCGGTTATTTAGTAGAACGTATGACTGAAGAAGGAGAGGGGACGGGAAAATATAGGCTTTATAAAAATAATAAAGAATATTATACAAATAAAGATTATGTGGCTAAAAAAATGGGGCTATATCCGGCTAGTACTAATCTTATAAATGAATTATTCGGAACAAAACCAAAAGAAACAGATATATATTTAAAAAATGGAGATGGATACGTAGAAAGCTATGCCTGGGATAATAAAACAAGTCAGTTTATACTAAAAGATGTAGAACGGAACGTTCATGCTATCCCAACGTTTGAAATAAATAGCTCATTTACGTTTGGAGATACTCCAAAGGAAAATCAAGCTAAGAATATAAAAGAAGGTTTGAATAAATATAATGTAAGAATAGACGAATGAGAATACTGTAACAACAGTTCTTTTAAAATTTCAAACTTGTGTTATTCTCTGTGACAAGATAGTAATTTATTGTAATAACTAATATTTTTCAACTTATTTTAGCAAAGAGTTGGGTGCACATCAAGTATGTGCCCCAACCTGAATATCTCTACAGAACATTTATCTTGTAGTCTGAGTAGTATCCCAATACATTTGCCTCTTGAAAAAAGTGCACATTTTTTGTAATATATACTCAGATAAATATATTTATAAGAAGAGGAATTTATTAAATGTTCGAACGTTTTACTGAAAAGGCAATAAAAGTAATAATGCTGGCTCAGGAAGAAGCCAGACGCTTGGGACACAATTTTGTCGGCACAGAACAGGTACTTTTGGGCTTAATCGGAGAAGGTACCGGTATTGCTGCTAAAACTCTTAAGTCAATGGGGGTTACCCTCAAAGATGCGAGAATAGAAGTTGAAAAAATTATAGGAAGAGGTTCCGGCTTTGTTGCTGTAGAAATACCATTTACGCCAAGAGCAAAAAGAGTTTTGGAATTATCTTGGGATGAAGCAAGACAACTTGGCCACAACTATATCGGAACTGAACACTTGCTTCTTGGACTTATAAGAGAAGGTGAAGGTGTTGCAGCAAGGGTTCTAGAGAATCTTGGTGTCGACTTAAACAAAGTCAGAAGCAATGTTGTAAAAATGCTTGGTGATTCTAAACCTCAAACAACAGGTGCCGGTGTCGGATCATCCTCTTCTGGTTCATCACAGGCAAGCAAAGTTAAAACTCCTAGCTTGGATGAATTTGGAACAGACCTAACTCAAGCAGCAGCAGAACAAAGACTTGATCCTGTTGTCGGCAGAGAAAAAGAAATTGAACGTGTTATTCAAATTCTTGCAAGAAGAACCAAAAATAACCCTGTTTTATTAGGTGAACCAGGTGTTGGTAAAACAGCTGTGGCTGAAGGTTTAGCAATTAGAATAGTTAATAATGAAGTTCCTGATATTTTGGAAAATAAGAAGATTATACAACTTGATATGGGGCTTTTAATCGCAGGAACAAAGTATCGTGGTGAATTTGAAGAACGTCTTAAAAAGATTATGGACGAAATTCGCCAAGCAGGTAATGTAATTCTTGTAATCGATGAAATGCACACTTTAATCGGCGCTGGCGCTGCAGAAGGTGCAATTGATGCTGCAAACATTTTGAAACCAGCACTTTCCAGAGGTGAAATTCAAGTAATCGGTGCTACAACTTCCGATGAATACCGCAAATACATTGAAAAAGATTCAGCCCTTGAAAGAAGATTTCAACCTGTAATAATCGAAGAACCTTCTATTGATGAAACAATAGAAATTATAAGAGGTTTAAAACCGAAATACGAAGAGCACCATAACCTTCATATTTCGGATGAGGCAATTGTTGCGGCTACAAAATTGTCCAGCAAATATATAAATGACAGATTTTTGCCGGATAAAGCTATCGATGTAATTGACGAGGCCAGCTCTAAAGTAAGATTAAAGGTTTGCACTCTTTCTCCTGAAGGCAAAGAACTTGATAAAGAATTAAGAGAAATTGTTAAGGAAAAAGAAGAAGCCATAAGAAATCAGGAATTTGAAAGGGCTTCAGCATTAAGAGATGATGAAGCAAATATGAAAGATAGAATTCGTGAAGTAACTGAGGAATGGCGCAGACAAAACGATGCAAACAAACCAACAGTAACAGAAGAAGATGTTGCGGAAGTTATTGCAACAATGACTGGCGTTCCGGTTACAAAACTAACAGAAGGCGAGTCCGAAAGACTTCTTAAGTTGGAAGAAACTCTTCATAACAGGGTTATCGGTCAATCAGAAGCCGTTACTGCAATATCAAAAGCTATAAGACGTGCAAGAGTTGGTTTAAAATCACCAAATAGACCAATCGGAAGCTTTATCTTCTCAGGTCCTACAGGTGTCGGTAAAACAGAATTAGCTAAAGCTCTTGCAGAAGCTATCTTCGGAAGTGAAGATAACATGATAAGAGTGGATATGTCAGAATTTATGGAAAAACATTCTACCGCAAAACTTATCGGTTCACCTCCTGGATATGTAGGTTATGATGATGGCGGACATCTTTCGGAACTTGTAAGGAAGAAACCTTATTCTGTAATTCTTTTCGATGAAATAGAAAAGGCTCACCCTGATGTGTTTAACATAATGCTTCAAATTCTGGATGACGGACGTCTTACTGATGCGAAAGGCAGACATATCAACTTTAAAAATACCGTAATCATTATGACTTCAAATGTCGGCGCAAGCATGATTACAACTCAAGGTAAGCTAGGCTTCTCAACAGCGGAAGATGCTAAGAAGGATAAATACGAAAAGTTAAAAGAAACAGTTAATGAAGAATTGAAAAAAGCCTTCAGACCTGAATTCTTGAACCGTATTGACGATATAATCGTATTCTCTCACTTGAGCAAAGAAGAAATCCGACAAATCGTTGATTTAATGATGAAGGATTTATTCAAGCGTCTTTCAGAAAGAGAACTTTCTATTGAAGTAACAGATGAAGTTAAAGATTATCTTGCAAAAGACGGATACAACGAAGCTTATGGTGCAAGACCTCTTAGAAGATTAATTCAAAAGAAAATTGAAGATCCTCTTGCCGAAGAGATTTTGACAAATGCTTATAAGCCTGGAGATACAATTGTACTAAAACTTCAAGATGATAAGATCATCTTTGAACGTAAAGAGGGAACTCCGAAAGAAGACGAAAATAAGGAAGAACCTCCAAAAGAAGAATAAAACAAAAAGGGGGCTTGGCGAAATCGCCAAGCCCCCTTTAGTTTAACCTACAATGTGAGTGAAAAAACTATTATTGCTGACAAAATCAAAACAGTCATGACAAACGCCGCAGCCAGCTTCAATACAGGATGTATTGAAAAGGAATAATCCTCATTCGGATTAAGCTGTCTTAAAACATTTCTTGCAAAGTCCTGCTTTGCATCAAGCTTCGTTTTATTAAAAGATTCACTCATTAAACGCCTTATATTGTATGTATCCTCAAGCTCTTTTCTTGCTTGCTTATTATTAATCGTATATTTCTTTATTTTAATACTCTCATCCTGCGGAAGTTCATTGTCTACGTAAGCAGAAAGATTGTTTTGAAATATTCGATATTGGCCGTTAGATTTTGAAGAGTAAATTTCTTCTCTATCATCAACAGAAGTTTTTAAATCTTGAATCATTGTTTTAATTATCTCATATTTTTCTCTACAGGCAGGACACTTCTTTAAATGTTCCTCTACCTTAGCCTTTAATGCTCTGCTTAAATCACCTTCAACGTAAAATGATAATAAAACATCCATCTGTGCACATGTTATTTCCATTGTTAAATTTCTCCTTAAATAAACTCTTTTAACTCCTGTTGTAATTTTAATCTTGCTCTTGAAATTCTTGATTTCACAGTTCCAAGGGCAGTATTTGTAATTTTAGCAATATCGTCGTAACTCAAGCCCTCATATTCTCTCAGAATAAGAACTATTCTCAAATTTTCCGGCAATGTAAGCAAAGCTGCTTTAATTAATTTTTCCATCTCAGCAAATAAACACTTTTCCCCCGGCTCACATCCGATTTTATCTTTGATTTCCAATAGCTTGTCATTGTCTAAATCAAATTTTGTATATGTTTCATGCTTTTTCACATAGTCATAAAAAATATTTGTTACAATTTGATTTAACCAAGGCTTAAAACGATTAATATCCTTGAGAGATTTAATATTCTTAGCCATTTTTAACAACGCTTCCTGCGTAAGATCAGCAATATCATGGCGCTTGTCTGTCAAATAACTAAACATTGTATAAATATTTTTCTGTACACGTCGAATTAGCTCCTCCAAAGCCTTAGAATCACCTTTTTGAGCAAACAAAATTAACGTATTAATATCCCTTTTTTTATACCTTGATTTTGACATCGTAAACTTATTATATTGAGTATCAAAATAAAATATATTACCTTACTGTCCGGCCATGGGATAAATTAAAACCAAAAGAAAACAGGTCGGTTATATCCTTCCTGTTAAGATTTTACACTAGCCGAAATATAAATAGCACTATTATTGTACTATAAAAATTTGAAAATTACAAATAATAAAACATAGAAATTTACATATCAAATCAAGAATTAAGCATTATAATACCCCATCTAACCCAGTCATATAACCAAAAAACGAAAAAAACATATATGTTAACTTATGTAACAAATATATACTGTTTACATACGATTTTGTCAATTTTCTTTACAATTGTGTTTTTATATAGATAAGAGAGGATAAAATGTCATACAAATTTGATTCAATAGTAAGCAAAAGTGAAGCAAATGCATTAAAAGAAATGATTTTTAATCGCGCAAGAGAGCGTGCAAAAAGCATGACAGATGATGTGCAGGAAGACGTCATGGATGTAGCACGAGAATCATTTGTAAGTGCAAATAATCCTTTTTCGCAAATAATAGAAAATACTCCGGCAAACAAGCCAACAGAAGATAAAACCAGACAAAAAACAGAAGAAGAAATAGGTTTTCCGATAAAAAAAATAAGAGAAAAAGTATCAACACAAAATAAACTTATAAACAGTCAAATAACGCAAGCAACAATAGAAAATACAATGATGTCAGCACGCGAGAATTTAAGTAACAAACAAAGCTTCATGGGCGCCTTAAACTTCTTAAATTCACAAGCAGCCATTTCTCTTATTCGAACAAGAGCCGATAAATTTGAAATAATAGCATAAGAATTTATATTGACACAATGATATAAGTTTGCTAAAATGAGTATAGATGTATGTAAACAATTCAAATAATATATAAGAAGAGAAAGGAATATTATGATGAAGAAGAATGGTTTTACTCTTGCGGAAGTTTTGATCACCTTGGCCATTATTGGTGTCGTTGCAACTCTAACACTTCCTGCATTGATGACAAACACACAGGAACAACAAGCAAAGACAGCTTTGAAGAAAGGTATTAACACTTTAACAGAAGCAGCTCAAATGAACAATGCTATCGCAGGATTTGACTATGCTTCTTTCAACGAAACATCTACTAATGATTCTGAAAGCCAATCTTTATATGGATTGTTAACTAACAGATCAAATGTTGATTATCAATTAACAGGTTCTGCAACTGATGCAGCTAATGCTGTAAATGCTGGTGCATCAAACTTTGTAGTATTCTTCCGTGATGGTTCAGCATTGTCATTTAAGAATGATGCTACTACACTTATGACAAATGAAACGACAAGTAAGCCACAAGCAGATGGTTTAGTTTATGGTATTCCTGTTATATATGATACAAACGGTTCAAAAGGACCTAACATTGTATCTAATTGTTTAGGTAAAACAGCAATGTTAGCAAAAACTACTTCAAACGACAAGAACGGAAATTGTACAGATAAGTCTAAACGTGTTATCAAAGACCAGTTCGGTGTAAGACTTAGAGGAAGCTACGCAGTACCTAACGGTGCAGCTGCTAGATGGGCTTTTGATAACTAGTAAATAGTTTTTTAGATGGAAAAAAGCGAGATCTTTAAATCTCGCTTTTTTTTTGCGCAATAAAACAGCTCCCCTCTTTAACCTATCTAAGTTTAAGAAGTGTCATACATATCAACTAGACTATATACTTGATTCTCAGGTTCATACTTGACTTTTAAAACCCTTTATTTAAATGGCTTTAGCCTTTTTCTAAACCCTTTGGTCTATATCCATATATCTACCCCAAATACAGTAAAATCAATCATTTTATCGATGAAAATATCCTCTATAAAGAGGTAATATAAATAGTGTAATAGGAGGAGGTAATAAAATATTACCTCAATACAGAGAAAATAATGAAGAAAAAATAAACTGATAGGGGAGAAGAGAGAATATGAGACGAGAATTCAAGAAAAAATCAAAAGTTTTACTTATTGATGACAATTATGAACACTTAGCGGGGATTAGGGAATTATTGAATTTGGAAGGCACTTTTGACGTTGTGGGAATTGCTACAAACGTTACTGTTGGTTTAAATTTGATAAAAAAATACCAACCTGATGTCGTTTTATTGGACATGAATATGCCTGAAAGAGATGGTTTACAAGGAATTATAGAAATTTCTAAACTTGATTTAGGAACAAAAGTATTAGCACTTTCAGGATATGACGATGCTGATTTAATTTTCAGAGCAATGAAGATTGGTGCAAGAGGTTATGTTTTAAAAACTATGGCATCAGCTCAATTAATTTATGCAATAGAAGAAGTTCTTAATGGCAAAATTTATTTACCTTTAGCATTATCTTCAAGATTCTTTGAATATTTCCAACAAACATTCAGAGAAGAAAATGCTGCAAAAGAGAACGAAAGCGAAGAAGAAAACCTTCTTAATTACTTAACACAAAGAGAAGAAGAAGTTTTGGAATTATTAACACAGGGTATCACATACAAAGGTGTTGCTAATAAATTGTTCATTTCAGAAACAACAGTAAAAACACACGTAAATAATATCTTCCAAAAATTACAGGTGAACGATAGAACTCAAGCTGTTCTATACGCAATAAATAATGGCTTTTTAACTAAAAAAGTAAAGATGGCAGTATAGGAAAACATTGTGAAAAAAATAGTAAGACAGCAAAATTACTTAAGAGAACTAATTAATTCACAAGAGAATAAGCTTATAACCAAGCAGACTCTTCGGTGTGTAATTCGTGCTGTCTTAGAACCGCTGCTTGACAATCCTGAATCTGGAGTGGTGCTTCATAGAATAATACATAAAACCGGGCTTAGTGGTCTTTTAAAACGACTAGAATTTTCGGAAATAGAATCTTATGATTTTACGGATGAAAGTGAAAATTTGCGAGAGCGGGTCTGGGCAGATACAGAATTTATATGTGTAATGAGTCATAGATTTGTATCAATAATTTTATGGGATGACAGGGTAGAAAACAAGAATTATGTACGTTATTATTCAATCTTCAATTCAAAATTGCAAGACGAAGCATTAGACATAATAAACAGAAATTCCGTAATCGACATAAAGCAATACCAAGAGAAGTTTCGCCCGGACAGACGTGATAACATACTTTTGAACTCTTCTATCAGGCGTCTTACGGAAAATATGGACGAAGCTACAAAGGACGCTGTTTTAGGCTTTGCGGAATTTCAAGTTCAACCAAAAGGTTACACTCCTGAAGTCAGGGAGATTGTACATGAAGTTAAAAATCAGTTATCAATATGTGATTTGTACAGTGAAATAATAAAGAAATACTGTGCAAAAAACAACATTAACGATGAAACTATTTTAAACGGTGTGAATTGCATTTCAAGAGCAATAAAGATGGCAAATAATTCACTGCTTTCATTAAAAGCGGAACAAACTAAAGAATTAAAAGAATGTGATTTAAAAGACATTATTAATACTGTATCAGATTTGACAAAAATATATTTTGAATGCAAAAATATTGATTACACAATAGAGAGCAAGGCAAATTTAAAAATTGCAGCAGATGAAGAGAGCTTTATTTCAGTCATAATAAATTTGGTAAAAAATGCAGTAGAAGCTTTTGGAATAGAAGAAGAGGACAAAGAAAATAATAAAAATGGTAAGTATGTTAAAGTTAAGGCTGAAAAGAGGGGAGAATTTGCGGTAGTAAGAGTAATAAATAATGCAGGAAAAATCAAAGAACCTGAAAGAATATTTGAAAAGGGCTACACTACCAAAAATTACGGTTCTGGACTAGGACTTTACATCTGTAAAAGAACAATAGAAGAGCAATTAGGCCAGCTTAAGTTAGAACATAATGGAGATGATTATACCGAATTTATCATCAAAATGGGACTTACAAACGGATAAGGTATATGGATTTAATCAGCAATAGAACAATAGAAATTACAAAATTAGGTATGGACGGTTTAATGGATAGACAACACGCCATATCTTCAAACATAGCAAACGTTATGACGCCTGATTTTCAGCGTAAAGAAGTTGCGTTTGAAAGCCAGCTTGCAGAAATAATTGAGAAAGAAGATTTAAAAGACTATATAAAAGGACAAAACAGTATTGAATATAAGCCTCCAATGGTGGATGTTTTCACAGGAGATATTCATACATACAGGACACCTACCCAGCAGGAAAAGGCTTATTTACAATCAAATACAATGGAACAATTCCGTCCACAGGTTGTAACAGATTTATACAGTGGTTCCGACTCAAAGGGGAACAATGTTGAGTTAGAACGAGAGATGATGGATTTATCCAAGACAGGTACAAGATATCTAGTATTATCAAACTTGGAAAGAAGTCAATTCTCGCATCTTTCGGATGTCATCCGAGGTCAATAATATAAATTCACTCCAATGGAGGAGGGGAGGTTAAAACAAAAATGAGTTTTAATATATTCGATATAGCCGGTTCAGGAATGACGGCACAAAGAATAAAAATGGATACTATTGCAAGTAATATTGCAAACATAAACACTACTCGCCAGCCTGACGGTTCCAAGGGTGTTTATGTAAAAAAAGATGTATCATTTAGAACTGTATATGAAGACACTTTAAACAAGGGATATTCAAATTTTTCATCAAATAATCCTGATGCAGAGTTTGATCCTAAAACGGGGAATATGTTAATAAACGCTAATGTGTCTTTAAATAATGGCGTAATTACAGGCGGTGTAAGAGTTGATGAGATTTATGAAGCTGAAAACGGAGTAAAAACGGTTTATGATCCTTCACATCCTGATGCTGATGAAGAAGGTTATGTAGATGTTCCAAATATTAGTCTTGTAGAAGAAATGGTTGGAATGATATCAGCTTCACGTGCTTACGAAGCAAACGCTACTGTTGCAGAAAACGTTAAAACTATGATGCAATCTGCAATGAATATTTAAGAATTAGAAATTAAGTTTTAAGAGGCATATATGGAATTTACAACGGGAATAAGTGAATTTAACACTAACTATAATTTAAATGCAATTAATGATTATAACAAGTTTTTGCAAGGTAATGCTTCTTTTGAGGTCGAAAAAACTGATTTTGATGCAGCACTGGAAAAAGCTTCAAAAAGTATTCCAGTAAAAGACAAAAATGATCCTACAGGCTTAGGACATTTTGCATCTGATATGGGAAGTGCTTTTTCAAACAGTTTAAATGCGGTTAATAATAACAGAATTATGGCTGATAGACTGCAAGAAGATTTAGCCATGGGTGGGCCAACAAGCATTCACGATGCTATGATTGCAGCTGAAAAAGCAACTTTAAGCCTTCAAATGGCAGTACAAGTTAGAAATAGACTAGTGTCAGCTTATACAGACATAACATCTATGGCTATATAATTTTATCATTATTAAATCATTACCCAACAAGGGAAAGTAAAAAATCTTTAATTATGTATTCTTTAATACGTAAAAGGAGATTTTTTAACATGACAGAAAAAAAATTTTTAAGCTGTGTCCTCACAGAGGGAATATTACTTACCGTACTAGGACTTGCCATGCTAATGTTGCCAAAAATCACTACAATAACTTTTGGAATGATGATTTGCCTGGCATTTATCATTTATGGCGGCTACAAGGCAATAAATGCATTTTTAACAAGGCACTACACAAGGCACTTTATACTAAATATTATTTTAGGACTAATTTTGGTAGGAGTGGGACTTTTTTTGTTTACCGCACCAATGTTCAATCTCATCATAATAACAAGCGCTATAGGCGTTTATTTCTTTTTAGAAAGTATTTCTACAAGTGCTTTTGCCCTACAAAACAGAAAAACTCTTTATTTTTGGTGGGCAAACATTCCCGTTGCAATAATGCAATTTCTGTTGGGATTAATCATAATAGTAGGACTTCCGTCAACCGCACTATGGATTGTGGGAATTCTTGCCGGAATAAATTTCTTAATCACAGGAATGATATTGATAAGTATGTTCATCGCAACTAAATATACTTATAACATGTAATTTTAGATACATAAGGAGACAAAAATGACTGATGAAAAAATTCACGAAATAAGAAGCAACCCCGAAAAAGCCGAATGCTATTTTTCAAAAAAACTGGCTTTCACGCTCGGTCCCGTTGAGCTTAAAGAACTGAGTGAAGAAAGAAATATTAAGATTCTAGACGTAAGATTAGAAGCTGACTACCAAATCGGGCATATCCCCGGAGCAATTTCTATGCCTTACGAAGAATTGAATGATAGAATTAAGGAACTCAACAAAGACGATTTACACATTGTCTACTGCTACAACAATTACTGCCATTTAGGAGCGAGAGCAGCTTATTTGCTTGCTAAAAATACATTCTCAGTAATGGAGCTCGAAGGTGGTTTCAAAACTTGGGCTGAAGATTTTAGATTTGCAGTTACACAGTAGAAAAAAACTCTCCTTTTAAAGGAGAGTTTTTTATTGTTATAATTTTAACCAAACAACCCCATACGGCGCAACCCTTAAATGCATTGTTCTATTGGTAAGTGAAATATTTACTTTCACATCATCATCATTTATCAAATTCTTAAAAGTCGTAATATGCTTATCATCAGCTTTCAACACGACTTCCATCGGTATCGTAACCTCTGCAACAAGCTTTTCATCAGAAAGATTATTAATCACAAGAATTTTTTCATCTTTATAGCTTCTTATATAAGCAAAATTGCTTGGTGAAGCTGTTTTTAAAAGAGTAAAGTCACCCTTTGACATTGAAGGAAGCGTCTTTCTTATCGCAATAAGATTTTTAACTTTTTTATAAACCTTACTGTTAAACTCATAATAATCTTTTGATGCACCGTAGAATAGCTTTGCAGGAACGGCCCCTCTATGAATATCCCGGCTGTCAAAATAACTTAATAGCTTAAATTTACCTTTCTTTTGCTTTTCAATTCTTTCCTGCTCACTTTTCTTAGCATTCTCAAAATTATTTCTTACCCCCACTTCATCGCCATAATAAATTATCGGAATTCCCGGAAGTGACATTAAAATTGAAAACGCAAGTTCAATTCTATCAGGGTTATTGTCCAAGAAATTAGCCATACGCCCGCTAACCCCAAGTCCTTTTCTAAATTCAGCACCCTTTGTTACTAAAGCGTTATAAATAATTTCCCTTGTCTGAACATCAATCATTTCAAGAGTTAATTCGTCATGCACCCTTAAAAATATTCCCCAAGCAGCAGTAGACGGAATTTGAGGAGTAGTCTTGTAAGCATTTATAAAATGCTGTTTATCTCCAGTAATCAAAGCTGCCCATATTGCAGGCATATAAGGGAAATGATAAGCTATTTGAAACTCATCGGTTCTTTTTATTTCCTTAACCTGATTATCAATTGTAGTCTTGAATTTTCTTTCTTTTCCAAAATACGGCAAAATATCATTCGGATACTGACAAGCCTCCGCCTGAATTACAGTTCTTGGAGCTGTCATTTGAATATAATTACTAATAAGCCTTATAATAGCATGCGTTTTTGGTAAGTTCTCCGCATTTGTACCATCTTCCTTGGATAAATAAGGAATCGCATCCAGTCTAAAAATATCAATACCCATATTCGTCCAATAATTTATCGTATCAAGCCAATAATATAAAACTTCAGGATTTTCCCAGTTTACGTCCAATTGGAACGGATAAAATGTGTGATAAAAATAATAATCTTTACCATTTAAAGTAACTTTTCTATAGTTGTTTTCCGCACTTTCAGGGAACATCAAACGTCTTTTTGAAATTTTTCCGTTTTCTTCAGTATACTCAACAATCGTCCCGACTTTTTCATCAACATATCTCTTATAAGGAGGCATTTTATCTTTTACAACAAAATAATCTTTTTTAGAAACATCTCCCCTTAAAAATGCTTGAAACCATTCGTGTTCATCTGATACATGGTTTAATACCAAATCAGATTTTATCTTAAATCCATTTTCCTTCGCTTTTACTACAAAATCCTTAAACTGAGCTTTCCCACCTAAATCAGCTCTTATATTTCTTGGGTTTTTAACGTCAAACCCGGCGTCTGACATAGGAGAATCTGCAAACGGTAAAAGATACAAAGTTGTAACACCTAAATCCTTTAGATAATCAAACATAGCAGAAGTATCCTTGAATGTATTAGGTTTTTCGGGAGTCACTACGCCAAATTGATCCACATAAAACATGTATATAATTTCATCCTTATACCAATCATCCGCTCTTGAAATATCCTCTTTTTTCAAAGCTTCAGGTCTGTTTTCTATAGACTTAGCTGCAATTTGCATAACCCTATCATAAATTTCCTGAGCACGATTCTGCCCATAAACTTGGACTATTGAACTATATATTTCATTTTCTATATTTTTGGATACCGCAATAGAATCTTCCTGACTTATTTTATTTCCGACCGGCAACTCTGCTGCATAAACCAAACTGTTTGATACCAAAATTAATGATACTAATATTAAAGACAGTACCTTTTTTATCATAACTTGCTATACTCCTCTTAAAATGATTTTACCATCTAAAATATCAAAAAGCCAGACAGACAAAATCTATCCGGCAATATATGGGGTAATAAATCAGGTATATTTTTGAGTCTATACCTCAATAAAGAGTCGTCTTCCGACAATATTTGGCTGATTATTATAGTAGCCGGCAAAATAACCACCCGGCACAGGTTTATTTTGACCGTAATTTACAAACGGATTGCTTGTAACAAACGGATTTCCTCCACGCTGCGCAAACGGATTTGAACTACTACGTGTTTGAGTAATCGCACCTGATTGCACCATCGGATTTGATGTAAAAACTCTCGTCAATAAATTTACTATTTCTGCCATATTAGTTAAACCTTTCTACATAGGCTTTAATGATTTCTTCAAAGAAGTCAATATTTTCATCGACATAAATCTTTAAAACTTTATATAATTTAGCAAAACATCAACCATTTATATTAAATTTTGTAACAAAAAAGCAATTTTCTTATAAATATATACTTTGTATATACAAGGAGAGTATATGTCTGAACCGCTAAAAGCTTTTTTAGATGTTGCAAATGAAGAAAATGTTGACAAACAACTAATGAAATTACCGGACGTTAAGAATACATTAAACAAACTTGAGCGTTTAGGCAAAGATCTTGGTGAAACCGCAGAGAATTTGTTTAAACGTCCTCCTCTAAAACCAAGCGGTGCAACACCGACTTATCAAGAATCAGCTTTTTTAAAACCCAAAAAAGAAACAACTCTCTACAACGTAACAAATCAAGAAAAAGACATACCAATCATAACTAAAGCTTCAAAAATACTAAAAAAAACCAGTTACAGCATAAGAGGTTTTTCAGGAGCTGCTACATATAAACAAAATCAAAACTCATATAGCCTAATCTTTGGTGAAAGAGTAGGTTTTGAAATCGGTAAGGATACCAAATTTCATGACACAGGAGTCAAAGTAACATATAAAGTTACAAACCAAAAAACAAGTTTAGAATACTATTCAAAAAGCAAAATAAATTCGCATAGAATCTCTGTGTTTAATCAGGGCTCTAATATAGGAGTTACTGCTCATTACTCAAATCATAACGGTCTTTCTTCCGCTGTATCAATCGATAAAGACAGTGCTTCAGCAGAATGCAGTTACAATAAACAAAATAAAATGTGTAAAATGGAACTAGGAGCTTATGCAACAAGCGGGGAAAATTACTCTAATCCTTTTGTTGGTGTAAGAGGAAGAATTTCATTTTAAACAAATAAAAAAGGATTAAAGTTCATCCCTTAATCCCTCTAAAACGGAGTTTAACTAATATTTTAAAATCTTGTAAGTTGGTAATCTCAGGTGACTGTAAGTTTCAATTTTGACTTTAGGATTTTTAACCACCTATGTCGCCCTTACATAGCACTATTGTGTTGCCATTTCCATTGCTGATTGCAACAGATCTTTGTTTGACTTAATCAAAGCATTTACAAGTTCCATTTGAACTTTCGCCTGCTGATAATCTGACATATTAGCTTTAAAATCAGTATTTGCTTGTTCTAACAAACCTGAACGAATTTCACCACGGCCTACAACCGGCTTACCTGATTCAGGAGTTTCAACAAAAACGCCATCTTTAATTTCATACAAACCATTCGGATTATGGAAATTGGCTGTTGCTATTTTGTAAAGAGGTACTGAACGATTGCCGCCATCGGCTTTTCCGTATATTGTACCGTCATTTTTTATCTCATATTCATCATATTTACCAAGGAATTTACCATTATTAGGATCTATCCAAAGTTTAATATTCGTTGTCGGAATACTTAAAGCACCACCTTTAAGAGCCGTTTCTTCATACAAATCTGCACCTATTGATTGAGTTCCTGACATAATTTCGCCTTTATCATTCAGGATATAACCTTGAACAGTTGCTCCGCTCGGTGCACGATAAACACCTTCTGAGTCAAAAGTGAATTCCCCCAGACGAGTATATTGAACATTTCCGTCAGGACTTCTTAACATAAAATAACCTGAACCTTCAAAGAACAAATTCTCATTAGAAGTACCCGGAGTTGATTTACCTTGCCCAAGGTTTTTTACGTTATTGTCAATAACTGCCCCGCCCAGAAAAGTTTTGAAAGTAACTTTATTTTCCCTAAAGCCCGGAGTATAAACGTTTGTAAGGTTGTCAGCCAGAACATCCATCCATTCTACTGTGGCTTTTTGGGTGTTAATTGCTGTTGTGTACAAATCATTCATCTTTTTGTTCCTTCTTTTGTCTTTCTTTTTCGTCTTGTTTTTGTTCTCGATGGTTTAATTCATCATATTCTATATTGTTATCTTCAAATTTCTGCCTTAGAAGCGGTAAATTTTCTTTTAAATAAGCTTCTGCGACTTGAGAACTCGGAAGAAAATCTGCTGAAATTTTTCCATCTCTACCTACTTTTATAATGACAGAAATATTATTGTCAAAATCTATTCTTACAGGTTGGTTATCTTTCATCGATTTAGCAAGCATATCTGCAAGAGTTTTGGAAACTTTTGAGGATTTAGCAGTAGCTTGTGTCATGTCTGCTTGACCGTTTTCTACAAGCTTAGCAAAGAAATCAACATCACCTTCGTTCATAACAATATTGTCATATTTTACAACTGTTTCCACCGTCACATTCGTCTTTTTGTCTACCTTTTTAACCCCTTCTGAATTTGAAACAGTTTTTACTTTCGATTGATTTTGAGTTTCCTGTTCATTTAACACACGATTTTTATTTGCCATCGCAATATTTTCACTCATTGTTGATAAAATCGCTTTTTCTTCTGCCAAGTCCTTCGCTGAAGAACTTAATTTTTGATCATTCTGATTGTTCATAAAATTCGCAAAAGGCTGACCATCGCTGTTAAAGTTCATATTAGCATTCATTTGAAAAGCTAAATCTTTAGGTTCTTGAATGTTTACATCGTTATTTATCAATACATCACCTTCGTTTTTTATATTCTTATCGGCTGAATTCTCTACATCTTTAATATTATCGTCCGGTTGATTGAATTTATTGTTCATTGCGACAAAGACGTCCTCTAAACCATCCATAATATCATCCATCAAAATAGGAGTTTCTTCTAAATTTTTATCCCCATTTTCCCTATCTTTGTTATCAACCTTATTCGTTATTTCTTCTTTTGACTTTTCATTGGCATTCACTTCTGGTTTTTGTTCTACCTTTTCATCTATTTTTTGTTCTTTTTTTCCGTCGACTTTTTCATCAACTTTTTTATCTACTTTTTCTTCTTTATTCTCGATAGAATCTTTTTCCTTCGTGTTATTTTCGTCATTAACTTTTTCTTTTTCACTGACCTCTTTTGAAGAAAGATTTGAAAGCTCATCTGAAAATTTTACAGACTCTTCTGCTTGTGATTTAGATGTTGTAGTAGTAGAAATACTACTAGTTGTGGTTACTTTTGAATTTACATCAATATTCATTACTGTTCATTCTCCAATTTCTGTAATTGTTCAAGCAGTTCTTGCTCTTCCGCTTCTTCTCTTGAATGTATAAAAAACCTTTGTACACCAATTTCTGAAAACTGTTTTAACTCAATAGCTTTTTGTTCTTCTAAGTACGCTTCCTTTTGTTTTTCTTTGTGCTTTTCGACAACTTTTACCGCCTGTTCAAGTTTTACCAGCTTGTTTTTTTCTTCATCCAAAATAGCTTGTAACCTTTTTCTTTCCTGTTCCAGAGCGTCCGCCTTATCCCAGAGGTGATGCAAATAATTATCATAATATTCCATCATTCTAAAATCAGCCGTTTTTTTATTTTGAATTGTTTGTCGGATTTCCGCTTCATTTTGTCGAATTTTTTCCTCTGCTATATAAACTTCTTGCTGCGCTTTCTGCACTACCAGCAACTGTTCTTCTTTTTTACGAATTCTAAAATCTAAAATTTTTTGAAGTCTATAGACAAAGGGCATAATATATTCTCACACATACATTCTGGCATTTTTTCGTATATTTGAATACATCTATTTGTATGATTAATTTTAGAAATTAAAAAGTCAATATTTAAAAAATAATTCTAAAGAACTATGTAAAAGAGGGTAAATACAATTTAAAATAGTAATAGAGATATAAAGAAAGTGTGTGTTATTATGATTCAACCTGTAAATGCCTTAGCCCCTAAGGTATTCTTTAAGGGGCGCAATAATGACTCTGCAAGTGCAAAGAGGACGGAGAGAAATTTGGCAGTAATAAATGCCGCAGGAATTTCGACAGTAGCAGGAGCCTTGACATCCGTAATTGCAAGAAGTTACACTGCAACGTGGAAAAATGCAAGTTTATTTGGATTAGGAGGAGGACTTATGACAATGATGTTTGTTTGTCCGAAGCTTTTATATAAAGCAGGTCTGTATACATCAAAAAGTGAAAAAGAGGCAGAATCTTCCACAAAAAAACTCTTAGACATAAATCCTAACAAGCTTGAAAGTTATTCAAAGAATACACTAAAGAAACTGTGCTAACTCATGGGAGTTTTTTTGGTAAATCCAAAACCTTCCTTTGCAACTTGATAAACTCCATATCCTGCAAGCCCTATGGCACCAATTTTTGCAAAAGTTCCTTTCGCAGCTAAAGCTATTGAAGCACAGGCTGCAGGGACGATGTTGTCTGCAAGAGAATCCAGAAGACCTCCTGTAAACCCTTTGATGCTGTACAGTGTAGACATAAATGGCATATCAGCTCTCCACTTAGCAACCCTTTTTTGCATTGCATTTTTTATAGGACTTTCAGTCGACAAAGTTCTGGTTTCAGCGTGAATTTTTATAAACCTATCCGCCTCTGCATCCTCGGAAACCCTTTTTGAATTAGCCTTTCCCAAAGAATAAGCATCATAAAGAACGGCACTCATGCCTGCGACACCCGCTGTTTTACAAACTATGTTAGCCATAATTCCCATAAGTTTTATCCTTTATATTAAGTTTGCTCATTTCCTGAAGGATTTGGTATATCCTTAACTTCTTTTCCTGCTGACATCTTCAGCAAGATATCAGCTGCCTGAAGAATATCTTCTTTATCGGCATTCGGATTTTGCTGGATATTGTGCAATAGACTTACAGTATAATCGTTTCCGCTTGCCAGTTGAGAAGCAAACGCGCTCAATGCTGCTATTCTTATCAATTTTGAAGGATCTTGAAGCATTTTATTCAAAAGCGCATTTAGAGCAGCATCATTATATCTGTCTTTATCCTCATCTAAACGTGATAGAACTTCTTTGGAAGCCATTAGACGTATTTCATCATTGGGATTATCAAGATAGTTTTCTAATGATTTTATATACTCATCAGTTAATGGAACTATATCTTGCTGAGATTTGTTTTTCTTTTCTTCTTCTGCATCCGCAGCCCTTTTATCCAAATCTTCTATTATATTTGCAGATTTTGTCATATCTTCAGGTTTTGAAGGAGTTGCTGCATAATTTTTGTAAGCCCCAACTGAATTAACATCTTCTTTTGGTAAAATATCTGTCGGATTTTCTTCTGGTTTTTCTTCTACGCTGTCCTTTGTAGTGACATTATTTTCAGGAATAATATCTTTAGAAGGGACATTCTGATAGTTATAATTATTCAGATAATATTGCGGAGGATACGATAACGCTTTAGGCATAATATCATTTTTTGCATTATCTTCAGGTATTACCATATTATTCGGACTTTGTATATTATTCCCAGGAAGTGCACCAACATTATTACAATAAGGATTTGCTACATAAAACCCTCCATCATTTAAAATTTGTCTTTGAGGACAACTATTATTAGGATTTCCTCCGGCATAAACCGACGGATTCGCGATTTGTATTGTTACACCTGAATAATTCGGTTGTGGAGTGAACATTGAATTTGTCATAATATTTCCTTTTTTACACACTTATTACTTATATAAAGTCTACAACAAAAGAAAAATTGCCTATACAACCTTTTTTTGTTACGATATGTGAAGAGGTTTAAAGATGGGAATTAAGATTTTAGACTGTACTCTTAGAGATGGTGCTTATGTTGTAAATTCAAATTTCGGAAAAGAAAGAATTGCCGGGATCATACACTTTCTTAGAGCGTCCGGCATAGACATTGTAGAGTGCGGATGGCTGAGAGATTGTATACATAATTCAGAAAGCGTCTTCTATAATCAACCTCAAGATTTGAATGAAAGCAGCCAAAGTTATGCTCTTATGTTTGATTATGGCAAATATAATATTGATAACTTAAATTTAAAAACCAATATTGGCATAATAAGAATAGCTTTTTATAAGGAAGATTTAGATAAAATATCATTTACAGCAGAAAAAATTAAATCCAAAGGATACCAAGTATTTCTTCAAGCCTCAAACACTATAGACTATAACGAAATTGAGCTTGAAAAATTATGTAAACGAGCCAATTTCATAGGTGCAGACTCTCTATATATAGTTGATTCATTCGGTTCAATGTTTCCTGAAGATTTAGATAAAATAATTGACGTGTACAATGAACTTGTTGATAAAAATATAGAAATAGGCTTTCATTCGCACAATAATATCCAGCTTTCCTTTGGATTGGGTATTCAGTTTATAAATAAATTAAAAAAAGAACGCAATATAATAGTTGATTCTTCACTTTGTGGGATAGGAAGAGGAGCAGGAAATATTCAGACGGAGTTATTGTTAGAATATTTAAAAAGACAGGGTGAAGAATACAATACTGATATTATATGGCAAGGAATAAAAGAATATATAGAGCCTCTTTATCGAGAATATAATTGGAATTACACCCCTCAAAGAGGATATAAAGGAATAAAAGGTATACATCCCAATACAATTATAAATAATTACACCAAATAAACGATGGTAGTCATGCCAACATGCTGTAAAGTATAAGAGGTACAAATAGTACTCAGACAGGACGAGGTAGGTAAGTTGAAGAAATTCAAGTTTCGGCTTCAGGTCGTGCTTGACATGAGAGAAAAAGAGTTAGAACAGCGACAGATGGAAATGTCCAGAATTTTAACTGCTCTCAATGAACAGCAAGGAAAGCTTCAAGCTATCTTAAATCGTCAGGAAGAAAATACCAGACTGCAAGAGGAACTTTCTATTTCAGAAAATCTTGAGATATTTAGGTTGGAAGAATATCGGACTTTTGGAATAAAACTTGCTCAAGATGCAAAAAATCAGGAAAGAATAATTGCAAACACAAAAGCAATACTTGCAAGAAAACAACAAGAGGTAAAAGAAGCTCATCAAAAGGTTGAAGTTTTAAAAAAATTAAAAGAAAAACAAGAGAAACAATATTATCAAGAATTCTTACACCTTGAAATGAAAGAAATAGATGACATTACATCAGCAAGATTTAAGATAGGTTAGAATGGTTCAAAATTTATTAAACAATTTAAACAGTATTAGCAATAATTTATCATCCGTCTCAAAATTAGGCAATGATACATTTACTCAAACAGATTTTCAGAAATTATTTGATAAGCAGAAAACAAGCTTTGAAAACGATAAGTCAACGGATATTGGTTCTGCCAATAAGGAAGAAAATATTCAAGATAAAGATGAAGGAAATGGCAAAACTTTAAAATCAGTCGCTGAAAATGAGACATTTGCAGGAAGCGTTATTTATGATATCAAGCAATTAATCGAATTTTTAAAACGGGCTGCAGATGAGGATGGTGCATCATCTGATTCGGAAGAAAACAGTGAAATTGCATCCGTTAATGCGGCAGAAGCTGCTGAAACTGAGGATTCTACTGAGGTTACGGAAGATTTGGATGCAAAAGAAATAGCAAAAAAACTGCTTCACCTTGAAGAAGATGATGATGAAGAGAAAAAAAAGGAAACTGATGAAAAAACTAACCAAACCGAACAAACCGACGGAACGGATTTAAAAGAGGTTGAAACGGTAAACACTGAAACAGCGGAAGAAAACTTGGTTTTTAATAAAAATCTTGACAGTTTTCTGGAAGAATTTGAAACCGCTGCAGATGTTCAAACAACTACAGAAACTACGAAGGTAACAAATGAGTCCGGCAAAAGTTCAACAGAAGCATTAGAAGATATTATAAACGAAGATCAATTAAAGGAATTAAACATTGAATCTCTTGACGCAGAAAGTTCTGACAGCAGCAGCGCCGGTGATTCGGATTTGATGCAGAACCAGTCACCGGAAGAGCAGGGTGTAAAAGCTATGCTTCAAGCAGATGCGGATTTTACGACGGAAATGAAACCGGCAATGCAGACTCAAAATACTCAAACGGCAAACAGTAAGACCGCATCTGTAGAGATTACGCCAAGCAAGATTATTGAACAGATAACAAAGCAGATGGAGGGAATGCAAAACGGTTCTAAACTAAATATTGTTCTGAATCCGGAATCTCTCGGCAAAGTTTCAATACAATTGATTAATACAAAAGAGGGTTTGTCAGCCCAGTTTACTGTTGCAACACAGGATGCAAGAAATTTAATAATGAAGGGGCTTGACGGCTTGAAAGACACATTAGTGTCACACGGGGTAAGTGTAGATAATGTCACTGTAAAACTTAACGATACTCAGGAAAGTGAGTACAACACCGACTGGACAGAGCAGGAAGGCTCCAGAGGCGGTAATAAAGAACAGAATCCTCAAAGAGAACAAAGAGACAAAGAACAGTTCGACAGGATGATGTCCTTTATAGAAAACGAAAATGGTAAGGTATAAAAGGGTGGAGAGTAAATTATGAGTGTAATAACATCAGAAATCACATCAATGCAAAATATGACTGCTATGCAAAAAGCAGAAGAGATGAAAAACAGAACAACATCTACCGACACGTCAGATCCGAATATGTTTTTGACTCTTATGCTCCAGCAGCTCCAGAATCAGGATCCGACGCAGCCTACAGATAACACGGAATGGCTTGCTCAATTGGCACAATATTCATCACTTGAACAGATGACTCAGATGAATGAAGGCTTAGAAAACTGTGTTGAATACATTTCTGCAATGTACGCCGATATGGCATACAATTCTGAAATTTCTCAAACACTTTCTATGATAGGTAAAGAGGTTACTCTTCAGATTCCTGATGAAAAAGACAGTACTAAATATACTGAAGTTTCAGGAACCGTAACTGAAGCAAACTTCAAAGACGGAACAGGTAAGATTAAAGTTAACGGCGAATACTATTCAATCGCATATATTACATCAATCAGAGAGCCGGGAGAAAGTGTATCCGAGGACACTTCTTCCAGCACAGAAACAGACTCAAATACAAAAACAACAACGAACACTGCCGCAACTACACAATCCGGCACGACAAAATCAAAAGCATAAATAGTACAAACGGGAGGAAACAATGACACAAGCTCTACACACAGCCAGTACCGGTATTAACGCCGGTCAGCAGCAAATTAATGTTATTGCAAACAACGTTGCAAACATCAATACGACAGCATTTAAAGCTGCAAACATGACATTTGAAACTCTGTATTCAAATACCCTGTCATACGGAAGCGCAGCAACCACAGACGGAGGCGGTACAAACCCAAGACAAATCGGTCTCGGTGTAAAAATTGGAGGTATTACAAGAAACTTTAATTCCGGTGACTTTGTAAGCACGGGAAAAGACATGGACCTTATGATTTCCGGAAACGGCTTCTTTGTAGTTCAAGATTCTGAAGGCAAGCTATACTACACACGTGATGGCGTATTCACAACAGACTCAGAGGGGAATGTTGTAACACAGTCAGGTATGAAAGTTGTTGCCGCAGATTCTCCATATTCAAATGCAAGCTCAGGAAAAACTGTTCAAGTGCCTAAAAACCTAAGTGCAACAGTACAAGGGGATCCGAATCTCGGCAACAAAAAAACAAGCCAGCTTAATAACGCAGCTATCAAAGCAGGCGACATATCTGCTACTGTAGGTGATACTGATGTTTTATTAACCATTGAAGAAGGCGACCCTACCATTAATGAAATTCTTAATGCATTCAACCAGCAATTACAAGACGCCGGTATTAATGATGTAACATTTTCGGTAACCGGAGACGGAAGAATTACTTACACAGGTGATATTACATTCAATGAACCGGGTACAACAAGTAACTTCCTTGGTGAAACAGGATTAAGCAGTACAAATAATACTTCTGATGTTATTAATCAGGTCGTATCACTTCAAGAAATGGTAAACTACAACACTTCTATAACTCTAAAATCCACAACTGTTGATGAAAATGGTATTATGGCTGCTACATACAGCGACGGTTCGATTTTAACTCAATATGTGGATGATACATATACCGTACACTGGAAATACACAACTCCTGAAGGTGTAACTATCCGCGGCGATGATGTTACAGCAAGCGGTGCTACAATTGAAAATTCTAACTTCGTAATTGAACTTGCCACAATGGTTAACGAAGAAGGTCTCGTATCCATCAACAACAACCTCTGGGAATGGGGTGCTAACGTAGGCGACGTTTACTACGGTATGGCAGGCGAAGTTTCCTTCGGTTCAATTGAATCCGGCGGATATGAAGGTTCTAACGTAGATATTGCAACAGAGCTTACCAATATGATTACCGCTCAAAGAATGATTCAAATGAATTCGAGAGTATTTTCAACGGCAAGCAGTGTAATGGAAACACTTGCATATCTCGGTCAATAATAATTAAATAAAAGGCATGCCTTTTTTGTAAAAAACACATAAAAAACATGTCAAGTTGTTAACAAAACAGATTGAACTTTACAAAACTTAATATTTTAGACATGGTCGAAATCCATGCAAATCATGGGTTTGGGCATGATTTAAAAAAAGGCAAAAGTTGTTACAAATACACTCTTGTACAGCACATGATTTCTGGTATATAATACAATAGAGGGTTGGGGAAATGTTAAAACCATCACAAAGCGAGAATGCTAACCCAGGGGACGATATTAATTATCACAAAGCAGACTCGGATGAAAAGGGATTGATTCCTGCAAGCAAATGGGGGCAGGAAGTACATATAGATAGGGCTTTAGTAAGAGCTAACCTTCAGGAAATTCAAAAAAGTATCGTACATTCTAAAGTAAAAATAGTTGCAGTAACAAAATATTTCGGATTAGACGCAATACTTGCAGGATACGAAGCAGGGCTAAGAAATTTTGGAGAATCAAGAGCTTTGGAAGCTATAGAAAAGATAGAAAGCCTCCCGTTTGAGGTAAGAGAAAATTCATCTTTTCATTTCATAGGTCATCTACAGACTAATAAAGCTGAAAAAGTAGTAGAGCACTTTGATGTAATAGAATCTGTAGATTCCCTAAAATTAGCAAGAAAGATATCGGAAGCGGCCTGTCATTTAGACAAAGAAGAGAAAGTTTTTCTACAAGTAAACAACGCGGGCGAAGAACAGAAATTCGGATACAGCAAAGAAGCTCTAAAAGCTGAATTAGAAGAAATCCTGACATTAAAAGGCATCAAGGTATGCGGATTAATGAATATGGCACCGATTGGGGCTACAGAGAGCGAGCTTGGCAGGTTGTTTAGTGATGTACGCAAGTTCAGAGATGAACTGGAAGAAGAGTTTAGAGTTACGCTACCAGAGCTGTCCATGGGAATGAGTAACGATTACAAAATTGCACTAAGAGAGGGTGCAACAATCATCAGAATAGGCAGAAAGTTATTTACATAAGTTATAAATTGGAGGAGAAATGGCATTATCAGAAGGATTAAAAGGATTTGTAAACTTTTTCACAAAAAGTTTTAATGAAGGAAACGACGAAGACGCGTTCATGGATTTAGTAGATCGCGACAGCGATTATGACACAGATGGTACTTTAGCTCTAGACACTATGTACGGAACAAGAGTAAACAATAACAACAAAATTGAACGTTCTTTTGAAAGAGAATCAAAAGTTGTTTCTCATCCAAATTCATACAAATCCGGAGAAGTAACAGTTATCGAACCTCGTTCATTCTCAGAATCAGCTCAGATTGTAAAAAAATTAATCGATAAGAAAACTGTTATTTTACACTTAGATCTTTTAGATAAAGAACAGTCACAAAGAACAATCGATTTTGTTTGCGGTGCAGCTCATGCGTTGAACGGAACAGCACAAAAAATCAGTGATATGGTGTTCATCTTCACACCAAGCAATGTTTCTTTATCAGTTGAAAATGGTGCTCTTCAAAGCAAATTTTCAGAATCACTTTGGAACAAGCCGCTATAGTGGTTTAATGGGAGATTTTGGTTTCACTGACAGTTAAGACTCAGGAGAGATTCCGAAATAAATTCGGAATGACAAGCGGAACAGGGAAAATAAATTCAAATAGAAATATTTACCCCTGTCGACCGCGCCAGATGGTAACAGAGTCAGCAGAGGTCGACAGAGAACAAGAAAATAATTGGGAAGTAAACCGATGTCGACCGATAAATAGATTTTTAATATATTGATTTGTGATAGTTGGATTTTCAGGATGCTTTTTGCATCCTTTTTCTTTGGGTAAAATTTTTAAATATTTATTATTACTGGAATAAATTAAGTTGAGGTGCGTTCAAATCTTCTTCAGCAAGTTTTTTTCTTGTAGCAAGATTTTTAGAAAAATCTTTTTGCATTTTAGCCATAAGTTCTTCCGAGCGTTTAACAACGGAATTAGGTAAACCTGCCATTTTAGCAACTTGAATACCGTAACTTTTGCTTGCACCTCCAGGAACAATTTTGCGCAAAAACTCAATTTCTCCATTTTCTTCACTGACAGTTATCCTAAAGTTTTTAATGTTAGGATAAGTCTTAGTCATTACATTAAGCTCATGGTAATGTGTTGCAAAAATACATTTTGCTTTAATATTATTAGCAATATATTCTGCAACAGCCCAAGCTATTGCAACACCGTCGTATGTACTTGTACCGCGTCCGATTTCGTCAATAAGGATAAGACTTTTTTCAGTCGCATTATTGAGAATGCAGGCCGTTTCAGTCATCTCCACCATAAAAGTAGATTTGCCCAAGGTTAAATCATCACTTGCTCCGACACGCGTAAAGATTTTATCAATAATCCCAATTTTAGCGTAATCTGCCGGAATAAAAGCACCTATTTGAGCAAGAATAGCTATAAGGGCATTTTGACGCATATATGTAGATTTACCTGCCATATTAGGCCCTGTTAAAATCATAAATTGCGTTTTAGATTTGTCACTGCTTGAAAGTTCTATATCATTAGAAACATAGGTTCCCAAAGGCAAGATTTGCTCCAAAACAGGATGTCGCCCGTTTTTAATAACAAAATCACCTGATTCGTCAATTTCAGGACAAGTATAATTTTGTTCTGTGGCAACTGTTGCAAAAGAGGTGAAAACATCTAACTTTGCGATACATTCTGCCGTATCTCTTATAAGAGTAACAAATTCTTTTGAATAATCTCTAAAATTGCTAAAGAGCTTATACTCAAGTTCATAAGCTTTTACCTGGGCTGTCAAAACTTCATCTTCGTGTTTTTTGAGTTCATCCGTTATAAATCTTTCAGCACCTGTAAGAGTTTGTTTTCGGATATATTCAGGAGGGACTCTATTCAAATTGGAATTAGTAACTTCAATATAATACCCGAAAACTCTATTGTATCCGACTTTTAAGATATTAATTCCAGTACGTTCTTTTTCTTTTTGTTCGAAATTTTTAAGCCAGCTCTCTCCATTGAACATAAGGTCTCTGAAATAGTCTAAATCAGCATTTACCCCTTGTTTAATAATTCCACCGTCTTTTATAGTTACAGGAGCATCCTCTTTTATAGTTTTTTCAATAATTTCTGCATATTCTTTTAATTTATCCAAATCATTTTCAATACATTCAAAAATATCTAATCCGATACTTCCAGTCACTTCAACCAATTCAGGCAAATAATTGATAGAAGATTTAAGGCTCAAAAAATCCCTTGGCATAGCAGAAGTGTTGCTCAATCTTGTAGATAATCTTTGGATATCATAAATTTGCGTTAGAAGCTCTTGAATTTTGTACCTTTCGGAAGAATTTTCAACAAGTTTTTTAACAATATTTTGTCTTTTAAGGATTTTATCTTTTTCTTTCAAAGGTTGGCAAATCCAAGATTTTAAAAGTCTTGCGCCCATATTGGTAGAGGTTTTATCCACTGCCCATAAAAGAGAGCCGAATTTATTTTTTTCTCTTAAAGTTTCAGTAAGTTCAAGGTTTTTTCTCGTTCCCGAATCAATCGACATAAATTCAGAAATTTCATACGGCTCAATTCTCTCAAATTTTGGAAAACCTTCTTTGGTATTTTCCCAAATATAGGCTAAAAGTCCAGCTGCAGCACGAAAACCTAAAGGACAAGAATTGTAAGATATTGCGTCTAAGTCATTTATTTTGAAAACTTGTTTAAGATTTTCCTTTGCAAAATTTTCTTCAAAAACCTTCTCCGGTACCTTAGAACAGTTGTAATTATTTAAAATTTCATCCGGCAAATCCACTTTTTCCTCGGGAACAATTTGGAAAGGTTGAAGTTTCATTTTTTTTGCTGAAGCAACAATTTCAGAAGGTTGAATTCTTACAAGTTCAGTAACAAGAGTGTCATAATTTAATTGAGTTGCCTTAAATTCACCCGTAGAAATATCAGTATAGGCAAAACCCCATAACTCATCATTTTTTGATGAAGCCTTTTTTGAAGGATTAGAGTTCTTAAAAATTGCACACATATAATTGTTGCTATTTTGATTTAAGAAATTACTCTCAATAATGGTACCAGGAGTAATAATTCTCACAACCCCTCTTTCAACAATACCTTTTGCGAGTTTTGGATCTTCAAGCTGTTCGCAAATTGCAACTTTAATATCTTTTGCGACCAATTTTTCCAGATAACCATCAACCGCCTTAATAGGAATACCGGCAAGCGGGATTCTTCCCAAGGCACCGCAATCCCTGCCTGTTAAAGTTATTTCAAGCTCTTTTGACAACATTACAGCATCTTCAAAAAAAGTTTCGTAAAAATCACCCATTCTATACAGTAACAGGCAATCAGGATTTTCCCGCTTAATCTCGATATAACGCTGCATAGCAGGTGTTGCGTCATTTATGTCAACTTCCGCCGTATTTACCAGATTGATTTCACTCTTTGTCATAGTTATAATTGTACATAACATAAACAATGGGTGCAAGTAATGTTTAGATTAATAAAGATAATTTTTAACGCATTTTTGTTAGTCCTTGCAATAATAGGTTTTAATGCAATCGGCGGACAAAAATATGTTGAAGCAATAAAAATAAGTGTCGGAAATTTTATACAAGAACACGCGTTAGAAAGCGCAAAAAAAATAGGGAACTTTTCTGGATTGAATGAAGAATTCCAGATTGATAACGCAGTAAATTTGATTGGATACAAGGCTATTTTAGCGGAACACAAAGCCTCTGGACAAAAAATGGTTATAATAGATTCCGGAGATAAAGCACTGCTTACTGAAAGCGATATCAAAAGTGATAAAGTAGATAAAAAATTAAAAGACTTAGCCGAAAAGTTTAAATATCAAGCAATAACCGTAAAAGATATAAAAATTACCGGAAGAGGCTCTATGAATGTGTACGGAAAACAAGTTCCTTATGCAAAATTCGAAGCCGAAGTTACAAAATTGCCGTTTTCAGATATAACAGGCGTGGTTGCAAGTGTTAAAACATCCGACGGAAACGAAAAACTAGCTCTTTCTATCAGTCAAAAAGATAAATACTCTCAATTGATTACAAATGAGTTTTATAAAGGTGTAAAAGAAAATAATTAAAACTATCTCATTATTTTATGGATGAGAAGTTTAAGTATGAAGGAATAAGAATTATGAAAAAGATTTTATCAGTTATTATTTTGATGATGCTAACAATAAATGTTAGTTATTCTCAAGACAAATACTCTCAGGATTACCTGCAAAACCACAAACACTTTGCAATAATGAACCCGCTTACAGAAAGTATTGCAGAACATATCATTAAATCATCATTACAAAAAGAAACCGGCGGGAAATACAAAGTTAAATTTGAAGGATACACAACTTCCAGTATGAAAAAAGGTATTTTTAAGAACCTTGAAATCACAGGAGAAAATATTGTATCAGAAGACATTCCGATACCATACATACACTTAAAATCCATCAGTAATTATAATTATGTAGATTACACAAAGGATCCTATAGAATTTAAGTCTGATATGAAGTTTTCTTATGACATGCAGCTTTCCGCTGAAAGCATAAACAAAGCTTTACAAGACAAAGATTACAAAAAAATTCTCGATAAAGTAAATAATATAGCATATCCATTATTTCAAATAACAAGCGTAAGTACAAAAATACAAAACAATCAACTCTACATCCTGACAGGCTATAATTTCCCGATTGCTCCTATTAAAAAAGACAGAGTATTCGTAGCATCATCAGCGTTTACGGTAAAAGACGGGAAAATTCGCGCAGGAAATATCAAGCTTGATAGCGCATACGGAAACCTTTCTCTTTCTAAGGTAGCTAATCTGTTAAACCTTGTAAACCCTCTTGAATTCACTCTTGCACTATTAAATACAGAAAACTGCAGAGCAAATGTTGAGAATGTAAATATTGTTGACAACAAAGTTAAAATTGATGGTAAAATATTTGTAAAAGGAGATTAATCTGCATGAATTTTTCTCAAAAACTTGGATTATTTATTCTAATAGTTATATCAGTGGCTTATGTATATTTTTCTTTCTTTACTGCAGAAGGCTTTCACCTTCCGCTTGCAAAAGATAACTCATTACCGCCAATAGAAGATATTACAGAGCCGACAAGCGGCGAAGAAGTTCCTGAAAAAGTCGCAGAACCTTCTAAAAAGCACAGCTATAAAACTATAAAAATATATGTTACAGACTCAAACGGCAACTTACATTCCCTAAACAGAGAATGCGACACTACCGTCGAGAAATCGTGTTTTGCGTACGCAATAAAAGAATTGATGTCCGCACCAAGCAAATGGGAAAAATCCAAAGGCTACTCCTCAGAAATTCCTCAAGGAACAAAGATTTTGTCCGTAAGAGAAGGTGAAGGAAGCGTAATGATAGATTTATCTTCGACTTTTGAAGGTGGAGGCGGCACCGAAAGCACATATACAAGAGTGCGTCAGCTTATTAAAACCGCAAAAGCCAATACAAATCTTCCTGTTTATCTGTACATAAACGGCAGACAAGCAGATGTTATAGGCGGTGACGGTATTATGATTAAACAACCTTTAACCGAGAGGTCTTTGGATGAATAAAGACTTAGATTATTATATGAACCTTCCTTGGACTCTAATCGAAGGAACTGACTTGGATTTTAACGGAAATCCTTATTATTATATTGAAATTAAAGAAATTCCAAGTTTTGCATTTTGCGCAAAAACAAAAGAAAAAGCTCTTGAAAATTACAAAAAACAGTTGAAATTATCATTAATGCTTATGCTTGAAGACGGCGACAAAATAATAGAACCGGGCGAAGAAACCGAAGATGATATTGATTGGGAAAGTATATGTCCATAGTAAAATTATCTGAAATTTTTATAAACAAAATGACAAAGGACGATGTAGAAGGTGTTGTCACAATTGAAGAAGAAGCTTATGGCAAACACCACTGGGCAAAGTCATCTTTTTATGACGAAATGTCAAATAATCTTGCAAAATACTATACTGCTAAAACTCCTGACGGGGAATTGGTCGGATATGCCGGAACCTGGCATATTTTAGATGAAGGACATATAACCACCATCGCTGTCAAAAATTCTTATCAAAGAAATCACATCGGAGAAGCTTTAATAAAAGCTATTGTCGATGATTGTTATAAAGATGGGGTAAAATACCTAACTCTCGAGGTTAGAGTATCTAATATTCCTGCAATTAAATTATATGAAAAATACGGATTTCAGTCACTCGGAACAAGAAAGGGGTATTATCAGGATAATAACGAAGATGCCTTAATTATGTGGACTGAAAATATTTTTTATGACAAGTTTAAAGTAATATACAATAAAAATATAGAAAAACTAAAATCTTTAATAGAAATAAAATGAGTAAACGTGTTGCAAAACAAATAAATAGCTTCAAATACAAGGGCGAACCTATTAAGATTACTTTGGGGACGCTCATTCTAACAGGACTATGCGTCTTGTTAATAATTATTGCAACATTTACGCAAGTTACACTTAAACATCCGTATTTTCCGCTGAACACATTTACTTTTTTATCACAAGACGTTAATGACTATGAAATCTTGCACCATTTCATAAAAAGTTATAAATACATACCGCAAATACCAGTTGTATTCTTTATTGTTGCACTTTTGGGCAGAAAATTCGGAATACTGTCGATTTTAATTTACATAATTTTAGGTCTGTTTTTCCCAATTTTCGCCCTCGGAGGCGGCATAAGCTACATGTTTGAATACGGATTTGGCTATATACTTGCCTTTATACCGGCTATATTCTTTGCAGGCACCCTTCTTAAAGGCAAAACAGATTTTCTCAGAATATTTTTAATCTCAATTATAGGCGTCCTTACAATCCACGTATTAGGAATACTTTATATGCTGTTTGTCGCCACCCTAAGACACGCCCCAATGGATTTGGTAACAAGCTGGATAACCTCCCAAAGCGGAGTCCAAATCTTTTATGATATATTTTTCAGCATAATCGCTATTTATTTTGGGCGCTTGTCACGAAAACTGCTCTGGATTGTTATGTGCTAATAATTAAAACAACCGCCAAGGATTTGCAAAGTAGTTGTAAATCTGATTAAAGTTTTTACCTGTTTGATGAGCTTCTTTTTCTAATATTTGTTCATAATATCTTTTTTTATCTACTTTGCCACTGATGTAATTCGAAGCATTTTCTATATATTTTAATCCAAGAGCATATTCTTTTGAATTAGGAGCAAATTTTTCATATTTGCCAAATAATTCATTTAACACGCGTTCGTCACATTTTGTATTTGTTACTTCTTTTTTTATTTTACTAATTTCATCTTTATGCTTTATAAATAATTCTTTCATGTTTTTCAATTTTTCTTTTGCTTCTTGTATAGAGAATTTATTTTTTTCTGCATATTTTTTTAGATCATATTCGTTTTTAAGTATATAGTCAATTCGTTTAAGCTCTTTTTCTAGATCATATGAACAGTTCTTCTTTATCGCTTCTACGTATTTTGGCAAAGAAGTTCGACAAGCATACTCAGTTTGTTTGGCATGTTGAAATTCATGAATCAAATTTTTTATCATCTCTGATTTACTATATTTCGCAAGAGGAGCTCCATTTTTTACATCTGGAATGTGTAACGACACTGTTCCTTCGGTATCACGCCAAGAGGCCCCAACTTTATTAGATATCATTGTTTTGAAACCTTTATCAGGCAAATATTCCAGATTTAACTTTATTGGTATATTTTCATATCCATAATCTTTTTTTACTTGTTCAAATGCTTTTTTACAGAATTCTTCAGTATCTTTTATTTCCAAAAGTTCTTTATAATTATTTACCATTTTTTGAGCTTCGTCTTTTGATACATCACGCCTAAAGATTTCGGAGAAATTTTTAGCAACTTTTTCAAGACTTGGTTTATTAATCATTCTATGACCAACAACACAACCGTACGCTGCCGCAGCCGTACCTAAAATCCCTAGTCCGATTTTTGCTTCCGTAGACATTCCTGTCTTTTTTTCTTGATTACTCGCTTCATTTATTTTATTTCCGGCAGAAATTTCAACAGTATCAGGTGGTATTGTATAATTTACTGACGTTTGAGGACTAGCTAGTCCAACCCCACTACCTCGAAAGTTTGGAGAAATATTAGTTGTACCCACACTACCCAAATTATTTAATGAATATTGGGGATAACTATAAAAATACGGATTGTAACCAATTTTTTCCATAATAAACCTACCTTATTTTTCTAACCTTATTTATATAAAGTATTTTGGGCATAAAAAATTGCTTAAAACCTTAATATTGTAAATTTTTATTAAAATTCAAACAATTTTTCTTTTTGTCATTCCGAATTTATTTCGGAATCTATTTTTCACTCCACCCCCTAGCCACCTACCTCAAGGAGGGGGAAGGTAGATGCTGAAACAAGTTCAGCATGACACAAGCTTTATACATTCCCTCCTTCAAGGGGCGGGGAATGTGATAAAGGTGATGAAAAATCAGCAGGACATATTCTACATAAACTTAATGTCATTCCGAATTTATTTCGGAATCTAGTCAAATGGCAAAATAAGTAGTTAAAATTTTTTAAATTAATTGTTCTCAAATCGGTACAAAATTACACCCTAATCAACTAAGGTTATTTTATTAGACAAGTATGCCCAATTAATAGAAGCATTCTATCCCTGCTTTGCTCCTAAAATATTCGCCAAGGAGACAAGAAATAATTAAGACTATTATCCATCAAATTTTGAACATTAAAAGATTCTTTTTCTACAAATTGTTTCTGATATTTAATAGGATCTTTAGAAGGATTAATATAATTCTTTTGATTTTCAATATATTTTAGTCCTAATTCATAATCTTTTGAACCTTTATTTAAGCTATTTGCTGGCGTAGTTCCCAAAAATTCTTTCATTGTTTTTTTTAATTCAGCAATAATATCGTAGCTTTTTTGCTCTAACTTATTAATAAAAGGTAACTCATCTTTTATGTTCCCTATATAAGCATTTAATGCATCCTTGGAATTTGTTCTATATGCAATTTCAAATTGTTTAGCATGATTTAATTCATGAATTATAGTATTAAAAAAAAGTTCTCTTGATTTTGCCCAATTTTCATCAACGGCAACACTGCCCTTAGAATTAAAATAAAAACTCGGACCGTCAACATCATTAACTAGCTTACATTCTCCAAATGGTGTAAAGTGACCATTTTCACCCTTTTTTAGTTTTTTTATAGATAAATCATAGCAAGTATTCTCTAACCCATAATCTTTCTTAATTTGCTTAAATAATTCTTTTCTAAAATCTTTATCATCTTTTAATTTAAAAATCTCTTTATACCTATTTGCCATTTTTTGAGCTTCGTCTTTTGATACATCACGTCTAAAGATTTCGGAGAAATTTTTTGCAACTTTTTCAAGACTTGGTTTATTAATCATTCTATGACCAACAACACAACCATAAGCAGCTGCTGCCGTACCTAAAATCCCTAGTCCGATTTTTGCTCCCGTAGACATTCCTGTCTTTTTTTCCAGATTGCTCGCTTCATTTATTTTGTTGCCTGCTGAAATTTCAACAGTATCAGGTGGGGTTGTATAATTTACTGACGGGTTAGCTACTCCAACCCCATTGCCTCGAAAGTTTGGAGAAATATTAGTTGTACCCACACTACCCAAATTATTTGATAAATACTGAGGATAACTGTAAAAATACGGATTGTAACCAATTTTTTCCATAATAAACCTACCTTATTTTTCTAACCTTATTTATATAAAGTATTTTGGGCATAAAAAATTGACTTTTTGTAAAATAATTCTTTACAAAAAATCTTATATGTAATAAAAAAGTCGGGTGCAGTCATTTGAACCGCACCCGACTTAGTTCATATTTAATTAAAACTTACTTGTCATCTAACGCAGCAACACCAGGAAGAACTTTTCCTTCGATAAATTCAAGAGAAGCTCCGCCACCTGTTGAAACGTGAGTGAAATCTTCTGCTTTAAAGAATTTCTTAGCAGCAGAAACAGAATCACCACCGCCGATTACAGATGTAGCACCTGCTTTAGTTGCTTCTACTATTGCTTCCAATACAGCCTTTGTACCTTCTGCGAATTTAGGGTTTTCAAAAGCACCTACAGGACCATTCATAAGAATAGTCTTAGATGATTTTAATACTTCAGCAAAAGCCTTTCTTGACTCAGGGCCTGCATCAACACCTTCAAATCCGTCAGGAATTTCGTTAATTTTAACGAATTTGTTTGTTCCATTACCTGAAAAATCGTCTGTTACAAGAACATCTGTTGCCATTACAAGCTTAACGCCTTTTTCTTGAGCTTTCTTTTCGATAGCCTTTGCAACATCTAATTGGTCATCTTCACAGATTGAATTACCGATTTTTCCACCGTTAGCTTTTACAAAAGTATAAGCCATACCACCGCCGATAATCATATTATCAACTTTATCAAGAAGGTTTTCTAAAACACCAATCTTAGATGAAACTTTAGCGCCGCCTACAACTGCTGTAAATGGTCTTGTTGGATTATCAAGAGCTTGAGATAGGCATCTGATTTCTTTTTCCATCAATAAACCTGATACAGCCGGTTTAAGAATTTTTGCTAATTTTGCAGTTGAAGTATGATTTCTGTGAGCTGCACCAAATGCGTCATTTACATAAAAATCACCTAATTTTGCAAGTTCTTCTGCAAATGTCATATCATCGTCTTTTGCTTCTTCTGCTTTATAGAAACGGATATTTTCCAACAAAGCAACCTGACCGTCAACTAATTTGTCAACATAAGGTTTTGCTTCTTCTACAGAAGGAATAAATACGATTTCTTCGCCAAAAACTTTTGACATATATTTAGCTACTGGAGCCAAAGAAAATTCAGGGTTCTTTTCTCCTTTTGGTCTGCCTAAGTGTGCCATTAAAACAATCTTTGCACCCTTTTCTTTTAAATATTTTACAGTAGGTACAATTGCCTGAATACGAGTATCATCTGTTACGTTTTTGTTTTCATCCAAAGGTACATTTACGTCAACTCTTACTAGAGCAACTTTTCCTTTGATGTCACCTAAATCTTTAATTGATTTTTTCATAAGCTTTTCCTTTCTTTATAAAAAAACGCTCTCTTATGCAAGTTCATTATATTAAAAACATATACAAGGGTAAAGGGGGAGGTGGAAATATTTTTTAGGACAACTGAAGCATATATGGTAAGAAATTTTCCATAACAATAAATCCAAATCCTTTTAACAACCATTTATTTGAAGGATTAATTCTCTCAAAAAGCATTGTATGATAACACATAAGAGTCACATAACTAATTCAGAGGGAAAAATGCAAGTTTCAAAACGTTTAATAGTAAGAAAAGAAGTTCCAATGGACAATTCAAAAGATTTAATAACGTCTATGGATGTCGCAATGGCTGAATATTATTGTAAAAATAATAACTATGACAGAGGCTTGGAAATATATCGAGAAGTAATACCCTCTATTACTGATGAAGCCGAAAGAAATAGCACTATTAACCAATATATTAACCAGGCGATAAATTATGCGCAAAAATTAAATCTTGATAAAAAATACATAGAAGCTATTGAACAGTATAGAAATATAATGCGATATTCAGGATTTCCAATAAACATTTATAAAAACATAGGTTTATGTATGAAAGCCATCGGAAATGCTGATTTAGCAATAAAATTCCTCAAACGTTTTGAAGAAATTTCTCCTGACAAAGAAGATGTATACGTATACTTAGCAGATTTAACTTATACAGATATTAAAGACAATAAAAAAGCAATTGAATACTACGAAAAAGCACTTGAGAAAAATCCTAATAATTTTTCTATATACAATATGCTTGGTCATCTTTATTCAACCTGTTATCAGGACAAATACAAGGATAAACAAATCGGATACCTTACAAAAGCTTATGAACTTGCACCAAACAACAGAATTGTTGTTAAAAACCTTGCTTACGTGTACGGAAAATTTGATGAGATACAAAAAGCTGACGAATTCTATTCTAAGCTAATGTACTTAAATCCAACTCACTCGGATTTACACGCATACGGAGCATACCTTGTAAGACACAAACGTTTCTCTGAAGGATTTAAATTCCTGCAACACAGATTCCAAAAAGAAGATTTGAAAAACGTAGCATTTCCACAACTGCTTACGTCGAAAAAGAAGAGATGGAATATTAAGGTTAACATAAAAGATAAGCGTATCCTTGTACATTTTGAACAAGGATTTGGTGATTCAATCATGTTCGTAAGATTTTTGGATGAACTAAAGAAATTGTGCAAAGAAGTTTCCTTAGTAGTTCAGAAACCGTTAATAGAACTTTTTAAAGATTCAAAATTAGGTGTTGAAATTTATTCAGAAGATCAAATTCCAAACATAAATTATGATTATTGGATACCGATGATGGACTTGCCGATTGTTTGTGAAACTAAACCTAGCACTATACCAAAAGCAGGTGGTTACTTAAAAGTTCCAAAAACGAAAATTAACGCTTTCAGAAAAGGACATATTAATGACAATGACAAGATTAAAATCGGTATAGCTTATGAAGGAACCCTAGCAAGCAAAGAAACCGACAGAGATATCCCTCTAAGCTACTTATATCCGTTAATGGAATTACCTGATGTAGAAGTATACAGTTTCCAAGTTGACGATTTAACACGACAAATGGATAGAATCCCGCAAGAAGCTCAGTTAATAAGGCTCGGAAAAACTTTCAAGAATTGGGAAGATACGGCTTGTGCAATGAATTGTATGGATTTGATGGTTACAACCGACAACGGTGTTATGAACCTTGCTGGAGCTTTGGGTATAAAAACTTTTGGACTATTTAACAGAATTGTTGAATGGAGATGGTTTAAGGTTGACGGTGATGATATCGCCTGGTACAAGAGCATTAAACCTTTCCAATGCCCGACATCAGGCGCTTGGGAAATTCCTGTCGGTAAGGTTATGGAAGAAATCGAAAAACTAAGATGTCAAAAACTTGCTGATAAAATTAAAAAGCATTAATTTTACTTGTGAAACAACAATAATAGTTTTTGCATAAATGACAAGTCATTAAAAGAAAAACCATTATTCTCTTTATCCTTAACTGCCTTGCTTTTTGCACTCCAGTTTTCTCGCTCAGCATGTTTTTTTACAGCTGCCTTCAAATCTTTTATTGTAATTGGCGAACCTTCTTTTCTGGTACCTGATTCTGAAATGATACGAGCTTCTGCCAATATGTATTGTAAATCTCTGAAAGAAGCATGATGTGACTCTTTTGCAATATCTTTACATATACTGTCTAATTTTGAACTATTTATATCCGTCAACTCTTTATCAACAACTTCTGATGGCAGAGTTTTATAATGCTCAACTATAGCCTTCTTCAATTGTTTTTTAGTAGGAAGCGGTACAAAAATCTTTTGCGGGAATCTGTTCAAAATTGCCTCATCTAACACTTTATTCAAAGCTGCATCTTTTTCAGCCTTATTTGTTGCTGCAATTACTTGAACATTATCCATTGCGGTAAGCTTTGTTAGTGTAAGTTTAAAAGCATTTTGGAATTTTTCGCCCATTTTTTTATCAAGACCATCTTCTTTTCTTGCTATTGAATCAAATTCATCCATAAATACTATAAATTTCTTATCAGGGTTAGCCTTAGCTTTTGCTGTTAATTGCTCTACAAATCCCATAATATTATTTTCAGTTTCACCAACGTACTTGTCTGTAAGTTTTAAAACATTCATTTCATATAACTCAGAACCCGGAAACTTCTTCTGCATATATTTTGTTAAAGCATAAACATAAGCATTCTTACCGCCGCCCGGCTCTCCATATAACATAATACCTGAGCCGCCGGAACCACCCTTTTTCTTCAAAGCATCAGCTCTTTCTATACGAGTTTTCATATCTGCAACAACTTTTTGCATTTCCGGAGAAAGTGTTAACTGTTCAAAAGTCTTTTCCTTACTTACATCAACAGGGTTTAAAGTATCCATAAGTTTTTTACTTTCACCCTTTAAAGCTCCGCTTGCCGATTTTGCCATTAGCTTTGTGCCAAAAAACATTCCTACAGCACCAAGAAGCATACCTACAGCTATACCTATCTGCGCCAAAACACCGGCTTTATTCCAATTAGCTTGAGAATTAGCCTTCTTTTCAGCTTTCTTTTCTGCCATTGCCTGTAACATAAATACATCTTCAGCCGGCATCTCCTGAGGCATTGGAGCGGTTGACCTTTTATTATAATTTACACCACTCGGGGCTGCCATCGTCAAACTATTTGCTCTAAACTTGATATTGTTGTTTACTTCTGCTGTCATAAATCTTCCCTGCATCTAACCTTTATATTATAAAAAAACATTCTCTTACAAAAATTGCTCTTTTGTAACATTTCTTTAAATTGTCATCTTCAAATCAGAAAGTAATTTTGCAAAATCTGCATCCGTAAAATTCATCTCATGCTGCTTTCCTTTTATTGTTTTTAGTATATCAGCAATTTCTACATATTTTTCTGTACCACTTATAGATGCGGCCGTAGCATCATATATAGAATCCAATGTTCTGAATGATGTATTATGCTCTGGTCTTGATAAAAACTCTGCTATTTTATTCAATTCTTCAGAACCAGATTTGATTTTATCACTTACCATTGAAGAATTCTTGTAATGGTATTTTACAGTATTTATAATTTGATCTTTTGTTGGAAGATCTACCAAAACTTTTTCACTGAATCTGTCTAACATAGGTCTGTCTAACTTCTTACCGCCGATTACAACTCCTTTCTCGATATCTATAGGAAGGTTAGTTGCACCAATCGTTATAATGTTATCACGCTTACCTAATTTTTCTGTGAAACACTTTTTAAATTCATTCAACATATCATTTGATTGCTTTGCATTTAAGCTATTATCTACCATCATTACTGAATCAATCTCATCAATAAACACAAAGAATTTTTTAGTAGGATTTGAATCTGCTTCTTTACAAATCATATCAACCGCTTTATTCAAATTACGTTCGCTGACACTCTGAAATTCTGAGCCCAAACTTGTTACATCAAGTGACGCAAACTTAGAATCAGGAAATTCCTTCGCTAAAGCTTTAGCAAAAGTAGTCTTACCTGTTCCCGGAGGACCATACAATAAAACAGATTTTGTTGGTTTTCCACCTCTATTTTTAAGAACTTCAGGGTTATTTACACTATTTTTAAATTTTGACATGAAATTTCTTAGACTCTCTGGAAGTGCCAAATCATCAATTTTAGCAGATTTTGTTAAGTCCGACCAAATCTCTTTCAACTCATTTGTTGTTTTTCCCATACCTTTCCCTTGCTTTGCCATAAAATACAAGCTACCAATAGCTGTCGCAGCAAGAGTTCCTAAAAATCCATAATAAATATATTCTTTGCGTTTTGCACTTTTTTGCTGTTTTTCGCGCTCTTTTATAAAACTATCAATATCATTATTACCTGTTAATGCAGTCGCTCTAAAGCTCGGAACTTTGTTCTTTTGCGGAACTACTATAGTATTATTCGTATTTACCGGGATAATTTCGTTCATAAAAACTCCTACACTATTTCTTCTAACATGTATAAAACAGAAAATAACAAAGAATTGACTATTTTGTAAAGAATTGTAAAAATTTTCTCTATTTTTCTAAAGTTTATAGAAAAAATGCCGATAACAGTATTATAAAAGGGACAATAAAGGAAAGAAAAATGGGATTAGCCTGCTCAAATATTAGACTTTTAACATTGACCGCCCGCAAAGCTGATTGCGAGTACGGTATTTCTGTAGCCTCTATGAGAAAAATGGCTATTACTAGAGAGCAGAGCGATCTTGCACGAGAATATAACAGCAAATTACAGACCAAAAGCATTGCTTATTATGATAACGGACAGTATAACAAAATTAATTACAATTATTTAATGGGACATGGTAGTAATTTTATGCCTATTACACAAGGTACTCAACCCATAAAAACAGATAATTCAATGATTTTAACCGATTATAAAGGGCAAGTAGTATTAAGTGCAGATTACGCAAACGCAATTACCTCAGCATTAGGCTCGTCTGCGATGGATTCTATGGGTAGAGGCGGGACTTTCTCTAAAGACAAAATTCCTGAAATCTTATCAAAACTTTTATTAGGTGATTACGGAAGCTATTTTACAGCTGAGCATATTAAAAACGTACGTGATGGCGGAAGCGTTGAAGCAGAATATGCTGCAAGTGTTATTAAAACTTTAACTGGAGAAGATACTGGAACTGACACTATTGTAGACGTATCTGCTAAAGCTACAGAATTAATAAACCAAGTTCTTGATTTTTATTATCCTATATTTGAAGCTGCCGCAGCTAATGGATGGACAAGCGAATACAACAACGAAATTAAAACCAATGAAGACTATATTAATGATGGATTGGTTAGCGGAACATTACAACTTGCAAAAGTTGATGATGAAGGAAATTATGAACCTGATACATCATTAACTTTCTTTATTACACAAGGAGCTGTTGAATCGAGAGTAGATTCAGATATTAGAGAGGAAATAACAGCTTGGTATGAAGAACAAAAAGCTGCCATTTCTGAAAAAGAAAATTGGCTTGATATAGAAATTGATAACCTTTCTACAGAGCTTGAATCTATTAATACTGAAATTCAGTCTGTTAAATCATTTATTGATGATGCGATTAGTTCTGTATTTGATTGGGGCAGTGGCTAATAAAATATTTATTTTCCTTTTCCTTTTATATTTTTACAAAAAAGACTTGCCATATATAAGCAAGTCTTTTCTTTATTTTAAACCAATAAACCTAGTTATCTTTTTTTACGGTACTTTTAATATGCAATTCTCTCAGTTGTTGTAGAGAAGCTTCTCCAGGCGCATCACTCATCAAATCTTTTGCACTAGCATTTTTAGGGAAAGCTATTACATCACGGATAGAATCTGTTCTGCACAACAATGCTACTAATCTGTCTAACCCTATAGCTAAACCTGCATGAGGCGGAGTTCCATATTGAAGAGCATTTACCATAAAACCGAATTTCTCAGTTGCTTCTTCTTCTGTAAGACCTAAAGCTTTAAATATTTTCTTTTGAACTTCACTTGAGTGAATTCTTACAGAGCCGCCGCCGAGTTCCGTTCCGTTATAAACTATATCATAAGCTATTGATTTTACATTACCTAAATCACCGCTATCAAGTTTATCTAAATCATTAAGATTTGGAGAAGTAAACGGATGGTGCATTGCCATATACCTACCCTCTTCATCTGACCACTCAAACATTGGGAAGTCTACAACCCACAACAAATTATGTTTGCTTTCGTCAATCAGATTTAAAGATTTACCAAAATGAAGTCTTAATCTACCCATAATATCGTAAACTAATTTTGGTTTGTCTGCTACGAAGAATATAATATCACCGGCTTGAGCACCAGCTCTTTCTTGAATTTGTTTTGCTTGTTCTTCTGTTACAAACTTCAATACTGGAGATTTTGCTGTTCCGTCTTCATTATAAATAATATTTGCTAAAGCTTTTGCACCGAATGACACTGCAAGTTTAGTAATATCATCAATATCTTTTCTTGAATATTTAGCACCGCCAGGAATTCTTATACCTCTAACAATACCACCATTCAAAAGAGTATTCTTAACAATCTCAAAGTTAGACTCAAGAATAATATCGCCAATATCAAACAATTCCAGACCGAATCTCGTATCAGGCTTGTCAGAACCGTATCTGTCCATTGCTTCCTGCCAAGGCATTTGGATAAACGGAGGCTTAATCTCTACTCCGGCAGCCTTAAATGCCTCAACTAAAAGACCTTCTACAACCTTTATCACATCTGGTTGTTCTACAAATGACATTTCCATATCTATTTGAGTGAATTCCGGCTGTCTGTCTGCTCTTAAGTCTTCATCTCTGAAGCATTTTGCTATTTGATAATATTTTTCTATTCCACCCACCATCAATAACTGTTTGAAAATTTGAGGTGATTGCGGAAGTGCAAAGAATTTGCCAGGCTGAACTCTTGATGGTACAAGATAATCTCTTGCTCCTTCCGGAGTTGTTTTTATTAAGATCGGAGTTTCTACTTCTAAAAATTCTTCTTTATTTAAATAATTTCTAACAGCTTGAACTATGTTATGTCTTGTTTTCAAGTTGTGTAACATTTTTTCGTTTCTAATATCAAGATATCTGTATTTTAAACGAACATCTTCTGAAACATTTTCATCACCCAAAACAAAAGGAAGAACTTTTGATTCTGCAAGAATTTCAACACTTTCCGGATACATTTCTACCTGACCGGTTGGATATTTTTCATTATAAGTTTCTTCCGGACGCTTTGTAACTTTTCCTTTTACCATTATTACATATTCACTTCTTACTTTCTCAAAAGCTTTGTGAACATCAGGATTAATCTGCGGGTTAGCTACTAATTGAAAGAATCCGCTTCTATCTCTTAATTCTATAAATAAAATTCCACCCAGGTCCCTCACTGTGGAAACCCAGCCGGATAGGGTTACTTCTTCATTTAAATTGCTTAGATTTAACTCTCCGCAATTATTGGATTTCATTTTGGTTTTCAATTTATTCATCTCCCTATTAAAAACTATATCGCTATTAAATCGTAACAAAAACAGGTATAATTGTAAATATTTACGCAATATTTATTTGATTATATCTCATAATTTATTTCATTTTTGGCTTTATTGGATAAGTGTTTTAAATCTGCTTTTATAAGTTCATATTGCTTGTTCATGTTATCCGCAAATTTACTTTCATAATATCCAGGACCTTTCAGAAATTTTAAGAAACCCAATTTATTTTTGCGCACTACAAACCCGTCTGATCTTTGAAAAAAATCTTTTGGACTGTCCTGCGGTATCGTACTTAACAGATCCCTTTGGAACATTAAATCATCTATTAATGATGCCGTTTCTGAATTGTGTTTATCCTGCCAAAATTCAGGAGAACACATGTATCTCTTGTCATTTAAATCTACTCTCAGCATAGTGTTTTTCCTCTATTTATAAAAAATATTATAGTACAAAAAATTTTTTGCTACTTAATATCTAAAACAAGTAGTTTCATGATCATTAATTACGCCTATTGCTTGCAAATACGAATAGACAATTACAGAACCAACATACTTCATTCCGCGTTTTTTGAGATCTTTGGAGATTTTATCAGAAAGGTCGGTTTTGACGGGAATTTTATCAGTTTTATTTTTTATAACTTTATTTTCCGTAAAACTCCAGATGTAACGAGAAAAACTTCCAAACTCCTGCTGAATATCCATAAAAATTTTTGCATTATTAATTGCTGCTAAAATTTTATTTCTACTTCTTATAATTCCTGCATTTTGCATAAGCGAATCAATCTTATCCTGATTGTATTCTGCAACTTTTTGAACGTCAAAATTATCAAAAGCCTCACGAAAAGCCTCGCGCTTTTTCAAAACCGTAATCCAAGCTAATCCTGCTTGAAAACCCTCTAAAATAAGAAGTTCAAAGAGTTCTTTGTCATCGTACTTAGGAACACCCCATTCTTCATCATGATACTTTTTATAAATATCAGATTTTTCGTCTACCCAAAAACATCTTTTCATAGCGCATTTCCCCTATTCTTTATGATGACGATGTGATAATTTATCCTTCGAAATTATCAAAATTACACCCATCAAAATCAAAAATATACCTAATGAGATTTTTACCGTTAAACGTTCTTCAAAAAAAATCATTCCCACAACAATTGCCGTCAAAGGTTCTAAAGCACCAAGTATGGCTGTAGTTGTAGAACCTATTAATTTTATAGCAATAGTTATAGTTTCTAAAGACATAATTGTCGGAAATATTGATAAACCAAATAGACAAATCCACATAAAAGGATTCTGAGGGATTTGCAGATTTGTACAAAAATCTAAATTGTAAATATAAACAACAAGTCCAAATAACATTACATAAAAACTTAATTTTGCACTGTTAATATTTTTAATAGTTTTATTAGTTTTCACTCCTACAATATAAAAAGCGTACAAAAATGCAGAAGCAATTACCATAATAATTCCGTGCAAATTTAAAGGAGCTCCGGGCTTTCCGTTGTATAACAAATATATTCCTATTGATGTTAAAAATATAGAAGTAATGACAACTTTAGAAAGTTTCTCGTGAAAGAATATAGCCATCATTAAAGCCACCAATATAGGATAAATAAAAAGAATTGTGCAGGCAATTCCCGCTTCTATATAATTGAACGCATCAAATAAAGTCAAAGATGATAAAGAAAAAAGAAGAGATAGAGCAAAAACCGGAATGATATCTTTTTTATGGATTTTTAACGACATTTTTTTGTGAATCGTAAGCCAAAGTCCATAAAGAATTACAGCAATTGCATATCTGTAAAAGAGTACAGAATTAACCTGCATACCTCTTGCAAAAAGAGGCAAAGCAAACAATGGATTAAGCCCGTAACTTGTTGCCGCAATAATTCCGTTTAATGTACCGATAGTTTTACGTCTTATCAATATTTTCTCTCCCTTCTCAGAAAAAAGTATATTAAAAGAAATTAAAAATCAATTATTAAAGTGGTAAAATATTTTACGGAATTAATCACTACATTGAAAATTTGTAAAACTATGAATATTTTAGATAAACTCGCAAAATCAAATTTTAGAAGTAAATTTAAGCTGAAACCAAAAGATATTGAGTATATTAATACCAAGGGACTTGATGTAATCGAATCACATGCCAGAGATTTTATAAGCTCCAGGGTTTCTCCCGCAATTATACCGAATGACGGTAAACAAACCCCGATGAAGGGACATCCGGTTTTTATAGCACAGCACGCCACCGCAACTTGTTGCCGCGGTTGTATAGAGAAATGGCATAAAATTCCAAAAGGAAAAGAACTTACTCCAAGCCAACAAGAGTATATTGTATCAGTAATTATGGAGTGGATTCGGCAACAATTGAAATATTAAAATAATTACTGGAGATGGCGGGAGTCGAACCCGCGTCCATCGTGGATAAAAACTGACCTCTACGAGTGTAGTAACTTATTAGCTCAATCTGATACGGAAAGTTACAAAACCTGAATCAGACCAAAGACTTTTTGCGGAAGCCTAACCTCCAATGGTTAACTTAATACGCATACCATCATTTGCGTACTGCAGCTTGCATAGTGGTCCGATAAAGCCGGCAAGCTGGGCTCTATCAGAGGCTGACTGCAAAGTCTGTTATGCAGCTCTACGAGCAGCAGCTCTAGAGAAATCAGCAACTACAACGTTATCTGTAGCATTTAATTTTGTTTGCTCGTTGATAAGCGGGAACAGCGCCCGCACTCGCAATCCGGATCTACCAATCACGGCGTCAAAACCAGTACATCCCCTTATTAACTTTCTCAATGTGCGTATTTACAGTATATGACATTATTTCTTCTTTTACAATACTTTTTCTTAATTAGACTTTTTTACTAAACACTTCTGTCATATTTATTTTTTTTAATTCATTATTTTGGTTAATTTATCCAACTACATATAGTGTAAAGATATAATTATGAAAGTAAAAAGTTTTTTTAAATTAGTTAATCAAAAAATAAATAAGTATGATAAAGCAGCTTCAAATCCTTTTGAAGCTATTCCGCTTAAGATTACGCTCGTATGGGTTGAAGAAGATAAAGACAAGGAGAACTGCAAAAAGAATTTTTATTAAGTTAACTGATCTAATCCTTGCATTTCAGCATCAATATCAATTCCCTTCTTCTTACATGCTTCTGCTACAAGTTTTTGTTCTGATGGCAATAGCTTTTCAAATATATCATTTAAAACAGAAGTCGAACCATAAGATGCTCCCCAAGCTAGTCCCGCTGCGATAGGTCCTGCGCAAGCACCCAAGCCTAAAATTGCTGTTGAAACTGCAAAATAGCCCAACCCTTTTATTGCACATTTCCCCAATTCTTTTAAACCTGACTTCCTGTTTGTACCTTCAATTTTTTCACCGTCAGTATTATATTTTAACTTAAAAGCGCCAGGTACTGTTAAAAAATCAGTAAGGCAAAATATACTGCCTAATGCTGCACCTCCAAGTGCTTTTTTGGATGCTGAAAGCTTTTTGGCCGTTTGCGTAAGTGGTAAGGCTACTTTATTACTTACTTTAACCATATAAATTCCCCATATTTAACTTAATTATTCCCTATATACATAAAAATAATTTGTAATAAAAAATTGACTTTTTATTACAAATTATTACAATTTCAGATAAAATTTATTTTTTTAGTATGAAGTTCTTGTCAGAGTTATTTCAGAATCCTTGTTATAAAGATTATGTTTATACCAAACTCCTTCAAATTCGCCATCAGGAGTAAAAAGATATTGGCAATCTTTGGATACAAAATATATTGCACTCACGGGTTTTCCGCTAACTCTATATTGAATGGAATAATAAGGATAGTCAGGATACTCTCCATAGATAAAATCAATATATCTTAATTTACCCATTGCATCGTAATAATAAGCTTTAGAAACATCTTTTTTATCTTGAATAGCGTACATGTAAATATTCTTCATTTTTTTATAATAAAATGCTGATAAATTATAATCCCCGAGCTCTTTATACCCCGCAGAAGCTGCAAAATAATTATCCAAATGATTTTTATCCTTCAATCTATCTTTAAACTGTTCCCTAAAATTATTTTGTTTTTCAATAGGAGTTTCAAAAATTATATCCTTAACTTCACTTATAATAGCTTCTTTTTCCATTGCTGTTTTATCAATCCAGTCATACTTGATATCTGCTATATAAATATCGTTATAACTTGCCATAACTGCTATTGGCATAAGAAAAAATAACATAATTAACAATCTTTTCATGTCTTTTAAATCCTTTATCACATCACAACTTTAAGTATAGCATATTTTTGCCGATTTATAGTATAATACGATGTATGGTTAGAATTTTAGACGGAAAAAATACTGAAATAATCTCAAAAACAGTATTTAGAATTTTAAAAACTCAAGAGCTTTTTACAAGAATAATAGAAGTAGACAATCCCAATATAACGCCTTGTTTATACGCAATGTGGCACGCACATCAATTTTGCATACATGGGCTTCCAAACAGGGCAAACACAAATGTACTAATTAGTCGTTCAAAAGACGGAGACGTTATTGCAGAAGTAGTAGAGCGTTGGGGGTTTAAAACTATCCGCGGTTCAAAAGGTAAAAAAGGTGCGGTAGAAGCAAGTATGCAGATGATAGAAGCTCTTAAGCGCGGCGAAAATTGTGCAATGATGGTAGATGGTCCAAGAGGACCGGCAAGGGTTGCAAAAGACGGTGCTATAAAAATTGCAAAACTTGCAGGCGTTCCTGTTGTTCCTGTATATTGGTATTCAAAAAACTTTACTTGGGCAAAATTTCCGTCTTGGGACGAATTAAGATGTCCTGTTTTTGCAACCAACTTAATTAACATATATGGAGAGCCTATCTACATAGAACCGAACGGAGATGAAGAGGAAGCTCGACAAAAATTACAAAAAAGTCTTGAAGAACTTGAACAAAAAGCTCCTAAAGCATTTGATGAGGTATACAAATTCGGAATATGGAGAAGAAAAAAGTAAAATTACTGGCAGTCCAAATGGAATCTGCTATTGGAAATCTTGAATTAAATATTGAAACTGTCAAAAATCTTTTAACCGCAAATTTAAACAAATACGAGAAATGCGACTTTGTTTTCTTGCCTGAATTATGGACAGTAGGTTGGGATTGTCCTTCATTTCCCGCTTCTGCTGAAAATCTTGAAGAATCAAAAGCTGTTAGTATGCTTAAAAATATCGCAAAAGAATTTGAAGTAAACATTTTAGGCGGAAGTTTTGTAAGAAAAGACGGCGACAAACTTTTTAACACTTGCCCTGTAATAAATAGAGAAGGAAAAGTTATCTGTATTTATGATAAAAACCATCTTTATTCATACAACGGCGATACGGAAAACAGCTACATAAGCGTAGGTAAAAATCCTGTTATGGTTGAAATTGAAGGTGTAAAACTCGGAATATCGATTTGTTATGATATACGTTTTCCTGAAATTTACAGAGCCTATAGAAAAGCAGGAGCTGATATTTTAGTTAACATGGCAGCCTGGCCTAAATCAAGAAAAGTTCATTGGGATACCCTCACAAGAGCAAGAGCAATTGAAAATCAAACCTTCACTGTCGCACTTACTCAGACAGGTTTACTTGCTGACGGAGTTGAAAATTTAGGACATTCAATGATAATTGACTACGACGGAAACATTCTTGATGAGATTGACGAAGTTGAAGGTGCTATCTATGCAGAAATCGATTTAGAAAAAATGTGTGAATTTCGGAATAAATGCACAATTTTAAAAGACATCAAAAACTCTTACGAGGTAATAAAAAAATGAAAAAGCTATTTTCTGTGTTATTAGTTTTGTTAATGACACTTTCAGTCCAAGCTAAAAATGTAAAAACTGACAAATGCGATTTTTCTTCTGTCATTAATGATTCAGGTGTAGAAAAAAATTCTATAGCTATTTCTATAAAAGACTTAAATTCAGGCAAACCTGTTTACGAATTAAATGAGAGAATTTTGATGCACCCTGCATCCGTTCAAAAAGTTCTCACGCTCATACCTGCAGTAGATGCTCTTGGAGATAATTATGAATTTACTACAACATTATATGAAAGAGGGGAAAATAACTACATAGTAAAACTCGGAGCAGATCCTTTCTTGACATCTTCAGATTTAAAGAATCTTGTAAGAAGTATCAGCCCTGAAACAGAAAGAATTTATGTAGATAACAGCATATTAGAAAAAAAAGATTGGGGAGAAGGCTGGCAATGGGATGATGATATGAACGTACTTATGCCAAGATTTAATTCTTACAATCTTGACGGGAATTTAATAAAGATTACGATTATGCCAACACAAAAAGGACAACTTGCGACAATAATTAATCCAAGCAAATATCCTTTAGTATTTTTAAATAATGTAGTTACCTCAGATAAAAATGACGTTTCAGTTTCAAGAGATAATTCAATTTCTGCAAACACCCTTTCCCTAAAAGGAACTGTTAATAAGCCTGTAATTATTCGTATACCGACAAATAATTTAAAAAGATATTTTGATGTAAGATTAGCAAACACAATTCATGATAGAAACATTTATTTAAAAGAAAATTTTATAACAGACACCGTAAAATCCGGGGATAAAGAAATTAACAAAGTCACTCATCCTATTTCAGAAGCTATAGACGATATTTTAAAAAACAGTAATAATATGGCTTCAGAAACAGTTTCCAAACTTGCAGGAGGCAAGATGTATGATGATAAAGGAACTGATATTAACGGAATAAAAGTTTTTAATGCATACTGCAAAAAAATAGGTCTTGATAATTCAAAAATAAGATTAACCGACGCAAGTGGAGTTTCTAAGAATAATTTAATAAGTGCAGATTTTATATCTGAGTTTTTAATTAAAACAAAGGATAATCCAATAATGGAACACCTTCCAGCTCCGGGAGAAGGAACTTTAACCCACAGAATGTTGCCGATAAAAGATAACTTGAAAGCTAAAACAGGCACACACGGAGATTTAAGTTCTATTGCGGGATTTCTAACAACAAAAAAAGGTAATAAGTACGCTTTTTGTATAATAATTAATGACACAACTGCGACAATTTCAGATATGAAAATGTTAGAGGATTATCTGATAAGAGAAGCTTATCTAAAATTATAGAATTATGTACCAAATAATTGCACAATATCTGGAATACTTAGAGCTTGAAAAGGGTCTTTCTCAAAACACGATAGACGCTTATCGCCGTGACCTTTCAGAATTTTCTCAAGGCATAGATGATATAGAAAAAATAGACCGAATGACGATTAACACCTATGTAAGAAAATTAAGAGAAAATCATCTTGCCCCAACAAGTGTAATAAGAAAAATAGCTTCACTAAGAGGATTTTTTAAATGGGCAACGTCGACAGGAATTATTACAAAAAATCCTGCCTCAACTCTTGAACAACCAAAAGTTCCGCAGAGATTACCTAAAGTTATTTCAATTAAGGAAATTGAAGAAATGCTGCATAATAATCTTAATCCATTAGAGCATGTAATAATGGAGCTTTTATACAGCTGCGGACTAAGAGTTTCAGAACTTGTGAATTTGAAGCTTAATGACGTAGATTTAAATTCAAAATACGTAAGATGTTTTGGAAAAGGTTCCAAAGAAAGAATAATTCCGATGGGGGAAACCGCTAAAAACATAATAAAAGAATACCTTCCACAGAGAGAACTATTGCTAAAAAAATGCAATCTTAATACAAAAAGGCTTTTAATTATGCCCAACGGTCGTGAGATTACAAGACAAGACGTTTACACTTTTATACATGCACAAGGGAAATTAATTCACAAAAACATTTCACCTCACACGTTAAGACACAGTTTCGCAACCCACCTTCTTGAAAACGGAGCTGATTTAAGAGTAGTACAAGAACTTCTCGGTCACAGTGACGTTTCTACAACGCAGCTTTACACACACATTAGTAAAAAAAGATTAAAAGACGTTTATTTTTCTATTAATAAAGAATAATACCCATCAATAGTTTGCGGAAAAATTGACATTTTTCTCGCAAACTGCGAGGAACGGTTTCGCATCAGGTTGTGTGCTATCCCGCACACGACCTGATGCTCACACACCTAAGGTCGGATTTGAAAAATCTCAAAAATTTGTCAAATTTTGGATTTTTCCGCATCCTCTCAATCTTAACATTATTTTACAAACAAGTTTACAAATTTGCGCTAAATCCGATTTTATGATAAATTCTTGTTAGAACTAAAGTGGTGAGGATTTATGAATAGTACAACTCTAAGAAGATCAAATATAACCAGAGAAAAAGTAGCCATGATGGAGGCTCTGAACCGTTATAACAGAACTCATCAGGATGAAGATTTTTATAAAACACAAAGCAAAAACCGCGAATTAGACGCGCTTTGGCAATCATTCGGCGTAAAACCACAAAAGAGTGAAAAAGCTCCTCAAGTTTACTTTGTAACAGGTTTAATTGCAGGTGTTATTATAACCTTACTAATCACCACTTTCGTAAGCATATTAATAAATATATCAACCCCAAAGGATGACACAGCAGTTCCGGCAACAAAACCGGTGTCACAATCCTCAGGAAGATTTTCATTTATCCCTGCAGACAACTCTTCTTCTAAAAAAGTTGTAGCACCAACAACATTAAATGAAGAATACGTTGTTAAAGAAGGAGATACTTTAGAAAGTATCGTAATTAGATTTTACGGTTCTTTTGATATGAATAAGGTTAATGCTATCCAAGAAGCTAACAAGATGGCTAATCCTAACGCATTATCAATCGGTCAAAAGTTAATAATCCCTATGAATCAATAGTTTATGGCAAAAATTAAGTCAAAATACGTATGTCAAAATTGCGGTTATGAAACAGCCGGATATTTGGGAAAGTGCCCTGAATGCGGAGGTTGGGGGACTTTTGTAGAAGAATTAGACACTTCCGGCAAAACCTGCAAACAAACTATTGATATACCTGATGATGTACAACCGATGCGACTTAATGAAATAGAGATGAATTCAGAAATACGAATGAGTACAAATATTTCTGAATTCGATAGAGTATTAGGCGGTGGAATTGTTCAGGGTTCTTTGGTTCTTATAGCAGGAGATCCGGGAATTGGTAAATCGACAATACTTCTGCAAACATCCGGTGAATTATGTAAAAATAATAAGAAGGTTTTATACGTTTCGGCTGAAGAATCTGCAAGCCAAATTAAGCTTAGAGCAGAAAGACTGGGAGTAAAATCTGAGAATTTATACATTTATCCCCAGACAAATCTTGAATTAATCAAAAAACATATAGAAGATATGATGCCGGATTTGGTTATTGTAGATAGTATTCAAGCAATTTACACTTCTCAAATACAAAGCTCCGCAGGAAGTGTTTCTCAAATAAGAGAATGCTGTAATATGCTTATGCAAATTGCGAAATCTAAAAATATTTCCACTATCGTAATCGGACATGTTACAAAAGAAGGTAATATTGCAGGGCCTAAGGTTCTTGAACACATGGTAGACACAGTTATTCAATTTGAGGGCGACAAATACAAATCATATAGAATTTTACGCTCAATTAAAAACAGGTTTGGCAATACTTCTGAAGTCGGTATTTTTGAGATGGGAAATAAAGGTTTAACAGAAGTTATTAACCCCAGCGAATTATTCTTAAAAGAATATAATCAAACACAGACTCCGGGAAGTACAATAATTGTAACGAGTGAAGGAACAAGACCTTTGCTTGTAGAAATTCAGGCGCTTGTCGGCACTACACCTTATCCGGCGCCAAGAAGGGTCACAAATGGTGTTGATACGGGAAGAGTGTTGCAGATTTTGGCAGTATTAGAAAAAAGAATTGGCTTAAATTTGTCTAAACAAGACGTTTATGTAAATGTTATAGGCGGAATTGATGTAAATGAACCTGCTGCAGATTTAGGAATTGCACTTGCTATCGTTACTTGTGTAAGAGATGTCGTTTTCGATTCACACACGGCTATTGTTGGGGAAATTGGACTTTCCGGAGAAATAAGGGCTGTAAATCATATTGAGAGAAGAATTACTGAAGCTCAAAAATTAGGTTTCAAAAGAATTATTATACCGGAAGCAAACGAATTGCAAGAAAACATTAAAGGAATTGAAATTATAAAAGTCAAAAAGATTTTAGAAGCCATAACCAGAGGGATTGGCAATGATAATGAACAGTAACAGTCCTGCATTTAACCGTGTAATGAACTTTGCTAAAATCTTGGGGATTTTTTCAATTGTATGTTCACATACAGGAATTAACATTGGTGGAAAATTCATTCCAAGCTCTTGTTGGGAAGTTCCTATATTCTTTTTCATCTCAGGATATTTCTGTTCTAAGATTGACTCTTTTAATAGTTGGCAAGATTTAATTAAATACTCATTAGGCAAAGTTTCTAAATATCTCGGATGGTTCTACTTTTATAACACATTTTACGCCATTATAACCATCATTATTTATCACATAACAGGAAATTACTGGGGCAATTTACCAAATTTGAGAAACCTGACTTTTGGAGCTTTAAGCTATATTTCGTTTGGAATTGCCGGTCCTATATGGTTTTTAGAACAACTTGCTATTTCGTTTTTTCTTTTTTGCTTAATAATTTTTGCCTTAAAAAATATAAAAATAAAAAATTTTCTCTACCCTACAATATTTTCCTTGCTTGCGATAACTGCTATACTTATTTCTGGAGATAATTTTGAAGAGTCCTTTGGTCGAATAAAAATACTTATAAGAACATGCATAAGCTTATATTTAATGTACCACGGTTATTTATTCAAAAACTTTTTAGAAAAAAAATATAATTATAATCTTTTAAATTTCTTTTTTCTGGTAATTTTAGAAATATTCCTCATTTACCTATACCCGCACCACGACATTTCCTTGAGTCAAGCTCGTCTTTACCATAACATTACGACACTGATTATTCCACCAATATGCATTTACATTATATTATTTTTGGCTAAAGCAATAACTCGGTTAATTAAAAATCAACGCTTTTTAGACATTTTAGGACAAAACACTTTACACATTATGGCAAATCACGTATTTTCAATGTTCATAATTCAATTTATTCTATTATTAATTTTTAAGTCATCCCTAAACCAAGCAGAAATTATGACCAACATGTGGAAAATAGATATCTTCAGGTGGCTTTACATAATTGGTGGTATAATTCTTTCTGTAAATATAGGAGTATTACTGGAAAAATTGAAACAAATCATAGAAAGGAAACTAAATAAACAATGATAATTGATGCTCATACACATGTCGGAAATTCTTTTTGGGGACAATTTCCACCCGGATTTTTACTTGATATTATCGGGGATGATGTCGATATTGCAATTTGTTCAAACTTAGAAGGAATAGATAGTTACACTGGAAAAGATGAAATTGAGTGTAACCTTGATATGCTTAATGCTTGCAAAAAATATCCCAAAATAAAACCGCTTGCAGTGTGTGAAGTGGATAGAACAGAAAATGCTGATAAAATCAGGAAGCTTCTGGGCGAACATCCTGAATTTATAGGTTTGAAATTTCATCCTGAATTTACGAAACTTAGAGCAGATTCAGACAAGTACAATGATTATCTGAAAGTTGCGCAAGAATATAAAAAGCCTTGTCTTTATCATTCAGGACACATCAAATCCCGTTTTTCGTCGCCTGAATTAATTTATAAAAAAGCAAAAGAGTTTCCGAATGTTCCGATTATTCTGGGGCATTTGTCAACTACAACAAGAGAGTGCCACGAAAAAGCTATTGAAATAATGCTTGAATCAATCGAAAACAACACTGCAACTTTATATGCTGATGTTTCCTGGGTTGGAGTAGAAGATTCGATTATGCTCATTGAAAAACTCAAAAATACAAAAAAAGGTGATTTAACAGAAAGAATTCTTTGGGCTTCTGATGCCCCTGTCGGAGATTTTAACCAAAGGCGGGAATTGTATCTTAAGAACCTAAAAGACTTTCAAGAAGGGATACTAAAGCACTTCAACGACCCAATTTTACTGGATAATTTGATGTACAAAAACGCTAAAAATCTTTTTAAACTTTAATTTCATAATTATTTCAAACTATATGTAAAATTAAATGTAACGATTTGTAAAAATTTCATCCTAAACCCTAAAGTTTTAGAAAAAAATGTCGATAACATTAATACAAAGGACAGGGCAAAGGATATGGCAGAAACGTTTAACCTCAATACATTTTTACAAACGTACAAAACGCAGACTTATGATCCAACAAAACAACACGCTGCTGCTGAAGAGAAAATGGAATCTCGTTTGCAAGAAAAGGCAGAAGAAGCTGTTAAACAAAGTGGATTTTTAACACTGACCCTATCTGAAAAAATGGCAGAGTTAGGTATCGGAGAAAGGGCACTAAAACAATTTGCCGATACTGCTACAGGTTTAATAACTGATATTGTTAACCCTATTGGTGATTATTTAGAAAAATACGAAAACATATTTGACCAAAGAGTTTATAATTCAGAAATTCAAAGTTATGCAAAACAAATGTTCTTCGCATCACAAGCAATGAGGCAAGAAGCCGCAGAAAACACAACAGGACAGAATTTCGTATACGATATGTAAATCTCCTTTTCTCATACTAACAAAATTGAAAAGACCTTTTCTTATAAAAGAAAAGGTCTTGTAGTTTTTTAAGACAATTATAAATTATAAAGCTGCTTTAGCTGCTTCTACAACAACAGAAAAAGCTTCCTTATCATTAACTGCTAAATCAGCAAGCGTCTTTCTGTTAACTTGGATATTAGCCTTCTTGCAAGCATTAACAAATCTTGAGTAGCTCATTCCTTGTTCTCTAACTGCTGCATTAATTCTAACAATCCATAAACGACGCATATTACGTTTTGTAGCACGTCTATCTCTGTAAGCATATTTAAGAGCCTTCATCACTGCAATATTAGCAACTTTGAAGATTCTGCTTCTTGCGCCTTTAAAACCTTTAGCAAGCTTTAATATTTTTTTGTGTCTATTACGACATACATTTCCACGTCTAATTCTCATTGTTCAACACTCCTATCTAGCATACTTCTTGTAAGGTAACTCTTTAGAAACCAACTTTTCGTGAGTTTCAGAAATAACAACATCTCCAAAAATCTTACGTTTTCTTGATTCCGACTTGTGTTGAAGCAAGTGACCGATACCTGCATGTCTTCTTGTGATTTTACCTGTGCCAGTAACTTTGTATCTCTTAGCTGCTGCACGGTGTGTTTTTAATTTTGGCATTTCTAGTCTCCTTTGGGTAAACATATTGGTCAGAATAGAAACTCATAACCCAGTTTACCCGATTATCTAATACTACTCCGAGTAAGGCATACCACAGCACTATACTTCGGCATGATTAGTGTAAGATAAATGCATTTATGTGTCAAGCATAACATAGATTTAGTTACATTTATTTAACACTCTCAAGTATACAAGCATTAAGTTTTGTAACAGTTTTTAAAGATTTTTCAATTTTTGCCGTTTAAAATGATTAGAAAAAATATTAAATATAAAACTCAATGAAATTTAATTACGTCACCATATTTATTCTTTAGAAAGGAGTTTTTTAATGTCATTGATTGATAATCTTAATTTTAACAATAACATCATTAGAACTATAAGTTCCACATTTACTAATAAACCGGTTACTGTAGCATACGTTCTGAAAAGAGATACAGAACAAGATACAGTATCTTTCGGACAAGATAAGACTGAAAAATTTGAAGAAGTTTTTGCCGAATTCAGGAAAAATGTTCCTGACAGTACTTCTACAATATCAGAAAAGGAACTTGCTCTTTTTTATATTGACAAAATGCTTGCTTGTAGCGATATTAGTGATGATTTAAAAGTGTATTGGCAAAACAAAAAATCGATCATTCAACAAGAAATCCAAACTATTAAAAATGAAAATCAAATTGGTAACAACGAAAAAATTTCTGATGTCTGGGGTAAATTCGAAAAATTCTGTAATAAATATCAAGATAAATTTAACACTGAGCTTTCTGTAGAAGACAGAAGCGAATATTTAATGACCTACAATAGAACGTGCTTAAGCTTCCTAAAAAGGCTGCTAGCTTGTTCTGACATTACAGATGAATTAAAAAGTGAATATATCCGTATGTACCAAAATCACGTAGAAGATTTAAATAATGCAAAACGTGATTTGCAAAATGCAAAGAACTCAGGCTAATTTACATATATTATTTTACTAATCTCTCCTTGCATAAAATTCCTATCTATAATAACCTATTGTAGTAAGGAGAGTTTATATGGATACTAATGTTTTATTCAATATCGGCTACGGGCTTTATGTACTTACTGCAAACGAGAACGGCAAAGACAATGGCTGCATAATCAATACGGTTATGCAAGTAACGTCTGATCCATTACAAATTGCAATCGCTGTAAATAAAAGAAATTTTACTACTGGAATGATACAGAATACAAAGAAATTTAATATCTCTGTTCTTGCTGAAAATTCAGAATTTGAAATATTTAAACGTTTTGGATACCAATCAGGTAAAGATGTTGATAAATTCAGTGACTTTTTTGACACTAAACGCTCTCCTAACGGAGTTTTGTACATTACCAAGAACACAAATTCTTATATGTCAGCATACGTAAAACAAGAAATCGATTTAGGGACTCATATCCTGTTTATTGCACAGCTTGTTGAAGCTGAAAAACTTTCAGAAATTCCAACCGTAACTTATAACTATTATCAAAAAAACATAAAACCTGCTCCGCAAAGTACAAACAAAAAAGGCTGGAGATGCAAAATTTGCGGATACATTTATGAGGGTGAAAATCTACCGGCTGATTATATTTGCCCAATATGCAAGCATGGCGCTATTGATTTTGAAAAAATTGTATAGAATTTAAGAGGTAATAATGAAGAAGAAAGAAGAGCTGGAAAAATTAAAACAAGAGTGCCAAGGGTGCATGAAGTGCGAGCTTGGTAAAACGAGAAATAACATTGTATTTTCAGACGGAAACCCTGAAACTGCTAAAGCAATTTTGATAGGCGAAGCGCCTGGTGAAAATGAAGATAAAACAGGAACTCCTTTTGTCGGAAGAGCAGGAAAATTATTAAATGAATTTCTTGAAAAAACGGGAATATCAAGAGAAAATGATTTGTATATAATAAACACAGTAAAATGCAGACCACCTAAAAATAGGGTTCCTTCTGACGCGGAAAAAGCTGCATGCGAAAATTATCTGCTAAAACAAATAGAAATCATTAACCCGCAAGTTATGATTTTCTGTGGTGCTACAGCTTTAAAGTCTTTTTACGACAAAAAAATTCAAATCTCCAAAATAAGAGGAGAAATACTCGAGCTTGAAATTGGCGGACAAAAACGCAAATGTATTCCGATATTTCACCCGTCATACCTTTTGAGGTACCATTCTCTTGAAGAAGGAAGCCCGAGAAATCTAATGCTAAAAGATTTAAACAAAATAAAAAATCTTATTGACTAAATATTAATTTCAAGATTAGGATTTTTTCTAAACCACGTAAGCTGACGTTTTGCGTAGTTTCTCGTGTGTTGTTTTAATTTATCAACAGCCTCTTCCAGAGTCCATTTGCCGTCTAAATAGGCAAGAATTTCCTGGTACCCTATTGTACATACAAAATTCTTTATTCTTCCGTGTTTTTTCAGAAGAAATTTGGTTTCATCGACCAAACCCTGCTCTAACATTAAATCCACACGCTTATTTATCCGATTATACAAATCCTCTCTTGAAGTTAAAACAGGCATTCTCCAATCGACATCAAATTCCGGCTCTTTTTCTATTTCCATTTGTGATATAGGTTTATTCAAGGTCTTTATAACTTCAATCGCCCGAACAATTCTACGCTTATTTGCGTCTTTTAATCTTTCAAAAGTAACGCTATCAAGAGTTTCTAACTCTTTTAACAAATCATCTTTATCTTTCTTATCCAACTCTTCTCTCAAATCATGATTCGCCTCAACTCTCGGCAAATTGTAATGCTCAAGCAATATTCTTATATAAAGTCCCGTTCCGCCTGCCACAATAGGAGTTTTGCCGCGAGAGATAATATCAAAAATAATTTTCTTCGCATCGTCATAATAATTTCCGACAGAATAATCAAACTCAGGTTCCACTATATCTATCATATAATGTGGAATACCTTCCATTTCTTCAACTGTCGGTTTTGCAGACGCTATATCAAAACCTTTGTATACAAGGCGAGAATCCGCGGAGATAATTTCCCCATCTAATTCTTTAGCGAGTTCTATCGCCATTTTCGTTTTACCGCTTGCTGTCGGGCCTACTACTGCTATAACTTTGGGTTTCATATTTACATGATACCGTAAAATTTAAAACTATGCTATAATATGCCTATGCTCAAAAAAATTCTCGCAACAATTTTGCTTTCTATGTCAATTTCTGCCTACGCAGCAGAAATTCCTGTGGAGGCAAAATTAGATTATAATCAAGGTATAGATTTTTACAAACTCGGAATGTACGAACGCGCAATAGAATCATTTCGTTCTGCTGTTAGAACTTACCCTGACTATATTGATGCTTATTATAATCTAGCCGCTGTACTTGAATATTTAAAACAATATGCAGAAGCCTTGTCTGTTTATAAACAAGTTTATTTAAGAAATCCTAATGATTACGAAGTTATTTATAAACTTGCTCTAATGAGTTCTAAACTTGAAGATTACACAAAAGCTGCAGAGTATTTAAAACTTATTCCTGAAACAAGTAGTTATTATGCAAAAGGCAAAGAGCTTGCTGAATCAATAAAAATTTCAACAACACTTCCGACTCCGCAAGCAAATGCTCCTTCTAAGATTGCAACTAGATCAGGAATTTATGAAAATATTTTGAGCCCAACGGGAATAACATCTGATAATCTGGGAAATATCTATGTTGCAACTTTTTCTGACAACACGATTATTAAAATAACTCCTGACGGGAAAAGACAAGTTTTCTTAAAAAGTGCAATAATTAACGGGCCTATCAGCCTTGTATCAGACAGCGTCGGAAATATCTATGTTTCAAACTACAACGATAATAATGTTGTCAAAATAACCCCACAAGGCGTTCCGTCGGTATTCGTATCAAAGCTAGACAAACCATACGGACTCCACGTAGAAGGGAATATGCTATTCATAACCTGCCAAGGCTCTAACTCTATTTACAGACAAAAAATTACAAACTGAGGTTTATAAATAACACTTCGGTTCTTCACCTTCGACACCAGCATAAAGTTCTACATACTGTTTTGCGGGACTAGAATCGATTTTTGTAAATAGAACCTCTTCTATTTGGAAAAATCCTACATCAGCTGTCATTTCTACAGTAATCTTTATTGGTCTGCGCTGACCGTGCTGTATTCTGATACGATTTATTGCATTTGCCGAATACTTATGAATATCACCGACTCTAGGGGTTGTATTTATTGAAAGAGGTATTCTTGCCCTACCTTTTGTCATATCACAGCCGTCTGCTATAAGTATAATTCCCGCTTCAGTTGAATGAATTTTTCTTGATGACATGTGACCTATAATTGCTTCAATAACAATAGACCTTATAATTACACGTCTGTGCAAATCATCAGGAAAAACTTCCATCAAAGCTCTTTCAATAATAGGTTTTGCCAAAATTACGGACATTTCTTCGTGTCCCTGACGACCTATCATCATTCCCAAATCGTGCATTAATCCAGCCAAAATAACTGCGCACATACTGTCTTCAAAAGTTCCTATTTCTTCATTCTCTAAAGAAGTTTTTATCCCTGCTTCATGAAGAATATTTAACATTTTGATAGCATTCGCAGCAACCTGCCTCATATGCACAGGTCCGTGATCGTTATATCCTAAACGCTTGATTGATACATTATTTGCGTAATCCTGCATCTCTTGAAGCTCTTCATCTTCAAACAAATAATTTACAAGTTTCAAGCAATTAGGGTGATGTTGGAGTCGCTTCAATATCTTGGACTCTACCGAAACTTCTTTTATTGATTTCATACTTACATGATAACACATCAAGTAGCAAGAGTAAATCCCTTTATTACTTCAATTTATCTATATTTAATTCTAAGCGGTGTTCCTTTGGTGATAAATTATACATCCTGCGTACGAAGTTTATTATATAATGTTTTGACAAATTAACTTTTTTAAATGTTCCGTTATTGCATAATTCGATTAATCTGTCAACCTGTTTTTGGCAATTTATGTACGCTTTAGGATATTTCTTCAGCTGCTGAACCATAGATCTCTCTGCGCGTTCTGAATTGTAATATGCAGAACTTATACCATAATTTTCCAAACTATCTTTTCCATTTTTTACATAAGGAATTAAATGATCAATACTCCCTCTGGAACCATCTATCATATTATAGCCGATTTTGTCTGAAGAATATTCTACGCACTTCATAATAAATGCGGATAAATTTTCATGAGATGTCGGAAGTTTTACAGCTTTTTGAACTAAACGATGTGCGAGTTTAGTATTATCAAGAGTATCTGTTATTTTTCTTAATTCATATATAAATGACTTCCTGTTAAAAGGAACTACTAAAGGAATATTATATATTTTTGATCGAGTTTGGGATAATAATCTTATCAACTCCTGATTGTTAGTAAGCGAAGTTCCTGATACATTTACTTCTATATCCGTTAATATTTCCGCACGTTTTCTTATTAAATTACGCTGATTTTTTACCTTTTTATTACGCTTAACTTTTGATTTTATGTCCTTTAACGCTACAAACTCATCTAAACTCTTTTCAGGCATCTGCTTTGATAAAGCTATTATTCGACGCATTATATCCCGCTCGTTTGGATTATTTTTTTGAGCTACTTCGTCAGCTATTCGCTGAAGCTTATATTGAAATTCCTTTGCACTGAAAGGTAATTGAACAGGCTTCCTGTTTAACTTTTGATTTATAACATTCATCAAATTGTTAAACTCTTTATATTGTTCTGGAGGCATCTCTTGAGCTAATTCTGATATCTCTTCGAAAATTGGACGCTGAACTTCTAATAATTTACTATTGTGTTCTGGAGCAATTTTTCGTACTACATCCTCTAATTTATAATAAGGATTTGTTTTTGCCATGTTTTTCACTATATTAAAAAACTGCTTTTCTACCGTATGTAAACTATTTTCATATTTTACAATCGTCTTAACAATATTTTTTATATTCCTTGAAAAAACATGTTTTTCATAAAAATCTTCTAAGACCTTTGGATCGATAACCACTTTTCCTGAATACATGTCCGGAATATCATAAGCCATCAATCGACGTAAAGGCTCTGCATTTCTTGCCAACCTGCCGAAGGACACCGTATCTGCCGGTAATGGCGCACTCAAACTTAAAGTTTGATTTTTGGGATAATCTACTTGATTTTTATTATTTAAAACATTTAACGCATATTTATTTGGTATTATTGATAATATTCTCATCGTTACTTCTTTATGATTATTTTTTATAAAACTTATAAATATTTTTTTTGCTATTAAAAAAGGAAGATAATTAATTATCTTCCTTTTTCATACTTTATGCAGCAACCGGAGTTGTTGATTTTTTCTTATCTTCCCAAATATCAACAAGCGTTGAACAGAAGAAGATACTTGAATAAGTTCCGACCGCTATACCGAGAATCATCGCAAGAACGAAATCTCTCGTTGTAACTCCGCCCCAGAAATATAAGGCAAGAAGCGTTATTAATGTTGTAAGTGAAGTATTAATACTTCTTGCAAGAGTCTGATTAACGCTTCCGTTCATAATCTCGGAGAAGGTCATTTTCTTAGAATAATATTTTAAATTCTCACGAACTCTGTCAAATACAACGATTGTATCGTGTACGGAAAAACCGATTACCGTCAGCAATGCTGTTACGAACAAAGCGTCTATCTGAACATCATAAAATAATCCGAGTATTGAAAACACTCCGCATACAAACAAAGTATCATGCACCAGACCCAATATTGCTGCAAGAGCATAGTCAAACTGGAATCGCATTGTAAGATAAGCAATTATACCTAACAAAGCGAGCGATAAAGCTATCAATGAATTTTTAAACAACTCGGAGCCGAGAGTCGGACCGACTGATGATACCTGAACAAGCTCAGGCGCATTAAATTCCTGATTCATAATATTTGTAATTTTATCCTGATCTGAAGAACCTTCCGCAATAAACTTAGTTCTGATGGACAATATTGCTTTCATATCAGTATCCTGTTGTGAATTGACATTTATTATCTGCAAATATGGATTTTCTATTCCATTTTTTTCCAGATCCTGTCTTACTTCTGAAAGCTTATTATTTGAAATACTTTCTTTTACGCCATATTGTAATGTCGTTCCGCCGGTATAGTCAATACCTACTTTTAATGGAGTGTGCGTCGGATATGTTATTGTTGAATATATCATCGCAACTATACCCGGCAACAAAAGAATTGCTGAAATTGCTAAAAATAAGAATCTGTATTTTACTAAATTTAACTTCATAATTTATTTCCTTATATTATACTAGTCCAAGATACCAAATTTTGCTTTTTCACGTTTTGTCTCAACAGCCTGATAGCCTTCTTCAATATCGCTTTTACGCAAACCGAACAAAGCAGGATGTGTAAGTTTTCCGGCACCAAATATCAAATGCATAAAGTTCTTTGTTATAGTTATCGCACTGAACATTGAAACAATTACACCGAGAGCAAGTGTCAGAGCAAAACCTTTTACAATACTTGTTCCGCAGCAATAAAGAATTGCACAGGTAATAATTGTTGTCATATTTGAGTCAAAAATACTTGTAAATGCTCTGTCAAAACCGGAATTAATTGCAGTAAACAATGTTCTACCGGCTTTTAATTCTTCTTTTGTTCTTTCAAATATAAGAATGTTAGCATCAACCGCCATACCGATACTCAGGATAAAACCTGCAATACCTGCTAAAGTAAGTGTGACTGGAATTGCTTTAAACAAAGCAAAGAGCATTAAACCGTAAATTATAAGAGCCATATCCGCAATTAAGCCAGGAGCCCTGTAATATAGAGCCATAAACAGCATTACAAAACCTAAGCCAATAGCACCTGCAACCTTTGATTTTGCAATACTATCAGCACCAAGAGTTGGCCCCACGGTGTTTTCTTCTATAATTTTTGCAGGTACAGGAAGCGCTCCGGCATTAAGAAGATCTACCATCTTTTTAGCTTCTTCATAAACAAAACCACTGTCACCACCGGAAATTTGAGCTCTTCCGCCTGTAATTGCTTCTCTTATTACGGGAGCTGATTGCATTTCACCATTAAAGAATATTGCCATCGGCTGACCTACAAGCTGTTTTGTTAAATCTGCAAATTTCTTGGTTCCTTCACCGTTAAACTCTAAATCTACTACCCATTGACCGTTTTGAGAATTGGTACTTAAATTTGCCTTAGATAAGTCCTTACCGGTTAAACCTGTTGCTTCCCATTCTTCTACACCATTTTTTATTACAGGACGTCTAAAATCTAATTCTGCAGTTTCACCCAAATAAGCTTTTGCCTGCTCTAAGTCTGAAACATCAGGAATTTCTACGACTAGACGTCTATCACCTGTTCTTTGTACAACAGTTTCCGATACACCTAATTTGTTTACTCTGTTTTCAATTGCAAACTGCAAACTTGACATCATATCCGGAGTTATTTGCGCGATTGTCTTGCTCGTTTGTGCCTCCAAAACCAAGCGGGAACCGCCCACTAAATCCAAGCCGAGTTTTGTTGGTTTTGTGCATATAACGTAAATACTTACGATTACTATCGCTACAATAACCCAAAACAGTATCAATTTATTTTTCATTATACACTCCTTATTCTAAATATAATTTTATCCCAAATCTGAAAAATAAAATCCTACCCACCTGATTATATTGAATCAAGCGTAAATATTAAATCCGCTTTCTCTGATTTCGTAAGCTCAACCAAAGGGCGTCTTACATAATCTGAAATGATTTCTCTGTATGCCAATGCTGCTTTTACAGGGACAGGATTTGGCGCCATAAATAATTTCTTAAATATCGGATAAAGCTTTTGATGCATATTTCTTGCTGTCATAACATCCCCAGTCTTAAAGTTTCTTATCATTGATTTTATCTCTTTTCCAAAAAGATGAGATGCAACTGAAATTACACCGTGAGCACCTACTGATAACATAGGTAACGTTAAACTGTCATCGCCTGAATATACCGCAAAATCTTTTGGACAATTCAGTTTGATATCTGTTATTACATCAAGATCTCCATAACTTTGTTTAACAGCTACGATATTCTCATATTTCCTGGCAAGCGTTTTTATAGTATCAACTGTCATATTAACACCGGTCCTTGATGGAATATTATACAAAATTATCGGAATCTCTACTGCCTCAGCTACTGCTGAAAAATGCTCTATTATACCTGCTTGAGATGGTTTATTATAATACGGAACAACTGATAAGATTGCGTCTACACCTTCTTTTTCAGCTTTCTTCGCCATCATTACTGCTGTTTCTGTTGAATTAGAACCAGCTCCCATTATAACTTTTCCACTGGCTCCGACGCCTCGTTTTGCACTTGATAATATTTCTATTTCTTCTTCATAACTCAAGGTTGGGGACTCACCAGTCGTTCCAGTTACCAATACAGCGTCTGAACCTGTATTTACCAACTGATATGCCAACATCTCGACTTTTTCATAATCAACTTCTCGCTTTTCATTAAATGGAGTCACCATTGCCGTTATTACTTCGCCTGCATCGTATCTCATATATTAATACTCCTCTTTTTCTCTATTATACTATAAAAATTCTTCAAACTCATGAACTTCTATAGTCTTATCGTCATTTTGGAACAGCCCTACCTGAGAAGTTTTATATCTGTGAGTTTTATTAAAACGATAACGATAGGAAGTATCAGCTGCCATTATTATTTTGCCGTAATATTGTAAATTTATTAATTTTTGTAATTGCTGAAGATTATCACCAACCTGAATACAAATTGCTTGTTCTATCGGAGCAGTTCCTTTTACTAATTTGAAAAGAATTTCCAGAACTTTATCAACATTGTTAAAATCATTAAATGAATACATATAACCGCCTTCAAATGCAATCGGATCTTTTGAAAGCTTTTCTTTTATAAATTCTAACATTATCTCATTTTGTTTATTTATATCAACGTTCAGCTCCTTATGCGAAAATTTCGGCTTTATTTTTGTATGAATCGTAACTACATAATTTGTTATACGTTCTTCTTCCTTGGTTATTTTTTCTTGCATCTTTTTATTGAAAGCTATTTCTTGAGTTTTTTTACATATAAAATGAGTACTCTTATAACCCGCTTCCAACAAACTTGTTAACATTATTAATAAATTCATGCAGAAATATAATGCAACTAATATGATAAGTGCACTTATATATTTTAATTCAAATTCCGCACCCCAAAGATTGAAGGATAAAGAATAAATACTATTTGCTATATCCAGTAAGCCGGTTAAAAATGGTGCAAAAAAAGTCATCCAGCTCCAATTTGAGTGAGTTAGATTTTGTATCCAAAAAAGCAGCAACAATATTACGCAAAATACACAAACTATTTTTAGAAAATGCCAAAAACTCTTTAATGCCCCAAAACCTTTTAGAATTAAATTATGCATCGTTACCTCATTACCTTTTTATAACTTTAACACTACAATATTTCTTTTAATCCTTCAAATAAGTATTATCTATTAATCTTACACCGTCTACACGACAAGCTATTAAGACTATTGAATTATCATCAGCATTTTTTTGCTCTTCTAAATTATCCTTATTTAAAATTTCAAGATACTCTAAATCGTGTTTATCTGTCAGAAAGCTATATGCAGTTTCTTTCAGAGCAGCAACATCAACCACACCTTTTTTATAGCAAGATTTTATGTTATTCAATATTTTACTTAATACAAGAGCGTCTTTTTTCCCCTCTTCAGAAAGGTATTTATTTCTTGAACTCAATGCCAGACCGGACTCTTCTCTAACTATCGGACACTGAATAATTTCAATAGGTACATTCAAATCTTTTACCATTTTTCTAACTATAACAACTTGCTGTGCATCTTTTTGTCCGAAAAATGCAAAATCTGGCTGCACTATATTAAATAATTTTAAAACGACGGTACAGACTCCATCAAAATGACCTACTCTTGTTTTTCCGCACAATTTATTTACATAAAAAAATGGAGGACAAACGTAAGTTAAAGTATCATTAGAAAGTCTGTTACCTTCTCCGTACATTTCACTCGGAGATGGTGCAAAAACTATATCCACGCCTTCTTTGTTGCACAACTCCAAATCCTTATCCAAAGTTCTCGGATACTTGTCATAATCTTCTGAAGGCCCAAATTGTATCGGATTTACAAAAACTGATACAACAACCTTATCACAAGTTTCCTTTGCCTTTTTTATCAAACTCAAATGTCCTTCGTGTAATGCTCCCATTGTTGGAACAAGTCCGACTTTCAAATTTTTCCACTCTTTTCTCTGTTCTCTCAATTCTTTTATACTATGCAAAAGCATTTTTCTACCCCTCCAGCTTTGCCTTTTCTTCTTCGTTTAACTCAAAAGATTCTTTTTCAGAAGGAAAAAGCTCTTCTTTTACTTCTCTTTTATATTCATCTACACTATTCAAAACAATATTGTGTAAATTTGTATATTTCTTTACAAATTTTGGAGTAAAATCAGTAAATTTACCCAAAATATCATCAGTTACAACAATCTGACCTGAGCAATATTTTCCGGCTCCTATTCCTATTGTTGGGATTCTTAAATTTTCGCTAATGTATTTAGCACTTTCAGCCGGCATAAGTTCTAAAACTATAGCAAAACATCCTGCCTCTTCAAGTTTTTTGGCACTCTCCAAAATTTGTTCTATCTTCTCAGAAGTTTTTCCCTGAATTTTATGTCCGCCGATTGTATTCATAAGCTGAGGTGTAAAACCTAAATGCCCTAAAACAGGTATTCCTGATTCCACACATCTCTTAACCAATTTTAAGATATGCTCATTACATCCTTCTAATTTGACTCCTGAAGCACCAGCTTTAATCATTTTAGAAGCATTTTCCAACCCCTGTTCAACTGTCAAATTATAACTCATAAAAGGCATATCACCTATTATAAAAGAATTTGGCGCACCTCTTGATACTGCTTTTACAAATATGAGCATTTCATCTATTGAAATATTATAAGTATCCTTGTACCCCAAAGCCACCATTGCAAGAGAATCACCAACCAAAATTCCGTCAATCTCTGCTTTTTCTAAAACCTGCGCTGTTGAATAGTCGTAAGCTGTCAACATCGCAATTTTTTCATTACTGTCTTTTAATCTTTGAAAAGTATTAACTGTTTTCATTTATCTTTTTACAGACCTTCTATACCAATAATAAACCGCTCTGGCAACCCTATGAGAGCTGTGTCTTACAAGTCCCTGTTTGTTTTCTAATATCAACTTTTGAGAAACAACTTCTATTCCAATCGGAACAATATTTTCCATATCCAATCTTACAGGAACAGAACCGCTTTTTGCGTATCCTTCAGAAATATTGTCCGGCAAACTGTCATTTACCAATACCGCATCAATAATTTTCTTACCGTTTGCGTGAGTAAGAAGCGCATTAACGTGGCTTGCAACTGAATAATTATCAGTTTCTCCGGGCTGAGTCATTATATTACATACGTAAATTTTCTTTGCATGAGATTTTTCTATAGCATCAACAATTCCGTCAACAAGAAGATTCGGAATAACACTTGTATATAAACTTCCTGGCCCCAGGATTATCAAATCCGCATCATGAATTGCTGCAATTGCCTCAGGTAATGCATGACAATGCTCCGGCTCCGTAAACAAACGTTTAATTTTACCATGAGCTTCAGGAATATTTGACTCGCCATGAATAACTCTTCCGTCTTCAAATTTGGCTGCCAACTTCATATCATCCAAAGTCGCAGGTAATACTACACCTCTTATATTTAAAACATTAGAAGATTCTTTTACCGCTCTTACCATATCACCTGTTATTGAGCAAAGTGCTGTCAGGAATAAATTCCCAAAACTATGCCCTTCAAGACCTTCACCGTTTTTAAATCTGTATTGGAAAAGCTCGGTAATTAAATCTTCATCATCTGCTAAAGCTGCAATACAGTTTCTGATATCGCCCGGAGGTAAAATCCCCATTTCTTCTCTTAAACGTCCCGAACTTCCGCCATCATCACCTACGGTAACTATTGCTGTAATATTGTTTGTATATTTTTTGATACCGCGAAGCAACATCGAAAGACCTGTTCCGCCGCCTATTGCAACAATTTTTGCACCCTTATTTAATTTCCTTCTTCTGTATAATTTTTCCAGAATGGAATCATTACCCTTCTTATTATCCATATCCATTATAGATAAAGTTGTTTTCTGCCATCCCTTAAAAAAGATAACTGAACCGATTAAGATAAATAAGGCTGCCAAAAAATTTGACGGTAATATCAATGCAGCTTTTCTTATTATTCCCAATATCATATACACAGGTCTTACATTTACATTTGCAAGAACCATAAAACCTAAAACTATCATTATCGAGCCCAAGAAGATTAAAAAGAACCATCTTTTTACCTCTAAACCCGGTAAAAGCCAGCCTACATCTTTTGTTACTTTTACATTATTTTTGAATTTTGAAAACATATTAGTCCACCCATCCTGAAGATTTTGCTTTTATATAATTTACAGGAGCAGGAGCTATGTAACTTCTTGCCTGCTGAATTAATTCCAATGAATTTTTATACTTATTTGAAAAATGTATGGTATTTACATTAACAAAGCTCATTCCTCCCAAATTGTTCCTTAACTGAGAAGTATGCAATAAATGCTGAAATCTTTTGATTAATTCATAATTATTCGTATTATCAGGAACAGAATAATCAATAGTTAAATCAGGATTATAAGTTTTTTCAAGACTTACTTCTTGCGCTACCTGAATTCCAGTATAATCTTCTACTTTAGAGGCAATATCCCCAGCCGGTGCATAGTAAACCAACCAATCAGAACATTTTTTTATCGCTTTAGCTATAGCAGATGAAAATATAAAATCCTCACCAGCCATTTTGTACATAGCTCCGTGAGGTCGAACATGTTCTATACTTAGTCCATAAGCCTTTGCAAATGACATAATTGCACCAACTTGATAAACTACCAAAGCTTCCAACTCGTCATCTTTTAGCTCAACAGGTCTGTAACCAAATCCCTGTATATCGTTAAAACCTATATGAGCACCAATTGCAACATTTTTTTCTTTTGCTTTAAGCATTGCTTCTTTTATCGTTACAGGATCTCCGGCGTGAAATCCGCAAGATATATTAACGGAACTTACATAATCCAATAATTCATATTCCTGAATATTTTTATAAACACCGTATGCCTGCGCTAAATCACAGTTAAAATCTATATTTTTTATGGATTTTTTCTCTATAACTTCCTGCATTATTTTCTCCCTACACAAATAAAATTATACAACTAACAATTTTATATTAAACCTGTTATATTATCTCTCGTAATAACGGCATCATAATTTTTATAACCAAGAATTGTTTCAATATTATTAGAATGTGCTCCAACAATCATACGGCATTCCTGAGAATTATAATTTACCATACCTCTTGCAAATTCAACATTATTCTCATCCATTATTGAAACAACTTCACCCTGCTTAAAATCATTAACGACATTTAGTATTCCTATAGGCAACAAGCTTGAACACTTTTCAAGAATGGCTTTTTTAGCACCTTCGTTTACAACAAGTCCGCCAACTATATTTGTAGCATAACCAATCCAACGTTTTTTATCCGAAAGATTTTCACTTGTTGGTAAGAACATTGTTCCAATTTCTTCCTTATCAAAAATCTTACTGATTACATAAGGAATTTTGCCGTTTGCAATAAGAACTTTTCCGCCAAATCTCGTAACAAGTTTTGCAGCCTCAAGTTTCGTTCTCATTCCGCCTCTTCCGCCTTCTGAAGCATCTGTTCCTAAAGACATAATTTCATCTGTTACACCTTGAACTTCTTTTATTAATGTAGCATCTGGATTTACTTTTGGATTTGAGGTAAAAAGCCCGTCTATATCTGATAAAATAATCAACAAATCAGCATCTAATTCACTGGATACAAGAGCTGATAATTTATCATTATCGGCAAAACAAACTTTCACCCCTGACAAAACCTGATTCATCTTTATCGTCGAAACCGTATCATTTTGATTAATAATAGGAACAACTCCAAATTCAAGAATTTTATTCAATGTTGTCCTTAAGCTTAAATAACGATACCTTAAAGAGAAATCATCTTCGGTTAATAGAATTTGTGCTATTGGAATATCGTATATTCCAAATCCGTTTTCGTAAAATGACATTAAACGGCTCTGACCAACAGCAGCACATGCCTGTTTTACACCATCTTCGGCTGTAGAGTCCAGATTTAATTTTTTCTTACCCAAACCAACTGCACCACTTGTTACCAAAATAACTTCTTTTCCTTGTTTAACAAGCTTTGCCATGTCTTCTATGAATGAATATATTCTGGAAATTGCAACCTCACCGTCTTCATTTCTCAAAACATTTGTCCCAAGCTTTATAACAATTCTTTTTGCATTTATAAAATCTTCTCTTAACATATCTCTATATTCCCATTGCCTTTAAAACGTCTTTGATATCAGCTGAAGTCTTTTTAACTTTCGCATTTGAATATTTTATAGCATTATCAGGATCTTTTAAACCGTTACCTGTTAGTATACATACAATATCCGCCCCTTCCTCTACAAGACCCTGAGAATGAGCTTGAATTAAACCTGCAACAGATGCCGCACTAGCCGGCTCACACAAAATACCCTCTGTTGATGCTAACATTTTGTACGCTTCTGCGATTTTTTCGTCACAAGCGCAGCCGATTTTACCACAACTTTCATCTCTTGCAGCTTCTGCCTGCTTCCAACTTGCAGGATTACCGATTCTGATTGCCGTTGCAAAAGTTTCAGGCTTCATAATTCTTTCCCCGCGAACTATAGCTGCAGCTCCTTCCGCTTCATATCCCATCATCTTTGGAAGCGACTTTATTATACCTTGGGCATAATACTCTTTATAACCTTTCCAATAAGCAGTTATGTTCCCTGCATTACCTACAGGGATAAAATGATATTCAGGAGCTTTTCCTAAAGCATCACAAATTTCAAATGCTCCCGTTTTTTGGCCTTCTATTCTGTAAGGATTTACTGAATTTACAAGGGTTATCGGATGAGTTGCAGAAATTTCTCTTACACATTCCAATGCCTGATCAAAGTTGCCTTGAATTGCTATAATTTCTGCACCATACATCATTGCCTGAGATAGTTTTCCAAGAGCAACGTATCCATCAGGAATAAGTACAAAAGTCCTAATCCCTGCCTTTGCACCGTAAGCTGCGGCTGAAGCCGAAGTATTACCTGTTGAAGCACAAATTATTGCACCGGCACCTTCTTCTTTAGCCTTTGTAACAGCCATTGTCATACCGCGGTCTTTAAAACTTCCTGTCGGATTACAGCCTTCAAATTTTAAATAAATATTTGCTTCTAAACCTATCTTTTTTGCCAAATTATCAGCTTTTATTAAAGGTGTATTTCCTTCATTTAATGTTACTACAGGAGTAGTATCACTTACAGGTAAATACTTTCTATACTTATTTATAAGACCTTGGTAATACATAATATAATCCTCTTTTTCTCAGCTATTCTGCAACTCTAATCAAACTGTTAATTGTACAATCTGTTAATTCATTTACAACTTCTTTAATAAGTTTTTCCTGACAGCTTTCTGTAATTACGGTTATATCTGCCGTATTATCATCTGAAACTCCTTTTTGAAGGATGCTCGATAAACTTATATTCTTACTTGCACAAATTGTACCAATTTTTGCAATTACACCAATCGCATTAGGTGCAGTTATTGAAATATAATATTTGTTATAAGTGTTATCAATATTTACCGGATTAGCTTTTGTTGTGTGATTACATCTCATCATTGGAAGCATATAATCGGTTTTACCGAACTCGGCTGCTATTGACAAAATATCCCCTACGACAGAACTTGCTGTCGGAAATTCTCCAGCTCCTGGGCCTGACAACACTATATTTCCGATTGGATGACCGCTTATTAAAACAGCATTTCTGACATAATCAGTATGTGCCAATAAGTTGTCTTTCGGAACAAGCATAGGATGTACTCGAACATCCGCATTACCGTTTTCATCGATTGTTGCACTTGCTATAAGTTTAATTTTATAACCAAACTCATTAGCCTTTGCCATATCTTCTTTTCTAATTTTGGTTATACCTTCTCTATAAACGTTTTCTATTTTAATTCTTTTTTTGAAAGCAATTGTCGCTAATGTTGTAATTTTATATGCCGCATCAAAACCTTCCACATCTCCGGTCGGATCGGTTTCTGCATAACCCAATTGCTGAGCTTCCTTCAAAACATCCTCATAAGAGGCACCGTCAACATCCATTTTGGTTAGAATATAATTTGTTGTTCCGTTTAAAATTGCATGAATTTTATGAATTTTGTTGCCTGCCAAAATTGTTTTTATAGGCATAATTATAGGTATTCCGCCTGCTATTGCAGCCTCATACAAAACTACTTTGTTATACTCCTCTGCCAAATTAAAAAGTTCCTCTCCGCGTTTTGCAAGAAGCTCTTTATTAGCTGTTACTATATGTTTTCCATTCTTTATAGCAGTAGAAATATAATCAAAAGCAGGTTCTACCCCACCAATTAATTCAACTACCACATCTATGGAAGGATTATTTATGATTTCATAAGCATTATCAGTTAACATTCCTGATGGAACATCTACACCTCTTTGTTTATTAAGGTTTTTTACAGCAATTTTTTCAATCTCAACATCTTTAAAATTTTGCAACGTCTTATAAACACCGCTGCCAACCGTTCCAAGACCAATAATTCCTATTTTTAATTTACTCATTAAATTCTCCTTCAATAGCATTAATTATAACATAAGAATAATAATTTATTAGATTTCAACTTTCCGTTTTATGGTAGTATAAACTTATGATAAAAAATTATTTAAAAATATTCGCAGGAGATTGTTTAGGAAGCTTAAACGCTTCAATAGTTGCGCTTCCGCAGGCTTTAGCATTCGGTGTAGCCACAGGTTTTGGAGCAGGAGCCGGCGTTTGGGGGGCTATTATTCTGACTTTTATTTCAGGAATACTTGGCTCTAAAATTCCTCTTGTATCAGGAATTACAGGACCTGTAACTATTGTTATAGCATCCATTATGGCGGCACTTAACGCTAATTTCTCATCAGTTATACTTGTTATGTTTATGGCTGGTATTTTGCAGGTAATACTATCATTAACTTCATTACCCGCAATTGTTAAATATGTTCCTTATCCCGTAATTTCAGGATTTATGAACGGTGTCGGAGTTATAATTATTTTGATGCAGCTTAATCCAATCATCGGACACCCTGTTATGTCGAATACGATTAACAGCATTAGCGCTTTCGTTAGGAATTTATCATCTATAAATCAAGATGCTTTATTTATAGGAATTCTGACACTTGTTTTTGTTTTTGCAATTCCAAAAAAATTTAATAAAGTAATTCCCGGACAAGCTATCGCACTTGTGGTTTGTACTTTTATTTCCATAAAAATGGGACTTAATGTTGAAAGAATTTCTGAAATTTCAATTTCTTTTCCGGCACTCACCTTACCTAAGGCAAATTTACATGATGTAATTACTTATTTTCATTACGCTGTAACTCTTGCTATTGTTCTTTCTTCAGAAAGTTTACTTACCCTTCTTGTTGCAGATTCGCTTTTAAAAACCAAAACGTCATCAAGAAGTATGTTATTAGGTCAAGGAGTCGGAAACATATTTTGCGCACTTTCAGGCTCTGTTCCCGGTTCCGCTGCAACTATGAGAACTGTGGCTGCGATTAATTCCGGTTCAACCACAAGAGTTTCCGCACTAATTTCCCCTCTAATCCTTTTGTTTTTACTCTTTAAACTTTCAGGGTTTGTTGCACAAATTCCGCTTGCTGTGCTTGCAGGAATTCTAATTAAAATCGGGTATGACATAATTGACGTAAAATTACTGAAAGTTTTAAAATTTGCGCCAAAAGATGACTTATACGTACTCGCTTTAGTCTTTATGCTAACCGTATTTTATAACCTTATTGTTGCAGTCGGAGCAGGCATAACTTGCGCAGCACTTTTATATGCCAAAAGAACTGCAGATAGCACTAAACTTATTCAAAAAACCGTCTACGACAAAGACATTGCAAAGTTAGAAAAAATCTTAGAAAAAGATTACAAACACAAAATTCGTGTTGTTCATATTGACGGACAATTTTTCTTTGGATCTGCAACTCAGCTAGTATCACAATTTGAAGAAATTCTTGGAACTAAATATCTTATACTTGACTATTCTTCTGAAAACCTTCTGGATATTTCGGCAATTTTTGCGCTGGAAGATATTATAATAAGACTTCAAGCTCAAAAGGTTAAAATCCTTCTTGTACTTGAAAGTAGCAAAGTTAAAGAACAGTTTAAAAATCACGGAATTCTTGACCAAATCGGAGATGAATACCTGTTTGAAACAGAAATGGATGCTATAAATTTTGCTAAAAATTGCTTAAAAAATAAAATTAAAAAGCGTCATTTCTGGCAAAAATAATCATTATTCACTAAGATGTTTTTTCAAATTATTTTTAACACCACTCAAAGGTCCGTTATTTGGAGCAATCAAGTTTTGATAATAATTCTTTGCGTACACAAACGGAAACTTCGGAAGCCAAGAAAATTTCATTATAACACCCGCAGCATCTGCACCTTGAGAGAACATTAATTCATCAATAGTATCTTCATAAGCCGGTGAGATTGATGAGAATATCTTTAAAAGATAATTCGTTGCCGTAACTCCGTAATAGCCTGTTGTTGTTCCCGGTTTTGTCACCAACTCTGTTATGGTAAAGTTTGAATTATCTGTGATAGAATACAAATCAGAAGGCAGAGTCATTTCACCGCCCTTAATATTTTCTATCTGATATTGCTGACCATTATATACTATAACCATTAAATTCGGTTTTGGCATATAAATATCATCAAAAAGATTATCTAAAATAGGCTGACCATTGAAATCTGTTACGCCATACTTATAATTTTTGCAAGTTAAAAACATTCCGCCAAAAAGCAAATCAATAGAAGAATATTCAGGAGGCAAAACCTCAAAACCCTTTTCATCAAAAAGACCGCATCTGCTACCGCGAGTAAGTTTTGCAAATTTTCCCAAAACTCTCTCCGCACGATGATACTTAGGGTCTACTAAAATATTTCCATTATCATCCATTATTCCAAACTTAGAGCCATCTTGTATAATCCAAGCCGTTTCACCTAATCTGATAAGCTTTTTATACTTGGCATCTACTATAATATTGCCGGACTCGTCTTTTAAACCAAACTTGCCATCATAATTAAACACAGACGGAGCAGAATATGCTACTGTCTGAACTAATGTTAATAATAGAATTAATAAAGCACATTTCTTCTTCATAATTAAAGATTAGCATAAAATTAATAATTTGTGTTAATTATATTTATAACTTTCCAAACCGAAACATTATAAATGTAATTTCATCAAAAATTTTTGTAACAAACCTTGTTTCTTATCATCAGGATAATACATTTCTATAGCAGGTGTATTCCTATAGTCAAGCTGCTTATTACTCTCTATAGCCCTGTCTATCTTTCTTAGCATTCTTGTATTATCAGATCCAAATCCTTCTTTTCTATAAAATTTATGCGGAGGATTTATCGGATCATAAATTGTTGTTTGAGCTTTAAGTCTTATTTTTCCATCACAACCCAACTCTTTACTCAAATTTTTAGCAAATTTCAAGAATTTTTCACCAAACCCGAAACGTCGTTGAATAATTATAAAATAATCTATCCACAAAAATTTTTGCTTATCCTGCTGTACAGGAAAAGCAGCCATATCTCCAACAGCTCTCGGCATAAAAGTTGTTATCATTTTATATGTTGGTGTTCCCGGAGGATTATATATTAATACAGGGGGAAGTTGTTTTGGATATTTTAATGGAGGATATTGCATACGCTCTATTAAAACCCATAAAAAAAATTTTTGCTAGTAATGTTAAAATTAATTTACCATTTCTCTTAATTTTTTCAGCTGATCTCTAATTTCCGCTGCACGCTCAAAATCAAGTATTTTAGCTGCTTTATGCATGTCTTTTTCTAATTTATTAATAAGTTTTGGTAAATCCTTCTTCTCAATTCCCAAATCAACCATCTCTTCTGCCACAATATCTTCTAAATCTCTATAACTTGCAACAAGAGATAAAAGATTATTTTCAATAGGTTTTTTGATTGTTTGAGGAATGATACCGTATTTTTCATTATGCGCAAGTTGAATTTCTCTCCTACGATTAGTTTCGTCAATCGCTCTCTGCATAGAATCTGTTATCTTATCTGCGTACATAATGACTTCTCCGCATGCGTTACGAGCCGCACGACCTATTGTCTGAATTAAACTTGTATCAGACCTTAAGAAACCTTCCTTATCAGCGTCCATAATTGCGACCAACGATACTTCAGGTATATCAAGTCCTTCTCTTAACAGGTTTACACCAATTAAAACATCAAATTCTCCAAGCCTCAAATCTCTTAGAATTTCAACACGTTCAATAGACTTAATTCCGCTATGCAAATACCTTACTCTAATTCCTTCCTGCAAGAAATAATCGCACAAATCCTCTGCCATTTTCTTGGTTAAAGTCGTTATAAGAACGCGCTCTTCTTTTTTTGCTCTCTTTTCAATTTCGACTTTCAAATCGGAAATTTGAGTTTCTATCGGTCTTACACTAATTTTTGGATCTACTAATCCTGTAGGGCGAATTATTTGTTCTACTATCTGCTGAGAAGTTTTTCTTTCGAATTCTCCTGGGGTCGCTGAAATATAAATTTTTTGTCCGACTTTTGCAAAAAACTCTTCACTCTTTAAAGGTCTGTTATCTTTGGCACAAGGGAGCCTAAAACCAAATTCTACAAGCGTATTCTTTCTTGAGGCATCGCCATGGTACATCCCATTTAATTGTGGAATTGTAACATGAGATTCATCAATTACCGTCAGAAAATCTCCCCTGAAATAATCCAGTAAAGTCGCAGGAGCAGAGCCTACAGGACGACGCTCTATTATTCTTGAATAATTCTCTATCCCGGAACAATATCCCATCTCTTTTATCATTTCAATATCGTATTTAACTCTCTGCTGTAACCTTTGAGATTCGAGAATTTTATTCTGGCTTTCCAATTCAGCAACACGATTTTTTAATTCTGTCCTTATCATTGAAATAGTTTCATCCTCGTTTTCATCATAAGCTATATAATGAACCGCAGGATAAATAATTATACTTTCGGGAGCTTCAATAATTTCTCCTGTTAGATTATCAATTCTTACAATTTTTTCTATCTCATCTCCAAAGAAATAAATCCTTGTAATAATTTTTTCGTACGCAGGCATAATTTCTAAAATATCGCCTCTTGCTCTGAATGTTGAGCGCTCTAACACCAAATCATTCCTAGTATATTGAGTCATTACAAGGTGTTTAATCAAATCTGCCCTGTCTAAAGTATCTCCGACTGAGACTTTTAAAGTTCCCTTAAAATAACTTTCAGGCAAACCCAAACCGTAAATACAACTTACAGATGCAACTACGATTACATCATTCCTTTCATACAAACTTCTCGTTGTATTATGCCTTAACCTGTCAATTTCTTCATTAATGCTTGCGGATTTTTCAATGTAAGTATCCGTTCTCGGAATATAAGCTTCCGGCTGATAATAATCGTAATAACTTATAAAATATTCGACTGCATTATTTGGGAAAAGTTCTTTAAACTCGTTATAAAGCTGCGCGGCTAAAGTTTTGTTGTGCGCAATAATTAATGTAGGTTTTTGAACTTGCTCAATAACATTTGCAATAGTAAAAGTTTTTCCGGAGCCTGTAATACCCAAAAGAGTCTGAGTATCATCCCCATCTCTAATACCTTGAACCAACTGTTCTATTGCTTTTGGCTGATCACCAGCCGGTTTATATTTCGATACAAGTTCAAATTTTCTTTCCATGGTATAATTATACACACAGGGAAACCTTTTGTAAATTTTTGTTAATTTGGACGCAAATTTTAAGATTTTTTCCAATTATATAAATAGCCAGAGCCTTGAAGGAGATTTTACCGTATGATAAAGCCGATACAAACAAATTCCGCGACTTATCGTGCAGATAACCAAACAAGAAACAAAAAAACGGGAGAATATGTTGATCCCTTAATGAATTGGCCACTTAGAGGAGCAGCCTTTTCTAATGAAGTCGGTGAAGCTTTGCGACCACTTATCGGTAATTATGCAAACTTAACGTGGGTTCCTGCTTTGATGTACATTGGAGCTGATGTATACGACAAATATAAAAACAACCAAACAGAATACAGCCCAAATTCAAAACGTTGCTTAAAACAAGCAATTTTCCAAGGTTTGGCAAGTATTTTCCTACCGGTTATTACTGTTAAAATCGGTCAAAATTCGTTTTCTCAATTTGGAAAATTTTCAAAAGACAGAGTTTCTCTTAATGCCCAAGAACACGTTTCTAAAGTTGCGGAACAATTTATCGCAAACGGCAAAATGAGAGCTTTTGACGGAAAGGACAAAGAATGCGTTGAAGAATTTGTATCACAAGTTTATGACAGCATGGATTTTAACAACAAAAAAGATTCGCTAAAAAATTCTTTTAAAGTTTTTAGACTTGATAGCAAGGAAAAAGTCGGTAATTTTGCAGAAAAAACAATAAACGATTTAATCAATTTAAGAAAAGATTTAATTAATCCAACTCCTGAGATAAAAAAGGGGAAATGGTATTCTAAATACAAATACGCATTAAAGAACGGACAAACAGAAAATGTTGCAGTGAAAAGCGTATTAACAGATTTTCAAAAAAGCAAACTACTAAAGGGTAATTTTATAAAAACAATTGGCGGATTTATTGCCTTGGGACTTGCAATTAAACCGATTGACCATTTTGTCGAAGACGTTTTAATCGGCAAGTATGTCGGACCTCAGATAGATAAATTTCATATAAAAAAGAAATAATCCAAATGTACTAGTTCTTAAGTAGATTAAGAAAGCACGTGAATAATGCTAAAATATATATGTAAGTCGAAGGCAACTTGTGCGATTGTCGGATTTCGACGAAAAAATGATTAGGCATTATGTGTGTGTGTTCGGCTTACTTCTTTAGAAATTTCCAAAATCTTTTCTTCATAATAATTAGCCTTGCTCCTTTTGTCTCTCTTCCGAAAGGAGCTTTTTGTAGGGTTAGCTGTCCGAAGGTCTTTGGGAATCATGGCGCAAGATCCTGAAACAAGTTCAGGATGACAAAAGATAGGTTAGGGGAAACTGACTACTTTTCAATCGTCATTCCGAATTTATTTCGGAATCTTTGTTTAACTCCATAATACAAATTCCTGAAACGGGTTCAGGATAACAGAAGATAATTTAGAAAATACTGACTGCTTTTCAATCGTCATTCCGAATTTATTTCGGAATCTTTGTTTAACTCAAATAATACAAATTCCTGAAACGGGTTCAGGATAACAGAAGATAATTTAGAAAATACTGACTGCTTTTCAATCGTCATT